>CALAUG010000022.1 GCA_937892155.1 uncultured Bacteroidales bacterium | reverse complement strand
CTATTTTCCAATAGGTTTCAATCATCAGCTGACTTACAGAAGCGTATGCTTGTTGACGACCTCGCTCAACAATGTTCTTTACCTCCATAAGAAAGGCTGCATCAATAGAATCCCGCATTATACCGTTTTTATCTTTCATTTTATTCGATAGCAAACGCTATGATTAAGTTTAAAATTTTTAATTCCACTTTTAACAATTCAAATATACTATATCCAATAAAATTAGCAAAATTAAACTATAAGCAGCGTACAATCCTTGCAGTAATGTATTTTTACGATGATATGCTTTTTCTACATATATAAAACAGATAGCAAAAAAACAGCAATTCTCTATTAATTTTTCGCCCCCTTATATCACACCCTCTTCTATCCTGCCCAGTGTTCCCTATCAAGGCTTCTAAACTGAATGGCTTCCGCCAAATGGTGGGTTTTTATTTGATCTGAACCGTCCAAATCGGCTATGGTACGTGATACTTTTATGATTCTGTCGTATGCGCGGGCTGAAAGTCCCAACTTTTCCATCGCAGTTTTCAAAATAGTTTTGCATTCTTCGTCCAAAACACAATATTTCCGTAACATTTTTGAGTCCATCTGCGCATTGCAATAAATCGGCAGACCTTCAAAGCGTTTATGCTGTATCTCCCGGCATTTCACCACTCGTTCACGAATCACAGAACTAGACTCTGCCGTTGCCTTTCTGGCCAATTCCTCAAACGGGACTGGCACGACTTCTATGTGCAGATCTATTCTATCCAACAGCGGTCCCGATATTCTATTCAAATATTTTTGCACAGCACCCGGACTGCACACACACGCTTTTTCTGGATGATTATAATAACCGCAAGGACAAGGATTCATTGAAGCAATGAGCATAAAACTTGCAGGATAGTCAACGGTAAATTTTGCACGTGAAATATTGATATGTCTGTCTTCCAGCGGTTGCCGCATCACCTCAAGCACCTGCCGTTTGAATTCGGGCAATTCATCAAGAAACAACACGCCATTGTGCGCCAACGAAATTTCTCCCGGCTGCGGATACGTTCCTCCACCTACCAATGCAACGTCGCTCACTGTATGGTGTGGTGAGCGGAATGGACGTTCAGTCATTAACGAAACCTGTCCGCCCAATTTTCCTGCGACGGAATGAATTTTTGTCGTTTCCAACGCTTCGTGCAACGTCAATGGAGGCAGAATTGACACAATACGTTTGGCAAGCATAGTCTTTCCTGCTCCTGGAGGCCCGACCATTATAAGATTATGACCGCCAGCCGCAGCTATTTCCAAGGCACGTTTCACATTCTCTTGACCTTTCACATCGGCAAAATCGTAGGTATAGTTCGACACGTGCTTAAAAAACTCCTCGCGCGTATTGATTTCAGTTTTTTGTAACGGAGCAGCATCTTCAAAGAAATCTATTACTTCCTTGATGTTTTCCACACCATACACGTCAAGATTATCAACGACCGCAGCCTCCCGTGCATTTTCCTTTGGTAAGATAAAACCTTTAAAGCCAAACTTACGGGCTTCTATCGCCATAGACAATGCACCATTTATTCTATGCACACCACCATCAAGCGACAACTCACCCATAATGATGTAATCACCAATTTTTTCAGCCGAAATCTGTTTCGACGCTGCCAAAATACCCATAGCCAACGTCAGGTCGTAAGCCGTACCTTCCTTACGGATATCGGCAGGCGCCATATTTATGGTGATTTTCTTACCGGGCAATATATAACCATTACTCCGCAACGCCGACTCAATGCGTTGCTGACTTTCTTTTACCGCACTGTCGGGCAAACCGACAAGATAAAAATTCAAACCGGGAACTACATCGGTTTCAACCGTAATGATGCGCGCGTCAATGCCATTGACCGCTCCACCAAATGCTTTTACTAACATCTTTTTGCTTCTTCATATTGTTTGGCTTTTTACAGACACAAAAATATGATTTTTCAAAAAAAAGAAAAAGATTAGAAGCAAAAGATTTAAAACAAAGTTGTCAAGTACTAGTTAAAAATTAATTGAAAAATGCAAACGCACAATTGACAATTAATTTTCAACTATTAACTATGCCCTTTGTGCATTCTAATTGTCTGCACAGGGAAAATGAAGAACAACGTCTTATTTGATTACCTGTATATCTTCCAAATATCGTTCAACCTTAGTACCATCAGGAAGTTCTATCACTGCTTTTTCGCCGCTGGCTGCGATAACCAATTCAACGATTTTTCCTATACCCCATTGGCCTTTGTCGCGAAACATTGTAGTTTGACCAACTTTTATGTCTGGAAATTTCGTAACAGGAATTTCTTCTTTTGGTTCTTTAGCCTTTGCTTCAGCCTCAAGTCTTTCTATTTCTTCTGCACGACGGCGACGTTCATCTATGCTAACACTTTGCGTAGAAGTATTATTTGCAGGTGCAGATACTTGTTTTGCACTTTGTTCGGTTTCTTGTTTTGCTTTTTTTGAAGCCTTTTCGCTCGTAGTCTTTTCGTTTGTTGCTTTTTCTTTTACAGTTTTTTCTTTGGCCGTCTTTTCCGCCTTTGCTTTTGATTCCGAAGGTTGTTTTTCTACGCGAGTTGGTGCTTCAGAAACATTAGATTCATTTGTACGAGAGGAACGATTACCGAACGAAATATATTGTCTCCAACCAATAGAGACTGAGAATGTTCCGGCAGAACCTTTAAAGTCACCTGTCTCAGACTTTACGCTATACTTCATAGGAACAAAATATGCGAAAGACAATTGAAATCCGCCTAAATCGAAACCTATTTCAGGACGTACGCCAAGTGAAAACGCCGATTTTCCTTCAGCCACTAAAACATCTCCAGAATAAATATCTGGTGTAGAAAATTGGCTAAGTCCAAATCCCAATGCTGCGTATGGACTAACTTTTTTTTCAGGATTAAGAAGTCGATAATGACCTTTAACACCGTACAGTGACAGTCCGTACAGTCCTATATCAAATCCAGCAGAACTTTCACTTCCAAATAAAGCACTACCTACATACGTGATTCCTGCAGATAATTTATTGTTGAACCTGTCGAAACACCATAAAACGTCAAAATCATACCCGAGTCCAAAAGAACTCAATTTGTCGCCCGTAATTTCATCTTTAAATATATTTCCTTGTGGATTAGCATATCCAACCTGTCCAGAAAATGAAATCATTTGAGCGTTCACATTTACCCCAAGTAACACAAAAAATAGAGTACCAATAGTTATAATCTTTTTCATAAAAATGAGTTTTATGATTTATAGTCACAAATATATAAAAAAGGAATTTATATACGTCTTATTTGTCGCTTTAATATAATTGTTATTCACTTTCATTTAGGCATTTGTGATAATTCAATTATACGTGTTGATTCTTCCCTATTTCACTGCATTGACGATTATAGTGTCCCTATTTTGCAGCATAGCTTCAAGAATTTTTTTTCATCGAATGTTCTATAATTGATGCGAACACACTTGCTTCATTCAAGCCCTCGGCACGCATTTGTTTTGGCACGATGCTGGCCTTGCTCATCCCTGGGTTTGTATTGATTTCCAAGAAATTCAGCACGCCATCTTCAGTGATAATAAAGTCAACACGACAAATACCGAAACAGCCCAAATATTTATAAATTTTTGCTGTTTGTGCCTTACAAGCCTTAGTAATTTCGTCGGACAATTCCGCTGGTGTAACCTCTTCGCTATAGCCACTTTCGTACTTTGCCTGATAGTCGAAGAATTCGTTTTTTGTACGAATTTCTGTAATTGGCAACACGTGAACGCCGTCTTCTATCTCATACACGCCAACAGAAACTTCGGTACCCTTCACAAAGCGTTCGATAATTACCTCGTTATCCTCACTGAACGCTTTTTTTATAGCAGGAATCATATCTTCTGCTTTTTTCACTTTCGACACACCGAAACTTGAACCACCATTATTTGGCTTAACAAAACAAGGCAAACCAACTTTTTCAATAATCTCGTCAACTTTAATCTCGTTCCAAGGACGAAGCAATACCGCATCGGCTGTTGGAACATCACCAAACGACTTCAAAAATGTTTTTGTTGCATATTTATTGAACGTAAGCGAACCAGCAAACACGCCACAGCTTGTATATGGAATACCCAACAAATCCCAATACCCCGGCATTTGTCCATCTTCGCCTGGAGTGCCATGAATTGAATTATACACACAGTCGAATGTTATAGTTTCGCCTTTATACTGAAATGAAAAATTACTTTTATCTATTGGAAATTCGCCATCAGACATTTGAACCATCCAGTCTCCGTGAGAGATAAAAACGGTATAGACATCGTACTGATTTGCATCTATCATGCCACTCACTTGAATGGCACTATTTTTTGAAATATCCGATTCTGACGTAAAACTTCCGCCAACAACTGCAATTTTCTTTTTCATTGTTTATTTTTTATGAGATTCTATATATTCTGATATTTGTGTATTATACGCGTCCGACAAACGCTTAACAATTTGATTATCAACCCTGTATTGTATATTTTCAATATTCTTTATCGGCAACACCTTCGGCGAAGTACCAGAAATAAATGCAGCATCAAACTGATTCAACTCCGACAGCGCAATTTTTCGCTCTTCCAAAGGAATCTGCAAATTCCTGATTAAGTCCAAAATTTGCAAACGCGTAATACCGCACAGCACATCCGATGCCAATGCCGTAACAATAGCGCCATTTCTTACAAAAAATGTGTTTGATTTACTACCCTCAGTAACATTATTTTGTTCATCAACGAGCAACACTTCGTACACGCCAGTTTCGGCAATTTTTTTGTACGCATTTGTTTTTACCGCAGCCTCCTGTTTCACATTCGGATTCTCGCGTACACCAGCAAATGTACCACACGAAACACCAGTTTCATACATTTCCGATGTTGGATACGAATGTTTTATTTCGTACACAAGAAACTGAGTATCATTTGTTTGTGAAATGCTGTACACACAACGGATATTTCCGTTTTGCAAGCCATATAAACGGATAAATTCATTCAGTGCATCGGCAAAACAATGTTCCTCGAACGGACGTGGACGCTGGGATAAATCAAACGATGTAAAAAAACGTGCCGAATGGTCTTCAACAAACAATGGCACAGCATCCATAACACGAAGCACATCGTACATAACCACAGCTCCCTGAGGAATCGAAACATTTTCAGCAGGCTTCATTACGCCGTCAGCCAAGACTTTTGAAGAAATACAATCAGCTAACATTTCTCAAATCATTTAATGTAAAAGTATTAAAAAAGGATGTCGGCTCTTGTACAGCGACAAAAACTTTTCAACCACTTATTTACACATTGATTTCGTTATGACACGTGAAACGAACATAGCAGAAATGACCAGAATAATTATCACGCAGGCATTCATCATCATACCTGTACGGATTGTCACATAATCTTTCATGAAGCCTGTCAGCAAATTACCAAGACACGTTCCTATGGCCAAAAACGTGTTAAACAGCATCTGTCCTGTTGAATTCTGCTCTACTGGAACCTGACTATGAACGTAGCTAACTGCTGCAACCCAAAACAGTCCAAGAGTAATGCCATGCAGACACCCTACGCAAATTGAAAACCACGGATTATTTGAAATTCCGTACAACAACATTCTGGCAGCAGCAACCAGCATTGTAAAAACGATTATTTTTTTTGTTCCAAAACGGCGTATCAATTTGTCCGCATAAAACATAAACGGCAATTCGCACAACGACTGCACACCACAGGCAATACCAACCACAAATCCCATTTTAGCATTCAAATCGTCCAATGACAATGATGTATAATATTCCGCACAAATCTCTGTATAATAAATACTTATCATATTCAGCAATGGCGCGTTCAGAATATAATACAACATGCAGAACAAAAAGAAAAGGACCACTCGCTTATTTTGTAGCAACAATCCGTGGAGCGTTTGAAATGACGGAGGTTTAGACGTTGTTTTTTCATGTTTTTGATTGAGGGAAGTGTAAGCAATAATCCACGTAACCACGTACGACACCGAAGTTATTGGGAAAATGATACCGAACGAAAAGCCGCCGTGTTTCACAAGCATTCCCGTTCCAAACGACGATAAAGCCCAGCCCAACGATGCCCACAGACGCATACTACCATAACCAGCACTCACTATTGACTGCTTTGATTTTTCCAAAGCAAACGCGTCAGCCAATGCAGCAAGCGGATTATTTATTGCCGTAAACAACAATATAAATCCCAAATAAAACCAGAAATTGCCGTTCAACAAAAATCCTTCTATACATACAACGGCACACGCCAACAAAATCAAAAAGATTTTTCGTTTGCCATAACGGTCAGAAATCATTCCCCATATTGGTAATATCAACATATTATTGATTTGCTGAACCGCTGCCAAAGCGCCGATTTCCACTCCTGTCAACGATCGATCCCGTTCCAAGAAAGCGTAGAATTGCGTTGACCAAGCTGCCAAGCCTATATACAAAAATAAATATAATGCACGTACCGAACGAACCGACAACCGTGAATATCTATCCTGCGAAAACATAAAGAAATTATTTACGTTTTCCTTTGACTTTTCCTGCCAACTGACCACAGGCTGCGGCAATATCGCGTCCTTTGGAATAGCGAACGTTGACTATCAAATTCAGTCCTTTTAGGAAATTCACAAAAGCATCCAACGTCTGCCTATCGGATTTTTTGTAGACAGAATTTTCATGCGGATTAAATTCAATAACATTGATTTTTACAGGAAAACGCTTCGTAAATTCAGCCAAATCGCGTGCGTGCTGAATCGAATCATTCACATCTCTTAGCAACAAGTATTCTATAGTGATTCTACCACCTGTCTTTTCGTGATAGTATGCCAATGCGTCACTCAGTTTTTCCAACGAATTCGATTTATTTACTGGCATCATCACAGAACGCAGCGAATCTTTTGGGGCGTGAAGAGAAATTGCCAAATTACAAGGAAAACCGTCATCGGCCAATTTTACAATATTTTTGACGATTCCTGATGTAGAAACAGTGATACGTGACGGAGCCAAACCAACCATTTTAGGATCTGTCAACCGTTCTATCGAATCCATCACAGCCGCATAATTCATCAAGGGCTCACCCATTCCCATATAAACAATATTCGATATGCCGTTGCTTCCGTTTTCACGGGCATACGCATCCATCACAAAGAATTGGTCGGTGATTTCTCCAACAGATAAATTACGCGTAAAACCCAATGTTGCCGTTGCGCAAAAAGCACACTGCATTCCACAACCAACCTGTGTGGAAATACAGGCTGTCATTCTATCTTTCGACGGAATAAGCACACCTTCAACAACATTGCCGTCATTGAGTGCAAAAGCGAATTTACAGGAGCCATCGGCACTCGTTTGGGGAGTAACGATTTTTACTGTTTGGAAAAAATAGCGTTCTGACAACTGTTCGCGCAAATTTTGCGACAAATTCGACATTTCGTCAAACGAACGGACTCTTTTCTTCCATAACCATTCATATAACTGGGTGGCACGAAACTTTTTCTCGCCTAATTCCAACAATGAATTACATAATTCATTAAAAGGAACCGATAATATATCACGCTTCTGCATAGTCAAATTTTTGGCAAAAATAAAAAAGGCATCATTTCTAAGAAACGATGCCTTCATTATTTTTATGATTTACAATTAAAAACCTGTTTTTGGTGTTACCATCTCTTCTATCAAGATACCTACACAACCTTGATTTGCTGTTTTAGGCACGAAACCGGCAACATTTGCTGAAGCCTTTGACGACTGATCATCTGGAATAGTAACCACAATGTAAATCATTCTACCTTCCAAAACTGAGATTTCAAAATCTTTAACAAAATTGAACTCTGCATTATCATAAAGTTTTGTATTGGTTTCATAGTCAATAATCTGCATTTGAACTTTGTTTCCTAAATGTTCCTCATCCAAACAAACAGAAAAACGATAGTCCTTACCTGCATTGATTACATATTTAATTCTTGACTCTTGTCCCTTACGCATCATTGCACTACGTGAATCTGGCGACACAGTGTAACCGCTGGAAGGCAAAGCCTGACATTTTTGTCTGTGAAAATCAAAACATCCTTGAGCAAAAGTATTAGAGCAAATAAAACCTAATACAACAAATGTTACAACACTAATTATTTTTTTCATTTCTATTCAATTTTACGTGGGTCAAATGTAACTAAAATTTTTTTCAAAATAACGGAGTAGTCCCAAATATATTAACACATTTATAACAATTCTTTACTGAACTAACATATCTGTAACGACATTTTTGTGCAATTCCTGATTTAGACGTTCAAGTATTGTGCCCTTATTCAGTAGTAATTCCTGACGAATTGTGGAGGAATTAACGGAAATCATCAGCACCTTGCCTTTCAACGTAATTGCCGTTACCGCATTAGCAAATAAGGGACCTACTATTTCCTTCCATTTCTGTTTTACCGAAAATTCATGCAAACGCCACGCAATGGACGGATGTATCTGAACTTCTGGTTTAATTGCAATTGGTTTGTTTTTCAATGTTGACCGGTCTCTATGTTCTATTGCAGAATTCAAAACCGACGACATTGATGGTACTCTGTAATCCATACTCACTCTGTTTTAATAGTTCGTAAAGCTTTTATACGCTGATACAGCGTTGGATGAGAGTAATAACAAAAAACATACCAAGGATGAGGCGTTAAATTGGAAAGGCTATGTTTGGTAAGTTTTTTCAATGCACTTTCTAATTCGGCAGGATTGTAATTTTCTCCAGCGAATCTATCTGCTTGATATTCATTTTTACGGGAGAAAGCATTGAGAGCCAAACCAATAAAGAATGAAATCGGTGTAAACAAAATACTAAAAACGTAGAATGAGGCATAACATTTGTCAGGAGAATATGCAATACCCAACACTTCGGTAAACGAAGGTTCAGCTATAAACAATCCGAACAAATATAAAATAATTCCAAGTTGCGCGATTGAAGCAGCCAGCATCATTAACGTGTGTTTCTTTTTATAGTGTCCAATTTCGTGAGCCAACACCGCAACAATTTCTTCTATCGTTAAATCCTTGATGAGCGTATCGTACAACACAATACGTTTCTTTGGACCAAATCCACTAAAATAGGCATTTGCCTTGGTTGAACGTTTTGAACCATCAATAACGAATATGTTATCCAATGTAAAACCAGCTTTACTGCTAAATTCAAATATTGCTTGTTTCAATTCACCATCTTCCAATGGAGTTTGCTTATTGAACAATGGAACAAATAATGTTGAATAAAACATATTTATAAATACAACTATGATGCTTGCTGCAATCCAGGCAATTATCCAAAAACTTTCGCCAAAATACGCAACCACCCATAAGAGTCCCGCCAAAATTGCGCCACCAAGCACTGCTGTAAGTAACCAGGATTTGAGTTTATCGAATATAAAGATTTTTGGAGTCATCTTATTGAAACCAAATTTTTCCTCTACAACAAAAACACTATACCATTCAAATGGTATTGCAAGCAAATCGGAAACCCATGTTAGAATACCAAAAAACAACAATCCAGAAACAATAGGACCAGTTTGAAACGTATTGATAATCCACGAATCCAATATGCCAAAAATGTTAAAAATAAACAACGCCATAATGAGTATGAAACTCACAGTACTACTCCAAAAACTAACTTTCGTTTTCGCACGTTCATAGTTTTGTTGTTTAACGTATGTTGCTTCGTCGTAGATATCGGCAACTTCAGCAGGAACAACAGCATTACGATTCGCACCGTCAAGAAATTCCAGCAAGCGTTCCAATGCATAATCGACAACAATTATCGCGATTATTATTCCAAATAATAGAGATGTTGACATTCTGTATAAATTTTACTTCAAAGGTAGGCTATTTCTTACAATTTTCAAGTTAGAAAAATTAAAAAGGGAATCAAGAATCAAGAACCTAGTAGCAGGAAATTTACAAACTAAACTGGCAACTAACTATATTGAACGAAGCACAAGAAAATCATAAAAAAGGCGAAGACCATGACAATCTTCGCCTTTTAACAGTAGTGTGTTATTGTGATTATTTCAAAATGACAGGAACACGTTTTTGTTCGTTACCAATTGTAACAACTACATAATAAACACCTTTCACATTGCCAGACAAATCATACAGTTGATTAAATTCGCCAGCAGAATAAACCATTTGCGAATAAATCTTGCGTCCTGATTCTGAATAGATTTCCAGCAAGCAATCTTCAGCCGATGCAGTTTCAAAATGAATTGTTGTGATACCATCGGTTGGATTCGGGAATGCTTTTAAAGATTCTAGTTCTACATTTTCAACAGCCTGAGGATCTTCAGGATCGCCATTGCCGATAACAGTCAACATTACAGAAGCTGGCGTTTTTGCCCCTTCTTTATCAGCTGCATAGAATGTTACCAATTGAGAGCCGCTCCATTTTTTATTGACAACCGTAATGGTTGCAACACCAGAACCAGTTACAGTAATCTTGATATTGTCGCCTCCAGCATCAACGGACCAAATCAGTTCTGTTGTTTTATCATCAACAAAGTGATCCGCCAACTTAATTGTTGCAAAACTTTCTCCAGCGTTAATTGTTTGATCTTCGATTGGTTCAAACAATACAGGTGGATTATTTTTAGCAGCGACAGTTACAGTTACCTGACAAGACACGCCACTTGATGCTGTAGCCGTGATAACCGCAGTTCCAAAATCTTTTGCTGTCAATCCACCTTCTTTATCAACAGCAACTACAGAGCCATTGGAAGAACTCCAAACAATTGACGATGTATTTGCATCTTCAGGTTCAACGCTCAATGTAACTTCTGTCATTTGACCAGGAATCAAGTTCAAACTCGTAACATTTGGAATCAACTTCGTAATAGGCTGATTGATTACAGAAACTGTGCATGAGGCAGTTAATCCGCTTTTATCGCTTGTTTGGGCTGTAATAACAGCAGTACCAACACCTACGGCATTTACGGTTCCATCGGCAGTAACGTATGCAACGCCGACATTAGAAGTCTGCCATTTTATTGTTTTGCAAGAAACATTACTTGGAGTGATTGTTGCCGTCAATTTTTCCTGATTACCTAAAACGATCTCTGTTGCTGTTTTGTTCAAAGTTAAACCAGTAGCATTGATTGGATTGACAACGACCGTCAACGATGCAGAAGAACTTGCAGCCTTTGCGGTGAATTTCACCGTTGCTGAACCTGCGCGTAATCCTGTTACAATGCCATTAGAAACTGCTACAACATCACCAGTTTCATACGTTGGATTTGATCTTGTAACTTCCCACTGCAATGCTTTATTCGTTGCATTTGCAGGATAGAATTCAACCAACGATGATAAATCTTCTGAGTCATCAATATTGATGTAAACAATATTTGTTTTTGCCGTTACGAACTGTAGTTCTATAGCTGTTGCCAATACCGACACCTCTGCAGAGACAGAAACGCCGTTACTTGCTGTGGCAGTAACAAATGTCGTTCCTTCTGCGACACCAGTAATTTTACCCGTATTGGCATTGATTGTTGCTATGGATTCGTTATCTACCGACCAACGAATTGTTTTATCTGTAACATTCGACGGAGTAATCACAACATTCAATGTTTGAGATTCACCTATAGCCAAAGAAACATTTGACAATTTCAGTGCTTCGACTTCTATAGGTTTTACCGTTACTAAACAAGTTCCAGAGATGTTGTTTGCCGACGTAGCAGTAATTGTTGCAACACCTTCGGACACCGCAGTTACTGTACCATATTGGTCAACTGTGGCAATTGACGTTTTATCCGAAGACCAGACAATAGCTTTATTAGTCGCATTTGAAGGAGTAATGACAGCCTCTACCGAAGAAGTTTCTCCAATATATAATGTCATACTGCTTGGATTTGTTTCAACTTTAGTTACACCAACTACGTTAAGTGTAACATTTACAGTACAAGAAGCTTCTAACCCGTTAGATGTTGTTGCTGTGATTATAGCTTCACCTATTGATCCTGCAGTAATTTTACCATTTGCATCAACTGCGGCTACTGAATTATTTGAAGATTTCCACGTTACCGATTTATTTGTAGTTTTGGCAGGCAAAACAGTTGCAATCAATGTTTGTTGTTCGCCTTCCAACAATGTTGCCGTTGTCGTATTCAATGTTATTGACTGAGCCAACATAGGATTAACTGTTACCATAATTGTTTTTTTCAAATCATTGCCAGTCGTTACCGTTACCTGTGTCTGACCAGCGCCGACGGCAGTAATAACACCATCTTTCACTGTAGCAACAGTTGCATTGTTAGATTCCCAAGTCAATGTCGTATCAGTAACATTTGAAGGTTGTAAGGTTACCGTAATTTCCTTCGTTTCATCAATATTCAACGAACAAACTGTAGGTTCAACTTTTATAGATGTTGGTTCAATATCGGTAACCGTAAGAACGCAAGTAGCAGTTTTACCATTATTTGAAACTGCCGTTATTTGGCACGTACCTGCTTTCTTAGCTGTTACAACACCATTATTGTCGACCTCAGCGATAAGATCATTTGAAGAATTCCAACTTACTGTCTTTATCGTTGCATTTGCAGGAGATACTGTAGCAATCAACTGCTCTGTATCATAAATCTGCATTGTTAATTCTTGTGGTATCAAACTTACTGATGTAACATCTATAGATTTCGCAGTAATTACACAAGATGCAGACACTCCATTATGTGCCGTTGCACTGATAGTAACAGTTCCTGCTGCCAAAATTTGTACGTTACCCGATTCGTCAACAGTTGCAACTGATTTATCGGTTGTTGTCCATGATAGACTCGAATTTGTTGCATCATCAGGAGAAACTGTTGCTGTCAATTGGAATTTATCGCCTATGTACTTAATAAGTGCAGATTGACTCAATTCAACAGTTTCTACAGCTACAACATCTTTGAGAACCTCTACAGCAACTTCTTTTATCGTGTTGCTATAGCCATCGTTAACTGTAACCGTAACCGTTGTTTTTCCTACTGCGACTGGAGTAATTTTTCCTAACGAAGAAACCGTTGCAATTGCAGGATTTGCAGAAGTATACGATATAGATTGTACGCAGGCATTTTGAGGAACTGTAGTCGTTGAAAGTTGTGCTGTCTGTGTTTTTGTTATTTCCACAGAATACATATTCAAAGTTACTGCAGTTACCTTCGTTGGACAACCTATCAATACCACTTGTACTGTTGCCTGCCTAGAAGTTCCATACATATCGGTTACTGTTGCAGTTACAGTAGCTGTTTCTGTTCCAAAATCAAGATTATTGACTAACTCGCCATCGACATCCACTGTCGCATTTGTGCTATTAACATTCCAGACAATAGATTCAGTTTCTGTAGCAGCTGGATTCAAAACCAACAATTTTGATAAGTCAACAGATTTATTTTGAGCGACTTCGACCGACGATGTATTAAATGAAGCTGAAGATATTGCACGATACGAAACGTGTACATCTACATCGGCAGTTTTGTTATTGGCCGACGATGCTGTTATCACTGCATCACCTTGACCAATTGCAGTCACGACGCCAGTAGAAGAAACTGTTGCGACAGATTTATCGGATGAAGACCATGTTATTGTTTTATTTGTAGCGTCATCCGGTGTAACTGTTTCTGTTAACGTTTCCGTGTCACCAATAAACATATCCAATGATGTTGGTGTAACTTCAACTTTCTCTACTGCAATACCATCAGAATTAACAGTAATTGAAACAATTTTAGAAATATTATTTTTAGTTGTAACCACAACCGTCGTTTTTCCTTCGGCAACAGCACTAATCAAACCTGTTTCGGAAACAGTAACAATAGATTCGTCATTTGACGTGAATGTCAATGACTGATTTGTTGCATTTTCAGGCATAAACGAAGCAGATATTTGTTGATTATCACCAACATTCAATGTTACAGAAGAGATATTCAACGTAATATCCTGAACCTCAACATCAACGATTTGTATTGTGTAGAAATCACTTATACCACTTGACGCAACTGCATAAATACTAACATTACCGCTTGCAAGTGCCGTTACGACGCCTTTAGATGAAACCGCTGCTATCTCTGGAGCGGAAGACATCCACATAATTGTTTTGTTATCCGCATCATCAGGAGTCAATGTTGCAGTCATTGTTTGTGTTGCTCCAACGTACATCATCTTCGTCTGAGCGCTAACTTCAACAGCTGTAACCTTATTTTCTTCTACCGTCAAAGTGCATTCATCATACGAATCGGCATCCTGAACTGCTGTCGCACGTATTACTGTTGTTCCGTATTTTTTAGGAGTTACAACTCCATCTTCTACAGTAGCAACTGTTTCATCTGAAGAAGACCAAACAAGTTCGCTATTACAAGGATTTTCCGTCGTGATTTCAGCAGATAATGTCAAATCACTCGACAAAAACATTGAAGCTTCTTTGGAAGCCATAACAACCTCAACCGGACCAGACGTACAATTTGGAGAAACTTTCACAACGCAAGTTGCTGTAGTTGTACCAGTTCCAGTTGTTGATGCCGTTATCGTTGCTGTACCATCAGAAACAGCATTCACGATACCATTTGACACTGTTGCAACCAAACTATTTGAAGATGTCCATGTAACAACATTATCTTCAGTACATTCATCGGCAGGAGTTATTGTTGCTACCAATTGCAGATAAGAACCTGCGACAAGTGACAAAGATTCTTTATTCAATTTCAATTCAATATCACCGCTACAATCCTTTGACACAGAAATCTTGCATGTTGCGGTTTTAACAGAGAATCCATCATTTACAGATATTGTAATTGTTGCATCACCTTTTGTCGTTTGTGCAGTTATCAAACCAGTTTCCGATACCGTTGCGATTGATGCATCAGAAGTTGAGTATGCAACTGATTTCACACACGCATTTGACGGACTCAAAGTATATGATAATTGTGCTGTTTCATTATAATACATTGTCTTCGTTGCCTCTGTAGAAACAAGAGAAACTGCAGTTGGACAACCAGTTAAAACAGCTGTAATTGTTTTAGTGTATTTATTGCCACTCTTATCGGTAACCACAACTGTAACTTCATTATTTTCAGTTCCGAAATCCAAAATATTTGTAATAACTCCAGCTCCATTGATTGTCGCTGAAGATTCGTCTGCAACAGACCATACTATTGATTCAATTGTTGCATTTGAAGGTTCATATGTTAATATGGTAGACAAATCTTTTGTCTGACCTTCCTGAATTACGATTGAAGATTGGCTGAATGAAACTGCGGTCAAATCAATTTTTGCTTCTTCCACTCCAAAGTTTATAGATGTGACAGAATAAGCACCATCTGCATCTGTTGCTTTCACCTTGATTGTTTCGCTTCCAATCCACGCTGCGTCCTTCACTTGGGTAGAAAGTATTCCCGATGTAATTGATATTGTTAAGTTTTCCGAAGCATTTTCAAGTTCAAATATCAAATTAGCTACGTCTGTATTATCGTCAGATACAAAGTTTTGTAAATTAATATTTGTGAATGAATCACCCTGTTGAATAATTTGATCAGCGATATCGTTCCATACAGGAGCATTATTGACAGATATTTCCACATCTTTTCCAAAACGTAATTCGTCAATAGTTATAGTGCCGCTTGAATGTGTTGCAGAACCTTTATCGAAATACAACTTCATTCCACGGATGTCAGTTTTATCTACCGAGCCGAATTTTCCTGTTAAATCGAAAGTATAGGTTCCCATTTCAGAACCAGCGGTAATTGCTGCTGCAGGAAGTGATGTTGATGTTGTATTTCCGTCACCATCATACAACTCAACGAACAACGATGTTGCTACAGTAGATTTCAATTTAACCGAAACGTATGGATTGTCTGTCAAATCCAAAATCTTGGAATCCTCAGCGACGCAGTTATAATCAATAGCCTCGGACAAAGCCGATGTTCTGTTATATGCAACAGCTACATCGCCTCCATTGTACGCCATAGAATACAATGACGAAGATTCACTCCACCCTTTCATAGCTGGACTAATTACATAATCGGTATAGCCATCTACGACATCAGGTGTTAATTCAAAATTAATTGTAAAATCATTTACGGTAACAAGATCCTGAGAAATGACACGCACATGTGCCGTTCCATTCAAATCAGAAGCCTGCGTAATTTCCAAGAAAGCATTATCATCTACAGCTGTGGCAGAAATTGTAGGAATTGTTGTTGTTCCAGCAGGGACTGTCACTGTGTATTCTTTTGTATCATCACTAAATGCAGGTGACAATGTACCAACATTCACACTCAACGAAGCCAACTCTGCATTATCAGATAGCACAACTGCTTCGGTATTTCCTGTAGATGTTTTTGGACCAATTACCAAATCATCAATATATGCTGCTTTATGTCTTTCCTTCTTTGAATCACTTGGGCCGTTCAATGCCATTCTCACAGCAACTATAGCAGATTTGGTAATATAACTTGCAGTAGAGAAATTAATAGATGTTACTTCATTTGTTCCCGAATTAATAGTTGTTGCGTAGGTTACATAATCAGAAACATTACCATACACATCCACAACAGCCACATTGAATGCGATATATTCATTGTCAACCGTAACACCGTTCAATGTTTTTCCGTTAGCAACACTAACAATATTCATTGACACATTCAAAGCACTTGAACCATCAAGGACATAACCCGTTGGCAAATGGTATTCGATGTAGCCAAATTCGCTTTCATTGCCAGTTTGCGACAATGAAACACCAAGTTTGTTATTGACTGTAGTTACAGCACCTGGTCCTGCACCTGTTTTTGTCTCAATTTTCTGCAACGTTGCCTTATACTGTTCGGTTACAGGAGTCACATTACCTATACCATTGGTAAAATCATCAGACCATTCTGTTACAATATTTTGAGACTCTGCAGCAGCATAGGTTATTTCGTACCGCTGTGTTGCGCCACTTTCAGCAGTTACAGTAATCACCGTAGTTCCAGCAACTGTTTCTGCATACACAACATCAACCATAGCATGTTCGTCATTCGCTATAGCAGTCAAATATGGAACATACGTAGTTGTTAAGTTTGCAGTGTATTTATATGTATCAGGTGAGAATGCAGGAGATAGTGTTCCTCCACCAAGTTCAAGAACTGCAAGAGTTGCATCAGCAGAAGCAGCAATTTTAAACGAAACCTTATAGGTTTCACTATTAAATCCATTAGCTGAAATCACCTTCACAATCGCTTCATCATCCAATGTTGCAGCTTGTGTAATTATGACAGATGCTTTATCGTGAACGGTAGTAGCACTGATAGTTGGAACGACCTCGGTTCCTGCAGGAACCGAACATTCATAAGCCAAAACTGATGTTGACACAGCTGGCAAAATTGTTCCAGCCGACGCTGTCAACGTCTTCAATGCAACACTAGAATTAACAGATTGGTTGCGTGCGCCATAAGTTGGAGACATTGCCTCCCAGTTATCTTCTTTCTCTGGATAACGTCCATAACTAATATTTTCTGTTTGTGGTCCAAAAGAAATTTGATCAATAGTAATAATGTTTCCATCACCATCTATCTGGCTCAATACAACATCTTCACCATTTTCGCCATCAAGAGAAAAATCAAGGTGATTAGCGCCCAATTCTGGTTTTCCATCAGCCCAGAAAGTAATCCATTTGCCCGATTGGACCGTTGTGGCTGCAGAATTTGTCGTTGGAATTCTACAACGCAATGAATAACCAGCAGAATCGCTAATAAACAAGCCACCCAAATCTATTGCAGAGTTAGTTCCATTATAAAATTCAATATAATCGCCATACGAGCCCTCTTCGTCTGCTACGATAGAAGTATTTAATGCAAGAACTTCGTTGATTGTCACCCCTGAAACAGCAACGATACTCGAAGTATTAACATTTACAGCATTCGGCGTTGGTGTCAACAAATATTTAAAGTCACCCGTTGCGTTTGGATAACGTCCATACGAGATATCCTGTCCCTGATTAGAATACGAAACCTGATCAATAATGTAGCTTTCGGAACCACGCAATTGAACAATTGCAATGTCGCCACTTTCAGCATTCAGTTTAAAATCAACGTGATTTGGATTAATTGCTGTTTGCTTATCGCACCAGAACATATAATATCCACCTGCTTTTACTGTCGTTTTAGCAGATTCTCCTTTTGGTATCATATATTTAGTTGGGTTTGACAAATCATTTGTTACGAACAATCCACCCAAATCAATATCCTTACTTGTCGTATTGTATATTTCGAACCAATCGGCATACGTACCAGTTTCCTCGCGGACAGTCACGTTGTTTTTAGACATAAATTCGTTGATGACCAAACCATCAACATAGGTTGCAGAAGGGATAATATTTTCTGTTCCTGGAGTCGTTTGTGTAAAAATTGTCAAATTTGAATTTCCATCTGGATAACGACCATACGAAACATCAGTATTTTGTTGCAAATATTTGATTTTGTCTATCGTCGTCACGGTACCAGAGGTTCCTTTTTGAGACAAATAAATTGCTCCAGATGAACGGTCTAATTTAAATGGCAAATGCAATGCACCATCCTGAGAATCATTATCAGCCCAGAATACGACGAAGCCTTTTGAAGCGATAGTAGTTTCATTATAATGTCCATAAGGAATTTGATATTTAGTCAAATTTGTTGAATCATCCGACAAATACAATCCTGCCAAATTAACGGAAGAAGACCCCCCATTATAAATTTCAATCCAGTCCTCGTGTTCATTTGCATCATCAACAGCATCGGTACTATTTGATGTTAAGAATTCATTTATGTACAAATTCTTTTCCGTTGAACGAGATTCAAATACTGCAGTCAATGTAGTTTCTGCCGTAATCGTTGCAAAATATTCAGGATTTGTAGAAACTACAGTATTACCATTTTTCCATGAGCTGAAAGTATAGCCATCTTTTGGTTCTGCCAACAAACGAATTGCACGACTTTTCTGATGTTTTGCAGAATATCCATTATCTACAGGTATAGTACATACATATACTTGACCTTGAGATTGAGTGTAACTTATTTTTAATGTAGTGGTACCTTTTTTGTCGAATTTATCATTGACATGATCTTCCATAGAGGCGACACGGTTCTTTGCCCAGTTCTTCATACCACCGAGACCATACCCCCACGTTTCACCATCATTCAACGTACACGTCCATTCGTCCATCATCGCACTACGTTCAGATGAGACCTTATTATCTAAATCTGTTGCGATTGTTTTAAATCTATCATATTGATACAAAGTTGCCATCATAGCATAAAAACGTTGAACAAAATCAGCCTTAAATTCCTCGTTTTCAAGCATATAGTTCAATAGCGCAACAGACGTTTTTTTCTTATAACTTTCTTTATCAAAGTTATCCCAAGGATCGGTATAGGCGTCACCACCCCACAATCCATATCCAAAATCAGTATCGTACCAAGGGAATCGGAACTTACCATTTTCGGTTCGAGGACGCCACATACGCATATTGTTTGTTGGCCAGTCGGTATTTTGGCAGAAGAACTGTGCGATGTAGTAATTAATCATATTATCCACATCTATATAATGTGCCTTAACGTACTCGTAGTTTTCGGTATTCTTCATTGAATTTGCAGCCAAATAGGCCAACAATTCACCAAGACGTTGCGTATCGCCTTTAGATGCACGGAAATTATAGGTACTATCATTACACCATTTTAGCAAATCAATATCATCGGCATAATCGTGATAACCAGCAAAGTAATCCTCATCGTAACGCTCACGCATATTGATAAAGCCCCAGTATTCACCGTTCAAATACATTACAACTGGATTCACATCCTGAGTTTCCAAATCAATTTGTCCACGAAGGACCTGTTGAATAGCTGCATCACGGATTTTTCCACCTTGTTCCCAGTCGTTTCCTGCATTACGCAAGACAAAAGATTTATATGTATCAAGACCATCATCACCAAACAACGGATAATTCATATTGCCATCTTCATATTTTTTCTTCATTACGATATTCAAAGACTTCATATCGTAGTTTCGAGAAACAGCACCCATTGTTGTTGCTCCCGCAGAAACACCAAACTGACGGTTCCCATTTTCATCAAAATACTCAACAAAGACCTTACGTTCCCAATCTTGACGCCAGTTAGCAGTAACATACCCATCATACAAGCCTTTTACACCCTGAATATAAATACCTGTATCCTTATTGAAAAAGTTTTCAAAATCAGTAGAAATAGAAACAACTGGCAAACTACGTCTGTTTATATTAATAAAGTACGTATTGGCTTCAGTATTACTTGGCACATAATCATCATGGAATACTTTCGCCTTAATTACGCAACCATACGTTCTATTGCCAGTATATTTGTTGTTTGGATAATCCAAAGTCGACGGATACGCATAATGCTGGATACCAGTTTTATCTTTACGATCGTGCCCATATTTTTGAGTTACCGCAGTGGTACTTTTAGCTGTAATTGGTCCCGAATATACGGGAGAACTCTCCGTTGGTTCCGAGCCATCGGTTGTATAGCGGATAACAGCGCCAGGCAAATCTGTTGACAACGAAACACTTTGTTCCTTGTTATAGTATCCACCAGCGATTGAGAATACTGGTTTTGGAGCAAGACCTTTCACTATCGTTGAAACATTTGCTGCTC
Source organism: uncultured Bacteroidales bacterium (assembly GCA_937892155.1). Lineage (GTDB taxonomy): Bacteria > Bacteroidota > Bacteroidia > Bacteroidales > UBA1715 > UBA1715. The sequence continues at coordinate 61,092 of CALAUG010000022.1, read as the reverse complement.
CCGGAGTTGGTTTAGAAAGAGCAGCCCACTTGCCCGTTCCATTTGTCAAGCGTCCATACGTATAGTCGGTTTCTATAGTTCCAATCTTTACAGAGTCAAGCAATAACATTGTAGAAGAATACAAGAACAAGACATCACCAGACGCAGACAGCTTAAAATTTGTATGCATTGCCCTACCTGTAACATCTTCTCCATCGCAATAAATAATCAAATATTTACCACCAGCAATAGACTGCCCAGATGGAATCTGCCATTTACGAGGTTTATCCTTATTGTCAGTAATATAACATCCACTCAAATCAAACGTAGAAGATGACGTATTATACAACTCAATCCAGTCTTTGTATTTAAAGAAATCGGGATCTAACTGCGTCGTTGCATTTGAACTCTGAACTTCGTTGAACTTTACTTGGCCTTGGGCTACCACCAAAATTCCACATAGAAATACCAGTTGAAGTATAAACCTTTTCATATTTTTATTTTCCGTTTTTTACACAATCATTTTTCATAAACTGCACCAGCAAAAAATTAATTTGCATAATACAAGCCTTCAAAATTAGAAAAAAATCAAGTTGCTTGGACATGATTTCTTTAATAATTTGACAATTTTTAAATAAAATGAATTTCACTATCTTTCTTCAAAATTTATTGCTATATTTGCCCATTATGTAGAAAAATCCAAAAAACTAATTTTATTCACAAAAAAAAGAATATGAAATTTTTTAAGTTACTTACGGTCACATTTGTTAGTGTATTATTTACACTTTCTGCAAAATCTCAAAATTTCATTAATCACAAGGGTCAGGACTTGTTTCTAAGCGGTATTAATGTAGCATGGATAAATTATGGAAATGATTTAACAGGATTTGACAGCCAGAAATGGACAGCTATATGCGAGGATGTTGCGAGCGCTGGTGGTAATTCGCTTCGGTGGTGGTTACACGTTGATGGAAGAAGCACACCAACATACGATCCTCAGACAAATTTGGTTACTGGTATTGATGCTAAAGCTCTTGACAATCTTGCATTGGCTTTGGATATAGCTGCTGAGCATGGTCTTGTTGTCAGTCTTTGTTTATGGGCTCACGGAATGCTGGTAAAAAATGATTCAGGAGACCAAAGCAGTTCTGTCGGGAAAGCACGAATTGCCAAAAACAAAAAACTTTTAACAGAAGACGAAGCTACGCAAGCCTATATTGACAATGCTTTGATACCTATGGTGGAAAAAGTAAAAAACCATACTGCCATTCTTTGCTGGGAAATTTTCAATGAGCCGGAAGGAATGACGGATTTATCGGGTTGGACAACAACCGAACATATAGATATGTCATACATTCAAAAATTTGTAAATCGTTGTGCAGGTGCAATCCATAGAACTGATCCAAACGCAAAAGTCTCAAATGGTAACTGGTATATCCTTTCTACCGCAAATTATGAAACAGGCGGCAATCAGGGTAAAAACTATTATACGGATTCTGCGCTTGTAGCCAATGGTGGTGACCCAGACGGATATTTGGATTTCTTTATGTTCCACTACTACCCGAGCGAACGTGGACAAGCATATTCTCCATTCCACAAAACGTACGATTACTTTACTGCTAATGATCAGCCTAAAGACAGGAAGCCTATCATTATCGGAGAATTTCCAGCTCACGGTATTGTAAAAACACAAGGTTCTGCTTGGCTATTACCTGTAACGGCTCAAAAGAATACGACAAAAGCTATGCTTTGGCTTTATCAAAACGGATATGCCGGAGGTTGGGGATGGACATATTCCGCGCACGACGGCAATGGCGGTTTGGACGATATGCGTGAATCTATGGACACATTACGAAAGTTATATCCTGAACATATTATCGTAAAACACGATGAAAACTTCAACTATATGCCATTCACAAAAGGCAAATTAGCAGACACTATTGTATTCGTCGGCTCTGAAAAAATCATGAAATACGCCAATGTAAATGATTATTTTGGTGACGACCCTAACGACCCACTAAAATTCTCTTGCTCTTTCGATGAAAACATTATTTCCGTCGAAATTGACGATGATGGCTTTATAAATTTTGAAGCAAAAGCTACTGAAACAGATAATGCAACAATAACAATTTCTGCAACAGATAAGGGAGACAAAACTGTTTCATTAACATTCTATGTATTTATCCGCGACAACAAGTTTGACTCCGACAACAAATTGTTACACGCTTGGGTTGTTGCTTCAAGTATTGAAAACGACCTACATCCTCAATATTTTGCAACAGACGGAGATACAACACGCTGGAGTTCGCTTTACGAGGATGATCAATATCTATTGTTCGATATGTTCAACGAATACGAAATTCAACGGCTTGTTCTAAATTGGGAATGGACAGGAGAAAAAGGTGCTTACGCACAAGCATACAATATTGAAGTTTCAAACGACAAAGAACATTGGGACACGGTTTTTGCTGTATCAAAAGGACAAACAATAAAAAGTAACATCATTCTCGAAAAACCCGTTACTTGCCGCTATATAAAAATCACATTTACAGAACGTGCAACAGAATGGGGATATTCATTGACAGAAGTGGAAGCCTATAAAGAAATCAATGATAACCATCCTACTAAAGTTGTCTCAAAACAACAAATCTATCAAGCATGCTATACAAATGAATTATTTTCATACCAAAAGAACTTACGAACACTCTTTAGCGATGAAGACTACGATGTGTTATCTATTTCCACAACGGATATGCCGAATTGGCTTAACTTTGACCCTGAGAGATTAACAATAAGCGGAATTCCACAAGCTGCCGACACAGGAACAACCATTTTTAAAATAATTGCTCAAGATTACGCAGGGACAAGCGCAAGCAAAGAATTCAAAGTGAAAGTATTCCCTGCTCAAACTGCAATTGCTACTATTGACAATCAAGCAACAATTTATCCAAATCCTTGTTTTAAAGATTCATTCACTATCACAATTCCTAATGCAAATGGAAAAGCTTTAGCATCATTCTCAAATGCAGATGGAAAACTTGCAGCCATTAAATATGCAATATTTACCAATGGACAAGCAACATTCTTAACTGATGGTCTTGCTAAAGGAATCTATGCAGTTTCTATCCGCATAAACGGCGAAACATTCAAATCAAAAGTCATTATAGAATAATGAAACGACTTTTGGTTATCACATTTTCATTAATCCTTTGTTGTTCTACTTTTGCACAACAAAGGATTTCTATTTCTGGAAACAAGTTTATGCTCAACGGAAAAGAATGTTTCTTTGTCGGTGCAAACACGCCGTGGGACAACTGGAATGATTTTGGAGGAAACTACAACGGCGATTTTTGGGAACAGGAATTTTCACGTTTGGAACAATATGGCTTCAATGCTTCGCGAATTTGGATTAGCTGCGACGCTTTAGGCCAACCGACGGTTGACAATGAAGGTGTGCCACACGCAGCATCGCAACAATTTTGGAACAACATGGACGATATGCTTGCCAAAGCTCAAAAACATCACATATACATTTTGGCAACAGTTATGTCGTTCGATCATTTAGACAACACCAAAAAGGAATCGGAGAATTGGATGGCGCTACTTGCCTGCACGCAAAAGGTCAAACAATACTGCGATACATTTTTAATTCCACTTGTTGAGCGCTACAAAAACAATCCGTACTTGTTTGCTATTGACTTATGCAACGAACCGGAATGGATTCACGAACACAAAAAGTACGGCGGACTTGAATGGGATTATATGCAAATGTTCGTCGGTATGTGCGCCGCCGCTATTCACGAAGTTAAAAGCCCTATTCTCGTAACCGTTGGAAGTGCAGCTGTAAAATGGAGCTGTGACAAAATTGACGGAAACAAATGGAGCGACGAAATATTACAGGATATGACGATGAACCCTCTCGCCTATCTTGATTTCTGGCAAATACACTATTATGAATGGACAAATCAATTTGATAATCCATTTCACAAAAATCCAGAATATTGGGGATTAAACGACAAACCGTGCATTATTGGCGAAACTCCAGGAAACAATACAATTTACGGATTTCCGATTACGTACGAAGAAATTTTTTCTTTACCCTATTCATTAGGTTATGCAGGAGTTTTTCCGTGGACATCAAATGGTGCGGGCGAAGGAGATTTCGGAAATCTTAATACCTTTGGCGACGGAGGAAAAAATTTCTCCAAAAAAGTAAAACAAAACTTAAAATCTAAATAATGGAACAAACTGACGGAAAATTACAGTTCAAAGAAAAATTTTGTTACGGATTTGGTGATTTGGCATCGTGCCTTTACTGGCAAACATTCATGCTGTACTTCACCTATTTCTACACCGATGTATTTTTGCTTCCAGCAGGAATTGCAGCCACAATGTTCTTAATCACACGTATTTTCGACGGAGTGAACGACCCTGTTATGGGAATGATAGCCGACCGAACCGAAACACGTTGGGGAAAATTCCGTCCGTATTTGCTTTGGTTCTGCATTCCGTTGGCAATAGTTGGCGTGCTTACATTCACAACTCCCAATTTTGGACTGACAGGAAAAACCATCTGGGCATACACCACATTTATGCTCGTAATGATTATATACACAATCATCAACATTCCGTACACTTCGCTACTTGGCGTGATTTCGCCAAATTCCAACGAACGTACGAGCGTTTCGTCAATCAAATTCATTTTTGCTTTCGCCGCCGGCATCATTATTTCGGCAACATTGCTACCAATGACGCAAAAATTGGGCGAAAACAACAATTCCATTGTTACAACAGAAATTTCTGGTAAAACACTCACTCTCAACGAACAAGAATCGCAAGGATTGGTGAATGTAACGCTAGACAACGGCACGACAAGCAAAACTCTCGACATTACAATCTTCAACAACGACGATACAGAAAGTCGCGATACAATTTACAGCACAGCAACAGGAATGGTTGTGAAACTTCAGGAAGGTTTCGGCACAAAAGACATTGCGCTTGACGAAATTTTCGCTGAAGATTCCGAGATTTCCGTTTCAAAAATTTCGGTTCCTGCAAAAGGTTGGTCTCGATTCTTTATGATTATAGGCGTATGCGCCATCATATTCTTTTTCATCACATTTAAAGGAACTAAAGAACGCGTGCAGCCACCTAAAAATGTTGCGAAGAACTCCGTAGGAAAGGATTTGAAAGAATTGTTCACCAACAAACCATGGCTGATTCTTGTATTTGCAACGCTTACGTTCATTTTGTACACAGCAACGCGAAGCAGCGTTACGGTACATTATTTTAAATACATTATCCAAACGCAAACACTCACCATTCCATTTTTAGGCGAGCAAACACTCGACTACAACGCACTTGTATCGGTTTACAACGTAATCGGACAATTGGCATCGTTGTTAGGCGTGTTGGCAGTGAGCTGGTTTTCGGTACGATATGGAAAACAAAAAGTTTTCATTGCATTTTTCATTATCTCAATCATTTCAACAGCAATAGTTTATGTGTTCGATCCATCACAAATTTATTTATTGTACGTATGCCAATTCCTTGGCTCATTCACTGGCGGACCATTGAGCGTATTGTTGTGGGCAATGTACGCCGACATAGCCGACTATTCCGAATTGAAGAACGGCCAACGCGCAACAGGATTGATATTCTCGGCATCAACAATGTCACAAAAAATTGGTTGGGCAATAGGCGCATACATAGCACTGACGCTTATGGCACAAGTAGGATTCTCGCCAAACGAAATACAAACAGCAGAATCAACACGAGGACTATTGATGATGTTCACAATTATCCCTGCAATTCTTGGAGTTATTTCCATCATCATTTTCTTGTTCTACCCTCTTAACGACAAAGTTGTGGCAGAGAACGAGAAGATTTTGAAAGAACGCAGAGCAGAAGCGGAAAAATAAGATGACTATGGCAAAAGGAGTTATATACATATTAACCAATCCATCTTTCCCTGAATACGTAAAGATTGGATATGCAACAGACATCGAAAAAAGATTGAAACAACTAAACAGAAGCGAAACTATTCCTTTTGCATTTCGTGTTTACGCCATCTACAAAGTCGATAAAGAATTGACAGACAAAGAATTGCACAAATTAATTGACACTATAAACCCTGATTTACGTACAATCGAAACATTTGACGGGAAAGAACGTGTTAAGGAATTTTATGCAATGTCGGCAGAAGATGCATATAATCTATTAGAATGTATCGCAAAAATTAGCGGCACACTTGACAGATTAAAAAGAATGAAACCTGAAGGCCACGAAATTGAAGATGAAAAACAAGCAAACGAAGAACGAGAAAATGCACGAAAAGGAGCCTTTCGTTTCGGAGATTGTAACATTCCGTTTGGAAGTGAAATAACCTTTATTGATGACTCAAATATCAAAGCTATTGTTGTTGACGATAGACACATTCAATACAACGGTGAAACAACTTCATTATCAGCTTTAGCTCAAAAATTAAAAGGTTTTCACTATCCTGTTCAAGGAACATTATGGTTTACTTATAAAGGCGAAAAATTAGTAGATTTACGAAATAGATTAGAATCAAACAAATAATCTAGTATTCAATATTGAGCATCCATTCTAAAGTTCAATGTACTTCAAGATAATTGACAATTAAACCTTCGGAGCGGAAGTCTCGGAGGTTTTTTATTTATCGCCAAACTCTAAACACTATTTTGTTATCTTTGCGTAACCAATTAATGAAAATAGCGCAAAATGGAACAAAATTCAGGTGAAATAATTTTGTATCAACCGAACGAGGAAATCAAATTAGATGTTCGGTTCGAGAAAGAAACAGTGTGGCTCAATTTAAATCAAATGACATTGTTGTTTGGAAGAGATAAATCGGTTATTTCCAGACATATCCGTAATGTTTTTGCAGAAAATGAATTAATTCAGCAATCAGTTGTTGCAAAAATTGCAACAACTGCGTCGGATGGGAAAATATATAATGTTGAATATTACAATCTTGACGTTATTATTTCTGTTGGTTATAGGGTAAAAAGTGTTCAAGGAACTTTTTTCAGGCAATGGGCAACAGCTAAGTTAAAAGAAATTTTATTGAATGGATTTTCTGCCAACCAACGATTCGAGCATTTGGAACAACGAATGACCCATGCAGAAGAAAGAATAGATTTTTTTATTCAAACATCGTTGCCGCCGCAACAAGGTATATTATTTGACGGACAAATATTCGAAGCCTATAAGTTCATCAACGATATAATTCGCTTAGCACGAAAACGTATTGTTTTAATAGACAATTTTGTGGATGATACAGTTCTCACAATGCTCGACAAACGAAACGACAATGTTTCGGCAACAATTTACACGAAACAGATTTCTAAGCAACTACAACTTGACATTGAAAAACATAATAATCAATATCGTCCTATAACAATAAACGAATTCAAACAATCCCACGACAGATTTTTGTTGATTGACGATTCTGTGTATATGGTAGGTGCTTCGCTAAAAGACTTAGGAAAGAAATGGTTCGCATTTTACAAAATGGAACTTTCGGCAGACGGAATTGTTGCAAGAATAGCTAATAATCAAAATTCAGGAGCAAAGAATCAAGACGACATTGTTTCTAAACAATGATTATTGAAATTTAGCAATTCAATTAATTATGCTCTTTTATTTATCGCCAAACTCTAAACTCTAATCACTATTTTGTTATCTTTGTCCATATTACGAAACAAAAAAATTTAACTGTTTTTTTATGGCAAAAATAATCGGTAACAATCTTCCAAACATTCCTTGGGAAGAAAAACCTGCTGGATGCAAAGACATCTTGTGGCGTTACAGCAAGAATCCTATCATCAACTGGAATCCAATTCCAACTGCTGCGCGTGTTTACAATAGTGCAGTTGTGCCTTTCAACGGCGCATTTGCTGGAGTTTTCCGTGGCGACCAACGCAACGGCCGTGCAACATTATTCGCTGGTTTCAGCAAAGATGGTATCAACATTGAATTAAATCCAGAACCTATTCAATGGGTGAACGAAGACGGAACACCAAATCCAACAAGCTATGCGTATGACCCACGTGTTGTGAAAATTGACGATAAATATTTCGTTACGTGGTGCGACGATATGAAAGGTCCATCTATTGGTTTGGGTTACACAAAAGATTTCAAGACATTCTATCGTATGCCCAATCCTTTAATGCCTTACAATCGTAATGGTGTATTATTTCCTCGAAAAATCAATGGTAAATATATGTTGTTGAGCCGTCCAAGCGACACCGGCCACACTCCTTTCGGAAACATTTACATCAGCGAAAGTCCCGATATGGAACATTGGGGACATCATAAACTTGTTATGACAAACGGCGGACAAGGCTGGTGGCAAGGTATGAAAGTTGGTGCAGGACCTGTTCCAATTGAAACGACAGAAGGTTGGCTTTTGTTCTATCACGGTGTTTCTAGTACATGCAATGGCTATGTTTATAGTTATGGTGCCGTTTTGTTGGACATCAACGAGCCTTCAAAAGTATTGTACAGAACACGCGATTATTTGTTAACACCAGAAGTTGATTACGAAACTCGTGGATTTGTACCAAACGTTGTTTTCCCATGCGCTAATTTATATGACGCAGCAACAGGACGCATCTGTATTTATTACGGAGCAGCAGACACATTCACAGCTTTGTCTTTCTGCCAAGTTGATGAAGTTATAGCATTTATGAAAGCTAATTCAGAAGTATTCTAGATGAATCTATTGTCAGTTTTCAGTTGTCAGTTTTTCTGACTTCTGGAAACCGACAATTCATTAAACACCGTCGGTTACGTTCATTTCCTTTGAACCAATTATTTCAACTGTAAATATCGTTCACAATCAAGAGCAGCCTTACATCCTGAAGCAGCAGCCGTAATTGCCTGACGATATGTTGGATCCTGGACGTCACCACATGCGAACACGCCTTTAATATTTGTTTGTGCGCCCTTTCCTTCTGTTACGATATAACCATTTTCATCTAAAGTAATTTGACCTTTGAATATTTCGGTATTTGGTTTATGACCAATTGCCAAAAACATTCCCGTAACATCTATTTTTACTTCCTCACTACCCTGTTTTTCAAGTCGAAGTCCCGTTACGCCACTATCGTCTCCCAAGACTTCTTTGGTGACGTGTTCAAAAAGAATTTCAATATTTGGCGTATTTGCCACACGTTCCTGAAGAACTTTTGAAGCACGAAGATAATTTTTGCGGACAATCAAATATACTTTTGAAGCGATTCCTGCCAAATACAATGCGTCACCTACAGCAGTATCGCCACCACCAATAACTGCAACAGTCTGTTTACGATAGAAAAATCCGTCGCATACAGCACATGCCGAGACGCCCATTCCACGGAAGTTTCGTTCGCTTTCCAGACCTAAATATCGTGCAGAAGCACCTGTGGCAATAATGACAGCATTTGCTTCTATTGTTTTTTTAGAATCTATTGTAACAATTTTTTTCGTATCTGATAAATCAACAGCGGTAACATTTCCTTCGCGGATATCGGCGCCAAATTTTAAAGCTTGTTTACGGATGTCCTCCATCATGTCGCTACCAGAAACACCATCTGGATAACCAGGAAAATTTTCAACTTCACTCGTCGTGGTTAATTGTCCACCCGTTTGCATTCCTTCGTACAACACAGGATTTAAATTTGCTCGTGAAGCATAAATTGCTGCCGTATAGCCTGCTGGTCCACTACCAATAATAAGGCAATTAACTTTTTCTATTTCTTGATTTTCCATATTACAATGTTTTATACGACAAAAATAGGCCGATTCGTGGAGTTATTTCGGAAAAGAATTTGAATTTATTTAACAAGTTATTACAATAGTTGTTACCTTCGCAAAAATTAGGTTTCAATGAAGAAAATAGCATTTATAGCATCAATTTTAGCTTTAATATCGGCTTGTACTCCATCGGCAGAGAAAATAAAAAACAAGTGTTTAAAAGACAAAGACATACAAGTTTTTTATGGAGACCAAACTGTTTCGTATTGTGATTGCGTATATGGTAAATTAAAAGCATTAGAAGACAGCAGCGTACAATTACGTTACGAAATTATTGATTCTGTTAAAGCAGACTGCGATGCAGAGTACACATCATTAGACACAAATTTTTAATATTATTTTTCGGGGTATAGCTCAGTCCGGTATGAGTGCACGTCTGGGGGGCGTGAGGTCGCTGGTTCGAATCCAGTTGCCCCGACATTTTTAGACTTCGGTCAAAATACATTCGCAAGGAAGAATTAAACAAATGTTTGTAATTTTGCGATAATATATATGAACATGCAAGTAGCAATTGTAAAATATAACGCAGGTAACATTCAATCAGTCAGTTACGCACTCAATCGTCTTGGCATTGAGCCAATCATCACCAATGATCCGGAAATTTTGTATAAAGCCGACAAAATTATTTTCCCCGGCGTAGGCGATGCAGGAACAGCCATGCCATATCTTCGTGAACGTCACCTTGACGAAGTGCTCGTATCGCTCAAACAACCATTTTTGGGAATTTGTTTCGGTATGCAACTGATGTGTAAGCACTCCGAAGAAGGCGATGTTGATTGCTTGGGAATTTTTGATGTTAATGTGAAACGATTTCCTTCTGGTTCTGAAAAAATTCCACACATGGGCTGGAACACAATAAAAGACTTTAAAGGAACATTGCTTAGAAACATCAATCCTGAGAGTTATGTGTATTTCGTGCACAGTTATTACGCAGAAATGAACGAGCACAGCACTGCTACATGTAATTATGTTCTTGATTTTAGCGCAGGAATTGAGAAAGACAACTTTTTTGCATTTCAGTTTCACCCAGAAAAAAGCGGTCTTGTAGGTGCGCAAATCCTAAAAAACTTCATTGACTTATAATGCCCAAAACCGAAGATAATATACGCATCGACAAATGGCTTTGGGCCGTTCGGTTATATAAAACACGCAGTCTTGCATCAAAAGCCTGCCAAAACAACCAAATCTCCATAGGTAATGTGTATGTAAAACCTTCACACACACTAAAAATCGGCGACATTGTTAAAGTTAAACGCCCTCCTATCGTACGTTCATACGAAGTATTAGGTTTATTGGCACAACGAGAATCTGCCAAAGTCGTTGTTGATTTTGTAAAGGATATTACTCCTCAATCGGAACTTCAAAAATTGGAAGACGTAAAAATGATTTTTACCGTCCGCAGAGACAAAGGTAGTGGACGTCCAACGAAAAAAGAGCGACGCGATTTGGAGGAATTTGGATATCTATAACAGTTACTTAGTGTCATTTTTACAACATTTCATTATCTTTGAAAACGTAAAGAGTATTACCGTTTCAAAACATGAATTTTGTATGAAAAAACTTATTTTCATTCTTTCTGCTTTCACTTTGTTTTCTTGTTCAACAAAAATTCAGGAATGCAACACATCCGACCGTTCAGTGCAATCATTCAACACCGATTGGAAATTTGCAATCGGCCATGCATACGACAGAGAAAAGGATTTTAACAACGGAACATCTTATTTCTCGTATGTAACTAAAGCTGGTTTTGGTGACGGTCCTGCCACAAAGGATTTTGACGACAGAATGTGGAGAACTGTTTCCGTTCCTCACGATTGGTGCGTGGAATTGCCGTTTTCTGAAAATGGAAGTGTGAGTCATGGTTCCAAAACTATTGGTAGAAATTATCCGGAAAATAGTGTTGGTTGGTATAGAAAGACTTTTTTTATTGATTCCGCTGATTTCGGCAAAAAAATTTCTATTGAATTTGAAGGTGTTTTTCGTGATTCAAAAGTTTGGTGCAACGGATTTTATTTAGGAAACGAGCCAAGTGGTTACACTGGTTTTTCATACGATTTGACCGAATATCTCAATTATGGTGGCGAAAATGTCATTGCAGTCCGTGCCGATGCGTCATTTGAAGAAGGTTGGTTTTACGAAGGTGCTGGAATCTACAGAAATGTGAATTTGATTAAAACAAATCCATTGCACGTCGCTCGTTATGGTACGTTCATAACTACTGACAAACTCTCTGATTCAAAAGCGGAAATAACATCGCGGACAAAAATTGTGAACGAATCAAATGAACCTGCAACTTTTGTTGTTATTGAAAAAATTATCAATCCTGATGAAACTTACAAAAACACCGACAGCATTGCATTTGGCTCTGATTGTCAGATAGAAAAACAATCAAAGAAAATTCATCTTGCTCCGCATAGTTCCACCGAAGTTGTACTACATTATTCTATTTCAAATCCGTTACTATGGAACGTTTGGGATGAAGGTTTTCCTTATTTGTACAGAAGCGACGTGTGTGTGTATAATACAGAAACTGAAAAAGTTGTAGATACATATCAAACAAATTTTGGTATTCGTACGGTTGCTTTTGATGCCGACAATGGTTTGTTTATAAATGGAAAATCAATAAAAGTGCGTGGCGTTTGTTTACACCAAGACCATGCAGGCGTGGGCGTTGCAATCACTCCCGATTTACAAAATTATCGTGTACGAAAAATGATGGATATGGGTTGTAATGCTATTAGAACTTCTCACAATCCGCCAGCGCCAGATTTTTTGAATACTTGCGATAGACTTGGAGTTTTGGTTATGGACGAACTTCGTTTGATGGGAATTAACCAAGAACACAAAAAGAATATTGAGCAACTGATTCTGCGCGACAGAAATCATCCGAGTGTGTTTATTTGGTCGTTGGGCAACGAAGAATGGGCAATCGAAGGGAATGAAAAAGGAGCGCGAATTGCGCAAAATATGGAACAATATGCTCATTTACTTGATTCTTCCCGAGCATTCACCATAGCAGCAAGCGGAGGTTGGGAAAATGGCATTGGAAAAACAACGGAAGTTTGTGGCATCAACTACATCGACCACGGCGACGTAGATGGTTTTCACGCAAAATATCCCGATCATCCACTGATTGGAACTGAAGAAAGTAATACTATCCGCACCCGCGGTGTTTACACAACAAACGACACACTTTGTATGCTTGCAGCCACAAATTTGTACGACGAAGGTATGCGCGGCGGTTGGCAATTCTACAACGAACGTCCGTGGGCTTCCGGACTATTTTATTGGACAGGACTTGACTATCGTGGCGAACCAACGCCATACGGTTATCCAGCAGTTGTTTCTCAATTTGGAATTACCGACTTGTGCGGATTTGAAAAAGACAATTTCTATTATCTGAAATCGTGGTGGACCAAAGATGTGGTTCTTCATATTGCATCAAATTGGGATTATGCCGAAGGAACTGATTCTGTTGATGTTATCGTCTATTCAAATTGTCCACAAGTTGAATTGTTTGTAAATAAAGAATCTTTAGGAATTCAACCTATTGCGAAAAATGACTTTGCGACATGGAAAGTGAAATTCGTACCTGGAACACTTTCAGCCGTTGGCTACAACGAGAAAGGCGAACGATTGTGCGGCGAGGGAGACGGGAAAAGTTATGGTATTTCAGTTGTGAACGGAAACGCCAAGGCGACAAGACTAAAAATGCTTGATTATGGTTTAACCGAAAACGATGTTGCTATCATTACTGTTTCTGCATTGAATGACAACAATGAAATTGACATTACGGCAAATAATCAAATACAATTCACAGTTGATGACGATGTAGATATGGTGTATGTCGGTAATGGAGATCCATCGAGCCACGAGGCAGAAGTTTTCTTTGCGGAAAACATTGTTTCTCAAATTGTTGACTTAAAAGAATGTACCGTTCCTAATCTTGAAAACAGAGAAGAAACCACCGAAGGCTACAATTATTCGTCGTGGATTCCTGCTTTTTCTGCCGAACCAGACAATCTACATTGGGACGAATACAAAGATTCGTTGAAAGTGATTCGTGGCTCATTCAACATTGATAAATTTGACAAAAACATGACCGTAACATTGTTCGCAAAAAGTATTGTGGAACAACAAACTATCTACATAAACGGACATATATTACAAGAAAATATTCAAAGAACCAATCAACTCGATGCAATACAAATTCCTTTGGAATATTTAAAATCTGGCAAAAATGAATACGTTGTTACAGGACAAAAATTCCGTAAAACGTATATTTACGACGAGCCAAATCGTGAACCAGGATGCGTACAAATAATCTATCCTACGCCAGAAATTGTCAGAAATTTGTTCAATGGATATGCACAAATTATCATAAAGCCAAAATCGTACGATAAACCATTGAAAATCACCGCCGAAGCAGAAGGATTGGAGAAAACGGAATTGAAGATTGGGAAATAATAAAGCAAAGAAAGGTTTTATACGAAAAGAGGAAACAATAGACAAAGGCGTAATTCATTGAGTTACGCCTTTGTTTGAATGGGTTAATTCAAATATTTTTTAACACTTCCGCCTTTTTCTGCGGACAGTCCGCTATCGTTTTCTTTGCATCAGCAATTTGTTCTTCCAATGCGGTGATTTGTTCAACAATTTTTTGCTGCTCGGAGAGAGATGGAACTTTTATCGAAATTCCTTCGATTCTGTCTATTGAAGCTCGATATTCTCTTCTAAAACCTGCCGATTTTCCTTCTTTATTCAAAACCCAAGCAACATATTTTTCTTCGAGTTTTTTATCTTTTATTCTCAAAACGCCACAATGGTCTGTTGGGTAAAATTTTTGTTCGGCTGGAATTACATTTACCATCCAATCGCCATCAATTCCCCATATTACAGAAGGTCTTTCAAATTCTGTGAGCAAAAGTTTGTTGATTTTTCCAAATTCTTCAAAAACATTTGCACTATAAACTGGTATTTCATAATTTTCGCTTATTTCTGTTGAAAGAATCCTTCGTCCAATCGAAACTTCAAAAATATCTTTATTTGAAAGTTTATAAACATCACTTGCACTTTTTTGAGATTCAATAAACTGATTTTCAATCTCATTCTTACATTCTTCGATTTTTTTCTGTGCGTCCGAATATTCTTTGTCGATTTGCTCACATTCAGAAACGATGGATTTTTGAATATCTTTTGGAGGAACTGGGACTTTTTCAGTTTTCAAATATTTAAAATGTCTTTCATACCTTTCAGAATTTATAGAACTGAATCATAAACTGACAGTTACGCACAGAAAAGCCTTTAACATCAGGGAATTCATTTTTCAAATCATTGGAAAGCCTTTCAAGAAACTTTGTTCCCCAACCCGCTTCCTCTTGTCGAGAATGTAGCATATTCCCAATATCCCAATACATACGCAACATTTCTTCATTTGCAGAGAGTATTGCGCGTTGTTGGGCAAGATAAATACGGTGTTTTACCTTTTTTAGCAAATCGGCATAATCTTTAATATTGATATCGAATATGTCAGTATTCTTATTCATTTTATAGCAAACGTTATGCTTGCGTAAAGCATAGGGATAATCTTTTATCAACACTCAAGGACTCAAAATTTTAACAATGCAAAGTCTTGAATCCTGATTCTTGTTTCTTGATTCTTAATGTTTACTTCTTACCTTATAGAAATCGGCTTTTTTCGGCATCTGCACAATATAGCCGATTGTAAGCAATGTGCACGCTCCCACCCACGCAAGCACATCGACGAGCAAAATTCCGTTGTAACCGAACATTGGTGGCAAAATTACCGATGCAACAGCACGTATAACCAATTCCAAAACACCTGCCATCAACGGCAAAAAGGTTTTTCCTACGCCTTGCAAGGCATTTCTATACACAAACAACACAAACAAAAACGGGAAAAACAATGCGGATATATATATGTACCACCGCGATGCAGTATAAATTTCAGAAATATTGGCAACAACCTTGTCATCTATAAACAACGACGTCAACGCATCGGCGAAAAAGGCCATTAACGAACTTATTACCAGACAAAAACATAATGTCATAATCACGGCGGAATTCACCCCTATACGCATACGGACAAAATTGCGCGCGCCATAATTCTGTCCGACGTAATTTGCCACACCTACGCCCAACGAAATCGGCACAAGCATGCCCAAACTCTGAATTTTATTTGCAGTTGTGTAACCCGCAATATACGTGGTTGGGAAATTATTTAAGGCTGCATACAGCAAAATCACACCTATCGACGTAATACTGAATTGCAAAGCCATTGGCAGACCAATTTTCAAATGCTCCCACACAAATTTCCAATTGGTATTGAAATCACTTTTTGCAAGGTGCAATTCTGGATAGCGTTTAAACACATATATGAAACAACAAATTGCCGAAATAATTTGTGCAATAACCGTTGCCCACGCAGCTCCTGCAACGCCAAAGCCAAACGTTTTCACAAACAAAATGTCTAAAATTATATTGAGAACCGATGAAAAAATAAGGAAATACAACGGGGTTTTGCTGTCGCCCAATGCTCGCAGAATACAAGCAACCAAATTGTATGCAAACTGCGATATGATTCCTATATAAGTGATTTTCAAATAGATATAAGAATACTCATAAATATCGGGAGAAGCATCCATCAAACGAAGCATTGGATGAATGGTTATCAACGCCAAAAATGTAATAATGCATGAACTTACAATGCTGATAACGATGCCCGTACCCAACGAACGACGCATATTTTCAAAATCTTTTGCGCCAAAAAATTGAGCCGTCTTAATTCCCAAGCCACTGGTAATTCCAATGACAAAACCAAAAACAAAAAACGTCAATCCTCCAGTAATTCCTACGCCTGCCAATGCCTGATAGCACACAAAACGTCCGACAATAACCGAATCGACAATGCTGTATATCTGCTGGAACACGTTCCCCAATATTATCGGGAGCGAGAACAAAAAAATTACCTTGGCCGGATTGCCTTTTGTGAGATTTTTTATCATTTCGGGAGGCAAAAGTATCCCAAAATCCGAATCATTATCCTCTCCTTCTTATTTTTTGATAAAAAATTGACAATCAAATTATTTTCATCCACAAACAACATAAAGTTTTCTGATGACAGAACTCCAGCACAGGTATTTGGAAAACGTTCTTATTGTATTTTATACACTTTTTGCTATTTTTGAATAGAAAAACAAAGCAAATGTATTTTTTAGGATTTGACATTGGCAGTTCATCGGTAAAAGTTTCGTTGGTAAACGGTGAAAATGGGAACTGCGCAGCATCGGCTTTCTATCCAAAGCAAGAGATGCCAATCATTGCAAAACAAATTGGCTGGGCAGAACAAGAACCAGAAGAATGGTGGAAAAATTTAAAAATGGCATTGACTGAAGTCCTACAAACTTCGAATGTCAATGTACAAGACATTTCCGCCATAGGAATTTCGTATCAAATGCACGGATTGGTTTGCGTTGACCAAAACCACAGCGTACTTCGTCCTGCAATAATTTGGTGCGACAGCCGTGCTACCAGCATTGGAGAAAAAGCATTCAAAGAAATTGGTGCAGAACTCAGTCTGTCGCATCTACTAAATAGTCCGGGAAATTTCACTGCATCGAAACTTCGTTGGATTCAAGAAAACGAACCTGAAATTTATAGCAGAATACACAAAATTATGCTTCCCGGCGACTACATTGCAATGAAATTATCGGGAGAAATCCAAACAACAATCAGCGGACTTTCCGAAGGTATGTTGTGGGATTTCAAAGAATCGGCTCCGGCAAAACTACTGCTCGATTACTATGGAATTGATTCTTCCTTATTAGCCGACATTGTACCGACATTCGGCAGACAATGTAAAATAAGCGAATCTGCAGCAAAGGAACTCGGACTTCACACAAACATAACCATTTCGTACCGCGCCGGCGACCAGCCAAACAACGCATTGTCGCTCAACGTACTAAATCCTGGTGAAATAGCAACAACAGCAGGCACTTCGGGAGTTGTGTATGGCGTATGCGACGAAATCACATTCGACCCAAAATCGCGTGTGAACACATTCGCTCACGTAAATTATAACGTAGAAAATCCACGTTTAGGCGTTTTGTTGTGCATAAACGGAACAGGCATAATGAATTCGTGGATACACAAAAATATCTGCCCAAACGCCTCGTATGACGAAATGAATGCGATGGCATCAACGGTTGCCATCGGTTCCGACGGATTGTCGGTTCTTCCTTTTGGAAACGGCGCCGAACGAGTATTGCAAGATAAAAATATCAATGCGTCAATTTCTGGATTAAGTTTGACAACACACACAGCAAATCACGTGGTACGTGCCGCGCACGAAGGCATTGCATTTTCGTTCAACTACGGAATGGAAATAATGAAAACCATCGGCATACAGCCATCGGTAATACGCGCAGGAAAAGCCAATATGTTTTTAAGTCCAATTTTTAGAGAAACATTGGCAAGCATTTCTGGAGCAACTATTGAACTCTACAACACCGACGGTTCAATTGGCGCCGCACGTGGCGCAGGAATCGGACTTGGATTTTATAAAACTCCACAGGAAGCATTCTGCAATCTCAAGAAATTGGAAACAATAGAACCAGACATTCAAAATTACAACGCATATTGCGAAGCATACGAGCGATGGGAATCTGAATTGAAAAAAAACATTGGGTATTAAAATTCAATACTCCACAAAACCAATTCATCGTGCATAGTGCATTACGGATTGAGAACTGAATTTACCCGTTTTTTCCACTCTACCATTTCGGATAACACGGACGAAATATGTTCCCGTTTGGTGCGGCGTATCTATTTGCGTACTCGTTGACAGAATCGGTTTTCGTTCCAATAATTGTCCTTGTGCAGAAAACAATTCATACACAACCAATCCAGTTCCCACATTTCCCATTTCAATAAAAATCTGATTAGAGAGTGAACTTTGCCAAATCTTTATTGCTTGATTATCAATCCCCTGCAAAGCCGTTTGAGTGCGTTTTGCTGTTATTGTCCAACCACGAAAAACAACGACACAGGAATCTGTAAAAACATTCGGAATCGTTATTTCATAATCAAACACGCACAAACAATCAGCAACATCGTCATCGTAATATTCGTACGTAGGAATTTTGATAGTATCACCAAGATTTATTATTTCGGCTGTGTTACGTTCACCTGCGCAAGTTTTTATAATTTGACCGTATACGATCAAATTATCTCCATCGAAGCGACACAAGCACGTTTCCTGTTGATCTGCGACAGCTTCCGACTTACATTCCTTGCTGACATATTGAAATCCTTTTTCGGGAGTTTCCTCTGTTTGAATTATTTCAGTCGCATAATATGCAACATATCCATACTCCGTTGAACCTTTTTCCAGCGTAAAGTGGCTGTCGTTTTTAATCGTCGCTAAATTGACACATTCATAAAATGCTTTCTCTCCAATACTTTGCAACGTACTTGGCAACTGAATCGCATACAAACTTCCACAATTGTAAAAGGCCATTTCACCAATAGTCTTCAAACCTTCCTTTATCAACACGTACAATAGATTCGGGCAGCTGACAAATGCACTGTTCCCTATTTCCACTAAACTTTCAGGAAAACTGACAATCTGCAACGCGGAACACTGGCTAAATGCTTGAACACCAATGGTTTTTAATTTATCATTGAAAAATATTTCCTCCAAATGATTACAACCATTAAACGCACCATCACCAACTTTCGTCACATTATCGGGAAACGTGATAGTTGTAATTTTTGTACAATTTTGAAAGGCGCTACTCGGAATTTCTGTAATGTCGTCGTGCAACGCAATATCCCCTTGAATACTTTTAGGGACGAAAAAGATACGCATTGGATTTTTTGCGTACAAAACACCATCGTAACTCACAAAAACCGTATTCCCATTTTCTACACTAATGGAACGAAGATTATTACACAAAGAAAACACACCACTTCCTATGGATTGTACCGTACGTGCAATTGACAGACTTGTCATTTGCTTACTGCCGGCAAAAGCATCTGCACCAATAGACGTAACCGAATACAATTTCTCGTTATACACAATTGACGACGGAATAACCACATCACCAGTATATAATTCATTCTCGTTAAAATACATCCAACCGTCTTCATCATCTCCACGATACGTAACTTCAGCCGTCGCGTCGCTATTCAATTTGTAATAAATTCCCGAAACCTCAACTTTTTCGGCATACACAGAAGAACAGACAAGACACAAAACACAAATAACCAAACACGAGAAAAATGACTTTTTCATTTCCATTATTTTACAATTACACCAAATGAATTTTGCTCTATTATCACGAAATAGACACCAGGCTGTGGAACGTTAAAACATTCAGAATTTTGAACATTTTCAGGTGAAGCAGCGGCAAGTTTCTTTCCATTTGTATCACACAAAACGATTGATTTACCACAGACATTTTCAACATAAATAGTTTTGCCTACGGCATACACTTTTACTAGTGATTCAACCTCATCAATGGCAGTAATGTAGGCATTTTCAAACGCAGCTATGGCATTCTCAAGTTTTGTGACCTGTACATATACATTTTCCGTAACAGGATTTTCTTGAGCAATTATAGTTTTTCCCGCTTCTTTAGCCAAGTATAAGTCCATATATTCCAACAAACGGTACCGACTTGAATTGTCTTTATCGGATTGCTGCAACAATTCTTCCGCACGTACGACTAATTCCGTCAGCGTTGAGATATCCACCACACGACGATTTTGAGAATTCAAAAATTCTTGTATAGCCGTTTGCAAAGCTTCAACTTCACCATCAATTTCTGTTTGATTTCTTGAATTTTCATACACTTGTTGAGCTTTATCGATTGCAGACTGGAACGCAACAACAGCAGATTCTGGATATTGTCCATCACCTGTTCCAATGTTTCCATTGGACTTTTGTATGGTCTGCTTCGCAACTTCTATCATTGAATACAATTTAGAAGTATCAATTGTTTTTAGACCGTCCATTGCATTTTGCAGTGCAGTCTGCAACGTATATATTTCTGATTGTTTATCGGCATATAAATTTCTATTTACTGTTTTTGCATTTTGTAATGCAGTTTGAAGAATTGTCCATGTTTCGGCAGAATACTTGCTTTCTACCAAGGCATTAGCTTTAGCAATAAGATTATCCAACGCAGAATAATCGGCTTTTGCCTTTTCCGTATAAGATGCCGTGACAATTACGTTAGAAGTGACATTCGTAAACGATCCAACCCATTTTGAGAACACATATCCCTCACGTTCTGGTGCAGTTGGAGCCGTTGCACTAGAAGCATATTCGACAATTTGTTCGTCAATAACTGAGCCATCCCAATCTTTAAATGTAACTGTAAATGTTTGAATTTGGAAAATCGCAGTAATTGTCATATCCGACGTTATTGTAGAGAAATCGGCATCCCATTTTACAAAATCGTAGCCTGTTTTTACGGGAGCATCCGGAATTTCCACCTTTTCTCCGTAAAAAATTGTTTGAGTCGAAATAACCTTTCCGTCGACAGAGAATGTTATGGTAAACGTAAGTTTTTCGAGATTTTTCAACGCATTTTGCAAAGCTTCGGCAGCAGCATCAACCACAGCCTGTTCTTCTTCAAGTAAATTTCTATCAACTACCTGTGCAACACTCAATGCCTGTTGCAACGTATTCCACGAAGATTCTGTATATCCTTCGGACGTCAATGCTTCGGCAGTTACGATTGCATTATCCAATGCCGTATAGACTGCCTTTCCTATTTCGGTATAACTTGCAGTTACCGTTTCGTCGGCCATTACGTTTTCATAAATTCCAACCCAACCAGTAAACTCAAATCCATCACGAACAGGATTTTCGGGAAGTGTGGCATTGCCTCCATAGGCAACATCGTCTTGCTTTGCAATGATAGTTCCATCCCAATCCTTAAAGGTAACGGTAAATGTCTTAATTGAGAATTGAGCCGTCACTATTAAGTTCTCCGTAATATTTGAGAAATCCACGTCCCACGAAACGAAATCGTAGCCGGCTTTAGTAGGTTGTGTAGGTTCTTTTGCTGACGCTCCATATTCAACAATCTGCTCATCAATCAAGGTTCCGTCAGAATCTTTAAAGGTAACTGTAAATGTCTTGATTGAGAATTGAGCCGTCACTATTAAGTTCTTCGTAATATTTGAGAAATCCACGTTCCATGAAACGAAATCGTAGCCTGCTTTTGTAGGTTGTGTAGGTTCTTTTGCTGACGCTCCATATTCAACAATTTGCTCATCAATCAAGGTTCCGTCAGAATCTTTAAAGGTAACTGTGAATGTCTTGATTGTATACGTTGCGGTTACTGTCAAATCCTTTGTTACATCCGTAAAATCGACATCCCATCCAGAAAAATCGTATCCTTCGCGAATAGGATCATCAGGTGCGATAGCCGATTCGCCAGACAAAACCTCCTGTTCTTCTATAACAGATTTATCATAATCAACAAAGGTCACATGATATTTTTCAACTACATCCGAAGTCAGCAACACAGCAGTCAATGAATACGCAGGCAAATCTATCGTCAGAACGCCGTCGGTTACCGTTGCCGTGGA
Organism: uncultured Bacteroidales bacterium; assembly: GCA_937892155.1. GTDB lineage: Bacteria > Bacteroidota > Bacteroidia > Bacteroidales > UBA1715 > UBA1715. The sequence goes on along the minus strand of CALAUG010000022.1, from coordinate 38,667 downwards.
CGATTTCAAAGCATTTTCCGTATGAGAAACAAACGTTTCAGTATCACCCAATTTTGACAACGTCAACACTTCATATTCTCCATCCTTACAATTGAAATTAGCAATTTCAGCAGTTACCGTCTGGGTACCCGATTCGTTTCTATTCGTAAAAATAATTGTCAATGAATCTCTGTCAGAATTGATAGACGTATATGCAGAAAGCATAGTTTCGTTACTTGAGACAGCGGAGACATTAATTTCCTTTGCATAGCGGCTGAATAAGTGGACGGTTTCCCACATTCCAACCCGCCAGCTCCACGGGATAAAGAATTCCATACCATGGCGTGCTCCTTCGCCCAAACAACCAGCATAAGCCAAGGCTGTCACCATTGCATTATTTGAAGAAACTTCCTTAACATTATATTCCGAAGTTCCGTATGTAACGTCGTAGCCTGCGCCAAAATAGGTATCAAACCATTTTTGACAACGGACAAACACCATTTCTTTCGTGATAGAATTATCCCAATGGCAATCAACTGTTTTAACACCATTTGCTCCAGGATAATCATATTCAGTATCCCAATACATTCTATGAGTTTGAATAATATCGGCGGCATTTGTAACTTCCGGATAATTATGGATATCAAACACATCTATCATTTTTACGCCAGAAGACTTTTCCTCTTCAGCGCAACGCATAATGAAATATTCCAGCCAGTTATATGTTTTTCCCTTATATGTAGGCTGTATTGCAGGGTGGAACCACGACCATTCGTGGGCAGCAACAGGACCACATATTTTGATATTTGGATATAATTTTCTTGCCAATTTTACTGTCGCAAAATAATTCTGCATATACATTTCAAACACATCATCGGTAACTTCAGTAATAATGGCATCGTGTGTTCCGCCCCAAATTTCTGGTTCATTATCCATATTCCAATATTGGAATTGATTCAAATCCAGAGACAAATCATTCTGCCAGTGAGGCAAAATCGCCGTTGTAGAATCAGGTGTCCACACTTGTGTATAGAGAGTTATATCACCATCGTCTGTTGTATTAAAACTTCCTGGTTTAGAACCATTTCCACACAAGTTTCTTGTGCTGCCTTCCCAGCGTACGGCCTTATTATATTCCCATTCCGGGAAATTGTATGCTGTTGACGATGCAACACGTCCAATCAACTGGAATCCAAACATACCCTGAATGTCAGAGAAATTTTTTGCCATACTCTGTGCTGTCGTATCCCAGTCTTCGGCATACACGTTATTGTACCAATCAGGGTGAACAGTTAATTTTTTACGCCAGTTATACATTGTTGAATTATTGCCCAAATTCTGACGGCTCATGTGAATTCCAGCCTCTTTTGCACGAGCCTTATATTCGTTATTTTGCATCAACTGATTCATGGCGTACATATAGGGAGAAATAGCAATATTTCCCTGTTTGGCATCAATTGAAACTGAAATACCACTACCTGTAGTCTGTTTTGTATATAATGCAACGACAGTCAAGTCGGTTGTCACTGAAGAGAAATCAACACTCCAACGATTGAAATTATATCCAGAACGAGTTGGCGTTGCTGGAGCAACAGCGGCACCACCTTCTTTAACCGTCTGTGGCTCGCCTATCACACTATTATCCCAATCAAGGAACGTAACAGTGTGATACACCGCATCCTCATCCATAACAATTTCCAAATAATCCACATCTATCCATCCCCAACTTACCATAAGAGCAACAGTATTTTCGCCCGCCTGCAAATTCACATTCGTTTTCAATATGTCAAATGTAGGATCGGTATCGCCTGTTTTATTAAACCTCAACGTAGTTATTTTCGTTCCATTTACATATAAGAATTGATCCTTATAACCATCAGCCTGTACTGTTCTTGGCGACAATGAATATCTAAAATTCAGTTCATATTCACCCGTGGCTGGAACAACTACGTTAAATGTAAGATTTGCTTTCTGTTGCCAAACATATTTTCCATTTGATGCAGAAGAACTTTCCACAATCTTTACGCCTTCACCGCCAGAGACTTCGGCTTCTTCTGCTTCGTAGCGATTTGACGAAGCATTTTCCACATATTGTGCTTTTACAGTTATGTTCTCTGTTACATTTGAGAAATCCTGATTCCAACCAGTAAACACATATCCTTTTCGAGTTGGATTATCTGGTGCCTTGGCGGAATTACCATATTCGACAGTTTGGGTACTAATTACTGAATCATCATAATCCACAAATTTTACGGTATAACTTTGGAGTTCCCATTTTGCATACAAAGTCATATTAGCAGTAACAACGCCAGTAGAGAAATTCCATGATTTGGTACAATCGGAATCGGTAAACCATCCTTTAAACACACATCCAGCTGCAGTTGGCTCCGTCGGTTCCACAACGTTCCCATTCTTTTCAACCATTTGCGATGCTGGTGCCTTTCCGTGTCCCTTCACATTGAACGTAACCTGATAACTATCGGTTGTAGAACCAGAACCCGTCAACTTAATGGGTGTTGCAGCGCACGTATTTCCTGTTGAAACTTTCCAATTATAAAAATACACATAATACGTCTTATTTTCCGAGTTCCACATATAGGCACACGGAATGGAAATCAAACCGTCAATAGTGTATGGGTATGCTATAGTCGCATCTTTGTCGTGTGATACAAGCAAATCTCCCGTTGTTCCCTGACCATCCATGTAGTACGTTCCCGGTTGCAACGATGCACCCAACGCCAATTTTGCTTCGCCACCTTGAACGCCAGTAAAAGTCTTTGTAAATTTCACCGCTTTGGAACTTGCATCAACAATACGTACGGTAACATTTTGACTTGCGTATGGATACACAGTAACTTCATCTATTGTAAGTGGCTTACTTACAACAAATTTCATCATTCTGTCATTATATGAATTTTGATGATACGTATACCCTTCCACAATAGCAGGTTTACCTACATATCCTTCAAAAGCATCAGCATCTTTCGCATAAATATATGTTTCCGTTTGAGGGAAAACAGTCGTAAACGAAGTACCTGTAGAAACAGGTTCGCCAGACAAATCCTCGTACCACGCAATATTTCCCGAAGTTGGACTTTGCAATGTTATCGATTCTCCTGTTTTTCCCGAGACATCAGCAATTGGAATCAAACCCGACGTTACAACAACCTCGTCTGAAGCATCCGCACACCCAGACTGTGAAACTGTCAACGAATAGGTTCCCGGATCTTTTACTGGTAATATGCTGCCATGTGAAGAAAGTGCAGTGCCATCTTTTTTCCATGTGTAATTCAACCCTTCACCGCCAATATTTGACTGCAACATAGCAAATGAATTTGAACAAACATACTGATCTTCACCCAAATCAACATTAAGATTCTTTGTAACCGTAACAGAACTTTTTTGAGCACACCAAGCGGAGTCATAGAAAACCTTGTACAAACCTTCCGACGTAGCAGAATATGAGCTTGTTCCGGAGGAAACTTTTGTTCCATCTTTATACCAATTCAATCCCTTGGCTTGCGTACTAGTAAAATCGCATTGCAGCATAACAGATTTTGCGCCACACAACGCAACATCGCCACCCAAATCTGGATTTTCACACGACTGCATCGCAACAGATTCGTACGTAGTTCCAATACGCATATCGTCAAACCAAATATAACTATCTACTGTCGGAGCCCACGAAGCATCGCCACCTCCATGAAATGTAGAAAAATACAGTTCATTAAGTCCATCATTATTCACACGGAAACGCAAACCTTTACGCAAAAGGACACGTTGTCCATCAAACCAGACTTCCAATTCACCATCGGCATTAGCTTTACCGCCGCTTACGGAATTTGTTTTTACACGCTCTGCAATATGATGCCAAACGCCACGAGTTGCAATAACTGGAGAACCATCAGGGTAGAACAGTTCCACATCTTCACCCATCGAGCTAGTAAAATCCATGTGATACAAAAGCACAACCAAACGGCCACCAGTTCGCCACATAAAACGAGCTGTAAAACCGTTAGTTCCATCACTTATTTTGTCTCCCGACGTATTGCCACTACCCAATCCTGGCAATTTTCCACCTTCGTTCGTCGTTCCCCAGCTAAAATCATCTGAAAAACGAATCCAATACGACATATACGCTTCGTCTCTGTCGTCAAATGTTAAATCGACCTGCGCACCTGTTCCGTTCGTACTATTACCATAACAGCCTTTCGGATAAGACACACGCAACGATTTTTCACCAGAATAACTATAAGAATCATCAATAACAGTACGAGTGCTCAAAAAGCCGTCCCAACTACCTGTGTTAAATCCATCGGATTGCCACATTGGACGCGTATAGGCTGTACCTACATTTTGAGATTCGAATTTTGTACTAAACAACAATTGAGCGGATACTATTCCGTACAAAAAGACAGATAATGCAACGCATATAATTCGTTTCATATTCACAACACACTTAAAACCTCGCAATGTACAAAAAACTCAGGAACTGACAAAAAACCAGGATGTAAAACTCTTGAATCATTTTATTTCGTAGCATTTCATTTTTTTGTACATTTGACAAACTAAAATTTAACAGAAATGATTGACAGTCCACTTATTGATGCTACGATAGACATTGCGTTTAAAGAAGATATTGGCGATGGCGACCACACAACGTTGTCATGTATTCCACACGATTTAGAAGGTCGTGCCCGTTTGCTGGTAAAGCAAGATGGTATTTTATGTGGCGTAGAATTGGCAAAGAAGATATTCAACAAATTCGACCCGACATTAAAAATGACCCAAATTCTTCACGATGGCGATGCTATCAAAAAGGGTGACATTGCATTCACTGTCGAAGGTAAAACGATTTCAATATTGCAGACCGAACGTCTTGTGTTGAATTTTATGCAACGTTTGAGCGGTATTGCCACGCAGACACACGAATATGTAAAATTACTGGAAGGTACAAACGCAAAAATTCTTGACACCAGAAAAACGACTCCAGGTCTTCGTTTATTAGAAAAATATGCCGTCAAGATTGGCGGCGGAGAGAACCACCGCATTGGCTTGTACGACATGATTCTCATTAAAGATAACCATATCGATTATGCTGGCGGCGTGACACAAGCAATCACGAAAACAAAAGAGTATTTGAAAGCGAAAGGCAAAGATTTAAAGATTGAAGTTGAAGCCCGTACATTGGACGAAATTGAAGAGATATTAAAATTTGACGTTGAAAGAATCCTAATTGATAATTTCACGCCCGAAGAGACTAAAAAAGCTGTCGCTCTCATAAACGGAAAATGCAAGACAGAGTCATCTGGCGGAATTACAAAAGAATCTATCCGTGCGTACGCAGAAGCCGGTGTTGATTACATTTCCGTAGGGGCATTAACGCATCACATCAGCAGTTTGGATTTAAGTTTGAAAGCATTCTAATTTTCGCAGAGCAATCTGATGACAAACAATCTTTCTAAACTCGTCCGAAGCTGTATTTTCCTGATAACATTTTCTTGTAGCATTATACAAGGATTTTGTCAACAAGTACCACCAGCCAAGCCAAAACTTGTCGTAATGGTTGTTGTTGAACAAATGCGTTACGAATATTTGGAACGATTCAGTCCGCATTTCTCGAGCGGAGGTTTCAAAAAACTTTTGTCAGATGGCACGCAATGTGCCGATGCACACGTCAATTTTGCATACGAATACAGTGCAAGTTCTTTCGCTTCACTATCGACAGGAACAACTCCCGCAAATCACGGTATTATTGGCAATTCGTGGTACAGTAGAAAACTTAACTCCAAAGTTCATAGCGTTGGTGACGACAATTATCCCTGTATTGGTGACGACGCACATGACGAATACCAAGTTTCTGCAAACAATTTAATTGCAAGCACTTATGGAGACGAACTGATGCTTCAATCGTTCGGACGTTCACGTTCATATACTATCAGTATAGATCAACAAGCGGCAGTTTTGTGTGCCGGACACCATTCCAATGGAGTATTTTGGATGAACGAATACACAGGAAACTGGATGAGTGGAACTTACTATAACAAAACACTTCCGTCGTGGCTATACGCCTTTAACAACAAAGGATTTGCCAATTTGTACATTAACCGCACATGGAATACATTTCTACCTATTGAGAAATACAGAGAATCCAGCAGAGATGATGCAAAATTTGAAATTGGCATAAAAAACCAGACGATTTTCCCCTACCAACTCAGCAGGATGAAAGATTCCTATAAGCCGTACAAAATTTTAAAAATAACACCTTTCGGCAACACCTACACAAAAGATTTGGCAATAGAATTAATCGAAAATGAAAAACTTGGCAAAGGCGACCACACCGATTTTCTAACCATAGCATACACTGCAACCGAAGAAATTGGGAACCGCTTCGGATGTGTTTCCAAAGAAATTGAAGATACATACATACGCTTAGATTTTGAATTGATGTTTTTCCTGAATTATCTGGAAACGCATATTGGGAAAGACAATTTTCTGTTCGTTTTAACATCAAATCACGGAATGTCGATTTCGCCAAAATACGATTTACAGAAATCTATGAAATTAGGTATTTTTAAACCAACAGAGACGATGTACTTGTTAGACAAATACTTAGACGTAACATTTGGCGAAGATGACTGGATAGAAAATTACCAAAGTTTGCAAATTTATTTCAACAATAGCGCACTACGTAAGCACAACGTGAGTCTTGCGGAAATAGAAGACGACTGTACGGAATTTCTTCAGCAAATAAGTGGTATTCAGACAGTTGTCGGCTCTGTTTGGCTTGCGAACCATAATTTCTGCTCCAACGACATATATCGCTACGTTGACAATTCATATAACCCCGAGCGTTCCGCTGATTTATTTCTTGTCTTAAAACCTGGTTGGGGAGAACAATCAGTGGAAACTGTAGGTTCGCATTTATCGCCCTACAATTACGATACACACATACCGCTCATCTGGTACGGATGGAAAATGGAGCCAAAAATCTTGAAGCAACGGGTAGAATTAACCGATATTATCGTAAGTTTGTGCAATATTACCAAAACATCCAAGCCCAATATGGCTACGGGGAAATTAATTGAAAATTTAACAAAAGAATGAAGAAACTTATAGGAATACTCATTTTACTCGTATCGACGACTTTTACTTTTGCACAAAAGAAAGTTTACTTCACCGAACCTGGAGAATTAATTCTTCAATTTACCCAAACAGACATAGAAGGAAACACTGCAAAAAACGGAATCCGTGCATCATATTTCACGAACTGGCCGTGCTATATGAACATAAACTTCGGCAACCATTTCGGATTGATGCCTGGAATTTCTCTAAAAAACATTGGTATTAAAACTAAAGACGAACAAATAGACACAATCACATACAAAACAATAAAACGCAGGATTTTTGCCGCTGGAGCATCCTTCGCAGCAAAATTTGGATCTTTCTACGACAAAGGATTTTGGTGCTATGCCGGAGCTGGAATAGATTGGGCGTTTCACTATCGTCAAAAACTATACGAGACAAGCAAAAAAGTCACCAAGGAGGGAGAATGGCTCAGCAAAGCAACGCCGTCATTCATTCCATCGGTATTTTTAGGCATACAAACACCTATTTCGCTCAATATAAAAGCGACCTATTATCCCAACGATTTTCTAAACAAAGACTATAACGGTCCACTTGGTGATTTCGGCAGTATTGCAAAATCGCAATTGTTTACTTTATCATTTTCTATCATACTGAAAGAAAAATTTAGCGCAAACTCCAGCAACGATCCGGAACTCACACCACCATCCCGAAAGGAGAAAACAATAGAATTGTAAAGTATTAAGGATAAACGTTTAAAATCAGATTCTGATTCCTATACCTTGGTTCCTGATTCCAAAAACCTTTTCGCATTTTTCCCGTAACTATAATTTATTTCCCAAATTTATTAGTACCTTCGTTCAAATTTTTGTAACGAATGAAACTCAAGAGAATACTTCCTATTTCGCTCATTTTGGGAACAGCACTTTTACTGGGTGCGTTCTTTGTATATCAGAACAATGAACCGAAAGAAAAACTGATTGTTGGTTCAACGTACGAACTATTAAAATCATTCCACTATAGTCCACAAAACTTAGACGACAATTTTTCGCAACGAGTTTTCGACCTCTACCTCAAAAGTCTGGACTACAACAAAATGTATTTTTCCAAAGATCAAATTGATGTACTTTCATCTTACAAAACATCAATTGATGATCAAATCAAAGCAAACTCACTTGATTTTTTCAATTTATCTATAGAGTTAATTGACGGTCAGGTCAAAAAGATTGAGAAACTTTATCCTAAGTTGTTAGAGGAACCGTTCGATTACAACCAACAAGAGACGATAAACCTCAACATGGACAAACGTGAATATTGCAACAATCAGGCAGAATTGGAAGAATATTGGCGTAAATATTTGAAATATCAGGTATTAAGCGAAATCATTGCGAGCGAAAATGAGCAAAAAAAGGCAGCGGAAAAATCAGACACAGTTACAATAAAATCTTTTGAAGTATTAGAAAAAGATGCGAGAAGTAAAGTGTTAAAACGCTACGAGACACGTTTCAAACGTATTGACAAAATTTCCAGAAACGACAGATTTTCGTATTACGTGAATGCCATTGCTGGCGCATTTGACCCACACTCAAACTATTTTCCACCTACAGAAAAAGAAGATTTTGACATCTCCATGTCTGGAAAATTGGAAGGTATCGGTGCAACACTTTCCGAAAAAGACGGTTACATAAAAGTCGTTGAAATCATGCCAGGAAGTCCATCGTGGAAGCAAGGAGAACTTAAAGCCGAAGACATAATTCTTAAAGTTGCACAAGGCGACAACGAGCCTGTTGAAATTATTGATATGCGTTTGGACGAAGCCGTCCGTCTCATCCGCGGTCCTAAAGGTTCAAAAGTGGTACTAACAGTAAAGAAAATTGATGGTTCCATCGTTCAAATACCTATAATCCGCGACGTAATTGTGTTGGAAGAAAAGTACGCGAAATCAACCATCATAACAACAAACGACAAAAAAGCACATAAGATTGGATACATCTATCTGCCTCAATTCTATACAGACATGAACGATTCTCGAGGAAGACGATGTTCAAAAGATATAGAGAAAGAAGTTATCAAACTAAAAGAAGCCAATGTTGAAGGCATCATCATTGACCTTCGCAACAATGGAGGCGGTTCGTTGAACGACGTGGTTGAGATTGGTGGTTTATTCATAGACAAAGGTCCTATCGTTCAAGTAAAATCGATGAATGAACCAGCACGGGCATACAACGACAACGATGGGAAAGTTCTCTACGATGGACCATTAGCAATTATGGTCAATACATTCAGTGCATCAGCATCAGAAATTTTAGCGGCAGCTATGCAAGATTACAAACGTGCCATCATTGTAGGTACCGAATCGACGTATGGTAAAGGAACCGTACAACGGGTAATAGATATTGACCGCATGGTTTCGTATGAATACCAGTCTCAAAAACCTCTTGGTGCACTGAAAGTTACCATTCAAAAATTTTATAGAATTAATGGCGGTACCACACAATTTCAAGGCGTAAAACCAGACATTATCCTGCCTGATCTATATGATAAGATTGAAATTGGAGAGAAAGAACTAGACTACCCGCTCCCATGGACGGAAATAAAAGCCGCACCTTTCACAACGTGGAAGACTGTGCCTAACTTCAAAGAATTAGCAAAGAAAAGCAACGCACGTACACAAAAAGATTCTTCATTTTTGTTGATTCGCAATGCAGCAAAATGGCTTGCCGACACAAAAGAACAAGAATCTTTGCCACTCGAAATATCTGCATTTAGGGCAAAAGACGAACAAGATGCAAAACTATCTAAGAAATACAAAGATGCAGGTAAATGCGCAGTGCCATTTGAAATTATCAGTCTGAATACAGTCTCAAAAAATGATGCTGCACTAGACTCGGTTGAAAAGAAACGCGTTGACGATTGGAATAAATCAATAAAAGAAGACGTAACCTTATATGAAACATATCAAATTGTTTCAGACTTCATCAATTCTATAAAATAAAGATATTGGTTAAAGGTTAAGAAAAAGATGAAGTTTTGCTTCATCTTTTTTTTGTGCATTATCCTTTGTGAATTATGTATTTTTCGTTTGACTGAACCATTGCCGTTTGGAAAAATTTTACTACTTTTCCGTGGTAATTGTTCGTATGAGAAACAAGATATTTTATTGCATATCGGTTCTTTTTTTGTTTTTTTATTCTTGCAACACAACAAAGCAAGACGACACTTCTTCGGAAATAGCCGAAGACACTACACAGACTAACGTTCCAGATAAATCATTGGTAGGAATGATTGATGGTTCCATTTATTGTCTCCCTTCGCCATACGAAATAATGAATCACCTTAAAAGTTTAGATTTACCATACGAGCAGTCACTTCCGAACTCAGTTATGAATCTGAATCTATACGAATCGTCGTTTAAGAAACTGCTCAATATGGGCGTCTATGGCATAGACATTTCATATATGTCTCTTTATGAGCAAATTGCAGATGCATTAAACTATTTTGCAACATTAAAGGCTTTGGCAAATCAAGTAGAATTGGCAACAGTTTTTGATGCAACTACAATGGAACGACTCGAAAACAATATGGAAAATAAAGATTCACTTCTCATAATTCTCACCCGTAAATTTCAGGAGTCCGACCAATTGCTTAAAAATGAAAAACAGAAAGCAGAAGCCTCTTTGATTCTTACAGGTTGCTGGGTAGAAAGTCTATATTACCTCACTCAAATTGAAAAGATAAAACACAATGATATTACTGTACAAAAAATTGCAGAACATAAATTTATAGCAGAAACCATTCTCAATATTTTAAGACCATACTACAATAAATCTGCTGAATACACAAATTTGATAAAAGAAATCGTTGACATTTGCTACGAATTTGACGGAATAACATACGAATACACCTATCAGGAACCGACAACCATAGCAAATCAACACTTGACAATCATAAACAGCAATTCTAAATTGATTATTCTTCCAGAACATATTCAACTCATTACGAGCAAAATAGAAAAATTACGAAACGAAATCATCAAATGAAAAAGATTCTACCAATACTCCTCGTTCTGCTGACAACATCGTCTCTTCAGTCTTTCGCACAGATGTCGTGTACAAGCCTGCTGACGGATGAATATATTTCCGACGGGCAGTATTACTCGACAACGATTTCTGCTACCGACACAAAAGAATGTGACATAACATTAACTGCAGGCAATGAATACCGAATCATCGTCTGTGCACAGCAATTAAGTAGAATTAATTTTCAAGTGATTGATACACAAAACAATATACTGTTCAACAACAAAAAATATAACTATACCAATTATTGGAATTTTCATATAAAAGAAACATTCAACGGCAAAATCAAACTACAACTGGTTGATAACAATGTGGAAACGGACGAAATAATTTTATTGATAGGATATAAAAAATAATAATTTTGCAGTCAAAATACATAAGACATGAGTGAACGAATAATTGAAGCTTTATTGAAGCTGTTTGCAGTTTTTGCAAAAACCGATGGTAACAAAAGTGATAAAATAAAAATTGTAGAATTATTTCTTGCGGCACAGTTAAACAAAGAATTGGCCAAAAAATTCCTCCCCACATTTGAGCAGGAATACGATGAAGTGATGGCCGACGTCAATCGTATTACAGAAAAAGCTGCTAAAAAAGGTGAAGTTGACGCTGAAGCATTAAAATATAAAATCGAGGCAAAACTTTCTGCACGTATCCACAAAATTGGAAACAGCATAAACCAAGAATTGACTCAACGTCAAAAATTGTATGTTATCATCAGTTTGTTGGAATTCGTTTCGACAGATAATTCAATAACCGACACCGAAAAAGAATATTTGAATGCTCTGGTTGAAGACTTGAACATTGATTCCGAAGAATACAACCAACTATGTGAATTCATTCTTCACGAATTTGAAGAAATTCCGGATTCCGAGAATTTGTTGGTAATCAACAATTCGCAGGAAACTGGCGAAGTGATGGCAAAACACATTTGCTCTCCTCACCTTTCGGGCACTATAAAAGTATTTTATCTTCGTGCATCCAACCTATTGATATTCCGTTCGTTCCAAGTTGGTGCAATCACATTGAACAGCCAACCAATTTACGAAGACAAGGTTACGATTCTGAATATTGGTACTGCAATCAGAAGTATGCAGATGAAGCCAATTTACTACAGTGAAATTTTGAATACGTTCAACGCCGGCAGTTCAAACGAAGGTGTTGTGTTCAAAGTTGACGACATCACATACAAATTCCGTGGCGGAAATATTGGTCTCCACGAATTTTCTATAGAAGAAACTTCTGGAAGTTTGGTCGGAATCATGGGTGCGTCGGGTGCTGGTAAATCAACATTGCTGAACGTTTTAAACGGGAACTACATTCCAACAAGCGGAAAAGTTACCATCAACAATATTGACCTTCATCACGACACCGAAGGAAAATTAAACGGACTTATCGGTTTCGTACCGCAAGACGACCTTTTGATTAAGGAATTAACTGTTTACGAAAACCTTTTCTACAGCGCAAAACTTTGCTTTGACAACCTAACCGACGAAGAAATTGCAGAACGATGCGAAAAAGTTCTACAAAGTTTAGGATTGTACGAACGAAAAGACAACGTTGTTGGTGACGAATTGAAGAAAGAAATTTCCGGTGGACAAAGAAAACGTTTGAACATCGCATTGGAGTTAATCCGTGAACCTGCAATCTTGTTCCTTGACGAACCAACTTCTGGTTTGTCATCAAAAGACTCGGAAAATATTATGGACCTTTTGAAGGAACTTGCTTTAAAGGGCAAATTGGTGTTCGTTGTTATTCACCAACCATCTTCCGATATTTTCAAGACATTCGATAGATTGGTTATTTTGGATACTGGTGGTTTCCAAATCTACTATGGTGCTCCAGTTGATTCAATTATGTACTTCAAACAATGCACAGGCCAAGCCGATGCAAACATTAGCGAATGTCCAACCTGCGGTAACGTGAATCCGGAACAAATCTTCAACATTACCGAAGCAAAGATTTTGAACGAAGACGGAACTCCAATGCTGAACGAAAGACGTCAGGAAATCCGTAAACTTGCTCCTACCGACTGGTTCGAAAAATATAGAGAAAACAGAAAAGAGGCAGAAAACAAGCCTATTCCAGAAAAATTGCCGGAAATTACATTCAAAATTCCGAACTGGTTCCGTCAGCTGAAAGTATTCATTAAACGAGATCTTTTGTCGAAGGTTTCGAATATGCAATATATGCTTATTAATGGTTTGGAATCGCCAATTATTGCGGTGTTCCTGGCATTTATCATTAAATATTGGAACGTTGACGAAAACGGAAGTGTCGGCTATTGCTTGATGAACAACGCAAATATTCCTGTTTACATTTTCATGTTGGTAATCTGCGGTTTCTTCGTAGGTTTAACAGCTAGTGCCGAGGAAATCTTCCGAGACCAGAAAATCCGTAGCCGTGAATCGTTCTTACATTTAAGTTGGTCAAGCTACTTGATTTCAAAAATCATCATTCTTTTATTTATTTCCGCAATTCAATCGTTAATGTTCGTGATTTGCGGCAACTTGATTCTTGGACTTCACGGATTATTCTTCAAATATTGGTTGATGGCTTTCAGCGTTTGGAGCTTCGCCAACATTTTGGGACTAATAATTTCCGACTCATTTAACGACATTAAGACTATCTACATTTTGATTCCATTCCTTGTAATTCCACAAATTATCTTGAGTGGTATCATCGTAAGTTTCGACAAATTGAACCCAACAATTTCAAACCCACAGGATATTCCATTCTACGGCGAAATTATAACATCTCGTTGGGCTTACGAAGGTTTGGCGGTTGAACAATATGCAAACAACAAATACGAAGCTCCGTTCTTCGATTTGGACATGAAAATCAGCGAATGCAGTTACCGCAAAGGTGAATGGTCAAATCAATTAAATAACAAATTGAACGACTGCATCCGTTTCCAGGAATACAACGAAAATCAAGAACAATTCAACAAAAATCTTGTGTTAGTTTCCAACGAAATCAAGAAAGAATTGAAAAACACAGGAAGCATTATCAAAATTAATCAGGATGTCGTTGATAATTTGACTTCTGGAAATGTTTCGAAAGAGAATTTGGTTGCTGCACGTCAATATATTGCAGACGTAAAACAATATTACATCAAACAAAACAACAAATATCGTTCTCAGAAAGACAAATTAACGCACACAATCATTACCGATTTAGGCACAAAAGCTTGCGAGGAAATGAATCTTCCAACAATTGAACGCACACCACACATGATTGACAGTCTTGGTAATGCGGCATTTCTCGATATTAAGAAAAATTACTATAACGAAGCTTTGGAAGACTTCTGTAAAAACACAAACGATTTAACAGTCTTGATTGAATACAAAGGTAATTTGGTTCAAAAAACAGATCCTGTATTCATTACACCTACGTCTCCACTCATTCGTGCCCACTTCTATGCACCTATGAAGCCATTCTTTGGAACATATTTGAGTACGTACTGGACCAACGTTGCAATGATTTGGATTATGTCCATTGCATGCTATTTCTTATTGTATTTCAGACTATTACGAAAAGGTATAGAAGGATTGGGAAATATAAAATTTTCAAAGAAATAATATGAGCGAGACACGTCAAAATAAGGTTGCGCGCCTACTACAAAAAGAATTGGGCGATATTTTTCAAAAAGAAGCGATGAACATGTTTCGAGGTGCACTGATTTCGGTGACGGTTGTCCGTGTTGCTCCCGACCTATCGTTTGCGAAAATATATGTAAGTATTTTTGCGCCGAGCAAAGACGAGCAGCAACTATTTGAAACAATTCAGGATAAATCAAAAACAATACGCCAGATGCTTGCACAAAAAGTAGGAAAGCAACTACGAATTATTCCCGAATTGGCATTTCATATAGACGATTCAATTGAATATCAGGCAAACATAGAAAGACTTCTTCATTCAACTAACACCGAAGAAAAAAATAAAGAAAATAGAAAATGAACTACGACCCAATAAAATTTTCATTAGGCACGTTTTTCAATAAAAGTCCATTTTTACGGAAGGTGTTCTACATACTTCTTGACATTCTACTTTTGCGTGCCTGGCACATAAAAAAAGCAATCAATGCGTGGAAGAAAGGTAAAGAAGACTCCAGATTTATTATTGATGCAGGCTCAGGTTTTGGACAGTATTCATATTTCCTTGCTCGCCAAAATTCATTGTGGAATGTATTAGGCATAGACGTGAAAGAAGAACAAATTGCCGATTGCAACAATTTTTCTAAGCAAATTAATTTTGAAAATAGAATGAAATTCGCTGTAGGCGATTTAACGACTTTCATTTCGGAAACGCCAAGCGATTTAATTCTATCGGTAGATGTTATGGAACACATTCTTGAAGACGAACAAGTATTTAAGAATTTCTACACATCTCTCAAACCACAAGGAATGCTACTGATATCAACACCTTCCAATTTAGGAGGATCCGATGTTGATGAAGAAGGCGGAGAATCATTTATCGGCGAACACGTTCGTGACGGATACAGCATAGATGATATTACAGCAAAACTGACAAGTGCCGGTTTTGCAAAAATTCAAGCATCATATTCGTACGGATTACCTGGACACATATCGTGGATTCTTTCAATGAAATTACCTATTAGTTTATTGAATATCAGCAAATTGTTTTTCATACTTCTACCATTTTACTACATCGCCATATTCTGGCTTTGTATCATACTCAATGCGTTGGATATTGTATGCGAACAAAAATCTGGAACTGGGTTAATAGTTAAAGCCTACAAAGAATAGTTACGATGTCGGTGTCCTTCTTTTTTGCCAGAAGATACTTATTCTCAAAGAAAAGTAAAAACGCAATCAACTATATTACGACAGTGTCGGTTATATTGATTGCCGTTGTTAGTATGGCTATGATCATTACGATGTCGGTTTTCAACGGACTCAATGCTGTAGTAAACTCAATGTTCAATCAATTCGATCCAGAGATTAAAGTCACAGCAAAAACAGGACGAGTTTTTTCATTTGATTCCGTAGAACATAAAATTTCCCAAACACCTGAAATATGTGCCTTTACGCCTATTCTAGAAGACGATGTGCTATTCACGTATGGCGACAAACAAATGATAGGCAAACTGAAAGCTGTCGGCGAATCGTACGAAAAGACCTGCGACGTAGATTCGATTTTGGTTGTAGGAGAATTTGCATTGGAAGAAGCTGGCGTACACTATGCCTGCGTTGGACAAGGCGTGGCGCACAAACTTTCCATCGGACTGATGTACCGCGATGTTATTCACATATACGCACCAGAACGTGAAAAAAAATCATCATTTGTTCCAACAGAAGAATACAACAAAACGTACGCGTACGCACGAGGCGTGTTTAGCGTACAAATGGAAATAGACAATGAATACATTATTACTTCGTTGGAATTGGCTCAAGAATTATGGAAATATACCCACAATGAAATTTCATCCATCGAAATACGCCTTAATCCAGACGCAAAAAGTAAAGATGTGATTCGTACTCTACAAGAAACTCTCGGCGATTCATTCGAAATAAAAGACAGAGACGGACAGCACGAATTTCTGAACAAAGTCTCTAAAGGTGAAAAATTCGTCACCTTCCTCATTATTACTCTTATCCTAATCATTGCATCGTTCAGCATTGTAGGTTCACTTACAATGTTAATCATCGACAAACAGAGAGATATCCATATTCTGGAAAGTATGGGAGCCGATTCAAAACTCATAAAACGTATTTTTACATTTGAAGGTTGGCTTATTTCTATTGTCGGTTCACTTATCGGAGTTTTCTTGGGAGTTATTATCTGTTTAATTCAAGAGAAATTTGGCATTGTGAAATTACCAGGTGCATCCGATAACTTTATAGTGCAATCCTACCCTGTCGTTGTTGCCTGGAAAGACGTACTTGCAATATTAGTGACCGTTTTATTTGTAGGATTTTTCACGGCATATTTTCCCGTTAGAAAAATAACGAAAACGCATATACAATGAATTTTTTAGACATCATAGTTATTATTCCCCTTATCTGGGGTGCATTCAAAGGTTTTAAGAACGGACTGATTTCCGAAGGAGGAACCATTGTCGCACTAGTTCTCGGAATTTGGGCTGCTGTGAGTTTTTCTGATGCTCTAACTCCATTTATTGAAGAATACACATCTGTAGCACCAGAGCACCAGAAAATTGTGGCATTTGCAGGAATATTCATACTCGTACTTATAGCCTGTTATTTCGTAACACGAATAATTCTTAAATTTTTTCAAGCAATAAAACTGGCATGGCTTGACAAATTAATGGGTGTTCTATTTGGAGCCACGAAATATCTTGTTGTCATTTCAATGATATTTTTTCTTGTCAATTCTTTAATCAAGACATATTCCACAAAGCCTATAGAAGTAGTAGAAACATCTATATTTTTCAAACCATTAGCCGAAGGTGCAGAAGCAATTATCGGAGGAAATTTGAATGTACCACAAATTGAAAAACCTACTATATTTGAACCACTTAAACAACAAAACGATGAAGATTAATAAAACCAACGCTGCTCGATTTCTCGACAATCTCAAAATACAATACGAACTTGTACCCTACGTCGTTGATGAAAACGATTTAGGAGCTGAACATATTGCAAGTCAACTCAACGAACCAATAGAACAAGTATTTAAGACACTCGTTCTTCGAGGTGACAAAATCGGACCATTTGTGTGTGTTATTCCGGGAAATCTTGAAGTTGACCTAAAAAAAGCAGCAAAAATTTCAGGGAACAAAAACTGCGACATGATTCACCTCAAAGAACTACAGCCACTTACAGGATACATTCGTGGTGGTTGTTCTCCACTCGCGATGAAGAAAAAATTTCCGACATTCTTTCATCAAACGTGCTTGGAGCAAAATATCATCTACGTGAGTGCTGGTGTAAGAGGACTACAAATAAAAATTAATCCAAATGATTTAATAACGGCCGCAGAAGCAACTGTCGGAGATATAGTACGATAATATGGGATTATTTAACACATTAGGGAAACCATTTCGTTTGTTGAAGAACAAAGTTCAATCATTCTTGCACAACAACTATCTCAAGGAGAAACTCAATTCCATCATTTTTGGTTCCGACACACCTGCAGGTAAATCATTCGATATTATCTTATTTATCTGCATTTTACTGAGTGTCATCATCATTATTTTGGAAAGCATGAACTTCTTTCCACCATCAATGCGGTTAATTCTTCGTATTTTGGAATGGATTTTCACTGCAGTTTTCACATTTGAGTATCTTGCCAGAATATACTGCATGGACAAACCAAGTTCGTACATTTTCAGTTTCTGGGGTATTATAGATTTATTAGCAACTTTGCCAAGTTATTTAGGAATTTTCTTCGCTGGAGCGCAAAGTCTACTGGCAATTAGAATATTCCGCCTACTACGAATCTTTAGAATTTTCAAATTATTCTCATTCCTCAACGAAGGAAATTTACTACTGCTTTCACTCAAACAGAGCAAGCAAAAAATCATCATATTTTTCCTATTTGCAGTAATACTGGTAGTTTCTATAGGGACAATTATGTATATAGTTGAAAACGGCAGAAATCCGAATGGATTTGAAGACATTCCAAACAGCATTTACTGGGCAATTGTAACAATGACAACCGTTGGATATGGAGATATTGCACCTTGTACAAGCGTCGGACGATTTTTATCTGCGGTCATTATGCTGCTTGGTTATACTGTTTTGGCCGTTCCAACTGGTATTTTCTCCGTATCGTTGATTAACGAAGAGAAAAAAAGGCGCACAAAAACGTGTCCGCACTGTCACGAACATACCCACAACAGTGAAGCAAAATTTTGCAGTCACTGCGGAAAACCATTTACAAAAGATGATATTGTCGATTTAGAGACCGAGAACGGCGAAATTGTCAATTAAGTTTAAAACTATTGTTGTATCTTGCAGACGAAAAGTAAAAATCTATGCCAACAAAAACTAGCACATTCATATTTAAACTTTGTTTAATAGTAACTCTACTATCCCTACTGATATTTTCTGTCGTCGTTGGGTGGTCATATAAACAAGTTCAGGAAAAAGCATTAAAGGACGCAGGTGAAAAAGTTCAACTGAGTTTGAACGAAGCACGTGAAATTGTTGACAAACATTTACAGCAAGTTGAAGTTTCTGGGTATAGCCTTGCTTCCATCGCACTACAATCGAAAGCCGACAACAAAACAGACACTTCATTTTTGAGATTTAATCTTGATAAGGATGAATTACTTGATGAAAAAACAACATTTGACATACTTGAACAATTTTTGGAAGCCAATCCACATTTGTGGGGAGCCGCAATAGGATTTGAGCCTGGATTGTTTCCTAATTATGGAGAGGCTGGTTTTTCACCATTTGTCCGCCACGCCGATAGTTCGTACGTTCACTACGTCTTGTCGGAAGAAAAAAATAATTACCGCGAAGACGATTGGTACAAGGAAACAAAAAGAGTTGACCATCCACGTTGGTCCGAACCATTTGTAGATATAAGAGGCGCCGTAATAGACTGTTTCTGCATTCCTATACATGACAAGAATGACAACTACATCGGTACTATTGCTGTTGATTTACAACTGAACCGCTTTGGAACAGACCTGCTAAAGGAGATTCATCCATTTGAAAACTCACAAGCCCTCATTTTAGATGCCAATAAAACTTGCATTGTTCACCCAGACCAAAGCATGATTATGAAACAAATCACCACAGATTTTGACAAATGGGTTGATTCTGCGCAAGCACAAAAACTAAGAATTTACAGTGCTCCCATAAAAACAACAAACTGGACAATTGTGTTACAATGTACAGAAGATGATATTTACGAAGGTGTTAATGAGCTGACAAGAAGAATATTACGAGTACTATTCATCGGATTGTTACTCATTGGACTCTGCATCTTATTTATCATATACCAAATTAGGCGATTCGTTGAGAAACAAGCTGGTATTGACAGCGAACTAACTATTGCATCGCATATTCAATTGGGAATTTTGCCTCATAATTTTCCAAAAACAGAAAATTTGGAAATTCACGCACTGCTGCATCCTGCTAAAGAGGTCGGTGGCGACTTGTACGACTATTTCATAGAAGGTAACATTCTACACTTTGCAATTGGCGACGTATCGGGGAAAGGTATTCCCGCATCGCTCTATATGGCCGTTACAAAATCGGCACTCCGTTTCGCTGAAGGTATGAATATTTCAACCGAAGAAATTGTAAGCAGAATTAACAACCACCTAGAGTCTGGAAATACATTCGGTATGTTCGTGACATTATTTATTGGGCGATTAAATTTAGAAACTGGAGAACTAACATACTGTAATGCTGGACACAATCCACTCGTTATTGCAGAACCTGGATGCTCTCCACGCTTTTTAGACTGCAAACCAAATTTAGCAGTTGGACTTTATGCAGATTTCCCTTACGAACAACAAACAATACAATTGAAGAAAGATACACACATAATTCTTTATACCGACGGAGTAACAGAAGCCGAAACAGCAGCCAAAGAATTATATGGTAACGATAGATTACTTGACACTGTTGAAACAATTAGGAAAAACAACATTGAAAATGCCGCAGAACATATTTGTGGCGACGTACGGCAATTTGTCAATGGCAACCCACAAAACGACGACATTACTATTCTGTCTATACATTACTCATAGAAGCATATAAACTCAAAAACACAATGAATTTTTTCAGTCTTTTAAATAATATCAAGCCATTTGTAAAACCATACAAATGGCTGGTAATCATCACATTGATTCTTACGCTAATCGGCTCTTTTATGGCACAAATCAATGCTATTGTGCTCGATAAAACCGTTGATTCCATCAACGCACTCATCAGTTTAGAAAACTTTTCGTGGGGGAAAGCCGTAGAAATACTGACAATGATTTCTATCATCCTATTAGGCAAAGAAGTCCTTTCTGCCGTAATCACATACGCTCAAAACAATTTTGGTGAGCGAATGAGAATTTTCGTTTCAAAGGATATGTCGCAAGCTGTAATTGATAAAATTCTTACCTATAAAATGGCATTTTTCTCATCTGGAGAAAATGCAACAGGGAAATTGCAAACACGTATTGATCAAGGTGTGAGCAGTCTTTCACGAACCG
The DNA here is from genome assembly GCA_937892155.1 of uncultured Bacteroidales bacterium. Lineage (GTDB taxonomy): Bacteria > Bacteroidota > Bacteroidia > Bacteroidales > UBA1715 > UBA1715. The sequence continues at coordinate 17,373 of CALAUG010000022.1, read as the reverse complement.
TGCAGAATTTTTTCATTGACTTGCTGCCTTTATTCACAAGCGCAATCTTTGCACTTGTGCTCATGTTTGTAGCCAATGTATGGGTTGGATTAACGGCGCTCGGTATCGTTCCTATATACATTTGGATAACCGTAAGACAAGGACGAAAATTAAAAGGCTGGAGACAAAACATGAGAAATTACCGTGAGCAAAAAAGCCATGGAATCATGAACATTATTGAATCTATCAACGTCATCAAAAGTTTTAACCGCGAAAACATTGAAAGCGAAAAGCAATGGGATATTCAGACAAAATTCACCGACAACCAAATGGCTGTGCGTAAGACCTCGTTTTATTTTGATGCAGTAAAAAGTTTCGTCCGACAAGTAGGAACAGTTCTCATAATCATTCTTACCGCATACTTAGTACTGATTGATTATCCAGGAATGACTATCGGTAAAATTATGTACCACGTAATGCTTTTTGCCAACGTAACTGCTCCTATCACACAACTGCAACGAATTTTCGACGACATGAACGACGCACTCATCTACGCCGAAGGATATTTTGATATTCTTGATGCAGATGACCAAAAAGAACAAACTGGTACGTACAAGTCAGAAAAAATCATAGGTAACATTGAAATCTCGCACGTTGATTTCACCTATCCAAACGGAAACAAGGCGCTCCACGATATTAACATGAAGATTGAAAGCGGCAAAATCACCGCATTTGTCGGTTTGAGTGGCGCCGGAAAATCGACTATCGTCAACCTATTGGATAAATTCTACGAGCCTGACTGCGGTTCCATCAAACTTGACGGCATCGATTTGAAGGAATATGACACTCATTTCCTTCGTGACAACATCGGACTTGTATTACAAAAGAACCACATATTTGACGGAACCATAGAAGAAAACATCCGCTATGGTCTTTGCGATGCAACCATGGAACAGATTGAAGACGCTGCAAAGAAAGCATACATCTATGACCAAATAATGTCGTTGCCTCACGGATTTCAGTCGCAAGCAACAGAACTTTCCGGTGGTCAGCAGCAACGTATTGCTATTGCAAGAATGTTCTTAAAGAATCCGCCAATTATCTTTCTTGATGAACCAACCGCGTCACTCGATGCCATTGCTACAGAACAAATCAAAGCGAGCATAGACGAGATTAAGAAAGGAAGAACGGTCATCATCATTTCTCACTCAATTTCGCAAATAATCGACTCCGATATCATTTATGCACTTCAAAAAGGTCGCGTAGAACAAAGTGGCGATCCAGATGAATTGTACAAGAAAGGCGGAGTATATAAGGATATTGTTGATGCATCGGCGCGTTCACTTAACATTGAGAAACTCGCAAACACGGTAAAAGGAGATGCGTGAAATGTCAAAGGATGACTAAAATAAAGATCAAGACCAGAGAACTTAAAACTGGTAACTACCGACAAAAAATTATCAACACATTCATTTCCATTTCAAAATTAAAACTACCTTTGTAGTGTTATGGAAGAATTTTTAGTTTCAGCGAGAAAATACAGACCTGCAACGTTTTCCACCGTTATCGGTCAGGAGTCTATTACGCAGACGCTCAAGAACTCTATACGCACCAAACATCTTGGTCAAGCGTATTTGTTCTGCGGGCCACGTGGCGTAGGAAAAACCACGTGTGCACGTATTTTCGCAAAAACTATCAACTGCCTCAACCTCACAGACGATATTGAAGCTTGCAATGAATGTGAATCTTGTAAATCATTCAACTCATCCGCATCTTTCAATGTCGTTGAACTGGACGCCGCTTCCAACAACTCTGTTGACGATATTAGAAAATTAATTGATCAAGTAAGAATTCCGCCGCAAATCGGCAGATACAGCGTGTACATTATCGATGAAGTTCACATGCTTTCACAACAAGCCTTCAATGCCTTTTTAAAGACGTTGGAAGAGCCACCGCGACATGCTATTTTTATTCTTGCTACAACGGAAAAACATAAAATTTTGCCAACGATTCTTTCACGTTGCCAGATATTCGATTTTAATAGAATTCAAGTTGATGATATAACGAATCATCTTGCAAACGTTGCAGGGAAAGAGGGCATTACAATAGAGAAAGACGCATTGAACGTCATTGCGACGAAATCGGCCGGTGGACTTCGCGATGCATTGTCTATCTTCGACCAAATAGTTAGTTTTTCGGGAAAAAACGTAACTTACAAAGATGCGATAGACAATCTCAACGTACTCGATTATGAATATTTCTTCAAATTGACCGATGCCTTCCTTGTATCGGACTATACGACAGCGCTACTCACATTTGATGAAATTTTAAATAAAGGCTTTGACGAAAAGAATTTCTTGAGCGGCCTCAGCAGCCATTTCAGAGACTTATTCGTATGCAAAAGCCCGAACAGCACACGACTATTAGAAGTAAGCACATCGGCACAGCAACGCTACCTGCAACAAACAGCAAAATGTTCCGCTGAGTTTTTGTTCACGGCGCTTGAAGTTCTTCAAAAAGCAGAAGACAGATACAGGGAAAGCAATAACAAACGACTACTCGTAGAACTGACACTATTACAACTTTGTAATATACTAAAAAAAAAACTGATGTAGAAAACAAACAATCTACACAGCAAAAACCACAGCAGACTATTCAGAACTCTGTTGCGCAAAAAACGCAACCTCAACAAACGACAAAACAAGTTGTTGCAAATCAACAATTTTCGCATCCTACGGTTACGAGACAATCTACTCCACAAACAAATATGATGAATAGTATTCTTTCTGGAGCTATTGCCTCACCACAAGTAGCAAAAACTACTAAGCAAGAAATAAAAGTTGAGCCTGTAAAAACACCAGAGCCAGCAAAAGTTTCTGATCAACCACGAACAAACAAATTGATTCCTACGACAAACGCCGAACGATTCAACGAACTTGCAAAAGAGAACAACATGTTAAATACCCTAAAAAACAAATTCGACCTTACGACAGATATATGATTTGTTTTCCCAATGCTAAAATAAATATTGGGCTACGAATTATTGAGAAACGCCCAGACGGATATCATAACATTGAAACGGTATTCTACCCAATTCATGGTCTGTACGACAGTCTCGAAATCTTTGAAGCTCCAAAATTGACATTTGAAAACGTCGGCATTCAAATTGACGCGCCTATAGAAAAAAATCTGTGCGTAAAAGCCTGGAACATTTTTAAATCACACTACGACATACCACCACTCCATATAATTCTCCTAAAAACCATTCCGTTTGGTGGAGGTTTAGGTGGCGGTTCCGCCGATGCCGCATTTCTGTTAAGTGCAATAAACACTTACTTCTCTGTTGGCGCGACAAACGAGGATTTAGAGAAAATGGCTTTGGAAATTGGAAGCGATTGTCCATTTTTCATCGAAAATACTCCTGTATTTGCCGAGGGCAGAGGAGAACAATTCACACCTATCAAGCTATCTCTAAAAAAATACTGGATTCTATTGGCAAAACCCGATGTCGCAATCAGCACAAGAGAAGCGTACAGCGGAGTAAAGCCATGCAAAAGAGAAGAAAATCTGCTTGAATCCATACCTACAAATATTTCAGATTGGAAAGGAATTGTTGAAAATGATTTTGAGGCATCCATTTTCCCAAATCATCCGGAAATTCAATCGTTAAAAGAAACTTGCTATAAACTGGGGGCTATATACGCCGCAATGAGTGGCAGCGGAGCAACGGTATATGGTATTTTCGACCATGAAATAGACATACCGAAAAACATTCCAACCATTTGGTTCGGACAAATCAATTAAGAATTGTAAAGATAAATTACTATAATAGCAACTGAAAACTTTAAATTATATGAAAAGAATTATGAGCATAGCGATAAGTTTGTTTGTAGCAAGCAATCTTTTCGCACAGAAATTAGCAACTGAAAATGACAGCGTTGCGTACGTAATAGGAATACTACAAGCAACAGTATTTGCAAATGAATTAAAGTCAATGGATTTACCAATTGCATCGTTTGCACAAGGATTCAACGACGCAATTTCAAACAACGACAAAGCATTGTTTACATCTGACCAAACAGAAGAAATACTCAAAAATTATTTTGGAAAAAAACAACAGGCTGAAGAAGCTAAAATGCAGGAAAAATGCCTAGAAAACTCAGACTTCCTACAAGCAAACAAAAACAACAAAGATGTTGTCACATTAGAAAACGGTTTGCAATATAAGGTCGTAACAAAAGGAAAAAGCGACGTAAAACCAACCGAAAATGATCAAGTAAAAGTACACTATAAAGGCAGCCTTATTGATGGGAAGGTCTTTGATTCCTCATTAGAACGGAATGAGCCTGTAATATTCCCTGTACAAGCTGTTATTCCTGGATTTTCTCAAATTCTTCAACTAATGACAGTTGGTTCTACCTATATTGCATTCATTCCGTCAGAACTCGGTTATGGCATGCAGGATATGGAAGTCATTCCACCTTGTTCAACGTTGATATTTGAAATTCAGCTTATTGACGTTATAAAAGATACAGAAACGCCAACAGTTGATGATAATGCAACGAATGACGATAAAGCAAGCAAAAAAGCAAAGAAGAGCAAAAAATAAATTTCGGTAATCAGCTTCATATATTGAATTAGAATACTGAGTACTGAAAATCGGCAACCTTGTTGAAAAAATGTTTACGCAAAGGATACTGCTCTCTGTAGTATCCAAGGTGAATATTGTACATTTGACAATGTGAAAAATATGATATAGTGGCAAAGACGGCAGAAACTCCAATGATGAAGCAATATTATCAGATGAAGGAAAAACATCCTGATGCTATTTTGCTTTTTCGTTGTGGTGATTTTTATGAAACTTATGCAAGTGATGCCGTCAAAGCATCACAGATTTTGGGTATTACCCTCACAAGACGTTCTGCCGGCACGCCAAACGAGACGGAAATGGCAGGATTTCCCTATCACGCAATTGATACCTATTTGCCAAAACTCATCCGTGCAGGACAACGTGTTGCCATTTGCGAACAATTAGAGGATCCGTCAAAAACAAAAACATTAGTAAAACGCGGTATTACCGAATTGGTTACCCCAGGCGTTTCTCTAAGCGAAAGCATATTGGAGAATAGAGAGAATAATTTCCTTGCGGCAATTAGCATTTACCGTTCCACCGTCGGAATTGCATTTCTAGACATTTCCACTGGTGAATTTTTAGTATCGGAAGGTTCCTTTGATTACGCTGAGAAACTACTCAATAGTTTTCATCCAAAAGAAATTCTATACAATCGTACCCAGGAACAGGAATTCAAAGAACAGTTCTACAAAGACGGAATCTGTACCAATAAATTAGACGATTGGATTTTCACTATCGAAGCAGCACAGGATAAATTGCTTGCTCAATTTGAGACGACATCACTCAAAGGTTTCGGTATACACGAAATGCCACAGGCAATTATTGCAGCAGGTGCCATTCTACACTATCTCGATATTACCGAACATAAGCTTACAAGTCACATTAGAAACATTGCAAGAATTGATCAGGAGACATACGTATGGCTTGACAAATTCACGGTTCGTAATCTGGAAATGTTCGGCTCCGAGCACAATGGAGCGAAATCACTTCATTCCGTATTGGACAACACCCGTACGCCAATGGGAGCGCGCCTATTAAAACGCTGGATAGCACTTCCATTACGAAAAATCGCAGATATTGAATCACGTCTAAATGTTGTTCAATCATTTGTTGAACAACCCGACCTTATTGACGAGCTGGGCGTACTACTCAAATCTATGTGCGACCTAGAACGCATCATTGCGCGAGTTGCGACAAACAGAATTACCCCACGTGAATTATTGCAGCTACAAAGGACTCTTGGAAGTATTGTTCCCCTTAAAGAATTATGCAATCAAACGGCAAATTCAACATTGCAGTCGTTTGCGAACCAGCTTAACTCCTGCGACGTTTTACGGGAGCGCATCGTAAGAGAGATTCAAGTTGATGCACCCAATGCGACCAACAAAGGAAACATAATCAATAACGGAGTCAATGCAGAATTGGACAATCTTCGCGAGATTGCATACAACAGCAAGGATTATCTACTCAAGATGCAAGAACGTGAGGAACAACGTACGGGCATTCCAAAGATTAAAATTGCTTTCAACAATGTATTCGGTTACTATATTGAAGTTAGAAACACACATAAAGAAAAAGTTCCGGAAGACTGGATCCGCAAACAAACGCTTGTTGGTGCTGAACGATATATTACAAACGAACTGAAAGAATACGAAGATAAAATTTTGGGTGCAGAATCACGTATTGTAGAGATTGAACAAGAACTATATACTGCATTAGTACAAAATGTTGCCCAATATATTGAAACTATTCAACTCAATGCGAGCATCATTGCTCAAATTGACTGTTTATTTTCGTTCGCTGTTGTTTCCACCACCAACAACTATGTACGACCGTCTATTGATGATTCAAAAGTATTGGACATTAAAAATGGCAGACATCCCGTAATTGAAACCGAACTACCACTTGGTGAAAAATATATCGGCAACGACGTACATCTTGATAATGACAAACAACAAATCATCATCATCACTGGTCCGAACATGGCTGGTAAGTCTGCCTTATTACGACAAACGGCACTCATTGTTTTAATGGCACAAATGGGTTGTTTTGTCCCTGCCGACGAAGTCACGATGGGCATAGTTGACAAAGTGTTCACCCGAGTAGGCGCTTCCGACAACATTTCGCAAGGCGAGTCAACATTTATGGTTGAAATGAATGAAGCAGCAAACATTCTGAATAACATGTCCGACAGAAGCCTCATTCTGTTTGACGAATTAGGACGAGGGACAAGCACATACGACGGTATCTCAATTGCCTGGGCTATTGTTGAATATCTTCACGAATGTCCGTTTGCGAAACCTAAAACATTGTTTGCAACACACTATCACGAACTGAACGAAATAGAAAAATCCTTTAAACGGGTTCGAAATTTCAATGTGTCGGTAAAAGAGCAAAATCAAAAAGTTATTTTCCTTCGTAAACTTGTACCCGGCGGCAGCGAACATAGTTTTGGTATTCACGTGGCAAAAATGGCAGGTATGCCAAAAGACGTCGTGAACCGCGCAAATGAAATATTGAAAGAGCTGGAAGGTACCAGTAACAATGCACAAGCGTTGTCAAAACCAGTTAAGGGAATTGCACAAACTCGTAGTGGCTACCAATTAAGCATTTTCCAACTTGACGATCCTGTACTTGAACAAATTAGAGACGAACTCATCAATATAGAGATTAATAATCTCACCCCTATAGAAGCACTGAACAAACTAAACGAAATCAAAAAAATACTTGGATAGAACCTACTATTATGAAACACTACCTTTACATTCTTTTTGGTTTATTCTTCCTTGCCTCGTGCGATGGTGGATTTGGCGGTTCAACAATGACAGGAGAACCGGGAGAAATGCTCGTTGTGATTAATGACGAATATAAGAATTCCGAAACTGGAGAAAAAGTAATAGAAATTCTGAACGAAGAAGAAATTGGTCTAACACAGTCTGAATCACCGTTTGAGACAATTCTTATCAGTAAAAATAATTTTTCAAGTACATTCCGTTCCTACCGCAACATCCTTTTCGTAGAAATTGATAAAAAATATGAAAAACCACAAATTCAATATAGAAAAGATTTGTGGGCACAACATCAGGCGTATGTCGGTATTGGAGCTGCCAATCCTCAAGATTTAGTGCTTGCGCTGGAGAAAAAACACGACAATATTATTGAGTATTTTATTCAAGCCGAAATTGAACGCTACCAACAACTTTACAAACAAGCGAACAATCATAACCAAGCGTTGGAAAAAAATGTCAAAGAAAAATTCGACATCAACATTTCCATTCCAAATGGTTTCAACCTCAACAAAACGGATGAAAATTTCATGTGGATTTCGTTAGAATCAAAAGTACATAGCCAAGGAATCCTAATATACGAACGTCCATATACAGACACTGCACAATTCGGGAAACAATATCTACTTAACTACCGTGATTCTATTGCAAAAAAGGAAATTCCTGGTCCATCTGACGGAAGTTATATGACAACGGAATACATTTTGCCAACACAATACACTGTCGGTAAATTTATTAACGAAGGATATACCATTGAACTTCGAGGGAAATGGCGTGTTGAGAATGATTTTATGGCGGGACCATTTACAAGCTACACGTTCTGCACACCTGACAAGAAAAATCTAATCACAATAGAGGGATATGTGTATTATCCAAATAAGGAAAAACGGAATTTTATGCGCCAATTACAAGCAATCAGCCGTTCAATCACATTTGACAAACCAGTAGAACAATAGGCTATGGGAATACAAAAATATTTTTCGTTCGTAAAATTTTCGCATACCATTTTTGCTTTACCATTTGCTGCCATTGGATTCTCGTTAGCCGTCTGGCACGACCACTATCCATTTGAATGGAAATTACTCATCTGCGTATTGCTCTGTATGGTTTTCTGCCGTTCTGCTGCTATGGGATTTAATCGTCTTGTTGATTCGCAATTCGACAAGAAAAACGAACGTACTGCAAAACGTGAAATTCCAGCAGGAATCATCTCGTCAAAAGCAGCACTACTCTTTGTCATCATTATGTCGGTACTTTTTGTCGGTACCACATATTTCATTAATAATCTTTGTTTTTACCTCTCACCCATCGCTTTGGCAGTAGTATTGTTTTATTCGTACACAAAACGATTTACATCGCTCTGCCACGTCGTTCTGGGTATAGGACAAGCATTGGTACCAATTGGGGCATATCTTGCAGTTGCCGGCGAATTTGCAGTGCTACCGATTATATTTTCGTTCATCATTCTCACGTGGATGACCGGATTTGACATTATTTATGCTCTACAAGACGAAGATTTCGACAGAAGCGAACATCTTCATAGTATTCCAGAACACTTCGGAAGAACAAAATCATTGAAAATTTCCATAGCAATACACATATTGACAATAGCATTTGTCATTTTTGCAGGTATCTACGGGAAGTTGCAACTTTGGTATTGGATTGGAACGGTACTTTTTGTCGGCTGCCTGATTTTTCAGCACGCAACAGTCTCGCCAAAAGATATTTCGAAAGTAAACCTTACGTTTACAATGGTAAACAGCGTCGCAAGTATGGTATTTGCCATCTGTACCATTGTGAGTATTGTTATTGCTTAATTAGCTTTTTCTATTTTCACCATAACAGACGATAATCCTTGTATTGTATCATTATACGTACCAGGCGTAATTGTGAAAATATTTTTTCCCTCCGCCATTCTATTCTCATACAAAATAGTTTGTTTCAGCACAATGGATTCATCTTCCCGAACTTCACCTAAAAAATTCTTATTCTTGTCGTATACAGGAATTGCCATTGGTATAGCCATTTTTCCCTTCGATGAGCCATACCCAAGTTCTATCGGAATTTGTGCAAGAGCAAAATCTGGGGTTAATGTAAACTGTAACGACACATCGTATAGTTGAAATGTGTCGGTTCCATTTTCAAATTCGTACACCAAAGGATTCGTTGCAAGCATCATATCGTGTTCCAAATCATACGTTTTTTCGTATGCAACATATTCGTCGCAAGCAGCAAAAAACAAGGAGCAAAGTGCTACAACAGAAAGATTTATCAATAGTTTTTTCATATCTAAGTCGTTTTTTCAAATATAAAATAAAGTTGCCGTTTTTTCGATTGTCTAATATCAAATTTTTGGAAATAAGAATCAAAACTAAAAAGTAAACCAGAAAACTACAAACTCGAAAAAAATTCTCATTCATAATTCGTAATTCCGAATTGTATGTATCTTTGTCGTAGAGAATTGGTGCTGCCACGTTTTGTTAAACGTGCGGTGAAAAGGGAATCGGGTGAAACGCCCGAACTGTTTCCGCAGCTGTAAATTCCGTTAAATTCTTTGCACAGTCTCAATTATCACTGTTCTTCGGAATGGGAAGATAGCAAAGAATGGAATGAGTCAGAATACCTGCCAATTTTGAGATGTCAGTTTTCAGATGTCAGAAATCAGTTGTTTTCGTCTAATGAAATTTGACATTAGAATTATTAAATGAGCGTGAAAATCATTTTGTAATACAATATGAAGAAACTATTTTATACCCTACTCTGCATTCTTTCGCTTACGACTGCATCGTTTGCACAAAAACACATTTTGGTTGATTTTGAATTAAAATGCGAAGGCTTCTATCTATATACCACAGAATTCATCTACACAAATGCGTTTGGAACAAAATATCAAATTAACGATGTGCAATTTTTCATATCGAATATCGAAATTCGAGTAAATGGAAAATGGATTTCAAACGCAACTCAAATCAAAGAAGATAAGGAATATACGGAATCTCCTTTCTATTGGGATGACAAACACGTGGCACAAGACTTCTCGTTTCCGATAAAAACAAAGAAACCTATGGTTGATTCCATTCGCTTCACCTTTGGAATTCCAAAAGAATTGAACAAATCGTATAGTCTCGAAGATCCTGAAATGGCACGAATGTATTGGCCAGAAGTACTTGGTGGCGGTTATCATTCTATGAAACTGAACATAAAATTCATTGACAAGCAAGATTCCGTTTCGCTTTTTAATTGCCATTTAGGACGTGGCGTTGTTGGCGACACGTTTATTGACAACGATTTTTCGATGACTCTACCCGTTGCTCCAACGACTAATTTCCACAATTTATCGCCAAAACAATGGCATAAAAAGACTACCACTTACAACGTAACAGTAACTATGAATATTGAAAAATGGTTTTTGGAACCAAATCCTATTGATTTCAATTTGTACACAAAAGGAATTATGGGAAATCAGGAAGTTATGGGGAAAATTATTGAAAATGGGAAAAACGTATTTTCAACTTCACCATTACAATCTATCGAAATAATGAAAGAATATTACCGCAGGATTAAATATCAATGAATAAGTCCTGGCTTTACATATTGTCGTTCTTATTCCTTACAGTTTCGCTGTTTGGACAAAATGATACTGTGCCAATAAAAATTGGTTACAAAAACCAAGACACCTCGAAAGCACCTATATTATCTATTGACCAAGCATTACTATCACAAGTTTCCTCTCCCGAAGGCGAAGGAATGGATATTGTGATTCGTGGCAGAGATATGACTCAAGACATTCCTATGATTATCGTTTATCCTCCAATAGACATAGACGACTTTCATAGCGGAGAAAACCGCGAAGTCATTTCTTTAGAAAAACAACCTATTACCTACAACACACTTGGCGATTTACTGTCGCATCAGGCAAATCTTACGATAAAAAACTATGGCACCGAAGGAATGGCAAGTTCCGTTTCGCTTCGTGGTGCAGGCAGTTCCCGTACGCAATTATTGTGGGAAGGCATTCCGCTCAATTCCATTTCGGCTGGCGACAACAATTTATCAATAATCCCAGTTAGTGGTTTCAACACAATTGAGATAAACCGAACAGCATCGGCAACTTCAAACGGAAGTGGAACGTTTGGTGGCTCCATTTCGTGTAACAGCAAACCTGAATGGTACGGTTGGGACAATTACGGCAAAAGAAAAATAATTGCGAACGCCGACGCAAACCTTTCGTATGGAAGTTACAACACGTTTAAATCGAATGTTCACTATAGTGTTATTGCTCATAGAAAAATCAACTATCAAGGGTCCTTTTTCTACACGCAATCCGATGGCGATTTTGATTACTACGACTACATTCGTTTAGAAAATCTCAAGCGACAAAATGCTGATTTTCAAAAATATGGAACAATTCAAACTCTTCATTTCCGACATAACAAATTAACTTCGCAAGCATCACTTTGGTATCAAGTGAACGATGCAAATCTTCCTGCTTTGCTTGGCACAACATCGAGCAATGTGGAACATCAAACGGATTCGTCGTTACGTTGCTTGCTCAAAATGAAATATCGAATCAATGATTCAAATCTTTTGACATATACAACCGCTTATATCAATGATTACGAACTCTATACGCAAAAAATAACGCCAACAGCCGAAACGTATTCAACGTACAGCGAAATACACAATCAAACCAATACACACATTTTGAATTTTACCCACTGGATAAATGTCAACTTCAATCTTCTAACCGAATTACAAGGTAAATGGGCCAAAGCCGACATTGACAACTATGGCGAGGCAAAAACCGAATATTCCACAGCGGGAATCGTGAAACTTGCGTACTCAAAATGGTTTGATTTAGATACAATCAGCCAACATGATATCATAAATATGCGATACAATTATTATCAAGAATATCAAAAACACTTAATGACGACGCTATCAATCCGAAAAGAATTCAATTCACAATACACCATTCCATTTATTGCCAATTGGGGATCAGAACTCTATTTGGGGAAATCAAACATAGAGCTACTCCTAAATATTGGAAATAAATATCGAACACCAACCTTCAACGATTTGTACTGGACAGGCTGGGGAAATCCAGACTTAAAGCCAGAATCGGGCTGGACAGCAGAATTTGGAGCGAACAAATATTTTTCTGTTTTAGATAAACACGATAACGAACATACAATAATACTTGACGCATCTACATATTATTCCGTAATTAACGATATGATACTGTGGACGCCAAGTGGTTCTGTTTGGCATCCATACAACACAGCACAAGTTGTTTTACAAGGACTTGAAATGTCGATTATAGAGAAATATCGTTTTAAAACAACGTGTAAGATACAATACAAAATCAGCGACACTGTTGCACAACGTAGCATTCCATTAACTTTGCGTATGAACAATAAACTTACCGCAAACATCAACAATCCACATATCAGCAAAACATACGACCAAACGGGCTCAAAAGAATCGGTTGGACACATTTTGTATTACGTTCCTAAATACGAAATTCACTACAAATTACACATAAATAGTGAATTGGGGAACTATTTTATATTGGGAAAACGGCAAAAGCCAAATTGTCAACTAAAAACTTTAATTGACAATTGTGATTTTATACTATTTGTGAACTACGAAAGTCCACGATATTACACACTTACAAAGACTCTCGATGATTTTGTAACAATTGACGCAAGTCTGCAAAAGACATTCTCTTTCCATCCATACAAAGACGACCGCCACGATGATATGAATATCACCTTTGGATTCCACGTACGCAACCTAACAAACACCATTTACGAGCAAGTACGCTCCTATCCGCTTCCTGGACGAAATTATGAAATTAGTTTGCGAGGACAGTTTTAGAGAATGCAAATCTAATGGCTTTCAGCCATTTTTTCCGATTGTCTTTTGTCCTATGGCGTTGCCATAGGTTACTCAACTATTGCCTTTCAGGCAATTTTTTCTCAAATGTGCATTATGTAGAGAAGCATCGTATAAAATTCTATTTCTCAACGATTTTTTCGAATGACAATGGCTGGAAGCCATTATTTAAGTAACCCGGGACGAAGTCTCGGGACTATACTCGCCAAACTCCATATTGGCTGAAAGCCAATAGATTATTAGTCATTCAAAAAACTATCATCCTTTGGATCATCTCCCATTTCACGAAGCCATTCCTCATACTCTTGCCGAAATGTTTTCGTTTGATGATGAACCTTTTGATTTTTTATATACTCAACAATATTAGGTCGTTCTTTCGCAGAATAAGAAAACACAGCATATCCATTTCCCCAGCCTCTAAAATTCGGAAATAGCTCCTTATGTTCTCGCAACCACTTGGAACTTTCTTGTTTTAGAACTTGCATAAACGCAGAAATTGATACCATTGGTGGTATCTCCACACATAAATGAATATGATTGGGCATTGAATTAATACGATATACAGGACAATTTTTACCTCTGCATATTCCAACGAGATACGCCAAAAGTTCTCTCTCGTGAGACTCTGGAATAACCATCTCACTACATTTAGTACGCCACACGATGTGGTAAGTTACATTTATATGACTCATTTCTTTTTTGTTTGGTAATGGCTTTCAGCCATTTTTTGTGGTATCGTATTCACCCGAGACTGCGTCCCGGGTTACGTAACTATTGCCCTTCAGGCAATACTTTACTAGGCAAAGATAGCTTTTTTATAAAAATCGCAGAACCTCGTTGCTAAGATTCTGCGATTTCAAAAGATAGTGTACTATTTTAGGGTGTGTACTCTTTAAAGCAAACTTCACTGTATTGAGATGCCAACCATTTTTCCTGCTATCTGCACAAAATACACGCATGATTGTAAGTTTACATTTATGATTTTCTGTCCAGAAACAAGTGTTACAAATGTTGGTGCTATGCCATTAATAAGAATTTGATTATTCTCAACTGTAATTACAATGTCATTAGAAAGCTCTGATACTGCAGTTTGATCTTCTTCTCCACCTTGCTCTTCTTGATTTCCAGTATCTCCATCTCTCTCACCGCTTCCTTCACCATTACCACTTGTTCCATCTTCATTTAGAGTCGTAAACGAACCTGCATATTCTTTTAATACAACTTTCTTTTTATCTATGACCTTGAACGAATATTCATAATTCGAAAATATTGATAGTCCTGTTACAACAAACTGAAAACCCGAAACACCTGCCTTTAAATCGTAACTCTTTGTTGCAGAGTATTCTTCGTTAGATAATTCGCCTTGTGCATTGAAAGTCACTATACAAAAGACTTCACCATTATTTTTTATTGTAAGCACATAAGAATCTGCCGATTCGTTGAATGGCATAGAAAACAACACCTCGTTTTTGTCTGGTTCTACAAAAACCTCATCGGTCGGTAATTCTACCGTTTCGGCACCAAAACATTCCGCATTCTGAAATAATCTCCAACAGTCATCATTTTCGTACAAATCTCTGCTTTCGCAAGGATAATACAAATGGGCATCGTAATTTGTGAATGAATTTGTTGCAGCAGGCGGCATAGTTCCCAAACAAGTTATTTCTGTAAGATTTGTGCAACCATCAAACGTATCATCATCTATATAAATAATAGTTTCTGGTAGTGTTATAGATGTTAAATCCGCATCATTATAAAACGCCGTTTTTTCAATTCCTTCAACCATAAAAGTGTTTCCGGCAGTGACATTTGCAGGAATTATCACATCGCCCGAATAATCTGTATTAATCCAACCATAATCATAATATCCATTACGAACAACTTCTACCGTTCTATAATCAATCACGTGATATCTTATACCGTCCTTTGTAAAATAAATATCATAATCATAAACAAAAAAAGTAGGCTCAATCACTATAGATGTCAGGTTTCTTTCACGATAAAACGCATTATACTCTATTCCCGCAACATTGAATGCATTACCGGCTGTAACAGTTGCTGGAATTTTCACATCACTTTGATAATAAAAATCTCCGTCTTCATCATAATATCCATAGCTTGAGAAATTTACCGTATTATTATTCAAAACGTGATAAACGACACTATCTTTAGTGAAATATAACGAAGCTTTTGATACATCAACATTTCCATTTTTGATTATAACTTCGGTAAGATTATCACAACGCCAAAATGCACCACTTCCAACACCAGTAACAGATTTTGGAAGTGTTATAGATGTCAAACTCTCGCAATTTTGGAATGCATTTGGTTTTATACTTACGATTGATTCAGGTATTGTTACTGATGTCAATTCTCTAAAATTAGCAAAACCATATTCTGCAATGAAAGTTACCGGATAGACCGTTCCTTCTATTGTTACTTGAGACGGTATTACAATATCACCAATTAATGATTCGGCATTGCTACCAACATTTACTACGTCTCCTACTTTATTAAAATAAAGTCCTTGTTCATCTACATAATCTTGAGCCATTGAAGCGAAGCCAAACATTGTGGCCACAACAAATAGAAATATGTATTTTTTCATAGGTTTAGTTTTTTATGGTGGGTTCTAAAATTAACCTTTCACCCATCAGAACTCGTTAAACAGGTGAAAAGTGCTGTCAATTTTTCATAACCGACAAGCAAATCTATAAAAATAATCGTGAAAACTATCGTGTTTCTAACGTTTTTTACCCCCTATATATAAATATCTAATATATAGTGTGTTATGAATTTGCATTTCAAGATTTGACTGGATGCTTGACAAGGTACGCAAACCTGCACATGTTGTAAACAAGATTGGTGAGTGCTATGTTCGCTTTGGCACGTACAATACCCACACCTCTAAAAATCAGTCCTTTCATTGTCTGCTCCATAAACCCGAATATATGTTCCACCCGGCAACGCACTTTGGACTTCTCCCTGTTTGATTTCTTCTGCGAGTCCGTGAGTGGGTGTCCTCGGAATCCTTTTTCGCAAATGACTGGTATTGCGCCCTTTTGGGCAAATCCCGCATCGGTGCCTACATAGCCTGCGTCTAACCATACGTGCTGCCCTTCGCATTTCTCGTCAACGAGGCTTGACGAACGCTGGCTGTCATGCACACTTGCATCTGTAACATCATAGCTGTCAATGAGTTTGCTGACCTTGTCTGCCATGATGTGATTCTTGTAGCCATAATAATTCTCGCCTCGTTTCTTTGCCCATCTGGCATCTACGTCTTTATGACATTTTTTGTGCTTGTTGTCATTCCAAAGTTCATATCCTTCGCCATTTTTTATCTTGGCGTTTTCCTCTCTTGTGTTGCGTTACTTGGGGGCAACTACAAAGCTGGCATCTATCAATTTACCTTCGTTGTAAATTAATCCTTTGGATTCCAGTTCTTTATGAAAAACATTGAATAGAGTGTCAATGATACCGCTTTTTGACAATATCTCCTTGAACTTCCAAATGGTTTTCTGGTCTGGCACGTCGTCTACGTTTTCTATTCCCAAGAACTGCCTGAAACTCATTCTGTCCTTTATTTGATACTCCGTTTGCCCGTCTTGAAGTCCGTACAACCTTTGAAGCACAAGCACTTTGAACATGAAAACTGGATCCTTTGGCGGTCTTCCTGCGTTGGATTTTCTTTCAATTGGAAGGACTGTTGTTTCTAAACCTTTTCTAAAAATTTCAAAATCAATAACTTGAGATAATACATCCAACGGATTGCCCATTTCTGTCAATGCTTGTTTGGTGCATTCTTCTTCAAATATGCTTCTGCCTTGGTTCTGGTGATATTTTGCCATGTGTTTTTTTCAAAAATACGGCATTTTTCGACAATTGTCAAGGTTAACTCACTTTGTTTTAACTAATTAATTTATAGAACATCCCTAAAGTCAATTTTCATAAATTTCGAATTGAAAAATCCTAATCTCGAAAACTTTCGGGACTACATCCTTAATCTTAAATGCATAAGGGCAACAGACCGAAGCCCATTGCCCTATAAATTATCAATGTCAATTTTGAATTTTG
>CALAUG010000021.1 GCA_937892155.1 uncultured Bacteroidales bacterium | reverse complement strand
TTAAGAATTAAGAATTAAGAATTAAGAATTAAGAATTAAGAATTAAGAGTTAAGAGTTGAGAGTTGAGAAATAAGAATTCACATAAACAAGGGGTTGCGAAGAATAATCGTGGTGGTGGCTGATTCTTCGCTATTGTTTTTGGTGAGGGTTTCGTTGTTGGTTATTCCAACGTTCCCTTTACTTCTTCGTCAATTTTCTGTAGTTTGGTTTTGCAAAGTGCTATCAGTTTTTTTGCTTTTTTGATTTCTTCTGTCAATTCATCTATTTTGCAGTCACCTGAGTCAATACGGTTTACGATTTCTTCTAAATCACGCATTGTTTTTTCGTAAGAAAATTCTTCTTTTTTCATATTCTGTCTCTTTTTTCGAGTTACTATTCTACCATTTCTCCACGAAGCGTTGCCGACGTTGACGAAACAATCATAACTTTCACAAAATCACCAAGTTTCACATTGTTCGCTGGGAATACGACGGTCTTATTTTGAGATGTTCTACCCTTCCATTCGCACTCATCTTTCTTTGAAGAACCATCAATCAGCACTTCAAAAACTTTTCCAACATCTTCGGCATTTTTCTTACGCGACATTTCATTTTGAACGGCAATAATTTCATTCAAGCGTTTCACTTTCACATCGTCAGGAACATTGTCGGGCATCCGTTTTGACGCAACTGTTCCCTCACGTTCGGAATATTTAAACATATATGCCGCATCGTACTCCACTTCGCGAATCAACGAAATTGTGTCGGCTTGTTCTTCATCGGTTTCACCAGAAAAACCGCACATCATATCTGTTGTAATTGATGCTTCAGGCAAAATTCTCCGAATAGCGGCAACACGTTCCAAATACCATTCACGCGTGTAACGGCGGTTCATACGTTGCAAAACGCTCGTACTTCCACTTTGTACAGGCAAATGAATCCATTTTGCAAGATTGTCGTATTTTGCCATTACATACAACAAATCGTCCGACAAATCCTTAGGATGTGATGTTGTAAAACGAACTCTCATCTGCGGTACAGCCAAAGCAACTTGTTCCAACAATTGCGGAAACGAAACTTGTACACCGTCTTTTTCAAATTTATACGAATTAACATTTTGTCCAAGCAACGTAACTTCCTTATAACCTTGCTGATACAATTTCTTCACTTCTTCAACAATAGAATCCACATCGCGGCTACGTTCGCGGCCACGCGTGTACGGCACAATGCAATACGAGCAGAAATTGTTGCAGCCGCGCATAATTGCAACAAAGGCCGAAATGCCATTATCCTCGTAACGATATGGGAAAATCTCGGAATAGGTTTCCGTAAGCGACAATTCCACATCCATAGCCTGTTTTTTCTCATACGCTTGCTCAAGTAACTGTGGCATAGCACGATACGAATCGGGACCAGCAACAATATCAACCAATCCCTTTTTCTCGAACAAACGTCCTTGTAAACGTTCAGCCATGCAGCCAATTACGCCGATAAGCAAATTTTCATTATTTGAGCGAAGTTTCTTCAACTCATTCAGACGTTGTACAATCTTATTCTCAGCGTGTTCACGGATAGAGCACGTATTCAGGAAAATCACATCGGCATCAGCTATATTTTTTGTGTATTCATAGCCTTCTTTCTGCAAAATTGCGGCAACAACCTCGCTATCGCTCACATTCATTTGGCAGCCGTATGTTTCTATATGTAATTTTTTCATAACCATAATTCTCTGCGTAAAGATAGAGATTTACGCAGGAAATTGAACGAAGGGAGAAAAATATATTTAGTTTCACACATTGTTCTTCAAAAAATTTCTTTCTCTACAATCTTATCCAACTGACCAACATTGTAAAACGAAACATTAATTAGACGGAAAGGTTTATTTTGTGGAGCGGGTGTCTTTACATCTTGCAAAGAAAATTTTCATAATTCTATGCTCGCTATTCTATATCTTCAACAATTCCCACAGGAATATCGTCAAGCCAAAAACACGTTGCTGGCATATTATATTCATTTCGTAGCGTAGGTTGTGCTGTATTTTTCCACGCATACCGCACTTGAGTAGGTTTTTTCACTTTTGCAGAAGTAAGTTTTATTGTGGATTGCTCCTCGCAAATAACAGCCTTTGCTGGATAAAAAACACCATCTATTCCTGCTAATTCAAAACCTTCTATTGTCTTAGTTGTCGAGTGCAATTTTTCGGCATAGAAAAAATTTACATAGACTTCATTTGGTTTACCATAATATGGTACAATAGGTTCTGGTGAAAAAACTTGATTCGGAGACAATTTTGTTGGATTATGATATAATTGATACAACGCAAGATTTGCAAATCGAAGTCCGGCCGTCTGCTTATCCTTTGGGTGAATATTATTGACATCGTCAACAAAATCATTAGTGACAATCATTTCCACGTCACCAAATCTTGAAACAAAGCGTTGCTTATTTTGAATCGTAGGACATTGACCTTCAACGCCATACGCAAATGGTGCAATTTGAGCAATATAAAAAGGAACGTGTTCTCCATGCTTTTTAAACCAACTATAAATAAGGTTTGTAAGCAATTTGTCGTATCCCTCGGCATTTTCCACATTCGCTTCGCCTTGATACCATAAAATTCCTTTAATTTTGAACTGAATTATAGGTGCAATCATAGCATTATACAAATAACCCGGTTCTTTTGGCGACCACGACATTTCAGATATTTTTTTTGACAAGTCCAACAATTCTGGATCTTCATAGATTGTTTCGGCAGGTGTCCACGTTTCAATTGGCGAACCACCAACATACGAGCCTATAATTCCAATTGGAATATTCAATTCTTGTTGCAACTTACGAGCAAAAAAGTAACCAATGGCACTAAAATCTATCATCGTTTCAGGCGAACATTCTTTCCATTCGCCATACACATCGTCCTGCACTACAACCGACTTACGTGGCACGACTTGAAAGAAACGAATATTGGGATAATCTGCCGCGGCAACTTCCTTTTCGCCATTCAAAATGCCATTTCGTGGCGACCATTCCATATTCGATTGTCCAGAACAAAGCCACACCTCGCCTACAAGCACGTTTTTTATTGTAAGTTTTCTCCATCCTTCCACCGTTATTTCGTACGGAGTAAAACTTGCTTGTGGAGTCCTTACGTCAACAGACCATTCCATAGAATTGCCAGTCATCACCTTATACGTAGTTGTGTCCCAGCCAACTTTCACCGTAATTTCCTCGTATGGTTTTGCCCACCCCCAGATTTTAACCTTGGCGTTTTGCTGAAGCACCATATTGTCGCAAAAAATCGACGGTAAAGTAACAAGCGCATAACTTGTTATATTACAAGCAGCTAAACAAAACAACAGTAATAAAAACTTTAAGATTTTCATATTCATTCCAATTTGATACAAAAATACAGAAATAACCACAACAAAATGGAATTTTTAGGCAGAGTGTTACATTAAATTTTTAATTTTGCCTATACGAAACTTACTATGGACAAATTTCAAGAAAAAATAGCATCACTTTTTCAGAAAAATTTTTCAGAAAAAATATTTGCAATCGACTTGTTGCCAGGTGCTGGTTCGTCCCGTAGATATTACAGAATCAACTCTGAACTTCCCCACACGATGCTTGCGTGCGTAGGAACAGATCGAGATGAAAACATGTCGTTCATATATTTCAGTTCTGTATTTAAACAAGCAAACCTGCCTGTTCCAACAGTATTTGCAACCGACGAAACGAACGAAATATATTTAATCTCCGACTTAGGTGAAACAGATGTTTTAAAAGCAAAAGAAAATCTTTCAAACAACGAAGTTATTTCTTTGTACAAAAGAATTTTATCAGATTTAATTAACATACAACTTCAAGGTAAAAACATAGATTTTTCACATTGTTTTGTCCGTCAGGAATTTGACAGGACCGCAATGAAATGGGATCTCTATTATTTTAAATATTATTACCTGAAAATCAGTGGTTTAGAATTCAACGAGCAAAAACTCGAAGAAGATTTTGAAAGATTGCTAGACTTTTTAGAAACGGCCGACCGCAAATACTTCATGTATAGAGATTTTCAATCACGAAACATATTGTTGAAAGACGACCAATTAGGATACATTGACTTTCAGGGCGGAATGAAAGGACCACTGCAATACGATGTTGTTTCCCTTTTGTACCAAGCCAAGGCAAACCTTAGCCAAGAAATGCGTGAAGAACTACTTTCCTACTACATACAAGAATTACAAAAAGCAATTACTGTTGACGAACAAGAATTCAGGAAATTATTTCAAGGATTTGTGTTCATTCGTATATTGCAAACACTTGGAGCATACGGATTTAGAGGATTTATACAACGGAAAGAACATTTTTTACAAAGCATTCCACAAGCATTGCAAAATTTGAAGCAGCACACCCCAATTATTAACGAAATTATTCCAATTCCATACTTATCAAGATTGATAGAAGAATTGAAAGAACTATAAAATTTATCTCTATGCTAACAGTAGAAATTACCAGTTTTTCGTTCAAAAAAGGATATCCCGAAGACACCAGCGGCAACGGTGGAGGCTTTGTATTTGACTGCCGTGCTCTACCCAACCCTGGACGATATCCAGAATACAAACAAGTAAATGGTACTCAACAAGTTGTCATTGATTTCTTTAAGCCATACCCAGAATGCGAAGAGTTTTTGTCATATATATATTCAATCACTTCGCCAAGCATTAAAAAATATATCGAGCGTGATTTCACGCATTTAATGATAAACTTCGGCTGTACTGGCGGGCAACACCGTTCGGTTTATTTTGCAGAAAAAACAGCAGCGTATATTAAAGCCAATTTTCCAGTAAGGGTTATCATCAATCACAGAGAACAAAACATTTATAAAGAATTATAAGATGAAATTGAGGCTCACCATCATATTCCTCCTATTTGCAATTATTGGTACGAGCCAAAACATAAACGTGCGCATATTTTCCGACAGTAAAATAGACAACTTCGTCTTCTATGCAAAAAACGGGAAATACGACATAGTGTCGAACAACACCGTTATTTGCAGCATAAACGAGGGTGAATCGGCAATAATTTCACACATCGGTCATAAAATCAACATAAACCAGAAATTAGGCAACTACAGTTCCGACAGTATGATTCTCATCCGTGGTGTTAGCCAAGAAAATATATTTCAAGTACGATTTCAAAACAACAGATTAAAAGCGAGAGAATACGACAATGATTTATACGTGAAAACGACGAGTAAATCATTGTTATTGATCAACGATGTGAATTTTGAGAAGTACATTGCTGGCGTTGTTGAATCGGAAGGCGGTGTAAAGTCAGGAATTGAATACTACAAAGCACAGGCGATTTTATGTAGGACATACGCTGCAAAGTTTTACAACCGTCACCTTAAATCGGATTACAATCTATGCGATGCCGTTCATTGCCAAGCATATATGGGACGATGCAGATATAGTTCTGCGATTCTTGAAGCAACCAATGCAACCAAGGGATTGGTTCTAGTTGACCAAAACAAGAACCTTATTGAAGCGACCTTTTACGCAAATTCTGGAGGGGAAACCTGCAACAGCGAAGATGTCTGGCACAAATCAATCCCCTATTTACGAAGCAAAGAAGACCCTTACAGCGTTGGACAACCAGGCTACGAATGGTCAAAAACAATTCCACGTAAGCAATGGGAATTATATTTACAATCCAAAGGCTACCCACTCGCCGATTCTACGGACTTGTCGTTTGAGCAACCAACCCGAAAAAAATACCTAGCAACCGACTGTACCGACTCACTGGTGTTACTGACAACGGTACGCAAGGAATGGAAACTAAAATCAACATTTTTCTGCATAGATTCGCGTGACGAAGTCGTTGTGTTGTATGGAAAAGGCTTCGGTCACGGCGTTGGAATGTCGCAGGAAGGCGCAATGGAAATGGCACGACAAGGATTTACATACAAAGAAATACTTCAATTCTACTACACAAATGTTTCACTTATGAGTATTTCAAGTATGAAATTTTTTCAAGTTGAATAAGTGTCAATTTGTAGTATCAGAAAACTAACTACCGACAACTACCAACCTCTTTTGCAATATAGTTTGTTAATGCAATAAAATCCTCTACCGACAACTGTTCCGGGCGTTTCATTCCCACCGATTCGTCCAATTTTTTGTCTTTGAGCAGTTTTTTTAACGAATTATTGAGTGTTTTCCGTCGTTGATTAAAACTTGTCTTTACAACCTCAAAAAACAAAGCTTCATCGCATGGCAAGGTATAATTTTCTTTGCGTACCATCGAAATCACGCCAGACTTAACTTTGGGAGGTGGATTAAATTCGTTCTCATCGACCGTAAAATGATATTTGGTATCATAAAAAGCCTGTATCAGCACCGACAATATGCCATACTCCTTGGAACTTGCAGGAGAGCAAATCCTTCGTGCAACTTCGCGTTGAAACATTCCCGCAACGGCTGGAACAAGTTCCCTGTTTTCGATAACTTTGAACATTATCTGGCTGGAAATATTATACGGGAAATTCCCCATCACCATAAATTGTTCACCGCCAAAAAATTCCGTCATCGGCAATTTCAAAAAATCGCCCTGAATACATTGCAAGGGATCTATTACAGAATTTGCAAGCAAAAAATCTATTGATTCGCCGTCTATTTCAATGACTTTCAAATGAAGAGGCTTATCTAACAAATGTTGAGTTAAAATTCCCATTCCTGGACCAATTTCCAAACAATTTCCGCAGACTAATGGCAAACAATCAGCAATATTTTTGGCCGTATCGCCACTTCTCAAAAAATGCTGACCCAAATTCTTTTTGGCTCTTACGGGAGTTTTACTCATAAGTTGGAAAACGTTAATTTACAACGGTTGAGAGAACTATTTTCTTGGTTTCTAATATCGTATGCATAGACGTTCTCTCCTATTTGTTCACGGAAAATCTGCACAGTTTCTCCGTAACGGCATTCTTTCACATAATTTATTTCAAAATCAGAAACAAACTGTTTTTGGAACACTTCCAACGGAACTGTATCTAAAATCCACGACACATATTTAAAACTAGTTGCGTGCATATTGCTGTCTATGTCGCTATACACAACTTTTCTTGTTGCAACCAATTCCGGATTTGTCAACAAACGAACCTTTTCCGGTGGACGAATCGACAACTTCTCATCCAACAGCCATGGACCATACGACGGCAAAGCTTCCTGTAAATTCACAGGCTGACGTGAATTAAAATCTATCACAGCCCACAACGAAGAAACCTCCACAAGCGTCTTTCCATCCAGATCAGAAAGAATACAATCCCTTTGTGTTGTAAGTTTCGTCCAATTTTCCACCCACGTAGAAACTTGTAATTTCTCAAACGCAGCCGGATATGAATTTACTTTAATATATATGCGTAAAGCAACCCAGGCCAATCCTTGTTTATGAAGTGCGTCCATGCCGAAGCCCTTGCGTTCCGCATCAAGACCAGCTGCATTCATAAATATATTTCCCACCGATTCTAATGACGAATGCAGGGAAAAATCCGTATCACGGACTAAAACAGTATAATCAACGGAGGTTTTCTTTTCCATCCTCGAACTAACAAACTTTTCGCAAATATAAAAGTTTTCAGCTATCAGTTGTCAGATGACTGCCGTTAATCAAGAAATTTACCGCCAAATACTAACTTTTAATTCATAGTTCTTAGTTTTTAATTTTTAACTTTTTACTACTTTTGCAGCGTAATACATTTACCGATGGAAAAAATTATAATATTAGACTTTGGTTCACAGACAACCCAGCTGATTGGACGCCGTGTCCGTGAGTTGGACACGTTCTGCGAAATCGTTCCTTACAACAAATTTCCGAAAGATGACAAAGACGTTATTGGAGTAATTTTAAGTGGATCGCCTTTCAGCGTGTACGACGAGAAATCATTTAAAGTTGACTTGACCGACATTCGTGGAAAATATCCTATTCTTGGTATTTGCTACGGAGCTCAATTTATGGCTCAAACGTATGGTGGAAAAGTTGAATCGGCAGGCACACGTGAATACGGACGTGCAAATTTGTCATCATTCGACAAAACCAATCCTTTGTTACAAGGTTTGGACGACAATTCGCAAGTTTGGATGTCGCACGGCGATACAATTACAAAATTACCTACCGGTGCAAAAAAAATAGCATCAACAAGTAAAGTTGAATTTGCCGCATATCAATTTGAAGGCGAAAAAGTTTGGGGTGTACAATTTCATCCAGAAGTGTTCCACTCTACTCAAGGAACACAATTATTAAAGAATTTCGTGGTAAACATCTGTGGCGGACATCAAACATGGAGTCCTGCTTCGTTTGTTGAAACCACTGTTGCAGAATTAAAAGCTCAACTTGGCAACGACCGTGTAATTCTTGGTTTGAGTGGTGGTGTTGACTCTTCCGTTGCTGCTGTATTGTTGAACAAAGCTATTGGCAAAAATTTAACGTGTATTTTTGTTGACCATGGATTGTTGCGTAAAAATGAGGCTAAAAACGTGCTTCACGATTACGAATGTCTTGGTTTGAACGTGATTGGCGTTGACGCAAGCGACAAATTCTTCAAAGAATTGGAAGGTGTTACAGAACCAGAACGCAAACGTAAAATTATCGGTGCAGGTTTCATTGACGTTTTTGATGCCGAAGCACAAAAAATTACCGATGCAAAATGGTTGGCACAAGGAACAATCTATCCTGATAGAATTGAAAGTTTGAGCATTACGGGTATGGTTATCAAGAGCCATCACAACGTAGGTGGTTTGCCAGAAAAAATGAACTTGAAACTATGTGAGCCATTAAAATGGTTGTTCAAAGACGAAGTTCGTCGTGTTGGTCGTCAACTTGGTATGCCAGAACATTTGATTACCCGTCACCCATTCCCTGGACCAGGTTTGGCTGTACGTATTCTTGGAGATATAACAAGAGAAAAAGTTCGTATCCTTCAAGATGCCGATGATATTTTCATTCAAGGTTTGAGAGATTGGAAAGTGAAACTTTCTGGCGAAGAAGCTCGTAAAGTTCTTGCTGCTGGTGTTCCTGCAAATATGACAAATGGAGAAATAGAAGTTTCACTATACGACCAAATTTGGCAAGCTGGTGTAATTCTATTGCCAATTAAGAGCGTAGGCGTAATGGGCGACGAAAGAACATACGAAAGAGCCGTTGCGCTTCGTGCGGTTACCAGTACCGATGCAATGACAGCAGATTGGGCTCATCTTCCATACGAATTTATGGCAAAAGTTTCCAACGACATTATAAATAAAGTGAAAGGTGTAAACCGCGTATGCTACGACATTTCGTCGAAACCACCTTCAACAATTGAGTGGGAATAGAAATTATTGACAAAAAGCGAATCAAATTGGTTCGCTTTTTTTGTCGTCAATATTTCTTTATTTTACAATTTCACCTTTTTTATTGATATAGAATTGTTCATCGTCTATTTCAACCAAGGCTTTGCCTTTAAAGAATGATTCAACATAATCGTACTCTGCCGGAATAACAAAAATTCCACTCGTATTAACGAAGCCCCATTTATTGCCCTGCTTCACGGCTGAAAGTCCTTCCTGAAACAGCATTTCCGAATCAAACTGACAAGCAATAGGAATAGTTCCGAGTGTATCCACAAATCCCCATTTTCCACCTTGTTCAACCATTGCCATACCACCTTCACCAAAAGGACTCAGATTATCAAAACGGCATGGAACCACAAATTTTCCTTTTTTATCAATGTAACCGTATTTCCCGTTCAACTTAACCATAGCAAAACCATCAATAAACGGACAAGCCATTTCGAACCGGCACTTTACCACATAATCGCCATAATGATTTATCCATCCCCATTTGCCAGAACGTTTCACCAAAGCAAGTCCATTATCAGGATCAAATGAATTTGCTTCATCAAAGAAATAATAAACCACAACTTTTCCTGTAGTATCAATGTAGCCATACCTATCATTTTTCTTAACGCAGGCCAGACTACAACTAAAATAATTTGCGTCGTCAAATTGAACAGGAATAACCACGTTTCCTTTTTTATCTATAAATCCCCATTGTCCTTCCTTCTGGTCAACTTCTTTTTGATTATAATACACGAGCATATCGCCATACTCGCCTTTATACACGAGTACACCATCCTGCACTACCACAGGACGTAAATCCTGCGAATATGAAACAGTGACGACAAAAAAAAGTGAAATGAGCAAAAGTAGTTTCTTCATTTCAACTCAAAATGGGATATTAGAAGTGAATATTCAATCCTAACGACAAACCATTGGTTGACAATGTGAAACCACTACCATTATTAGTAGTTACTGGCACATCAGCATGACGGTAGCCAATAAATCCAAAATATGCAGCAATACTGAAACGGCTACTCAAGACGTATGCAATACCAGGACGAGCACCAACATACATATTTATTTCGTCGGAATATCCTTTATCATTGAACTTGGTAACACTATAATTTACACCTAAATCGGCGAACAAAATTATTGGATTTGTACTTTTTTCAGGACAAACATATTTCAAACGAATAAACGGATTGATGCCATACATATTACTCTTTCCTTTCGCATTTTCATCGTTAGCAAACGCATAATCGAACGTAATACCCAAAGCAAACCATTGATTGAAATGGTAACCATATTTCGGTTGAAATTGAACCGTTTTATAACCAGCATCGGAATTATTCCATGCACTCATTGCAACACCAATAAACTGATGATTAGTTTTTTCTTCTTCCTGAGCAAACGAAGCTATAGAAAATAACACAACAGCGAAAATACTTACAACTTTTTTCATAATAATATTATTTAGTTCTAAAAAACGAAAAATGTACTTTTCCATATCTACACAAACGTGCAAAATTAGGATGTTGAGAAAAATCCACCTCACCTGGATGTTCAACAACGACAAGCGTATCGGCAGAAACAGCCTTACTAGCAAAAATCAAATTTGGTACATCCGACAGCCACGGCAAATTGTATGGCGGATCAGCAAAAATCAAATCAAACGGACGATTGGCAATCTTCAGAAAATCACGTGTTTCCGAGGTTAAAACCTTATGTCCTTGTATATGCAGTAAATGAGATGTTTGTTTTATAAACGCTGCATGTTTCGCATTCATTTCTACGCTTACCACATCGGTACAACCGCGAGAAGCGCACTCAAAAGAAATACTCCCAATACCCGAAAACAAATCCAAAACACTTATTTCGGAGAAATCAAATTCATTATTAAGAATATTGAACAAACCCTCCTTCGCCATATCGGTTGTTGGACGAAGTTCAAAATTTTTGGGAGCTTGTATCGTCCTTCCTCTGAATTCCCCACTTATTATTCGCATAATGCTGAATTTAAGTGGTTATAGAACAACATATGAGGAAATTTTGGCAACGTAACCGAGGAAGGCACTATAGTCACATGTTTCACAAAAACACACAGAGCGGCAAAATGCGGTGATTTCTTAGTGATTTTTCCTGAAAGTTCAACAGTAACTTTGAGTGGATCAAGGTGTAACTGTTCAAAAATGTTCATGATATAGAATGTAAAATCATTCACATTCTTGAATTTAAACACGTTTGAAAAACGAATTTGCTTATCTTTTACAAACAATGACGTGAAATAAGTATTTTCAACCGACACACACAACTTTTCACCTTTTGTCTTGAAATTTGCTTCCATTATTGGAGCCACCTGCGGTATATACGACACCATTTCCTGTGCCTTGAATGTGGAACGGCATAGAGACCAGATTGCAGTTTCTATCGGGAACAAAACCACCGCATCGGTATTTATAGATTCATACGAAATAACCGCCTCTGATTCCTTGGTTGAAAAATTAAAATTGGCATACGAATTCACCATAGAATCGCTGTAAAATGATTTGGGAACCAACGTGTACCTATCTGTTACAATTATAACAGTTACAGCTCCAAATTTTTGTTGTAGGATTTCCTGAGACAGAAAATTCCGGAAAGCTTCCTCCTTATCCCGAGAAGGAACTATAGTATATGCGTATGCTTCTACGTTTTGTTTATGTTGGATTAAAAATGAAAAGCCATCACGGCGAACCGAAATTGACAAACGACAATCTTTTGGTTTGCGTTTGGAATATGTTTCAGAGACAAATGATAAATCCTGCATATTATTGCCAGTTACCGTCCGTCGAAGCCTCATCAATCTTACCGATTCTCAGGCCTTCGTATCCGCTCTTCTTTTTAGAATATTCTTTCGTATTAACAACCAACTGACGGTCTAAGTCTGGCAACAAATCATCCCAAAGAACTCCCATTTGGAATGTAGCAATCTTAGCACCACCAGAAGTAATTTCACCAGCAGCGATTTCAAATTCCTTATCTGTTCCAGGAACTTTTGCAATATTATCCAAATCAAAATTTGCAGATAACAACGAATCAGCCATTAATTTTTCGTAAGCAGGAATTTTAACCTTTTCCTGCCAAGCACGACCTTCTGCAACTTCAACAGAATCTTCTATATCACCTATGGTTTTCGTAAATTCCAACGAATCTTCTTTGGCAAAACGAATCAATTCGTCCCATTTATCGGCATATTTGCCATATTTTTGTTCGTATGCATATTGCAATTCTCTCGCGTCTTCCAACTTCTGAATCACCATCTTTTCTCTTTTGGCTTTTTCCTCACCGAAGTAAATATCAACATTTACCGTGTTATAAATTAAATAGACTAGCACAACAATAACAACAGCAAGCGCTGCTTCGATACCAATTTTTAGACCTTTATTCATTTTTCCTAATAGTTTATAATTTTGTAAAAAACCTCTACAAACATAAGACATTTTGAGGTTTTTATTGCTACTATTACAAAGAATTTTTCAACAAATGCTAAAGGATTACATAGAGAAGAAATTATTAAAGAATTTTTCCTTTGAGCCAACCGACGACCAAAGGAAAACATTCACAGCATTAGCGGGATTTCTTACTTCCGAAAATGAAATATTTATCATCAACGGATTTGCTGGTACAGGAAAGACAACGCTCATAAAATCCGTCATCGACACATTACAAGATATTGAAATGCAATATATGCTGCTTGCTCCCACCGGGCGTGCAGCAAAAGTTCTTGCTAACTACACAGAAAAACCTGCCTATACCGTTCATAAAAAAATTTATAGACAAAAAAATATTCAAAATGGTGTTCAAAAGTTCGGAATGAATTTCAACGCCGACAAGAATATGGTGTACATCGTTGACGAAGCGTCAATGTTATCGGACAAAGTTGGAGAGAATGCTATTTTTGGCTCAGGTTCCGTTTTGGAAGATTTATTTCAATTCATCTTTAACGACCACAACTGCAAACTCATTCTTATGGGCGATACTGCCCAACTTCCTCCTATCGGCGTTTCGGAATCACCAGCGCTTAATGTTGAATATCTCGAACAAAATTTTTTCAAAAAAGCGACATCGACCCGACTGACCAACATCATACGACAAGCTGAAAATTCGGGCATTTTGATTAATGCCACAAACATCAGAAATTTATTGGACAGTAATACCATTTCTCTACCACAGTTACAGATATTTGACGATGTTGAACGTATTGACGGAAGCATGTTGCTTGACGCCTTGGAAAAATCACAGTCGAAAGTAGGTATCCAGGACACTATCGTCATCACTCGTTCCAACAAATTGGCAAACCGCTACAACGAAGGCATACGGCGGATGATTCTCTGGAAAGAATCCACCATAAGCCGCGGAGACTACATTATGATTGTAAAGAACAATTATTTTTGGACCGAAAACAACAAGGATGTACCATTTATTGCAAACGGCGACATTGCCGAAATTGTGTCCATAAAAGGACACGAATCTATGTATGGATTTGATTTCGCAGACGTCACTCTCCGTTTTCCCGACTACCACGATTTAGAACTTGACGTTAAAGTGCTTTTGAACACACTTTCATCAGAATCGCCATCGTTGACGTACGAAGAAGGAACGAAATTCTACAACGAAGTCTGTGCCGACTATCCCGAAATAAAAAACAAGAAAACGCTATACGAGCAAATCAAAAAAAATCCATATTTCAACGCATTACAAATTAAATTCGCCTATGCCGTCACCTGCCACAAAGCACAAGGCGGTCAATGGAAGCACGTATATATTGACCATGGATATTTCACAGAAGAAATGGTAGATACAGACTTTCTCCGCTGGCTTTACACGGCATTCACCCGTGCAACAGAAAAAATTTACCTCGTAAATTTCAAGAAAGAGTTTTTCGGCGAAAAATGATATTTGGAATCAGGAATCAAGAATCAGGACAAACAAATCCATTTTTGATTCTTTTACAGCAACTTACTTGCTAACTCTGCCAATTCACTTCTCTCACCTTTGACCAAATTCATGTGGGCAAAGATTTTTTGTCCGTCCATTTTTGTACTCAGATGCGACAAACCATTTGAAAATGCATCCAAATATGGAGAATCTATTTGCTGAACATCGCCCGTAAACACAATTTTGGTACCTTCACCTGCCCTCGTGATAATAGTTTTTACCTCGTGAGGAGTTAAATTCTGCGCTTCGTCAATAATAAAGAACACGTGAGATAACGATCGTCCACGAATATATGCCAACGGTGAAATTTCCAGCGAACCATCCGCAAGCATACCATCTATCATATTGACTTTTGCGCCATTATTACGAAGATTCTGTTTAATAACCTGCAAATTGTCAAACAAAGGCAGCATATATGGTTTTATTTTTTCTTTTTCACCACCCGGCAAATATCCCAAATCTCTATTACCAAGTGCCACTATCGGACGTGCCAATAATATTTGGTCATAATTCTCGTGCTGTTCCAACGCAGCTGCCAACGCAAGCAAGGTTTTTCCTGTACCTGCAGTTCCTGTCAATGCCATCAACTTCACATCATCGTTCAACAACGCATGCATTGCAAAGGACTGTTCCGAATTCCTTGGTTCAATACCCATTACGCGATATTTATTCACCCGGGATATTTTGTTTGTCATAGGATTGTAATATGCCATGACTGAAGTATTGCCATTTTCAAGCACGAAATAATCATGCGATTCTGGTTTCGTAATACCAAGTTCTTCCGGCGTCACGACGTTATCAGTCGTATTTTTTGCATACAACCTATTAATATATTCCACTGGAATATTGTCATATATACGGATACCTTCCTCTATTCGGTCCAAATCACGAATTTTATCACTCTCAAAATCCTGAGCAACCAAACCTATAGACTTAGCCTTCATACGCATATTGATATCCTTTGTCACCATAATGACCTGTCTATCAGGATTTTCGTTCTTAACAATCAGTGCCGTTGCCAAAATCCTATGATCAGGTATCTGCTCCACAAAGGCATTTTTAACAATTTCAGGATATGGAGAATGAGACTTAACGTAGAGTTTTCCAAAATGTTTTCCCAACGAAATGCCATCTGAAGGAATCGAATCCCCCATTAACGCATCAAGTTCACGGGCAAATTGACGAGAGTTCCAACTCAAATCATCCTCACCTTTTTTAAATTTATCCAATTCTTCCAACACAGTTATTGGAATTACGATATCGTTTTCTTGGAACGCATATATTGCTCTATTGTTATGCAGGATAACATTGGTATCCAACACAAAAATTTTAGGTTTCTTTTCTGCCATAATTTTACTTTTTCAAAAGAATTTCATAAAAATACAAAAAAATAGGAAACAATGTACTAGTTATCTCCAAAATGTTTGTATTAACAACTCAACGGGAAAATGTTTCCATGAGATGCGTTAAATGTGATATAATATGTGGATATGGAGAAAATTCATATCCAAAATCCTCTTTGATATTTGACACATCAAACAGCAATGGAGTGTTGCTCCACCCTAAATCCTCGACAATAATTTTAGACGATGAATTACATAATTTTACTGCATCATTCGCAATACGTTCCCACGTTACAAATTCCTTTGACAGAGCAAAATACGTTTTTTTTGACTCCTTGCATTGCAAAATACTTGCATAAACTTTTGCTATATCGTCAGCCCATATAAACTGCGTTCCGTCATTTTTCACGACATTGATATCCTGATTTGCCAAAGCACATTTGACAATATCAGAAAAGCGAGTATCTGGTTGAATATAAGCGCCAGGAACGACAGGATTACCAAACGTATATCCAGGACGGATAATGGAAACTCTCATACCCGTTTCGCCCGATATCGCAAATAAAAAATCTTCCGAAGCAGCCTTCGTCGCTCCATAAAAAGAGCACGGATCGTGTCGGCAATCTATGGTTACAGACGTATCGCCAGGTTTTATACAGACAGGATTTGGCGAAGCATACACAGAATCGACCGAAGCTGTTGACGATGTGTACACGAATGACTTAACCCCCGCTTTCGCAGCTTCCGTGGCAAGAAAGACCGTTGCCGCAGTGTCGCTCATCAGCACATCATAGGCATTAGAGCCAACCATGCTCAACGCAACGTGCACCACTGCATCCTGACCAGCTACAGCAGCCGATATTTTATCGTATTCATTCATACCAGCCTGATACATTATAACGTTTTTCATTGTTTTGAATGCCGGAACCTTGTCTGTATTACGCGCAAGCACTGTCACAGAGTGTCCCAGCCTTAACAATTCCATCAATACATGAGAACCTATAAATCCTGTTCCACCCGTCAATAAAATTTTCATTTTGTTAGATTTTAATTATTCAAAAGTACGACAAATTATGCACGTTTTTCTATTTCCAACGACTATATGCATTTTGTTTCTAAAAAAACATACGATTTACATCTTTCACTCAAAATTTCATATTTTTGCCAAGCGAAAAAAACAAGAACAAAGAATCAATGAAACGAATACTTACCATACTTATATTTAGTATCGTATATACATTTTCGTTCGCCCAAAAGGAAACATTAACAGTTAAAGGAAAAACCTATCCTGCCGTTTCTTGTGTTTTCACATCATACGTATCGTATGGCGACGAACGATTATTTCCTGACAAGGACATAAAAATAGCAATAGCCAAAAACGGCACGACTGGATTTATAGAAATTTCCATTGATTTACCAGCTGATAAAGATTTATGCGATTACTTCCACAAATGTGGCATTTCCGGCGATATAGCGCTTGAATTAGCAAATGGCGACACTATCATTTGCAAAGACAATGGCATAAATGATTTCATTGACGGACGCGCCGCAGCGACATACGTACTTACCGCAGGAAACATGGAAAGCCTACGAAAAGCCAATGTCGAGATTATTCAATTTTATCTGCAAACTTTCAACAGCAAGGGAAATTATATCGCCGCAAATTTTCACCATACTACAAGCACTACTCCCGACGAATTCACACGCAAAAAAGAACGGGTAACAACAACCAAGGTGCACAAACTAGTAAGACAACTAAAATAGAGATTAAAGAAAAATACGAAGCG
The DNA here is from genome assembly GCA_937892155.1 of uncultured Bacteroidales bacterium. Taxonomy (GTDB): domain Bacteria; phylum Bacteroidota; class Bacteroidia; order Bacteroidales; family UBA1715; genus UBA1715. The sequence goes on along the minus strand of CALAUG010000021.1, from coordinate 65,653 downwards.
ATGCTCCTTTTTATGCATTGTGGATTATTCCTTGTTTCCGCAGCAAATCAAGCACGGCATTTTTCCGTTCTTCCATTGGCAATTCACCATCAATCCAATGTATTGTTATTCCACGGCGTTCCATACCTCTAAACCACGTCATTTGACGTTTTGCGAACTGACATATTGCCGTAAGTAACTGGTCCTCCATTTCTGTTTTGGAAATCTGCCCCGTCACATACAAAGTTAGATATTTATATTCCAAACCGTAGTAAATAAGCGTTTCCGCTGGAACACCCGCTTGTAAAAGTTGTTCCACCTCACCTGTCATTCCGTCTGCCAATCGTTTTTGAAAACGCATCGTGATTCTTTCGCGACGGACATCACGAGACACTGAAACACCAATAGTGAAGGGTTCATATTTACGCACGTGTTCCTGTAATTCTACCGGATGAGATGCTTCATAACGAGCAATTTCCAAAGCCCGGACAAGACGTTTTTTTGAATCAATGTCCGTCGTATTATGAAGAGTTTTATACCCTTTCAATTCCTCTACCAAGTCATCAAAATCCCGCAATTCGCACGATTTACGAAATTCAGCATCTTCGGGAACCGGATGCATATTGTAATCCTTGATTATAGATTCTACGTACATACCCGTTCCACCACATACCAACGGTTGTTTTCCACGAGCAACGATTAAATCGTAGGCAGACTGAAAAGCTTCGTAGAATTTGAACAAATTAAACTTTTCCCCCGCATCAACGATATCCATCAAATGGTACGGAACAATTTTCCCCTCTACAACGTAATCGCTATAATCCTTACCAGTACCTAAATCCATATTTCGGTACACCTGACGAGAATCAGCACACAATATTTCACCATTAAATTCAGCAGCAACCAACGCTGCAAGACGGGTTTTTCCCGTTGCAGTCGGTCCGATGATTATTGGCAATATTGGTAACTTCTCCATTATTTTATTCCGCTTCTAATTCATGCAACAAATTTGCACATGCAACTTCCAACATATCTATAACCAAGGTGAACCCACTATCTCCGCCATAATATGGATCGGGAATGGTTGGGCGATTAAAATCCCTACAATAGTCAACCAAGCGGCGGATTTTAGCTTTACGTTCATCGGTTTGTGCAACGTATTCCAAATCACGAACATTTTGTTCGTCCATTGCAAACACGAAGTCGAAGTAGTCAAAATCACGGCGAGTGACAGGACGGGAAATATGCGTTATCTCGTACCCACGAAAGTTTGCATGGCACCGCATTCTATAGTCAGCCCTTTCGCCTTCGTGATAATCCAAAACACCCGCAGAATCAACTTCATACTTATCTATTAAGCCTTTGTCCGAAATCAATTTATTCATTATGGTATCGGCCATAGGAGAACGACAAATATTTCCCATGCAGACAAACAATATCTTCTTCTTATCGCTCATTATTTGTGTTCGAGTTGAATTAATTGCTGCAACATTCGTAAAGCTGCAACACTTGCTTTTTCAATATTTGTATCGCGTTCCGTACCAAATGTATATTTCTGTGCAATATTATTGCATTTCGAAGCAACAGCAATCCAAACGGTACCGACTGGTTTTTCCTGCGAGCCACCTGTTGGTCCGGCTACGCCCGACGTTGCAACACCATACGTTGTACCGATTTTCTTTCGCACTTCCGACGCCATCGTTTTCACAACCTGTTCGCTCACAACCCCATATTGTTCAATATCGTTTGCAGAAACGTTTAATTCATTAATTTTCACAGAATTATCATACGACACAACACTCCCCCAATAATACGCAGAGCTACCAGAAATGCTTGTAATCATCCGTGAAATATTTCCACCTGTGCAACTTTCGGCCGTTGCGACGGTTTCTCCGTATTGCAAAAGCAAAGCCCCTACATTTCCTTCTATAGTTTCGTCATCATATCCCCAAATGTACTCCCCTATTATTTGAGTTAGTTTTTGTTCTTCATCAGCAACAAGTTTTCGTGCAATCTCCTCATTTTCTGCAACACACGACATCCGCAATTTAACAATCCCCGGGGCTGGCAAATAAGCCAAATGTATTTGCGGTGGCAACTGCGACTCCCAATCGGCAATAGTTTCTGCCAATTTTGACTCTGCGATATTTGACACCAGAACGTGGCGATGATAAATGGACGGCAACTCGAACCGCTTCTTGAACCATGGCAACACCGATTCAGACATGATAGCCTTCATCTCCCTTGGAACACCAGGCAAGGATACAACAACAACTCCATTTTTCTCAAACCACATACCAGACGCTGTGCCACACGGATTTGGAACAAAACGTGCCTTTTTCGGAAACTGCGCCTGAGTCATATTTTTCTCATTAATATCTTGATTACGCGCAAGGACATAACGAGCCATTCCATCGTATGCCTGTTGATTAAACTCCAACTCTGTCTCAAAAAATTCGCACAACACGTGTTTGGTAATATCGTCATTCGTAGGCCCCAAACCACCAGTAATGACAACGGCATTACTTTCAGACATCAAACGTGCAAGAGAAGAAAGAATCTGCTCGCGATTGTCGGAAATAGTTTCAACACAATGAATATTGAACCCTAACGCAGAAAGCTTCCCGCCCAACCAAGATGCATTTGTGTTGATAGTTTTTCCTATCAGCAATTCATCTCCAATACTCAACAAAGAAACTTCCATATCTTATGCTTTCGGCATTACAAGCCAACAAATTATGTACACCAAAATGCTAAATCCAGCAGCAAAGACCGAACAAACCCAAATAATACGAACCAAACTGGGATCTAATTCAAAATATTCAGCCACACCAGCAGCAACGCCAGCAATTCTTCTATCAGATGATCTTTTTAATTTCTTTTCCATATTTGAGAAATATATACGGCAAAAATAATGAATTTCATACATTTGGAGAAAATTTGAGCAATGATAGTACAAGATTTCTCTTCTGTTCTTGAAGAAATGGCACCTCTTGCCTACCAAGCAGACTACGACAATGCAGGATTACTCGTCGGAAGTCCGTACAGTCAAGTTAACAAAGTCCTAATCACACTTGATGTTACTCCCGAAGTTGTACAGGAAGCTATTGACTGCTATGCAAACTTAATTATAGCCCACCATCCATTTATTTTTCACCCGTTAAAAAAATTCAACAACGACGGCGACACGGAAAAATGTCTTTCAATGGCAATCAAGCACGACATTTCCATATATGCCAGCCACACCAATATGGACAGTGTTATGAATGGCGTAAATGGAAAAATCTGTTCTAAGATTAGATTACAAAACTGCAAATTTTTAGTTCCACAAAATCAGGAGCAACCATACGGAGACGGTATGATTGGGGAACTGCCACAAGCTGAAAACACAGAAAAATTTTTAGAGAGAATAAAAAACACGTTTCATTGCGGTACTATACGCCACACAAACCTCTGCAAAAAGGACATACAAAAAGTTGCCGTTTGTGGCGGTGCAGGAAGTTTTCTCATTCACGACGCCATTGCCGCCGGAGCAGATATTTTCATATCGGCAGACATAAAATATCACGATTTCTTTTTAGCTGAAAACAAAATTATTATTGCCGACATCGGACATTATGAATCAGAACAATTCACAAAAGAACTTTTTTATGAATTATTAATAAAAAAATTTTATAACTTTGCAATCCAAATTTCAAAGGTTAATACGAACCCGATAAACTATTTATAAAATGGCAAAAAATACAAAAGACCTTGCTTCACAACAAACTGTAAAAGAAAAACTTACAGCGTTGTATAAACTTCAGGTAGCAAATTCTAAAATTGACGAAATCTACCGTCTTCGTGGTGAACTTCCACTGGAAGTAAAAGATTTGGAAGACGAATTGGCTGGTTTAGAGACGCGTATTTCAAAAATAGAAGATGAAATTGCTCAAAAAGAGAATGACATCAAGACAAAGAAAGAAGAAATTAAAGATGCTCAAGCGTTGGTAAAACGTTACGAAGAACAACAAAATGAAGTTCGTAACAACCGTGAATACGAAGCAATTGCCAAAGAAATCGAATTTCAGAATCTTAACATACAATTGTACGAGAAACGTATCAAAGAATATACGTTAGATGTTGAAAATCGTAAGAAACAACTTGAAGATTCACGTGCTAAACATGATGATCGTAAAGTTGATTTGGATGCAAAACAAACAGAATTAAACACCATCATTAAAGAGACTCAAAAAGAGGAAGACGAGCTTCAAGCAGAAGCAGACGCAATATCAGCAACTATTGAAGACCGTTTATTAGATGCATACAGACGTTTGCGCAAGAACGCACACAACGGTTTAGCTGTGGTTTCTGTAGAACGTGATGCGTGCGGTGGATGTTTCAATAAAATTCCACCTCAAAGACAGCTTGACATTAAAGGTCAGAAAAAAATCATCGTATGCGAATACTGCGGTAGAATTTTAGTTGACAAAGAAATGGTTTGCCCATCAGAAGGCGAAACTGAAAAATAAAAATATTGTTAAAATTCTCAAATGCTGTTTATGACACTCATAGACAGCATTTTTTTTCTTATGGAAATTGGACTTTATTTCGGCTCTTTCAATCCAATACATGTTGGTCATTTGGTGATTGCGAATTACCTATTGGAATTCTCACCTATTGACGAACTTTGGTTTGTGGTTTCTCCACAAAATCCGCTAAAAGAAAAAAAAACGCTATTAGATGATTATCAGCGTCTTCACATGGTTGAACTTGCAATAGAAGACATTCCTCACCTACGTGCATCGTCTGTGGAATTTAAATTACCACAACCATCATACACCGTTAATACACTGGCACATTTAGAAGCACAATATCCACAGCATACGTTTTCACTCATCATGGGTGGCGACAACATACAGTCGTTTTCCAAATGGAAAAATTATCAAAAGATAATGGAAAATTACACTATTTATGTGTACCAACGCCCTGGTTATTCCATTCCTGAGGAATTTCAAAACAAACAAAACATACGAGCCATACAAGCCCCGTTAATGGAAATTTCTTCAAGTTTTATACGGCAATGCATAAAAGACGGAAAAAACGTACAAGGATTTATGCCACAGGCTGCATGGAAATATTTGGACGAAATGAATTTTTACAAATCAACAGCACACTAATTTAGAGAGAAAATCGTATTATTGCGTGTTTAAAAGAATATGCTGACAAACTTATTCATACAAGGTATTTTAATCGGTCTATTTGTCTCGATACCAATGGGACCAATTGGCGTACTTTGTATTCAAAGAACTTTACAGCAAGGAAGACTCTCAGGTTTCATATCTGGCTTAGGTGCTGCCTGCGCCGACACTCTATTTGCAAGTATTGCAGGGTTTGGTCTTACCATGGTTTCAGATTTCTTCCAAGAACAACGATTGTACATTATGCTTGTCGGTGCACTTATACTAATTGCACTCGGATTACGAATGTTTTTCCGTAATACGATTAAACAAGTAAGAGCATACAAATACAAGCAATCCAATCTTATATCTGATTTTTTCTCTGTGTTTGTATTGACGATTACTAATCCAATTACTATAATTTTCTATGGTATTGTATTTGCCAGTTTGGGTATGGTACAAGACAATTTCATGTCACTTGGTCTCCTACTTTCGGGTATCTTTTGTGGAGCAATCAGTATTTGGTTTGTATTGTCAACATTTGTCAATATCTTCAGAAAATACTTTAGACTGCGTGTCATATTTTACATTAACAAAATTGCCGGCATATTAATCGTTTTATTTGGTTTGTTTGCTGCATACAACGCCTTCTCTCCTGTTGAGGAAAAATTAGACAACACTAACGTACCAATATTAAAAAACAACAAATGATTGTTGAATCAAATACTATTTGTGCCATTGCTACCGCACAAGGCAAGGGTGCCATTTCCATTATACGAATTAGCGGAGAAGACACAAAAAATATCATTCTTCGCATATTCAAGCCATACAGAGAATCAGACAATTGGCAAAATATTGGTTATAAGCTTACATACGGAGAAATAAAAGACGGAAACCATATAATAGATTCTGTTTTGGTATCTATTTTCAATGCTCCAAATTCATATACTGGCGAAGATTCGGCAGAAATAAACTGTCACGCCTCAACCTACATTCAAAACGAGATTTTAAATCTACTCATAAAAAATGGAGCACGATTGGCTCACCCGGGAGAATTTACGCAACGGGCATTTTTAAACAAGAAATTAGATCTTTCACAAGCTGAAGCCGTAGCCGACTTAATTGCATCCAGTTCTGCCGCATCGCACAATTTAGCAATGTCGCAAATGAAAGGTGGCTATGCGAAAGAGTTAAAAGACTTACGGGAAATACTACTCAACTTCTTATCTTTATTAGAATTGGAACTTGATTTCAGTGAAGAGGATTTAGAATTTGCCGACCGCACGCAACTGACAAACATCTGTGCAGACCTCACGAATAGAGTTGAGAAACTCGTACACTCATTCAAACTTGGGAACGCCATAAAACAAGGCGTACCTGTTTGTATCGTCGGTGAGCCTAACGTAGGTAAATCAACCTTGCTGAACGCCATTTTAAACGAAGATAAAGCAATTGTTTCGTCTATTCCAGGAACAACACGCGATGTTATAGAAGACACGATTGTAATTGGCGGTGTTTCATTCCGTTTTATTGATACTGCTGGAATCCGTGAAACCGACAACGAAATAGAACAAATCGGCATAAAAAAGACATTTGAAAATATAGACAAAGCCTCGTTTATTTTCGTTTTGGCCGATGCAACAGCAGATCCAGCAACCTTACAAGAAACAATTTCTTCCGTTAAGCGACACGCTGGCGACAAAACAATCTTTGTGATAATCAACAAAATAGATATCGCACCAGACTATCAGTCTAAATATAACGTAAACGATTTCAAAGGATTATCCCAAAATGACGCACTGATATATATTTCAGCAAAAGAGCAAACAAATATTGATGAACTCATAGATAAACTTCTAACAGCCATAAATGCAGGAAAAATTTCCCAAGACGATGCTATTGTTACAAACGCACGTCATTTTGAAGCACTGCAAAAAGCATTGGAATCTTTACACAACATAAACGAAGGATTTGAAAACGGTCTCACCAACGATTTAATAAGCCTTGAATTAAGGCAAGTATTGTTCTACATTGGCTCCATTGTTGGCGAGATCAACGAAGAAGAAATGCTAGGCAACATTTTTAGTAAATTCTGCGTGGGCAAATAATCAGCAAAATGTCAGTCTATCCGAATAGCATTGAACATAAAATCGGTTTTTCCGAAATCCGTGAAATACTCATTTCCAAATGTCATTGCGAAATTGGGAAAAAACAAATTTCAGAATTATCATTTTCGATAGACAAGTACACAATCCAAGATTGGCTGCAACAAGTTAAGGAAATGATGGAAATTATTGTGGCCGAGCAAGACTTTCCCACTCCATCATTTTCAAACATTTACGATGCAATTACACGAATAAAACCTGAGGGAACCTACCTACTGGCAAACGAATTACACGTTCTTCGAAAATCATTGCTGGAAATTCAGGAAATAACCTCGTTTTTCAATAAAAATCAAGAACGATTTCCTGCACTTTTTGCCTTGTCGGAACCTATAGAAGTTTCAAAAGAAATTTGCAGAACAATCGACAGAATTGTCGATTCTAACGGGAATCTTAAAGATAACGCATCACCTAAATTGGTGGAAATCCGTAGCGAAATTTCCCAAAAGCGACGCATAATCAGTAAAATAATGTCGCAAAAATTGGCAATTGCCCGTCAGGAAGGCTGGATTGAACAAGATTCCGAACTTTCCGTTCGCGACGGTCGATTGGTACTTCCACTCAACAGCACATACAAACGTAAAATCCAAGGAATTGTACACGACGAATCTTCTACGGGAAAAACATCGTTTGTAGAACCTGTCGAAGCTTTCGAGACAAACAACGCAATTGCGAATTTAGAGTTCGAGGAACAAAAAGAGATTATTCGCATACTTCGCGAAGCAACTGCTGAAATCCGTCCGTACCTTACCGACGTTGAGTGTGCGTACGATTTTCTTGGGACAATCGATGCAATTAATGCGAAAGCACGATTTTCAATAGATATTGAAGCACAAATTCCAGAAATTTCCAACGAACAGGAACTTTCACTCGTACGGGCACGACATCCGTTGCTGTTTTTGGCATTCAAGAAAAGCAACAAAGAAGTTATTCCACTTCATATTGTACTAAACAAATCACAGAGAATCATTGTCATTTCCGGCCCAAATGCAGGCGGAAAATCCGTATGCATGAAAACGGTCATTTTATTGCAATATATGTTTCAATGCGGATTGCCTATTCCTGCCGAAAGTCAAAGTAGAATGAGCATATTCAACAATCTGCTCATAGACATTGGCGACGAGCAATCAATTGAAAATGACCTCAGTACATATTCATCGCACTTGCTCAACATGAAAATATTTCTTGAGCAAGCAAACAGCAAAACAATGCTTGCGATAGATGAATTCGGAACCGGAACCGAACCGATTTTAGGTGGCGCAATCGCAGAAAGCGTGTTGGAAACACTCAACGCCAAAGGAGCCTTCGGTATAATCACCACCCACTACAGCAACCTGAAACACACCGCATCGTCGCTCAAAGGACTGATAAACGGCGCAATGCTGTTTGACATGGAAAATATGAAGCCACTCTACAAACTTCGTATGGGATCGGCAGGAAACTCGTTTGCTTTTGAAATTGCACGCTCAATCGGATTGCCACAAAGCACACTAGACAAAGCGAAAACAAAAATCAAACAAGAACATATTGATTTTGACGAAAACCTGAAGAAACTTGAAATTGAAAAACAATACGTCTATAAGAAAAAAGACGAACTCAAAAAACAAGAAATACAACTAGAAAACCTCAAAACGGAATATTCGCTCAAACTCAAGAAAATCAACGAAAAGCGACAAGAAATCATTGAAGACACCGAACGAGAAATCAATGCTGTTTTAGATTCCGCAAACAAACAAATTGAACAAACCATCCGTGTTATTAAGGAATCGCAAGCCGAAAAAGAAACGACCAAACAAGCCAGAGAAGAGTTACGCACATTTATAGACAAAACACGACAAAAGACTGCAAACATTCACAATGCGAACAAAGTCCAAAGTTCCAACAAACCATTGAACGACAAAGAATTAGCAATCGGAAGTTTTGTCAAAATTAAAGGACAAACAACATCGGGAGAAATATTGGAATTTGACGGTAAACAAGCAGTAGTTTTGTTCGGAAACCTAAAAATGACCGTAAAAATCAACACACTTGAACCAGCAAGCAAACCGAAAATCAATACACAGACAGTTGTCGTTGCCTCAACCATACAAAACATTTCGGAAAAACGAAAAACATTCAAACCACATCTTGATTTGCGTGGCATACGCGGAGATGAAGCCTTATATCAAGTAAAAGACTTTATCGAAACAGCAAACATGCTTCAAATCAAACACGTGGAAATATTGCACGGCAAAGGCTACGGCATTTTGCGGAAACTTATCCGTGAATATTTAAACACAGTCAGTTTTGTTGAATCGTGCGATGATGCGCCAATAGAAATGGGTGGCGACGGAATAACAATAGTGAAACTATACTAATGAATAGCAACCACGCAAACATTCCTATTTTTTTGCCACAGTTGGCTTGTCCGCATCGTTGTATTTTCTGCAACCAAAACCACATTAGTTCGCAGGACCACGTTCCCACTCTGCAAGAAACCGATGAAATAATCAAAAGGAATCTAAAAACAATTCCCCAAAATTACGACGTGCAGATTGCTTTTTTCGGTGGAAGTTTCACGGGCTTACCAATAGATATTCAGGAATCTTATCTGCGTGTTGCACAACCATATATTGAATCGGGACAAGTTTCTGGAATACGACTTTCTACCCGCCCGGATTATATCACCGACGAAATCTTGCAATTATTGAAACACTACAAAGTGCGCGACATAGAATTGGGCGCACAATCCACAAATGACACTGTACTGCAACGTTCTGGCCGTGGTCATAACAGAGAAGCCATACGAATTGCGTCACAAAAAATAAATGAAAACGGCTTCAATCTCGGTTTACAAATGATGCTCGGACTTCCCGGCGACACACACGAAATCGCACTGCAAACTGCACACGACATAATTGCATTCGGAGCAAAAACAACCAGAATTTATCCAACATTGGTCGTCACCGACACGCCACTCGCCACATTGTACAAACAAGGGAAATATCAGGCACTACCACTTGGCGAAGCAATTCAATGGACAAAAGAAATCTATTCCTTATTCCTTCAAAATAATGTAACCATACTCAAAGTCGGATTACATCCCAACAAAGATTTTGCTTCCAATAAATATTTACTGGCTGGCCCTTTCCATCCTTCGTTCAAGGAACTAGTATTGTCGGAGATATGGTTTGACAAGTTATCTCCATTAATGCAAGATAAATGCGCTAATGCAAATCTCACAATTTTCATTAGCGAAGAAGAGATAAACAACGCCATCGGTTACAATTCAAAGAACCGGAATGAACTACTCAAAACATTCCATTCGGTAACCTTCAAAACCGATCCAATTCTGCACGGATATGAATTCACCTATTGCCATAATTGATGCACGCAGTCCACAGAAAGCCATAGACAAACTTTCCGAGCAATTCCGTGTGATTCCATTCTTAACCGAAGATATCACATACGATGCAATAGCAGGACATCCTGATATATTTTTCTGTCAAGGAGACACATTGGTTGTCGCCCCCAACCTACCCAATGCTATTTTGAAAGAATTGGAATCAATTTCATACACTGTTGGAGAAACACCCGTTGGCAGCGATGTAATCAATTCTACGCCATACAATTGCGTTGTAACAAAATCTTATATTATCCACAAACAAGGACACACCGATAAACAAATATTGCGAACTAACGAGAGGAAAAACTATATTTCTGTAAACCAAGCATACACAAGATGCAACTTAATTGCAATATCAGAAGGTGCATTTATAACTTCCGACGCAAACATTCAAAAGAACTTAGAATCAAATAATTGCGAATGTTTGTTCGTCAGTCCACGAGGAATAGAATTACCACCCTATCAATACGGATTTATTGGAGGCTGCATGGGAAAACATGGTAAAACGATTTACATAAACGGCTCGCTCGCCAACCATTCCGAAGGAAAAGCGATAGAAAACTTCATACACAAACACGGACTCGACATTATGGAATTACACGACGGCAACCTGTACGACGGCGGAGGAATTTTGTTTATATAAACCAGTCTCTTTATTTTTGAAACATACAACTGACAAACAAAAAAAAGCGGCGAAATCAAAAGGTTTCGCCGCTTCTCTATCATTCTAAAATCGTATTATCCCATTACAACTTCTACAGTGTTTTGAGCTTTGATTTTACTCATTGGAATCTTATTTCCTTTTACCTTTTCTCCGTTGATTGTGATTGATTTAACACCTTTTTGAACGCCTTTTGGATTCTTTACTGTGATGTCAAGCATTTTTCCACGGAAACGACGTGTCATGCCGAAATCTTTCCATGATTTTGGAACACATGGATCAATAATCAAACCATCATAATCTGGTTGAACACCCATAATATGGTTTGTTGCAGCATAATAAGACCATGTTGCAGCACCTGTCAACCAAGGCAAACGAGATGAACCGAAACGTGTGTTGAATTTACTATTCGTTGATTGAGCATAAACGTATGGTTCAATTTCACGGATTTCAGCTTTCGTATTGTAAGCTGCTGGCATATAAGCACGGAAATATTTGTAAGCATTTTCACCATTTCCACGCAATGTTTCAGCAATTACAATCCATCCTTGTGGGTGTTGGAAAATAGCACCATTTTCCTTCATACCAGGAATGAACAATGGAGCTTTGATTGCAGAAAGATCTGTTTTGATATATGGTTTTGTTACCAACATAACTCCGTGTTCTGTTGCCAATTTCTTATTTACGGAATTCAAAACAACATCAGCACGTTTACCAGTTGCATAACCACTGTAAACCGACCAAGATTGTGGGTTCAACCAAATTTGACCTTCTGCTGATTTCTTAGAACCGTAAACTTCACCAGCTTCGTTGTATGCACGTACGAACCATTCGCCGTCCCAAGCATATTTTTCGATAGCTGCATCAAGTTTCTTCATTTCTTTATTTGCCCATTCAACTTCCTTAGGCATTGACTTCATTTCGCAGATTTCTGCGTAAGTCTTCAACGCATAACGCAATTGGAAAGCAACGAAAGTAGTTTCACCTTTTTGACCAAGTACTAAGCAGTCGTTCCAGTCTGCTTTCAAACCGCAAGGAAGACCATGAGCGCCTTCTCTTTCAAGGTTAAATTCGATAGCACGGCGCAAGTGACCAAGAACTGTAGCCTCACCCTTATCAGAGAAAGGAAGTACTTTATCGTAGAATTTCAAATCGCCAGTTTCCTTAACGTATGCAGGAATTGTGTTGAACAACCACATACAGTCATCTGAACGATAATCTTCGTCAGCTGTTTTTGGCATTTTACCTGGAGTGTGGTCGAATGGTTTAACAACAGGCATAGCACCACCGTTAGATTCCTGACCAGTAATCATTAATTCCAAACGTTCGGTAACTTCTTTCGTAATTACAGGAAGAACGCCCAACATATCTTGAACTGTATCACGGTAGCCAAGACCATCACGTTCACCACTGTAAACCAAACTTGCAGCACGGCTCCAAGAATATGTCATCAAACAGTTGAATGGACTCCACATATTGATTTGGCTGTTAAATTCAGCATCAGGAGTCTTAACTGTCATTCCTTGAATACGATTGTGCCAGTATTCAACCAATTTGTTGAATTCTTTTTCTGCAACTGCATACGAAGGGATTTCTTTTTGTGCTTTTTTACCTTGTTTTGAACCTTGGCCGATACCCATAATTACGACGAATTCTTTTGATTCGCCAGCTTTCAATGTAATATCCGACTGCAAAGTACCACAACCATTGTCACCTTCAGCTAAAGAACCATTACATTTTCCTTGTTCAACAACAAGAGGATTGTTGTATGAACGATAAGGGCCGATAAATTTCTCGCGGTCTGTATCGAAACCTGTAACCTCGGTACCAACCATAGTGATGAATGTATTCTTTTGACCAGCATCAATTCTGTCTTCAATGTCAAGATGAGGATTGATACAGTGATTGATGATTCCGTCTTTGAAAGACATCTTCATAATATATTGAGTATATTGAAGATTGATCAAATCCATCCACAATTGCCAGTGGCTGGCATATTCAACGTATGTGAACACACTCAACTTACGAGTTTTCTTACTGTTGTTAGTAAGTTTCACCATCCAACATTCGTATTGTTTGCCTAGTGGCACGAAATACGTTGATTTCATTACAATGTCGGAATATTTTGATTCAATGATAGAATATGCGCTACCATGACGACAGGTTGTTTCGTATTCCTTCAACGATTTGCTTACTGGTTGCCAAGCTGTGCTCCAATAATCTTTGCTGTCGTTATCGCGAACATACACATAACGGCCCGGTTGATCCATTGGAATCGTATTTGGGCGGAAACGCATGAAACGACCTTGAGCTGCGGATTTGTAGAAACTATAACCACCAGCATTGTTTGTAATCAATGCGCCATAGTTCACATCACCTAAATAGTTACTCCAAGAACGAGGAGTGTCAGGACGAGTCACAACGTACTCTTTCCTTTCGTCATCAAAATATCCGTACTGCATAAATTTTTATGTATTAAACGTTAAAATTAAAATTTCACGAAATGACTCGCAAAATCCTTTTGCAATATTACAAATTTTCATTAAGTCAACAACACAATGTACCGACTTTTTGAGCAAAATAGCACAAGCCAATATTTTTTTTCAAACGAATATTTAGTCGAAAAAATCATTTCCAAAAAACTTATCAACAATTTTCAGCTGTTTTTTTAATAAGTTTAGAAAATCACACATTCATTCATCTTAAAATAAGACTATATTTGCGGACTAAAAAAACGTTTTTTTATAATGAGTGAGAAGTTTAAGGAATATTCTGGGTTAGACCTTTCTCAAGTCAACAAGGATGTTCTAGAAAAATGGATTAAAAATGATACGTTCAACAAGAGCGTGTCAACTCGTGAAGGACATAAATCATTTGTATTTTTCGAAGGTCCTCCTTCTGCAAACGGTCTTCCAGGAATTCACCACGTAATGGCTCGTACCATCAAGGATTCCGTATGCCGTTATAAAACAATGCAAGGTTTCCAAGTTCATCGTAAAGCTGGTTGGGACACCCACGGATTGCCTGTGGAACTTGGCGTTGAAAAAGAATTGGGCATCACAAAAGAAGATATTGGTACAAAAATCAGCGTTGAAGAATACAACAATGCGTGCCGTAGCAATGTGATGAAATATACAAGCCAATGGGAAAACCTTACACAACGCATTGGCTACTGGGTTGACATGAAAGACCCTTACATTACGTACGACAACAAATACATTGAAACTCTTTGGTATTTGTTGAAAGAATTATATAAAAAAGGATTGCTTTACAAAGGTTACACCATTCAACCTTATTCGCCAGCAGCAGGAACAGGTTTGAGTTCCCACGAACTAAACCAACCGGGTTGCTACCGCGACGTAAAAGACACAACGTGTACTGCGCAATTTAAAGTTGTCCGCAATGCAAAAAGCGAATCTTTGTTCGCAGGCGTTGAAACCGACTTATACATTTTGGCTTGGACAACTACTCCATGGACATTGAGTAGCAACACTGCTCTTTGTGTTGGTCCAAAAATCCAATACGTAAAAATCAAAACATTCAATCCTTATACAGGAACACCAATGACCGCAATCATGGCAAAAGACCGTGTTTCTGCATATTTCCATAAAGAAGGAGAAAATGCGGATTTTTCTGCATACAAAGCTGGAGATAAAATTGTTCCTTATACGATTTTAGCAGAAATGCCTGCAAGTGAACTTATTGGCGTACAATACGAACAATTGCAACCATGGGTTAAAGTTGATGGAAAAGCTTTTGAAGTAATTGCTGGCGATTATGTAACAACAGAAGATGGTACTGGTATTGTCCACATCGCTCCTACTTTCGGTGCAGATGATGCTTTTGTTGCGAAAAAAGCTGGAATTGCCGGAATGCTTGTAATTGACAAAAACGGCAAACAATCACCTCTTGTTGACAAACAAGGACGTATGATTCCTGTAGAGGAAATGGATGCTGCTTTTGTTACATCAAACGTAAATGTTGAAGCTTACAATTCTGTCGCTGGTCGTTATGTAAAAAATGCTTACGATGCAACATTGACAGACAAGGACGAGACTCTTGACATCAGCATTTGTATGGCTTTGAAAGCAGAAAACAAAGCATTCAAAATCGAAAAACACGTCCACAATTATCCTCATTGCTGGAGAACCGACAAGCCAATTCTATACTACCCTCTTGACAGCTGGTTCATTAAGAGTCCAGAATGCAAAGAGCGTATGATAGAATTGAATAAAACTATCAACTGGAAACCTGAATCAACAGGTTCTGGCCGTTTCGGTAAATGGTTGGAGAACTTGAACGACTGGAATTTGTCACGTTCGCGTTTCTGGGGAACTCCACTCCCAATTTGGATGACGGAAGACAAAACCGAAGAAAAATGTATCGGTTCTTTGGAAGAATTGAAAAACGAAATCGAACTTTCAATCAAAGCAGGATTTATGAAAGAAAATCCTTTGAAAGACTTCGTTGTTGGTGATTTTTCTAAAGAAAACTACAATAAATTCGACATTCACCGTCCGTATGTTGACAACATCATATTAGTATCAGCAAAAGGACAGAAAATGTACCGCGAAAGCGATATTATTGACGTTTGGTTTGATTCAGGTTCAATGCCATACGCTCAAATTCACTATCCTTTTGAAAACAAGGACAAATTCAACACTGTTTTCCCTGCTGATTTTATTGCCGAAGGTGTTGACCAAACTCGTGGTTGGTTCTTCACACTACACGCAATTGCAACAATGTTGTTCGACAGTGTGGCTTTCAAAAACGTGGTTTCCAATGGTTTGGTACTTGACAAGAACGGTAACAAAATGTCGAAACGTCTTGGCAACGCAATCGATCCATTCAAGGAAATTGAGCAACAAGGAACTGACCCTGTTCGCTGGTATATGATTACCAACTCGTCTCCTTGGGACAACTTGAAATACGACAGCGAAGGTGTTGAAGAAGTTAAACGTAAATTCTTTGGAACGTTATACAACACGTATTCGTTCTTTGCGTTGTATGCAAACCTCGACAATTTTGCAATGCAACAAGCCCCTGTTCCAAACGAACAACGTTCGGAAATCGACCGTTGGATTATATCATTGTTGAACACACTGGTTAAAAATGTTACGGAACAATACGAAAACTACGAACCGACAAAAGCCGGCCGTATGATTCAAGATTTCGTAAACGATAATTTGAGTAACTGGTACGTTCGTTTGTCCCGTAAACGTTTCTGGAAAGGCGAATTGAACAGCGACAAGATTTCGGCTTACCAGACATTGTACACTTGTTTGGAAACAGTTTCGTTACTTATGGCTCCTATTGCTCCGTTCTTTGCAGATCAATTATTCTGCGACTTGAACAAAGTAACAAACCGCTTCGACGTTGATTCTGTTCACTTAGCAACATTCCCGAATGCCGACGAATCGGTAATCGACAAGAAGTTGGAAACAAGAATGGAAATGGCTCAAACCGTTTCTTCAATGATTTTGGCACTGCGTCGTAAAGTTGCTATAAAAGTTCGTCAACCACTTCAAAAAATCATCATTCCAATCATCAATGATGAATTTGAACAAAATTTAAAAGCCGTTGAGAACATTATCAAGACAGAAGTAAACGTAAAAGAAATTGATTTGTTGAAAGACGCTTCGCAAGTTCTTGTAAAGACAATCAAGCCAAACTTCAAAGCATTAGGTCCGAAATGCGGAAAAATAATGAAAGAAGTTGCTGCTACAATCACTGCATTCTCTAACGAAGAAATCTGCGAATTCGAACGCAATGGAGCGAAAACGATTGTTGTTGCTGGCGAAACAATCAACTTGACACTTGACGATGTTACAATTATTTCCAAAGATATTCCAGGTTGGCAAGTTGCAAACGAAGGAAACATCACTGTTGCTTTGGACACAACGTTGACAGAAGATTTGGTTAACGAAGGAATTGCACGTGAATTCGTCAACAGAATCCAAAATCTTCGTAAAGACAGCGGTTTTGATGTTACCGACAAAATCAAGTTGGAAATACAGAAACACGACGCAATCAACAAAGCTATAGAAATTCATAAAGCATATATCGCATCAGAAACATTATGCGCTGATATACAATTGGTTGACACAATCAACAACGAAAACAAGAAACCTGTTGAAATTGACTCTGATGTGCAGACATATATGGCAGTTCAAAAAGTATAACCTTTAATTCGCACGACTATGGCAGAAAAGAAACAAGTTGCAGAAGAAGAAAAAACAAGATATTCTGATGCAGAATTAGAAGAGTTCAAGCAGATAATCTTAGAAAAGCTTGACAAAGCAATGAAAGATTATGACCAGTTGAAACAGTCAATTCAGTATTTAGATGGCAACGACATTCAAGATACATCGCCAACATTCAAGATGTTCGAAGAAGGAGCGTCAAATCTTTCAAAAGAAGAAACTGGTAAATTGGCAGAACGTCAAGAAAAATTCATCAAGCACTTAAAAGAAGCGTTGATACGTATTGAAAACAAAACATACGGAATCTGCCGCGAAACAGGTAAATTGATACCGAAAGAACGTCTTCGCGCAGTTCCCCACGCAACTTTGAGCGTTGATGCAAAAGTAAATGAAAAGAAAAACAAACCGCTGATATGAAAAAACAGCATTGGGCAATTTTAATGGTTTTATTAATTTTGATTATTGATCAGGTAACCAAAATTTTAGTAAAAACCAATATGCATTTAGACGAAATGATCCCTGTCATTGGTGACAGGGTTTTCGTTTATTTTGTCGAAAATCCAGGTTTTGCATTCGGAATGAGTTTCGGTGGTGCAATTGGTAAAATTGCCTTAACGCTTTTCAGGCTAATCGCTTCGATATTAATAGGAATCTACATTCACAAATTAGTCAAACGTGATGCGCCGCTCGATGTCATTTTAGGCTTGAGTGCAATTCTCGCCGGCGCAGCAGGAAACATTATTGACAGTGCGTTTTACGGACTGATTTTCAACGAAAGCACATACGGAACAGTGGCCGAAATGTTTTCCGAGAGTGGCGGTTACGCCCCATTCCTACAAGGTCGCGTTGTTGATATGATATATTGTCCTATTTTACGAGGAACTTTTCCTGATTGGTTCCCAATTTGGAGCGGAGAACCATTCACATTCTTTAAGCCAATATTCAACATTGCAGATTCTGCAATTACAATCGGTGTTTTCTATTTGTTGATTTTTCAACATAAATTCTTCAAAGACGCAGATTGAAACTAATCGTCCAGCTACAGCTCAGTGATGAAATCAAAAGTATTATCCATATTCATTATATTAATACTATTCATTTCTCCAACATTCTCACAGGAGCACAAGTTAGACGATTTCCTCTACTTCGAGACTTTTTCCAACGACGACGGACTTTCACACAACAATATTAAGTGCATATTTCAAGATTCCAAAGGCTTCCTTTGGATTGGCACGACATCGGGACTGAATAGATTTGACGGTAAAAATTTCCTTACCTTTCGTTCAGATCCACTGAACAAAAAAACGATTTCTTCAAATAATATTTTAGGCATCTGCGAAGACAAAAACCAAAACATCTGGATAGCGACAGAATTTGGTCTCAATCAATTAATACGCGAAACACTTGAATTCAACCGCTATTTTGTTGACACAACCCAAAATTATCATATAGAAAAAAATATAATACATAATGTGCTGTGCGACAACGAAGGGAATATTTGGGTAAAAACGAGAAAAAACATAAGCAAACTCAACATAAAAACAGGAAAAATACAATCATACCAGCTCTATTCAGACATATTCAACGAAGAATTTGAACAATACTCCTACCCACTTTTTCAAGATTCCAACGGCATTCTATGGGTCGGAACAGATAACGGTTTAGGATATTACGAGCCACACAACGACGATTTTATTTTCTTCAGGCACGATGATTTTATTTCAAATACAATCAGCGACAACAAAATTCTGTCAATTTTTGAAGATTCAAAACACAATCTATGGATTGGAACACGAAACGGACTTAATCAGTTCGACAAAAAGAACAAAAAATTTTATAGTTATTATTATCCACAACAAACTCAATCCATTGTAAACGGCATCGCAGAAGGATATCGTCCCGAAGAATTGTGGATCACCACAGAAAGTAACGGATTGTACTATTTTAACACGAATAGCAAAAAATTT
Source organism: uncultured Bacteroidales bacterium (assembly GCA_937892155.1). Taxonomy (GTDB): domain Bacteria; phylum Bacteroidota; class Bacteroidia; order Bacteroidales; family UBA1715; genus UBA1715. The sequence continues at coordinate 46,137 of CALAUG010000021.1, read as the reverse complement.
ATTCATTGCGCCCACACTTCGCAACGACAAGGAATATCAACAAACCAGACAAACTGCATAACACGCAGTACAGGTAAAATTTTATGGATTGGAACACAAAATGGTCTAAACAAGTTAGACATTAAACCGAAACGTTTCCAAGTTTTGGGTAAAGAAGATGGAAATTTTGGAATAAAATACAATTACACAACAGCTATTCATGTAGAAAAAAACCATGTATTTTTTGGTACAAAATTCGGAGGTTTACAGATTTATGATTTGAGCAGGCACACGAAAGAATCTTACTCTGCAGATAAAGGAAATTTTCCGACGAACTACATAACGGCAATCGAATCATTCTCTCCCAACGAAATACTCGTCGGCAGTGACGGCTACATACATATATACAATATAGACACAAAAAAATTCAGCTCAATCGACGAAAGGATTACAGCACTACACTCGTTTTGCTTGACGAAAAAAAGAATTAAATGTTTGCTGAAAGATTCCAAAAACAATTTGTGGATTGGTACCAATTTTGGCATCATATTTTATGACCAAGCAAAAGATTCCGTTGTTCACATTGACGGTTCAAAATTGCCATCAAACCTTATCAACTGTTTTTATGAGAATTACAAAAACAATATTTTCATAGGCTGCGAGAATGGTTTTTGTTATTTCGACCACAAAACACAGAAATTCACCCCTATCAAACTGGACCATAATTTCATAAACGGTACACATCAACATATATACGACATTGCGGAAGATTACAATGGTGATATTTGGATTGGAACCAATGTAGGATTAATCAAATGCACGCAACCAAATTATCAGCCACGCATGTTTTACACTACAAACGAAGGTCTCATATCAAATGAAATCTATTCTATTTTAACAAATGACAATGAAATTTGGGTTGGTACCGACAACGGATTAGCATCATTCCTTCCCGATTCGAATATTTGTAAAACATTTTCAATACACGACGGAATACAAGATTCAGAATTTTCTCCACATTCGGCATTTAAGACCAATAACGGATATATGTTTTTCGGTGGCACGCAAGGTATAAACATCTTCAATCCCGACTCAATAAAGAACAACTTACAAAACACAAATCTTGAATTCCTTAATTTGGAATATACTATTAAGGATAAAAGATATTCTCTGCCACTGAAAGACAAACAAGAAATCACCATGCCATGGAACAACTCGAACATCTCCATTTCATTTGCAGCGTTGGAATACACCCAACCAAAGATGAATCAATATAAATATATGTTGAGCGGATTGGAAGACAAATGGATAGAATTAAACAATCAGAACTACATCAACATCATAAAACTTCCAATCGGAAACTATACGCTGAAAGTAAAGGCTGCAAATGTTGACGGTGTTTGGTCAGAAGAGAAATATATCACGATTATTATCAAGCCACCATTTTGGCGGACCGACCTTGCTTATGTTTTGGGAATACTTCTACTAATCGCCATAATTTTCTTTATAGGACACAGAATTACTGTAAAACTTCGTAGAGAAAACCGCAGATTATTGGAAAAGCAAGTATGGGCAGATCGTTTGGAAAAACAACAGGCAGAGCTTGAAGTCAAAAATAAAAGTATCCTTGACAGTATCAATTACGCAAAACGTATTCAACTTGCTATTTTGCCAGCACGTGCAAAATTCAAACAACTGCTACCGTCATCATTCATATTGTATATGCCGAAAGACATAGTCAGTGGTGATTTCTACTGGATACGTGAAATTGGCGACAAACTTTTCGTTGTTTGTTCAGATTGTACGGGGCACGGCGTTCCTGGCGCATTCATGTCAATTATCGGCAACAACCTACTTCGTATTGCGACGAAGAACAGAGGCATACACCGGGCATCAGAAATATTGGATTATCTTAACAAATCTATCATAGAACTTTTCACAAAAAACGAATTGGACGATGACTCTGCCGTAAAAGACGGCATGGACATTTCTATTTGCGTATTTGACAAAAAAACAGGTGTGTTGGAATTTGCAGGCGCACTGACCAGAATGATACTTGTACGCAACAACCAAGTCATTATTTACAGAGGCGACAAATCTCCTGTAGGACTTTGCAACGAACAAGATGATTTATATACCAACACAATCATCCGCGTTCAACCAAACGATAGATTTTATCTGTTCAGCGATGGATACGCCGACCAATTCGGTGGAGAAAATGGGAAAAAGATGAAATTCAAACATTTCAAGCACAATATACTTACCGTACAGCACGTGCCAATGATGAAACAAGGAAATGAATTGAGGAAATTGTTCCAACAATGGCAGGGGAAATGGGAACAAGTTGACGATGTGATTGTTATGGGATTTGATTTCAATAAATATATTGAAGAAATAAATAGTAAAGAAAAGACATCATTGTAGACTGATACGTGTTTCACGTATAGCATTGCGAATTATACGCAATTTTCTAAAATTCAATCGTTTAAGCATTGCATTTTTAAATTTTTTTCTACTTTTGTCCTCGTATAAAAAGAACAAACTGTTTTATTAAATACCTAAAAAAATGGCAAAAAATTTCGACAAAGAATTGAACGATTTCATGGCGAAAGTTATCGCTAAGAATCCAGGTGAAGCTGAATTTCACCAAGCAGTTCACGAAGTAGTAAAATCAATTCTTCCATTCTTGGATGAAAATCCAAAGTACAAAGCTGCTAAAGTTTTGGAAAGAATGGTTGAACCTGAAAGAGTTTTCATCTTCAGAGTTCCTTGGATTGATGACAAAGGTGATTGGCAAATCAACCGTGGTTTTCGTGTTCAAATGAACAGTGCCATCGGTCCTTACAAGGGAGGTATTCGTTTCCATCCAACAGTAAACTTGGGTATCCTTAAATTCTTGGCTTTCGAACAAACATTCAAAAACAGCTTGACTACTCTTCCTATGGGTGGTGGTAAAGGTGGTTCTGATTTCGATCCAAAAGGAAAATCTGACAATGAAGTTATGCGTTTCTGCCAAAGCTTCATGACAGAACTTCAAAAATATATCGGTCCTGACACTGACGTTCCAGCTGGAGATATAGGTGTTGGCGGTCGTGAAGTTGGTTATATGTTCGGTCAATACAAACGTATCCGTGACGAATTCACAGGCGTTTTGACTGGTAAAGGTCTTTCTTTCGGTGGTTCATTGGTTCGTCCAGAAGCTACAGGTTACGGTGTAACTTACTTCGCTCAATCAATGTTGGCAACTAAAGGTGAATCATTAGCAGGCAAGAGAGTTGCTATCTCTGGTTCTGGTAATGTTGCTCAATACGCAGTACAAAAATGTACTCAATTAGGTGCAAAAGTTGTTTCAATGTCTGATTCAAACGGTTGTATCGTTGACGAAGATGGAATTTCTCCAGAAAAATGGGCTTTCGTACAAGAATTGAAGAACGTAAAACGTGGCCGTATTAAAGAATACGCTGAAAAATATGGTTGTAAATACTTCGAAGGACAACGTCCTTGGAAAAACGTCAAAGTTGATGTTGCTATGCCATGTGCTACACAAAACGAATTGGATGAAAGCGATGCTCAAGCACTTGTTGCTAATGGAACAATGTGTGTTGCAGAAGGTGCTAACATGCCAAGTAGCCCAGAAGCTGTAGCAGTATTCCAAAATGCCAAGATTCTTTACGCTCCTGGTAAAGCTTCTAACGCTGGTGGTGTATCAGTATCAGGTTTGGAAATGTGTCAAAACTCAGGTCGTATTTCTTGGACTGCAGAAGAAGTTGACAACAAATTGCAACAAATCATGAAATCAATCCACGAAAACTGTGTTAAATACGGTACACAAGCTGATGGTTACATCAACTATGTAGCAGGCGCAAACATCGCTGGATTCATCAAAGTTGCTGATGCAATGATGGCACAAGGTTTAGTATAGTTCTTTACTTTACTATATCACAAAAATCCCCCGCTTCGTTTGAAGCGGGGGATTTTTTTTAACAATATACACGTTAATCATAATTTCTCTTCATTTATTATCACGATAAGGAATATACTTCGTAAAAAATATTACTTTTGCATAGTCCATAATCAAATTATGAAGAAACAAATATGTCTAACGAACCACAACTCGCTATAACATCCAACGAAGGCGAAATTGTTCTATATCAGCCTGACGAAAGCATAAAATTAGAAGTTACAATTGACAAAGAAACCGTCTGGTTGTCGCAGGCGCAAATATGTGAGCTTTTCCAGAAAGCCAAGTCAACCATAAGTTATCATATCCACAACATTTTTAAAGAGAAAGAACTTGATGAAAAAGTGGTTGTTCGAAAATTTCGAACTACCACACAACATGGTGCCATTCCTGGTAAAACACAAGACAATGAATTGTTTCTCTACAACCTTGATGTCATTATTTCTGTAGGGTATCGCGTCAAGTGTCAAAGAGGCACTCAATTTCGCATTTGGGCGACCAATGTTCTGCGACAATACCTACTTAAAGGTTATGCCATTCATTGTCAAATGCAACAACTTGAGCAACGGATTGACAATCGGTTTATTGTATTGCAGGAATACACAAACGAACATGTGTCTCGCCTACAACAACAACTCGACCAGCAACAGCAACAACTTGATTTCTTTATACGGACAAATCTTCCTCCTATTGAAGGTATCTTCTATGAAGGACAAGTACTTGATGCCCGTGCTTTCGCCGAGCAACTCATCAAATCTGCTCAGCACGAAGTATTGCTCATTGATAATTATATTGATGCTCGTACATTTGAGATTCTTGAAACTCGTAATCAAAATGTTATATGTGCTATCCATGTGGAACACATCGGTAAAGGTCTCCGTACTCTGCAGCAAACATCACAATTCCAAACAGGAAGACTGATAGAACTCTGCGAAACATCTCAGCGTATGCACGATAGATTTCTCATCATTGATGATATGGTTTACCATCTTGGCGCTTCGCTTAACGAATTGGGCAAACGACTTTTTGCGTTCTCCAAGATGTGTATTTCTAAATCAATGTTAGTGTAGCGAATAAATAAAGAAAACTTCTTTTATTCGTAATTAAAAATTAAGAAATGTACGAGCCTATAGAAAGCAGAGAAAGTAACAAGTATTATTATTGCGGGAGTACACAAATCATTGATTCTTGCACCAATATGAATTAAATAGCAGATAAAACTATTCTACCAATCGTATACTTGTTAAACCACTTTTACTGCCAGCAATGTATGGAGTTGGTTGCATACCTTGGTGAACGACATTGTCCAACAACAACGGCTCGTCTAACATAAAAATGCCACACATAAACGTGTCACCAGCTTGTAAATGCGAATTCTCTGAAACTATTACCGTATACTGCATTCCACCTTCGTATTGAAATACGCAACGACGATCGGGATACCAGCATACTTCTACCTTTTGTCCCTTTACCAAATTTTGTGTTCTGATTGTTTGTGTCACAACTTGTTTTGATTCTATTTCTGGTGAATTCAATCGTTCTACAAAGTCATCCCAATCTTTATAACCAATATATCGGGATAAAATGGTTTTCGTAACGAAACGAGCATCTGTCTCCTTTCCTGCATACCCCCAAACACGTTTTAGAGTGGAAGAACTAATAGATTCATGAACTGCATTCCATATTACTCCAGCAAGGAAATCAAAATCCGCAGGAGTTTTCATTTTTCTATTACAATTTGCCTCTACTTTTCTCAGTAGGACTACCTGTTCTTTTTCTACCATTAATACTTTTTTGATGTACAAAGAAAATAAAAATAAAAGTATTATAACAACAAAATTATGGGTCATCTTAGGTCATTACGTATCTTTTAACACCAAAATCATTATTTAACGACGATATTTTATGTTGAACGTAATTCTCCAACTCTTAACAGTCTCTACCTTCGACAAGCTCAGGTATCCCTTAGTTTCTGATTCAGATTAGATTGAGCACGCTCCATCTTTACATAATTCTTAATTCTTATTTCTTTATTATTAACTCAATTCATTATTTTTGTCGTATGGCAGACAATTCAAATTCTGGATTCATAGTAAACGATTCGCTTAATCTATTCAAAACAAGCGAATATGGAGATATTATTGACAAAGGGATCTATTGCCTCTGTAAAGTTAAACGTTTCGGGAAATGTTTCTTTTTGAAAGGGTTGCAACCCGAATATGCCGAATTGACCACATACAAAGAATTTCTTAAGAAAGAATTTGAACTCGAAATCCAACTGGAACATCCAAATATTGTCCGCGCCATTTCGCTCGAGAACAACGAGAAATTTGGACTTTGTTTCACTATGGAATACGTTGATGGTTGGACACTTGCCGAATTCTTAGCGACAAATCCATCTCGAAGAACAAAAAAACGAATTTGCATAGAGATTTTGTCGGCGATGAGTTATTTCCATTCCATGCAAATTATTCATCGCGACCTAAAACCACAAAACATACTCATAACACGTAAGGGCAACAATGTAAAAATCATAGACTTCGGACTCTCCGACTCCGACACATACGCAATCTTCAAACAAGCTGCTGGCAGCGATGGTTATGCAGCACCCGAGCAACTCGACGAAACAAAGGATGTAGATTTACGTTGCGATATTTATGCTTTCGGAAAACTACTCAACCTTATATTTCCACATCGGTACTATTTCATAAAACAAAAATGTACCAAAACTGATAAAGAACAACGTTACAAAATTGCCGATGAGATATTGACTCAAATTCGTATTCGTAGCCTCATTATTCCTATCTGTTTACTATTCTTATCACTCGGTTGGTTTTTAATATTAGGGACAAGACAAAACACCGAATTACAACAAACCGTAAAACAAACTTTTGACACAATTTTTATCCACCAACACGACACAATTGTCATTAAACAAATTGACACAATTTATTCGACCAATTCACAAAATAACACACCCACAAACAGAAAAACTGATACACAACAAAAAATAATAGACAACGCCAATAAAGAATTTGACGAAATTGCAAAACCTATAATTGCGAAATTGCAGGATACAAATGTAACACAGGAAGAGGCATTACAATTGTATTCGAAGTTTCTTGCCGAATCATACGAAAAACGAGTGGAATTACTCAAAAACATTTCCACGGAATCACCCGACTACTACAACTACTCCAACATCATCAATACCATTCAACAAAAGTATGTTGATAAGTGTGCAAGTTTAATAGATTTCACCGCACCAACATATTGAAGTTGATTAGAGAAAAACAAACAATTTTCCATTATTTTTGTTGTATGGAAAACAATTCAAATTCTGGATTCATAGTAAACGACCCGTCAAACGTATTCAAGACAAGCGAATACGGCGAAGTCAGCAATAAAGGATTTTATTCTCTCTGTAAAGTTAAGCGGTTCGGGAAATGGTTCTTTTTGAAAGGGTTGCAACCCGAATATGCCGAATTGACCACATACAAAGAATTTCTTAAGAAAGAATTTGAACTCGAAATCCAACTGGAACATCCAAATATTGTCCGCGCCATTTCGCTCGAGAACAACGAGAAATTTGGACTTTGTTTCACTATGGAATACGTTGATGGTTGGACACTTGCCGAATTCTTAGCGACAAATCCATCTCGAAGAACAAAAAAACGAATTTGCATAGAGATTTTGTCGGCGATGAGTTATTTCCATTCCATGCAAATTATTCATCGCGACCTAAAACCACAAAACATACTCATAACACGTAAGGGCAACAATGTAAAAATCATAGACTTCGGACTCTCCGACTCCGACACATACGCAATCTTCAAACAAGCTGCTGGCAGCGATGGTTATGCAGCACCCGAGCAACTCGACGAAACAAAGGATGTAGATTTACGTTGCGATATTTATGCTTTCGGAAAACTACTCAACCTTATATTTCCACATCGGTACTATTTCATAAAACAAAAATGTACCAAAACTTATAAAGAAAAACGATTCAACAATGCCAATGAAATCATTCATCGCATTGAATTACGCAAACCAATAACCATTATTGCTTTCTGTATTATTATCATAGGTCTTGCATCTATTTTTTTTACACATTCTCACAAACAAAGACCAGAAGCACCAACAATAGACACAAAAACGTCAGATACAATTGTCATTCAAAAAAGCGATACAATTGTTATTAAACAAGTCGACACTGTTCAAAAATTAGAACAACGAAACACTAGAAATGATAATAGATTACCAATAGATTTACAAGAAAAAATAAACAAAGCAGATGTAGCAATGCGAAATATTGCAGAACCTATCCTTGCAAAACTACCAACGGCAACTTCCTTTCACGAATCCGATTCATTACTCACAAAATGTCTCACCGAAACATATAGCAAACGAATGGAATTACTCAAAGAAGTTTCTGCGAGCGATCCACACTATCACGACTACAGCAATGCGCTTATTTCTATCCAACAGAAATACGCCGAGGAATGCAGAAGCATCCATGCTCTAAAATTTTTGCCACAAAAGGCAGAAAACGACAAGACAAATAAATTCAAACAAAAAATAGAACAACTTGCGGCACCAATTCTCAACAACTTAAAGAATAACAAATACACAACCCAAGACGAAGCCCTCACCGACATAACGCAATTTAGGCTTTCCGTTCGTGAAATATTACAAAGTCAAGAATTACTATCAGACATACAGGCTAGAGAAGACGTCAATGCAATATACTTGCAATGCGAAACAAAATTTCAAAAGTATATGCAAAACTTACCACTATACTAGTTGCTAAATAATATACAGTCCAGAACATTTCGCATCTATACAACAATCTTCTACCAATTCATTTATAAACCCACAGCTGTTGACAGAAACAACAAGACGGAAACCTATTTGTACCTCAATAGCCACATACGAAATATGCATTAACAAGTGTAAAAATTCGTCCATATAAAATGCCACCTATATCCTTCGTAACATTCTACAACAATGGTGTCATATACAACGGCAAGTACAATATGCCATTTTTTTCTTCTAAATCAGCAGAATGAATCACATACGGCGTTGCTAAGTACGCATTGTATTTTTTTATGCACTTTTCTAATGATGTTAACGTATAGTTACTACTTGACTTCACTTCTATAGGCGAAATATTATGACGATTGGTTATAACTGGTTTAGCTATCAAAAAATCAATTTCCATCCTATCGTCAACGCTTTCACGCGTTGCATTTGAATAGAAAAACAACTTATGACCTCCTGCCACAAGCATTTGAGCAACAACATTCTCCACAAGCATACCTTTGTTAATCTCCAACTTATCGAGCATCAACTTTTTATATAATTGATTATTTGTTATTTGCGCTTCGCTAAATGCATGAGAAATGAGCAAACCTGTGTCTGCCATATACAATTTTATTGTACTATCGTCCAACTTTAGTTCCAAACCAATACTTGGCTCCGTTGACTTATAACAAATATTTACTACACGAGATTCGCTCAACCAAAAAAAAGAAGTTTGAAAATCCCGCATTTTTCCACCTGTACGAACGTCGCTCAACTTAAAACGCTTTTCGTGTCGCTGCAACTGTGAAGCAAGTTTATCATAAATGCCAGTAACTTTTGCTTCCACACCTGTTGCATATTTACTTATATCATTACGATACAATTTTAAAATGTCACGTTTTATCTTATCCACCTCAACAAAATCACGAGTCTTTATGTATTTTTCCACAGCTTGAGGCATACCGCCAACAATCATATACTGACGAAAATATTCCATTGCTTTTCTATGCAACGAATTTCCAAGAGGACGTTTATTTGCAAAGCAATCACGAATAAAATCCATCAGATTGTCGTTCCCCATTGCCCAAAGAAATTCCTCAAAATCCATTGGATACATATCAATTCGTCGTTCTTCCGACGGAATGATAATATCTTTCACATTTTTGTTAATGCTTACCAACGAGCCAGTTTCTATGTAATCGTACCGACCATCGGCAACAAGATATTTGATAGCGGCACGAGCTTTGGGATAATTTTGAACCTCATCGAAAATAAAAACCGTGTTCCGTTCGTACAATTTCACACCAGTTTCCAATGAAACATATTGAAAAAAAACATCTAATTTATCTAGATAATTTTCAAACAAATTTTTTATACCCTCGCCCACTTTTCCAAAATCAAAAAGCACGTACGATTTATACTCTTTTTGGGCAAATTCCTCAACTATAAAACTCTTGCCAATACGACGAGCACCGTCGACAAGAATTGCCACTTCTCCATTATATTTTTGCTTCCAATTGAGCAATTCACTATAAATCTTACGTTTCATTTGATTATCAATATTTTACACACAACAAATATACACATATTTTTTATTTAACGCACCAAATGCAAGATTTTATTTTGCACCTACCGCACCAAATGCAAGATTTTATTTTATATCTACCGCACCAAATGCAAGATTTTATTTTATGTCTACCACTCCAAATGCAAAAAAATTAATCATACAAAACAGACTCAATATGACACAAAAAACTTACAAAAACACTAAATCACTAACTAACAACCACTCACAAATGACCCAAAAAGACCTTTTTTTTAATAAAATAAAAATCAAAAATTTGTCACTGTAAAATTTATGTATAACAAAAAAAATAAAAAAAATGAAAAAAGTATTATTAGTTATCGGTACAATTATTTCATTAACGGTATTTGCTAGTTGTAGCAATGAAATTGATTCCAAAATTAACGCATTTGAAAAGGCTTGTAAGTCTGGAGATCCGACAGCAATCACAAAAGCAGCTGAAGCATTAGAGAAAGTAGACAAGAATCTGGCAACAGAGGAACAAAAAGCCAGAGTAGCAAAAATATTCGTTGAATGCAAAAACAAATAACAATATAAATTTAAACATAATACACAACTATGAAAAAAACATTATTTACCATTGGTATTGCAATTTCAGCATTTGTATTTGCCAGTTGCAATAGTATTGACTCAAAACTTGACGCATTGGAAAAAGCATGCGAATCTGGAGACATCACAGCTATCACAAAAGCGGCAGCAAGTCTAGATCAAGAAGATGAAAGCAAACTAACGGAAGAACAAAAAGCTAGACTTACCAAAATAACAGTTAAATGTGCAAACAAACAATTTGAATAATCTAACAAGTAACTATTATGAAAAAAAATATATTAACACTTTCTGTATTAATTAGCGGTTTATTCTTTTGTTCTTGTAGTTCATCACTACAAGAAGGAGCTCCCAAAGACGTTTTGGGTGAAAAAGTTTACAATAAACTAAGTACACAATATCGTGGCATTGGCGATTTCTCCGATGGTCTCGCAATGGTCAGAGCTGAAGGATATGACAGCTGCACATTCATCAACACTAAAGGTGAAGAAGTATTACCATGGTTTGTAGATAATATGGATTTCAAGGGCTATAAATTAAAATCCATACAAAATTTTTCGAATGGACTTGCTCTCATAAGAGTTGAGATTACAGACACAACAAAACCATCATATATGAACACAAGATATGGGTACATCAATCATCAAGGCGAAATAGCTATTGATTGTAAATACTACGATGCGGAAGATTTTGTTGAAGGCTTTGCAGTTGTTAGAACGACAGACGAATGGATTTATAGTTACATTGATACCAAAGGGGACACTAAATTTGATATGACATTTAAACATGCCGGATCTTTCACAAAAGATGGTCTTGCCACCGTAGCAAACAACAATGGAGAATTTGGATACATAAACAAAAATGGAGAAATAAGTATTTCATTCCAATTTGAAGATGCAGATGATTTTAGTGAAGGATTTGCAATTGTTGAAACAAAAGATGAACATCTCAAATTAATAAACACCAAAGGGGAAACCATATGCGCCTTGCCAACAAAATATAGATATTCCTGCGTAAAAGATGGTATGCTTGCTTTTAAAGATGACGATAAAGATACCTTTGGCTACATGGACACAAAAGGCAACATCGTTTTACCAGCCATTTATGAAGATGCAGAGGATTTCAAAGATGGTAAAGCACAGGTAGAGCTTAATGATAAGGATGTAATTATCAACAAAAAAGGAGAAGTGGTAGAAGAGTAACTGCAAACTTATATACACTCATATATAGTACTAAATATTAAAAAAGAATATGTATAACGAAGAACTTGAAAATTTGATTTCCGCCGCTCTAGCAGATGGAGAAGTCACTGATAGTGAAAAAAACGTTCTGATAAAGAAAGCAGAAGCTTTCGGCATTGACAAAGACGAATTTGAGATGGTTTTGAACTCTCGAATTTTTGAAATGAACAAAAAGAAAGAAGCTGAGAAACCTGCACAAAACCCACAGTCAAACAAATATGGTGTTGTGCAAAAATGTCCAGCTTGCGGTGCACCAATATCTGGTTTCCAATCAAAATGTCCAGAATGTGGTTTCGAATTTAAAGGTATTGAGTCTGTCAAAAGTGCAAATCAACTTTTTGAAATGCTGCAACAAATAGAAATGAAAAAGTCGAAAGAACTTGCAGATTTTGAAAAAGTAAAAACACAAAGTCTTAACGAACTATCGGCCAGACATAATAGCGGAAGTGGTGTATTAAATGCCGCTGTAGATATTTTCGGCAATGGTAGTAAAAAAGAAAGACAAGATGAGGAACGTGAAGATTTGATGAGACAACTAAACGAACAGTCTAAAGAAATTGAGAGAAAGATAATGGCCGAGAAAGCCAATGTGATAAAGAACTTCCCTGTCCCAAATACCAAAGAGGATTTGTTAGAACTATTAGCAATGGCTACTAGTAACGCTTATGATAACGATGGTGTGATTGGCAAGGAAGAGGAAGTTTGGATTCAAAAAGCAGACCAAGTCTATCAAAAGATTGTTATGATGTCAGGAAACGACAAAACATTTCTTGAGCAAGCAACAAACACGGTTATCTCATTAATGAAAAGATTACCCAAAAACTACAAACGATTCACAAAAATTCCACAAGAATTACACGGAAAGATTGAAGCTGAGCTCCAAGCAGAAAAAAACGCAAAAAAAGAAAAGATATTATCAGTATTCAAAAGCTGGAGAGGTATTGGCTTGGGAGTATCATTTATAATTTTCATAATTGGTTGTATTGTTTCTGGTGGACTTGCAACACTTGGATTTGTAGGAGTCTGTGTTTTTGCCATTTTAATCAAAAAAGGCATAGATGCTGTTAACAACGATATTCTTTAATCTATAACACGTAAGAAAATGGGTTTATTTAGTAAAGGAAAAGAAGGTGGATTGATGGATGTCATCCGCTGTGATGAAGCGGAATATCTAGTATGGAAATGGCGTCCTGCAGGTGCTGATTTAAATTCAACTAACAAAGAAAATTCTATACGTTTTGGTAGTAGTCTGAGAGTTAAAGATGGAGAAGTCGCTGTATTCGTGTACAAACAAAAAGATGGTTCTATGCAGGATTTTATTGTAGGACCATACGACGACACAATAAAAACAGCAAACTTTCCTATTCTTTCCGGTATCGTTGGATTAGCTTTTGGAGGCGCCACACCATTCCAAGCAGAAATCTATTACATTAACCTATCTGGTATAATACAAATAAAATTTGCCGTACCATATTTTGATGTATTTGATCCAAGATTTTTAGATTTTGCAGTTCCTATGTCTGCGCGAGGCACCATCACATTTAATATCACAGATTATAAAGCATTCATAAAACTTCATCGTTTAATAAACTTTGAATTGGAAGAATTCAAGACACAAGTAAAAGATGCAGTTATTAAATATGTAAAGGGTGTCATCACTAACATTCCAGCTGACAATGGTATTCCTGTTCTCCAAATGGAAAGGAAAATCCTTGATATAAACGAAATCATAGCACAACATCTAAAACCAAGATTAGAATCTGATTTTGGTGTAAACATGAAAGGTTTTGATTTGGCAACAATTGAGCCAGACAAGGAAAGTGACGGTTATGCAGAACTTCGTAAAGTAACAGCAGAGCAACAAGCAAAAACAATTAGTGCACAAACAGATCTCAACATAAAAAATGCACAGGATATGCAAAATATCAATGCTCAAAACATGGAAGAGACCTTACGTATTCAAAGAGAAGAAGCTCAACGTGCACAACGCTTGCAAACGGAAACCAACTTTATGGGGGCACATGCTCTTGATCAACAAACAAATGTACTACAGACTGCAGCAAGCAACCTTGGTCAAATGGGCAGCATGAATGGTGGCAACGGCGGCGGAATGAATCCTGCTGGAATGATGACCGGAATGATGATGGGAGGAGCTATGGGTCAGCAAATGGCAGGCATGATGAATAACATGGGACAAAACATGAATCAGGCAATGAATACCCCTCCCGCTCCACCTCAAGTACAATACAATGTTTCTATTAATGGTCAAAATTCAGGTCCATATAATATGCAACAACTTGCACAAATGGTACAAAATGGACAATTAACAACCAACACATATGTTTGGAAACAAGGTATGGCAAATTGGGAACTTGCTGGTAATGTTCAAGAATTATCTCAATTATTTGGGGCTGTCCCTCCTCCACCACCAGCAATGTAAGAATTAAATAATATGAAATGGAGGATACCGAAAATCCATAACAGAGTAGGCATTTATAAATATTTATTTTTATGAAAAAAACATTATTATTAATTCCTGTATGTGCAGCATTCATGTTTGCATGTTCAGGTGAATCTTCTTCAAACACAAAAGATTCAAAAGACGAGTATTCTGCAGCAGTAGAAGAAATGAAATCAGCGACATCAGAAGCTGTTGATGCAATGAAAGACGCTACATCTGGAGCTGTTGATGCAATGGAAGATGCTACATCAGATGTAGTTGACGAAGCATCCAATGCAATCAATGATGCTGTATCATCTGCAAAAAAAACATTGGATGAAGCTACTGAAGATGAGGATGTAAAAAAAGCTCTTGAAACCTCAAAAAAAGCTGTAGACGCATATAGTAAAGCTGCTAAAGCAGCTTATTCAGACGATCCTGAAGATGCTATGAAAGCTGCTGGTGCAGCATTAGACATGATGAATTCTATGAAATAATCTCATTCTACACAATTATGGAAGAATCAACAAAAAAAAATATCAAAGCTGGATTAATAGTTTCAATTATTGAAATAGTATTAATTGCCGTTTACTTTTTCCTTTGCTATAAAGCCATAACAAGTGGAAATTTATCTACGATGTTTTCTGGTGCTGAAACTGCCATTTGGTTTATCACCATTGCAACATTAGCATTGGCAATATTGATTTTCACGGTAAAACCATTAAAGACAAAAACAACTATAAAATGGGCCATCGTCGATTTTGCATGGGCTGCATGGAACATTTATAGCATGGTTACAGCTTAATTAAATTAAACGGCAGGGTCATTCCTGCCGTTTTAAAAAAAATAAGACAATGAGTACACAAGATATAGATACACAACAAGCTGTTGTTGAAGCAATAAAAAAATCTGGCATCGTTGATGACATTAAAAGCGATGTTAAGAACAACATCAAAGAAAAAATAAATGAATCCGAATTCGTTACCGAAACTAAGGACAAAGCAAAAGAAGGAATTTGGAATTTTATAAAGGGTCTAATCGGATTATAATATATAAATATGAATGAAGACAGTTTTTTCTCAATTGATCGATTAGTGGAGTTTGGCATGGGCTTAGCAATGGCTCGCCAAATGGTTCAAACTATGAATTATGCAATGCAAAACATGCAAGTACCTGGTGTAATGAACCCACTACAATCCCAGCAATTTTATTATGTAATAATTGATAATAAACAAGTTGGTCCAATATCAGAACAAGAATTATCAAACCTTATTGCAAACAAACAAGTAACGAAGGATTCCTACATCTGGAAACCCGGCTTTACGAACTGGAAAACTGCAGAACAATTACCTGAAATATTAAAATTAGTGGCACTGATGCCCCCGCCATTTGATAAATAATAAACTATGAAGATAAATCCTATTTTAACACTAGTAGCAGTAGCCTTAAGTGCACTTTTTGCTTATCTTTTTGTATCTATAACAAATAGTGAAAATTTTGTCCTCCTTGGTATAGGAAGTTTTTTCATGTTAGCTTGCTCATCTATCATGTGTCTCGGCGTTTCTTTTGAAAGACAAGGTACTGCAGTTAACTCAAAACTTATTGCTGCTATCTTTTGCGTATTGTTTTTTATATCAAATCTGATAATAGCTTTTTTCAAGTTTACAGTACCTCCGTATATTATAATAAACGGAGTTCTATTTTTAATATTTATAATTTCTATTTATTCTGTAGTAAAAGCAAATATGTAGGAGATTATCATTCATTTCGATGCAATATACGTTACATCAATCCTTAAATATCCCATATTCAAAAATAGAATCTGTGAATAAATAAAAATCATGAGCAATCTGAAAAACACAGCAACTTTAATTGCGAGCAATAAGATATTTGAACTATTCATAGTAGGAATAATCATTGTAAATTCCATTTTAATTGGCGTCGAAACTTTTACAGACAACCACATAATTAGTACAATTCAGGAAGTCATCTTATATATTTTTACAATTGAAATATCTCTACGATTTATTGCAGCCGAAAGCATAAAAAAATTTTTTTGTGATGGATGGAATGTATTCGATTTAACATTAGTCATAATCGGCTATATTCCCGAAACACTATTTGCGAATGCTTCCATGATGACTGCATTACGTGTATTGCGTGTATTTAGAATATTGCGACTTCTTCGAACTTCGAAAGAGATAAAACTTATTGTAACAGTATTGATGAAATCATTAACATCAATGTTTTACAATCTTATACTTTTTTTAATTTTTGTTTACTTATACGCCATTGCTGGAGTCTACATGTTCCGATTGCCAGACCCTACAACATTAGAGAATGAAAAACTAAAAAATTACGAATTGTACATAGAAAAAGCGCCGAACGCACCAGCAAATGCACCAGATCCGTTTGGTGATTTAGGAGAAGCTGTTTTTACACTATTTAGAGAACTAACCGGAGAAGATTGGACTGATATAAGATATAACCAAATCACAGCATCAGAATATGGATTAATTAATACAAGTTCAGCTGTTATTACAACCTATCATGTAACATGGTTTTGTTTAGCTGCATTTTTACTTTTGAACTTAGTTACTGGTGCCGTTATAAACAACTATCAAATAGCCATCGACGAAGAGGATAGGAAAAAAAATGATTAAAAAAAGAATCGCAAAACTCATTTACCAAAGGCAACCCATTTATGAGTTGCCTTTTTTATTGTTTCAAATGACTCTTTTAACAAATACCAACCTACAACTATAAAGAAAATAAGGCAAGAGCACTCCCCTCCTTTTATCTTCCAAAGCAGACGAATAAGACAAATTGACGGACTAAAATATTTCTTCTACTCCAACGACAAATAAATACAACATCTTTTTATCCAATTCTTTTGATTTCCAGCGAATAATTGTAATTTTGCGGGACTTAAAGCAAAAACTAATGAATAAGATAGTTAACAAAAAATTTCTTTCCGAACTTGTTGTAGAGCTTGAAGTTGAAGCTCCTCAAATCGCGAAAAAAAGAAAAGCCGGTCACTTCGTAATCGTCCGTGTTGACGAAAAAGGCGAACGTATTCCGCTTACGATTTCTAGTGCCAACATCGAAAAAGGAACAATCACGTTGATTCTTCAAAAAGTTGGTGTTACTAGTAGCAAAGTTGCTTCGCTTAATCCGGGCGAATATTTGCACGATGTTGTTGGTCCACTTGGAAAAGCAACTCACATTGAAAAATTCGGTACAGTTCTTTGTTGCGGCGGTGGTGTTGGCGTTGCTCCCCTATTGCCAATCGTTCAGGCAATGAAAGCTGCTGGAAATAAAGTAATTTCCGTTTTGGCTGCTCGTACCAAAGATTTGATTATTCTTGAAGACGAAATCCGCAAGGCATCCGACGAAGTAATCATTATGACTGACGATGGTTCTTACGGAGAACAAGGCGTTGTTACCGTTGGTATGGAAAAAGCTATTAAGAAAGAGAAAATCGATTTCTGTATGGCTATCGGTCCTGCCATCATGATGAAATTCGCAGCGCTAAAAACAAAAGAATATGATATTCCAACGTATGTAAGTTTGAATACCATTATGGTTGACGGAACTGGTATGTGCGGTGCTTGTCGTGTTTCTGTTGACGGTCAAACAAAATTCGTTTGCGTTGATGGTCCAGAATTCGATGCACACAAAGTTGATTTCGGCGAAATGATGATGCGTATGGGCGCTTACAAAGCTGAGGAAAAAGAAGCATTCGAAAAATATTCACAGACTACTAAATAAATTTGCGTTATGAAGGACTTAGAACAAATAAAAGAAGAACGTGCACAAGCATGGCGTGAAGAATTACGCAAAAAAATGTCTGCAAAGGATCGTGGCAACATTGAAAGAATTTCTATGCCTGAACAAGATCCTATAGAACGTAGCAAAAACTACAAGGAAGTAAATATGGGTATTACCAAGGAAATGGCTGTTCAAGAATCACACAGATGTTTGGACTGCCCAAATCCTACTTGTATGGACGGTTGCCCTGTTGGTATCCATATTCCTAGTTTCATTAAATGTATAGAAAATGAAGATTTCTTAGGCGCTGCCAAAGTTATCAAACAAACAAGTGCATTACCTGCAGTTTGTGGTCGTGTTTGTCCTCAAGAAAAACAATGTGAATCACAATGTACATACTTGAAGATGAAGAAACCTGCTGTTGCAATTGGTAATTTGGAACGTTTTGTTGCCGATTACGAACGTGAATCAGGCAAAATGTCATTGCCGGAAGTTGCTCCAAAGAATGGATTCAAAGTTGCCGTTATCGGTTCGGGACCTGCCGGTCTTGCTTGTTCTGGTGACTTGGCAAAAGCAGGATGCGACGTTACCGTATTCGAAGCTTTGCACGAAATTGGCGGTGTATTGAAATATGGTATTCCTGAATTCCGTCTGCCAAACAGCATTGTTGACGTAGAAATCAACAACTTGGAAAAAATGGGCGTAAAATTCGTAAAAGATTTCGTTGTCGGAAATACTGCTACAATTGACGATTTGCGTGAAGAAGGTTTCAATGCATTCTTCGTAAGTAGTGGTGCCGGTCTTCCTAACTTTATGAAAATTCCAGGTGAAAACTACTGCGGAATCCTTTCATCAAACGAATACTTAACACGTGTAAACTTGATGAGCGCAGCAAAACCAGATTACGATACTCCAACATTCTTTGGAAAGAATGTGGCCGTTATCGGTGGTGGTAACACAGCAATGGACTCTGTAAGAACAGCAAAACGTCTTGGTGCTGAAAGAGCAATGATTATTTACCGTCGTTCTCTTGACGAAATGCCAGCACGTAAAGAAGAAATTCACCACGCACAACAAGAAGGCGTAGAATTCCTTTGCTTGAACAACCCAATTGAATACTTCGCTGACGAAAAAGGACACGTAAATAAAGTTCGCGTTCAAAAAATGGAACTTGGCGAGCCTGATGCATCTGGACGTAGAAAACCAGTTGCTGTAGCCGGTTCAGAATACGACATTGATGTTGATTTAGTTGTTGTAAGTGTTGGTGTATCTCCTAACCCATTGATTCCTAATAGCGTTCAAGGATTGGAAATGTCTCCAAAACGTACAATTGTTGTAAACCAAGAAACAATGCAAAGTAACATTCCTGACATTTTCGCAGGTGGTGATATTGTTCGTGGTGGTGCAACAGTTATTCTTGCAATGGGCGACGGCCGTCGTGCAGCAGCAGGAATTATGGATTACTTAAATTCTAAGAAATAATCGTACAACACGATTATATAGCAAACCTCCCGGTGAACATTGTTTGTCGGGAGGTTTTTCATTTCTATTGAATGAGTACATGGTCTAAACTAGACCTACATGAATTGTAAGAAATAACATTGTATGAATAAAACTGAAACAAAACGAACGTATATCGCCATTGATTTGAAGTCGTATTTTGCTTCAGTTGAATGTGTTGAAAGAAATAAAAATCCTCTTACAACAAATCTTGTCGTTGCCGATGTTGAAAGAACAGAAAAAACCATCTGCTTGGCTGTGTCTCCTTCGTTAAAAGCCTATGGACTTCCTGGACGTGCACGATTGTTTGAAGTCATTCAAAAAGTGACAGAAATCAATATAAAGCGGAGGCAATTGGCACCCAACCACACATTTATAGGAAAATCTGTCGATGCTATAGAACTCAAAGAACATCCAGAATTAGAATTATCGTATATCACAGCGGTACCACGTATGTCGTACTATATTGACTACAGTACGCGGATTTACAATATTTATCTTAAATACATCGCTCCCGAAGATATTCAGGTGTACTCCATCGACGAAGTATTTATTGATGCTACCAATTATCTCGCAAGTTATAAAATGACGGCACGGGAACTTACCAGCACAATCATTCACACTATTTTACAAGAAACTGGCATTACAGCAACAGCAGGTATTGGAACTAACCTCTATCTCTGCAAGATTGCAATGGACATCGTTGCAAAACACATAGAAGCCGACAAAAACGGCGTGCGCATTGCAGAATTGGATGAAATGAGTTATCGAAAACTATTATGGAACCACACTCCCTTGACTGATTTCTGGCGCATCGGGAAAGGTATCAGTCAGAAATTGGAACCTTACGGAATTTTCACCATGGGCGACATTGCGCGCTGTTCTTTGGAAGACGAAGATTTTCTCTATGGTTTATTTGGTGTCAACGCCGAACTGCTGATTGATCATGCATGGGGCTGGGAACCCTGTACAATAGACATGATAAAAAACTATCATCCCGAAACAAATTCTCTCAGTTCTGGACAAGTTCTCCAACATCCATACGATTTCAAAAAAGCACGGGTTGTCATAAAGGAAATGGCAGATGCACTATCTCTTGAACTAGTGGCAAAACATTTAGTTACCGACCAAATTGTCATTAATTTACACTACGATGCCGGAAACATAAAAAATGAGACGGAATATAATGGCAAAATTACCATAGATTTTTACGGAAGAAAAGTTCCCAAACAAGCGCACGGAAGCACAAATCTCAAGAAACACACATCATCAACCAAATACATCATTAATGCAACAGCATCGTTATTTGATTCCATCGTTGACACAAATCTATTAATTCGAAAACTGAGCATTGTTGCGAACCACGTCATCAACGAAAATGATGCACATAAACAAATCCAGTCAAGTCAACTCGATTTGTTTTCCGATGAAGACTTCTTTACACCAAAAGATGAAACAGAACAAAAACAGGAACAAAAAGAACGCTCTATTCAAGAGACAATATTGACAATAAAAGAAAAATTTGGGAAAAATGCGATTCTAAAAGGACTCAATTATGAAGAGGGAGCAACTGCAAAAGAACGCAACAAACAAATTGGAGGACACAAGGCGTGAAAAACAACTACGACGACATAATTAATCTTCCACACCACACTTCGCATAAGCATTCACCAATGTCTATGCAAAACCGTGCTGCTCAATTCGCACCTTTTGCCGCACTGAACGGCCATCGCGATGCAATAGAAGAAACTGCACGGTTGACTGATTATCAGATTACTTTAGACGAAAGCGACACAAATGTTCTAAACAGAAAACTATTCTATCTTCGTTCACAATTGTCAAAGCATCCAGAAATTACAATAACATATTTTATCCCTGATAATAAAAAATCTGGCGGAGCATATAATATCAAATCTGGTATTGTAAATAAAATTGACAACGACAAACAGCAAATCCATTTGAGTAATGGAACCATCATACCATTACAATCTATTATTGGCATTGATGGAAAAATCTTTGAGAATATTGAATAAAAAAAGGACTCCCATTTTGGAAGTCCTTCTGAAAAATTACATATCAATATATTCTATTCTTCTCCTTGGGAAATACGAATAAGTTCTTTTTTGTTCTTAATACGTATTGTTTTCTTATCAAGAATTACGATTCCCGCTTTTTCTAATTCACTCAACAAACGAATTGTACTTCCTGTAGCAATTCCTGAATATTCAGCCAAATCATTTCTTGAAATTGGAATATCTATAAAATCATCACCAACTAAATCTGAAATGTACAAAATCGAACTTGCAACTCTCGACATAATTGATTTTTGACCAAAGTCAACGATTTGACGGCAAAATCTTTTTGCATAATTGCAAAGTTGTTCAAACATTTCATTGGCAAATTTCACATTAGTTTTCATTGCGTTTGAAAAGTCATCTTTCTGAACGAAAACTACAATAGAATCGCACATAGCAGATGCGGTCGCATTGTAAATTTCATCACTAAATGACATAACGCCGACAAGTGAAATTGGCTTTTGAATAGAAATAATAGTACCTGGTTCATTCATAGGATTTTCTACTGTAATCTTACAAAGGCCTTGTACTAAAATGGCGAATTGGCTAATAAAAGAACCTTGTTTAAAAATAGTCTCACCTTTTTTGTACATTACAACAGTTGCATTGTTTGCAATTTTGTCAAAATCCTTTTTGTCTAAAGTCTGTGCAAGTTTTGTCTTTGACAAATCCTTGACTAATTCCTCTTTTGATTTAATGTTCATAATAAACTATTATTTTTTCGTTTTCAGCAAAATTAGAAAAAAAATATTACATAAAAGAGTTTTCAAGAAAAAAAAATTCTTTTTTCAAATTTCAATTTGAATCTTGAAAGTTATTTCCCGTCGCAAAACTTATGAACAAACCCTGCTAATTCACGCGTGTGAATTTCACAATCCGACCAATACTCGTATACCTCACATACATAATAGAATACCCCATCGGTTAATGTTTTGCCCGTTTTGTAATGTTTTCCATCCCAATTCAACTCGGGATTTTCGGATTCAAAAACTAATTGTCCCCACGCATCATACAACTTCATATCGACTTTCTGCACGAATCGATTCACAATTGGATGAAACACGTCATTTTCGCCATCGCCATTTGGTGTGAACACATTTGGTAGTTCATATTGCGGACAATTATACAGACAAGTATCGTATTTATGAGCGCCTATATTTCCTGCAGAATCTTCTGCCGCAAGATAATAGCAACCTGCCATATTACCTACGCTATCAACAAAAGAATGGATATACGAAGATAGGCTTGCGGAAACCGTTGCAATTATTCGCCAATCGGAATCGGCACAATCTTTATAAAAGACATGAACGTTTTTTATTTCATCATCAGCATCGACTGTCCACGAAATTGTGCGAGAAAAATTATCACAATCCTGCACAATTTTCAAGGGCATTGGCTTTGGCGGAATCGTATCAGCAGGTATCGCACACATAATCTGCGAATTATTGTACACACGGTTCGGCAATAAATAATAATCGAAGAAGCCACTGGTTTTCACATAGTAACAATATTCTTTCTGATTTTCCAATCCCGTATCCCAAAATTCGCCATTTTCGAAAATGCCCAACGAATCAAACTCCGATGAATTTTCCCGTTGACGATACACAAAAATAGTATCGTTTTTCCAACCAACATTTGCCTGCAACAACAAGCGAACTTTATGATTGTACGCCTCATACGTCAAATATGGCGCCGATGAAACAGGCGGCGTACCAATCAAAATCGGTTTTCCTGTTGCAATTGAATAAAATTCAATTTTATATGAATATACAGAATCCTCCGTCTGTAACCCCACATCAACAAAGGATGTATCTGTCAGTCCATCTATTTCTGCAATTTTCGTAAGACGCTCGCCATACAATCCCGACGAACGATACAACCAATATTGATAAGGTTTTGGATACGTTATGGAATCAAATTCACGCGGAATTGACCAAGCAACATATATTTCACCTTTTTTAGCATCAGTTTTCTGCACACTCACATTCGTAAGAACTGGCGACGACGGAACTAACGTAGCGCAAATTTCCTGCGAAATGTAACTCGGAAATCCTCCACCAAACACGGAACACAAACGATAACAATAGGTGAATCCCGGCGTCAGCCCCATACCGTTATTATTGTCTAAATACGTTTTTTGCGAAGCAGCAACCGTTGCAATTTTTTCATAATCAGCCGCTAAAGTATCAGGCAAACCTACTTCGCAATATTCAGGCGTATAGGAAATTGGCTTACGGGAACGATAAATATCGTACGAAACAATATTTGGAGAACACAAAGAATCGCTCCACGCAAGCGAAATGGATACAGATTGTGGATTTGCCGACAATGCAACTGGTGGATGACCAATTACTTTTATGTTGACATATTTCATATCGGCCAACGAAATTTTATCATCGTCAACCGCCTTAAACAAAACCATATACGATTGTTCACGGATTTCGTCGCAAGTTGGAACCCACACGAATTCCGACACCGTTTTTCCCCGTTCAGACGAAATAGTTTTGAATGTTGCCTTATTTTCCACTTCAAACGGACCGCCACTTGCAGTGAGAAACACATTATTACTGTCCGCATCGGTTGCAACTACCTGAAAACGAACCGTATCGCCAATGCGCACGCACACATCTTCTAAATCAGCAATACGAGGCACCGTGTTGTTTGCATCAAAAACTTCTATCTGCATATCACGGACAATTTCACCTATTTTTGTGCCTTTGCGCCATTCTTCAATAATCATCGCCACATTGTAACTTCCTAAAACAATAGGCGCATCCCAAACCATATCTCCCGACGTAGCATCAACATAAAAATCCTTGCTTGTCATCGGGAACGTATAACCACTAATGAAATCGCCACCTTCGCCCGAACACGTCGTTAAACGATACGCAAGACTATCGCCATCGGCGTCGTACGCAGCAGGATTGTGAATAAATTTCACACCAATAGCAGCATTGTCAACTGGTGGATTCGTCAACACCGGCGTAGTATTTCCACCTAAAATGGCATCAATTCGCAACGTAGTGGTAATTGCAAACGGCACGTTCACGGACTCAACAATATTAATCACACCTTCGTTACGGTTCGGATCTTCCATTGCAATGGTATATGTGCCGGGACCAGGATACGTATGGGTTGTTTTGTATATGTTTTTAGTGAAATTATCAGGAAGATATTCTTCGGAAATTCGTGGAATCTCGCCCGTAGAACCATCGCCCCAATCAAGTGGAAGCACATCACGGGATTTGTTCGCCTCGCTTGGCGTGTAAGTATAAGTAAGAATGGTTATTTCGTAAATGTAGCCTGAAACGTGACGATACGTAATTTCGCCAGCCCTATTGTGCGTTGCAAAGGAAGCAAAGCAACAGAGGATCAACGAAATACAAAGTACGATACGTTTCATTCTTCTGATATAGGAATTTCAAACGAGAACACTTTAGAGCCATCTAAAATATTAGGGAACACCCATTCTTCTTCGCCAACCTGATACGAAACAGCCCGAGCATTATCGCAATAGGCACGCATATAAACCGTTTCACCTTCCTGAAAACCATTCTCGAACAATTTATCCAATGGTTTGTACACAACTCCATTTTGCGAAGAATTACCTTTTCCCGTAGCACTACCCGACACGTACGCATATTCATAATCTTCTGGTGAAACCGAAGCCGATTTTCCAAAGAAATACCACGTAGCCAAACCATACGAAGAATAATTTGCCGTAAAATACAACGTACGATAGATTGACAACACATCGTCTTTTATACTCACGGAATCAATCTCCACACTCCCCTGCGTTGGTTTTGCCAAATAAACCGTCTCAAGCGTATCGGCACGCGACGTATCGTAATGATGAGCATACACCGTTGTTTTACAATAATCATTTTTTGAAAACTCGAGGAAATACCACCCTCCTTCAGGTTTATATAATTCCCAGTTTCCTTTTGTATCGGTTGTAATATAGTACGAAGTGTCGAAAATCGTCAACGGACTTTGATCAACAGTATCGATACAACGAACTTGTATAGAAATATTAGAATTATCAGATTCCCGACTTCCAAACTCATTATACAACAATGCCTTACCCCAAATACCACGAAGTGTGTCAAGTTCTTCGGTATATGTAGATTTATCGCACGAAGGCAACGCCATCAAACAAACGGCCACACCCAACGTGCATGCTATTAAACAATTACGGAATTTCAACATATACATTATTTTGTTTTCAAAAATAGACAAAAATGCAACACCGAATAGTTACCGACAACTAAAAATCTTATTTTCGGATTTAGGATTTCCCTTTTTTCTTAATTTTGCGAGCCTAACCAATTATATCAATTGTATGAACACTTCTACCTACGAACGTAGAAGAAATTAAGACAAAAATCCATGAAATACGTGGACAGAAAGTAATGTTGGATAAAGATTTAGCTTATCTATATGGAATTGAGACAAGAAGACTTAACGAACAAGTAAAAAGAAACAGGAACCGTTTTCCAGAAGATTTTATGTTTCAACTGTCGCAAGCCGAATTTGAGAATTGGATATCGCAAAATGCGACATCCAATTCTATAAAAATGGGTGCCCGCGAAAGACCATTTGCATTTACAGAATTGGGAATAGCAATGCTCAGCTCCGTTCTATCTTCAGAACTTGCAATTCAAATGAATATTCGAATTATGCGGGCATTTGTGTTTATGAAAAAAAATCTACCTAACTTAATAAACTTAGACCTTCGATTTGATAGCATAGATATGCGTTTTGAAAAGCTACAAAATTATATTGACGAAGTTCTTCACGACCAAAACGACATAAACGAAGACACCGCCACACAATTAGAATTGATAAACCAAGCATTGGCGGAATTGCAAGTAGAAAAAACAATTAGAAAAACTTTTGAAAACCGCAAACCTATAGGATTCAAGATTAACGATTAAAGTCTTGATATATACGAAAAAACTGGCTTTTTCGTCAACAAATTTATTTTATTAAAACATTATTTTGATTTTGGTAGATCAAATACATTTTGAAGTGCATATTCCAACAATCCCACTTGCGAACGAACTTCTTCCATACAAGAATGCATATCGTTACCAAATGACACAGACTGATCTATCGCATAAAGAAATGCTTCGTCATACAAAACAATATCAATAGTATGAATTACTTCGTAACAATTCTCGCTTGGTGGCGCAACGTAAAACTTAAACTGGTGACCATCATCATACCCGAGATCTGCCCCCAATGGATTTACTATACCATTCATTATTTGGTTATAAATAGCTGTGTGACCTTTCCCTGGACAAGCAACACGAGTCCAATCTTGGGCATACACCCCTATTGGCAATAAGCACAATAACAAAACTATCAGTTTTTTTATATAAATTACCATTTTCAATATAGATTAAACGAAACTTTCCAAATATAAAAAATCATTTTGAATAATCATCGGTTTTAAGCATCTTATAGGCTATTGGGCGAACACAAAAAAATGCTGATTTAAAATCTTCCTGTCAACAACAATTCATTAACATTAATTTCGTATATTCGCAAACGTCAAATTATTGTATCATTTAAAAATAATTATATGGCTATTAGTGCATTACAACAAGCGAGAGCTCAATACTCTCCAAAACTTCCGAAATCAATAAAATCGGGAAATGTAAAAGTAAAAGAAGGTGCTGCCACGAAATCTGTTGCAGACCAAAAAGAAATCAAAAAATTATTCCCTAACACGTACGGAATGCCAATCGTAACGTTTGAAAAAGCAAGCGGTTGCAAAGCTAAAATGGCAGCATTCAACGTTGGTGTAATTCTTTCTGGCGGACAAGCTCCTGGTGGACACAATGTGATTTCGGGTATTTTCGACGGATTGAAGGCAATCAACAAAAACTGCAAATTATATGGTTTCCTTGGCGGACCAAGCGGATTGGTTGATCATAAATATATTGAATTAACTTCTAAAATTATTGATGAATATCGTAACACTGGTGGTTTCGACATTATCGGTTCTGGCCGTACTAAATTGGAAGAAGTTGAGCAATTCGACAAAGGTATTGAAATCTGCAACAAATTGGGAATTAAAGCTTTAATCATTATCGGTGGTGATGATTCCAACACAAACGCCTGCGTTCTTGCAGAATACTACTTACAAAAGAAAGCTGGCATCCAAGTAATTGGCTGTCCAAAAACTATCGACGGTGACCTTAAAAACGAAATGATTGAAACTTCTTTCGGTTTCGATACGGCAACTAAGGTTTACTCAGAAGTTATCGGTAACATTCAACGTGATGCAAACTCTGCAAAAAAATACTGGCACTTCATAAAATTGATGGGACGTTCAGCATCTCACGTTACTTTGGAATGCGCTCTTCAAACTCAACCAAACATCACTCTTATTGGTGAAGAAGTTGAAGCAAAGAACCAAACTCTTGACGATATTGTTACATACATTGCTCAAATCGTTGCAAACCGTGCTGCAAAAGGTATGAACTTCGGTACTTTGTTAGTTCCTGAAGGTTTGATTGAATTCATTCCTGCAATCAAGAAACTTATCGCAGAATTGAACGATATGTTGGCTGCAAACCAAGCAGAATTTGACAAATTCGACAACGTTGACAAAAAAATCAAATTCATCGTTGACCACTTGTCAAAAGAAAATGCAGCAATCTTCGAAAGTCTTCCAACAGCAGTTTCAAAACAATTGGCACTAGAACGCGACCCTCATGGAAACGTTCAAGTTTCATTAATCGAGACAGAACAATTGCTTGCTGAAATGGTTGCTAAGAAACTTGCAGCTTGGAAAAAAGAAGGAAAATTTGTTGGTAAATTCTCTACACAACACCATTTCTTCGGTTACGAAGGTCGTTGCGCAGCCCCATCTAATTTCGATGCAGACTACTGCTATTCATTAGGACAAGTTGCTGCTCGTCTTATCGCTTCTGGTAAAACTGGTTATATGTCTTCTGTTCGTAACACTACGAAACCAGCAGACGAATGGTTGGCTGGCGGTATTCCTATCACAGCAATGATGAATATGGAAAAACGTAACGGTAAAATGAAACCTGTTATCCAAAAAGCACTTGTTAAACTTAATGGTGGTCCTTTCAAATTCTTCGCTTCAAAACGCGACAAATGGGCAAACGAGACTTGCTACATCTATCCAGGACCTATCCAATACTTCGGTCCAACAGAAGTTTGTGACCAACCAACAAAAACACTTTGCTTGGAACACAAAAAATAATCTAAGATTATTAGTGCAATAGAAAAAAGGATTGGCGGACACGTCAATCCTTTTTTTATTGATAAAATAATTGTACCTTTACCGATGATATGGAGCCTATTTCTGTAAGTACAATAGTAATTATTTGTATTTGCGTATTCTTCACGGGAATCGCCAAAGGAGGATTGGCTGGAGCAAGTTCGGTAATAGTTCCCGTCCTTGCGCTTACTTTAGGCGGAAAAGATTCCGTTGGTTTCCTGTTCCCAATTTCTTTAGGAGCTTCTTTCATATCGGCCCTACGAAACCGTGAGGATGTCAATTGGCAAGCATTGGCAAAAGTTTTACCATTTGCACTTGCTGGTATATGCTTAGGGGCATTCCTCGGAGAGATTGCCGACGAAAAACAATTCTTTATTTTATTGGCAATCGTCATCATAATAGGTTGCATATTGTCTATAATGCAACACTACAACCATACACTGTTTAAAGATAACCACGGAATATTCGTAATCATTTTCGGACTGCTTTCTGGGTTTGCAGCAATGGTTGGAAACGTCACAGGACCACTTATTTCCACATTATTTATTTTACAACGATTTCCGAAAAAACAGTTCGTAACAACATACGTATGGTTCTGTTTTATTACTGACGTATTAAAAATACCATTCCACGTATTTTATTGGCACACAATTACAAGCCAAACTCTCATACGCGACTTTTATTACATTCCACTTATGATTTTCGGAGTGTTCTGTGGTAACTGGCTCATCAACAAATTGCCTGACAACCTCTACAAAACTATCATTTTGATACTTTCGTGCATTTCGGCAATAGTTTTACTATTTGCATAATCATTATTTTATCTGCTCTGATTTTCTATAAAAGAAAATTAAAACAATCGCCGTAACGACAAAAGCAAGAAAATCGGCAACTGGCATTGCATACCAAATACCATTTAATCCAAAATAACGAGGTAATACTAACAAAAGTGGTACTAAAAACAAGACCTGACGTGACAAAGAAAGAAAAATTGACACATTTGCCTTTCCTATCGACTGAAAGAAATTTGAAACCACAACCTGAAAACCTATCAGTGGAAATGCAAGAACACAAATCTTCATAGCGGAACGAATTATATCCGACATTACCAAATCTTTGGTGAAAGCAAGTCCAATTTCCAACGAGAATAATTCCATCAATACAAAACCGACTATTGTTATTGACATACCAATCATCACCGTACGCCACAATGCTTTTTCCACTCTGCCATATTGCTTTGCGCCGTAATTATAACCAACTATCGGCTGCATACCCTGAGAAAGTCCCAAAACAATTACTGTTACAAAATTCACAACCGTATTGATAATGCCGTAGGCTCCTATCGCATAATCGCCAGCATACACACTCAACTGCCAATTGAACACTGCGACAACAATACAAGTACATAAATGTATGAAAAACGGAGATAGACCTATGAAACAAATATGTCGGCATATATGACGACGCAGTTTAAAAATTCTTTTAGTAAAATGAAGATGAGAATCGTTAAGACAAAAATGTAACAACACCCATATGAGACCAACCACCTGTCCCCATATCGTCGCCAATGCAGCACCTTCTATTCCTAAATCGCAGACATACACAAACACAAATACTAATACAATATTCACGACCATAGTCAGCAATATGGAAATCATCGCTTTTGACGGATAACCAGACGATCGCATAATAGCATTGAGACAGAAAAATGCCTGCGTTATTGGATTTCCTATCAAAATGATACGCATGAAATTTCGCGCATATAATATCGTCAGACTGCTTGCGCCGAACAAATACAAAATGTCATCCAAGAAAACCAGCCCAACAACAGAGACTACCACACTTATCAACAAATTCAACAAAACAGCATTCCCCAACGTATGTGCCGCATGTTGCGTACGATTTTCGCCCAAACGGATAGAAACCATAGCAGCTGCACCCGAACTAACCAACATACCAAAGGCCGTACATATATTCATCAACGGAAGCGTAACTGTCATACCTGCGATAGCAAACGGACCTACAATTTGACCTATGAAAATCCTATCAACAATATTGTAAACGGATGTCGCAACGGTCGCAATAATTGCAGGCAACGAATATTGCCACAAAAGCATCCCTATGCTTTTCTGACCTAAATCCTCATCAACTTTACTTATTCGTACCATCGCACGACAAAATTAATAGATAAATGCATTGTGTAAAAATTAGGACGTAATTTTTAGAAAGCAATATCCATGAAAATCATAAAACTAATAAAACTTTTGGTGATTTCTCCGTAGAAAAATTGTTGATAAGTACAAAGTTCAATTCATCTGTAAAAGCAGAAAAAAATGGAAATTTGACGCAAAGTGATAGTATGGAATATTCTGAATTCGCGTGCGACTTACAATGTTTGTCCGATGAGACAAAGGACCTGCTGACGGCATTTCTTGCCGAAGTTGGCTTCGAAAGTTTCATTGAAGAGAACGACATGTTCAAAGCATACGTACAAACCGAGAACATTGACAAACAAGCATTGCAAGAGACCATAGAATGCGCCAAACCACTCATTGGTGAAATCAACTACACAATACAAAATATTCCCAGTCAGAATTGGAATAAAGAATGGGAATCTACGTTTGAATCAGCGGAAATCAGCAATGACATTATTGTAAGAATTCCATCGTACACCCCCCAAAAAACATATAAATACGAAATTCTTATTGAACCTAAAATGTCGTTTGGTTCAGGAACCCACGAAACTACGTCATTGATAATGCAGACTATGCAACAATATGATTTCAACAATAAAACTGTTGCTGATTGTGGATGTGGAACGGGAATTTTAGGAATTTTTGCATCTATATTAGGAGCGAAATCTGTATTTGCTTTTGATTATGATTCTTGCTGTATTGAGAACACGAAAACAAATATGCAATTGAATTGCATTAGTAATATTTCTATTGAATTAGGAAAATTAGACTTGCTTTCAAACAAAACATTTAATGTTGTTTTGGCAAACATCAACAAAAATATTCTAATTGAAAATATGGAATATTTATCCCATTCCGTTGAACACAAAGGCACACTCCTACTAAGCGGTTTTTATTTGGAAGACGTCGCAGACGTACAAAAATCGGCCGAAGAACATGGACTGAAATTTGTTGAAAGCAAATCAAAAAATAATTGGACACTAACAATTTTTACACGTTTATAATTATGGTAACACGTTTCAAAAAAATTATTCTGCTATGCACGTTTATTTGTGCAACATTGTTGACAAATGCACAGCAAATCAAACAATTTGCCGAAGACGACGCAACGTTCTTCCAGCAAATGGAACAGTTCTTTTCTAATTCCGCACAAAGCCAGGATTTGCTCAAATACTTGAAGCAATTCAAAAAATTCTGGGAATCGGGAGAAATTGACAGCGACGAAAAAAGTAGAATTGTAGAAACATCAAATGCTCTGTTGAAAAAATACGGTAAACCGAGTCCACACTTCCACGAATATTTACAAACCGTAGAACTGTTCTTCAACACAGATCAACCAATGGCAAGTTACCATGCCTGGGACGACGCATACCGTTTCTTATTGAAAAAATCATTAAAAGATGCTGACAAGTTCTGCAAAGGTGCGTTACACCTACTTTCCGACCACGCTTTGTATTCTTCCGCATCTGTCACATGGAAGTTGTTACGTGTAAAATCATTTTCATATACGTTTGAGAACAATGTAGCTAAAATCACATTACCTCCTACAAATTTGGAATGTACCTCTTCAGGAAACACATTCCTTATTTACCAAGCAAGCGGTTATTACCTGCCATTTGACAATATTTGGGTCGGTAATGCTGGTAAAGTAACATGGGAACGCTCAAATTTCAACAGTGAGTCGGTGTTTGCTGAATTAAGCAACTACAAAATCGATATGACCAAATACACATACAAAGCTGATTCTGTATGGTTTACGAACGATACTTATTACGACGAACGGATTTTTGGTTCAATAGAAGACAAAACCGTTCCTGTAAAAGATCCTGCCGATGTATCATATCCACGTTTCAAATCGTACCAAAACATTTTTGTCATCAAGGATATTTACCCTGGTATTAACTACCGTGGTGGATTCACAATGAACGGTTCACGATTCATCGGTTCTGGTTCCGTACAAGAACCTGCGACTTTGGACGTATACAATAACGGGAAACGAATCTTCAAGACTTCGTCCATTGGTTACACATTCCAAAAGGAAAGCATCATCAGCCGTAATGCTGCCATCAGTATTTACATTGATCAAGACTCTATTTATCATCCAGGCTTAATGTTCAAATATAATGTTGCAACCCGTACCGTAAATTTAATTCGTGACGGCGACACAGAAAATATGTCTCGAAGCCCATACTTCGACTCATACCACATGCTCGATATGGATTTCCAACAACTTACATGGCAAATCGACAATCCGGAAATGAATATGGGCGGTATGTCTGGTGCTACATTGAGCAAAGCTATATTTGAATCATCAAACTATTTCCGTGAAGCACGTTATATGGAAATTGGAATGTACAATCAAATACACCCTCTCGTTGCATTGAGACGACTAAGCAAAGAAAAGCAAACTGAAACATTCACTGTAAGAGAATATGCCTCATATATGAAAATGCCTGAGCCTGATGCAATTCATTTGTGTTTGGACCTTTCTTTCCGTGGTATGATTGAATTTGATACGAAAACCAACATTTTAACAATCAAAGAACGTACATACGAATACTTGGACGCACGTGTCGGCAAAATTGACTACGATGTCATCCGTTTTGAATCGGAACACGACATGAAAGGTATGTCAAATGCAACACTTGACTTGACAAGTAAAGATTTGAACATGGTTGGTGTTTCAAAAATACAGGTTTCCGACTCTCAGAACGTAGTATTTTACCCACGTGGTAGTCAATTGACTATGTCTAAAAACAGAAACTTCCAATTTGATGGTGTCATTGAAGCTGGTTTATTCACATTCTACGGCCGTGGTTTTGACTTCAACTACGAAAACTTTAAAATCAACCTACAAAACGTTGATTCTCTAAGAATTAAAGTAAAGAGTTTCGAAGTCAACAAATATGGTGTGAAAGAATTGGTTGAAATTAAGAACTCTATCGAGCACGTTACTGGCGATATTTTGATTGATGATCCAAATAACAAATCTTCTATCAAAGATTTCCCACAATATCCAATATTCAACAGCAAACAAACATCGTATGTCTACTACGACTATCCAAGCGTGTACCATGGTGTATATGACAGAAATAAATTCTACTACAAAGTTGACCCATTTGCTATTGACAGTGTAAACGATTTCTCTACCGAATCCTTATTCTTCGAAGGAGAACTTATTTCTGCCGATATATTTGAGAACCTCCGCGAACGAATTGTTGTTCAGCCGGATTATTCGTTCGGTTTCACAAAAATCACTGGCAAAAACGGTTTGAAAGTATATAAAGGGAAAGGCTCGTTTACCGATACTATCAATTTAAGTTTCAAAGGATTACGTGGAATTGGAACATTGGATTATCTCAACGCAAAATCTGTTTCAGGTCCAAAAGGATTTACATTCTTCCCTGATTCAACCAATGGTTTTGCAACAGACTTTACAATCAAACAACAAAGTCTCGCTGCTGGCGCCGAATATCCTAGTGTTAAAGGTGAAGGTGTAAATATCCATTGGGAACCATACGAAAATAAACTTATGGCCGCCGAGACTGGCAAAGCTTTCAAAATGTACGGCGACACGACAACTCTTTCCGGTGGATTGGTTTTTACACCGAAAGGTCTTGGCGGTTGGGGTAAATACTCATTTAGCGAAGCTGAACTAACATCTAACAGTTTTGAATTCAAAGAAAAGGTTGTAAACGCCGATTCTGCCGACTTTGACTTAAAGACACAAGGTGGTGCATTAGACGAAATGGCATTTAAGACGAAAAACGTCAAAGCAAACATTGACTTCACTACCAAAAAAGCAAACTTCGTATCTAACGACGAACTCTCATTGGTTCAACTGCCAAAGAATATGTATATCTGCTATTTAACAAAATTCACTTGGGATATGCAGACAAAACAAATCGCTTTGGGTGATCCAAAAGATATGAATACAGGGAAATGCGACCTTCACTTCTACTCTGTACACCCAAAACAAGATACTTTGAACTTTGAATCACCTTACGCTACGTACGACTTAAAGAACTACATTATTGGTGCAAAACAAGTCCCATTCATTGATGTTGCAGATTCACGAATAATACCAAATAAAGACAGTATTATCACTATTCGCAAAGAGGCTTATATGGACACGGTACGTAATGCGAAGTTAATTGCTGACCGCGAAAACAAATATCATACAGTATACGATGCAACATTCTTCGTAAAGGGACGTAACAACTTTTCTGGACATGGTATGTATGATTTTGTTGACGAATCTAAGATTAAACACCCTCTTCCTTTAACAAAAATCAAAGTTGATTCTGCATTACATACGTATGGTTTAGGAACACTTACTCCAGAAGAAAATTTCAAACTTTCATCCGTATATAGCTATTATGGAGATTATCAAATGCATTCAAACCAACAATACCTAACTTTTGATGGTAATGTTTTAATAGCAAACGAATGCGGAAAGATTCAACCAGCTTGGTTTAAATTCATCGGCGAAATCAATCCTGCAGAAATATTTATACCTGTAAGCGATGCAATGTTTGATGTTGACTCCAATGCCGTTGGTGCATCAATCTACACGAACATTCGTCCAACAAGCATTTACACTGCTTTCACTTCCCCAAAACATAATGAAAAAGATGTTCCAATGTTAAGTGCGAATGGATATTTATTCTACGACAAGAACTCTCGTCGCTACAAGGTTGGTTCTAAGGAAAAGATTCTTGACGAAACACAAAGTGGTAACTTAATCACCTACCACCGCGAATACTGCAACACATACGGCGAAGGTAAGCTTGATTTAGGAGTTGATTTTGGTCAGGTTAAAATGGGCGTTTACGGTTCGGTAACACACAACATTAATTCAGGACGTGTAACGTTAGAGACATTCAGCACGTTTGACTTTATGTTTGATGCCGGCGTGTTAAAAACTATTGCCGACACTTTGAACAAACGTGTAACGCTGAAAGGTATCAACATGGCAGCTCCTGCATTCAAGAAAGGATTTACCGAAATGTTGGGCAAGACAAAAGCTGACGCATATTTAGCTGACATTCAAATGTATGGAAACGTCCGCAAGATTGACAAAGATTTGGAACACACTATTTCATTCTCAAAACTTGACATGGTATACGATTCTGCAGCACACGCATATCGTTCAGTCGGTCAAATTGGCATATTCAGCATTGGTGGTGTTCCTATCAACAAATCTGTTAAAGGTTTTGTCGAAATTGCCAACTTATATCACGGCGATGAATTAGCAATATTTATAGAACTTGACAAATCTAAATGGTTCTTCTTCCAATACAGTCAAGGAGAAATGAGATTCATCACTTCCGACAACGAACTTGCTAAAGCAATCAACAGCATTAAAGAATCAAAACGTACTATGGTTGTAAACAAGAAGGAAACGCCATACGTCTATATGGTTGGAGCAGAATACTTCAAACAAACCATTGTTGAGCGTTTCCGCAGCAATCAAGTAATATACGACCCAATGCCTGCTCTTCCTGACCCTGAAGATGAAATGGAAAAACCAAAGAAACAGAAAGAGGAAAAAGACGAATATGATGAGTATGACGATTACGAATACTAAACAAACAGTATTTAGTAACAGAAAATTCAACGTATTACATCAAGAAACGAAACAATAAAAATGTTGAAAGACAAATAATGAGATTGTGAGAATCCAAAGGAAGCAACGCACGACATCTTTCTTTGGATTCTCTATTTTTTGTCAACAGAAATCCAATGAGAATATTTGTATCAAACATAGTCTTACTCACCAAGCGTATACTTTTCTTGATGCTGATATATATATTCTGCCGCATTTACTTTTTAGTATGCAACATTGACAATTTCAGCCCACTTGACAGCAAAGAATTATTCTGGTCGTTTTTTGCTGGATTACGTTTTGATTTTTCCGCAATTTTCTTCGTCAACATTTTTGTTTATCTATTCTACTTTATCCCCTTTAAATTTGTTGAAACACAACGATATCAATCAATATTCCGACATTTCGTTATCTTCATAAATATGCTGGCAATATTGTTAAACATTATTGACACAGGATATTTTCGATTTCAAAACGGCAGAAGTGGTTTCGATTTCTTGCAAACAATGTTATTTTCAGAAGATACAGCCAATCTTTTACCACAATACATTCGTGATTACTGGTATCACCTACTCACATTTATCGGATTGTATTTCATAATGGAAACATGGTTTCCTCGTTACAAATCCATAGATATTAAACCGCAAAAATTTGCGGCAATAAAATGCACCATTATGGCAATGCTATTCACAGGTGCAAGCTATTTACTATTCAGAGGATTTGGAGTAAAATCGTTCAGCGTTGTCGATGCCATGCGCTTTACAGAAGCAAAATATGCACCACTTACGCTAAATTCCACATTCACATTTTTCCGAACTATGGGAAAATCAGAAATCGCACTACGCAACTATTTTAACGAGGAAGAATTAACTAAAATATACTCAGCAAAAAAGCAATATAATTTCTCTGCAAACGATTTCACAAAGAAAAACGTAATGATCTTCATTCTTGAAGGATTTTCTCAACGCAGTATTGGAGCATTACACACGACAGAAAAAGGATACACGCCATTTTTAGACAGCATCATACAACAGAGCTACACATTCACGAATGCATTTGCCAACGGCACGAAATCAATTCAATCCGTACCCGCAATACTATCGTCAATTCCACAATTGACCGACGTAACGATTATCGGTTCCAAATATACAGCCAACAAAGTGGATGCACTTCCAATTTTATTAAAAAACGAAGGATATAAAACAGCATT
This sequence comes from uncultured Bacteroidales bacterium, assembly GCA_937892155.1. GTDB lineage: Bacteria > Bacteroidota > Bacteroidia > Bacteroidales > UBA1715 > UBA1715. The sequence continues at coordinate 7,962 of CALAUG010000021.1, read as the reverse complement.
TTTCCACGGAGCATTCAATGGTTCTATGGGTTTTGACAGATACTGCGAAGCTATCGGTTTTGATGAATATTACGGCATGAATGAATTTATGGAAAATAATTCAACGAACGGCAACTACGATAGCGACTGGGGTATTTTTGACGACAAATTCTTACTTTACACCAAAAATCAGTTAGATGTGTTCCAACAACCATTTTTCGCAACTGTTTTTACAATTTCATCACATCATCCGTACGTAGTACCGGAAGAATACCAGAATTTGTTTACAGAAAAACGACAAGAACTCAATGCACTGCGATATGCAGATTTTTCATTACAGAATTTTTTTGAAGCGGCAAAGCATAGCACTTGGTTTAAAAACACACTATTCGTCTTTGTTGCCGACCATACCGTTCCATATTCGTTCGAACCTGACGTTACCAACGATTTCATCTCGCCTGTCGACAAACACCGTATTCCTATCATTTTTTATAACCCAGGAGATTCAAGTTTCGTCGCAAAAGACGGAAAAATCGTTCAACAAACCGATATAGTACCAAGTATTTTATATCAATTAAAATACAGCAAACCATTCGTTTCTTTTGGAGAGAACGCATTTGATACTGATAAACAAGGAATGGCACTGTACTACAACGCCGGCACATACACCTATATCGATTCTCTATCCGTTATTGATTTTGATGGTGAAAAAGTATCGCAATGTTTTAAACTCAAAAAAGAATCTGTTACAGACACAACTGCAACCGACCAACAATTGCAAATACTCAAAGCCTTTTTACAAGATTATTCACACAGAATGATTTTCAATCAGACAAGCGCACAATAACTCACTGAGCAGCAGTTGTTTGCAAAACTAAAAATCATTCTCAACATAAAAAAGAGATTCGTTTCTTTACGATTCCGAAAAAAATCCACAATTTTGCGCCACCATTTTGAGATGGTATAAAACATATTATATAACAAATAGTAACTAACACAAATAAACTATGCAATACATTTTACCTATTCTCTTACTGCTTTTTGCAAATGTTTTTATGACACTTGCGTGGTACGGGCACCTAAAATTGAATCAAATGGGAATTTCAACAAACTGGCCATTGATTGCTACCATTGCTTTTAGTTGGGGTATTGCATTTATAGAATATTGTTTTCAGGTTCCAGCAAACAAAATGGGATTTATAGAAAATGGCGGACCATATTCTCTACTACAACTTAAAGTCATTCAAGAAGCACTTTCCATATTTGTTTTCTGTGTTATTGCAAATATTTTATTTCAAGGAGAAAAAATTGCTTGGAACCACATCGCAGCATTTGGCTGCCTCATACTTGCTGTCGTTTTTGTTTTTTGGAAATCATAAACAAAGCCTTTCAACTTGTTCGTTGATTAGTTTCGCCGACGGATTCAAAACGAAATCAGTCCGAAACATTCCGGTCTGTGGAAATCTGGTTTTTCTGATTTGATTGGATTCCACGAGACATAATGCTTGTATTCGTCGGAACCACCACATTTGTAGAAATTTGCACGGATATTTTGTCCCGAATTATCTTGTATTGAGTGCTTAAAAAATGCAGTAAACGGAATCACAATCGCACACTCCCATTCGGTTTGCCTACGAATTTCTCCCATCGGATTTGAACCAAACGTGGTCCATCGTTTGATTTGCTGCAAAATTTCGGACGAAGCATGTTCTTTTTCATTGCGTGTTTTCCGAGCTCCCATTGAAATGTAACCCAGACAATTACATTCAATATTGTAGTAAACGTCGTCGTCACCCATACAGGCAAAAAATTCCACACACGAATCGCTGCTAACAGGTCCCAAATCCTGAACAACAAATCCACGTACATCCGCTTCTTTGACCTTAAAATGAAGCAACACCGAATCCGGCGTATATGCAATAGCAAATTGCGTTTGTGGGCAATATGGATAATCATTCCAATTAACTTTTTCAATAGAATGATACGTGATGCAACATTTTTGCATTATCACAGGAACGTCAATAGCATTAACAGCAGAAACGTCTATTTTAGGAACTAACAAAGATTGATTTGGCGAAACATTCATACTCTACAACACTTCAAAACCCAACAAATCAATTTCGTCAACTAATTGAGAATGAATTGATTCATCGGCCAATGCTGTAGAAAGATATTTTTTATTGTCGTCGGCAAAAACCGAAATTGCACCATTATAGCCAGACAGAACACACCCCAAGAAATTCGCACCACCAGAAATACCAACACCAAGCGACAATTCTTTACAAAGTCGTTGCGCCATGCCAATTGCATCGTTATCGTCAACACGGATAATATCGTCAACCAATTTTTCCGGATACAAGCCCGGAATAATCTCATCAGACAAACCTTGAATTTTATGTGGACCCAGCGATTTACCTAACGTAAGTATTGATGATTGTAACGGCTCCAAAGCGAACATTTTCGCATTATGTTTGTCTTTGAAATATTTACCGCACCCATGCAAAGTTCCAGCCGTTCCAACTCCAGCGATAAAGCAAGGATACTCATTGATTTTCGCCTCGATTTCTGGAGCTGTTGTTTCATAATGAGCAATCATATTGTACTCATTTTCAAACTGATATGTTAAATAGTAACCTTGTTTTTTATATTCTTCCGCCTTTTTGAAAGCCGATTCAAAATCTTCGGTCAATTCGAGGTGAGCGCCGTACAATTTCAACAATTTAAAACGTTCCTTCGACATAAATTTAGGAATGCAGATTGTGCAAGGATTACCCAAATATCGTGAAATTGCAGCAATCGAAATTCCCATATTTCCGCTCGTAACTTCGCAAATTGGCGTTTTTTCGTTGATTGTGCCTGTTTCGTATGCATTTTTCAAAATATAGTACGCAACCCTATCCTTTATGGAACCAGACAAATTGTACCATTCAGCCTTAATGTACGCATACTTTATTTCGCCTTTGTAACGATAATTTATTTTGATAAGCGGTGTGTTTCCCACCAACCGTTTCAACTGCTCAAATTTCTTTTGAAAATCCATTTCTAACCGACTCAATTTGAGTTGCATTAATCAACAACCCATAAATTTTTGCAAAAGTAGCATTTTTTCCATGACATAACGATATTCAAAGAACACAAAACGTATAATTTTGTAAAAGGATTTGGGATTTAATTGATAATTGAAACCTGACAACAGAAACTGAAAAATCTAAAAAATGGAAAATCTCGTAGTTCTTGATGCGGCCACAATTGGCGAAAATTCTATCTTCGACTCATTCAAAACATTCGGAAAGCTTACCGTATTTGCGACAACAAGTAGTACAGAACGATTGCAACATATTGGTAATGCGTCAATTATCATTACAAACAAAGTGATTATTGACAAAGAAATCATGGACGCTTGCCAAAGTTTGAAACTTATCTGCATTACAGCTACAGGAACAAACAATGTAGATTTGGAATATGCGAAAGAAAAAGGAATTACGGTGAAAAATGTTGCTGGCTACTCTACAGAAAGCGTTGTGCAACACACTTTTGCAATATTATTATCACTTTTACAGCATACGAGCTACTACGCCAACTACGTTTCATCGCAAACCTATTCCAAACAAAATCTATTTACCCACATTGGACCGGGTTACTTGGAACTTAATGGCAGAACGTGGGGAATTATTGGTTTAGGTACAATTGGCCGACGTGTTGCCGAAGTTGCAACCGCATTTGGATGCAAAGTCATATATTATTCCACATCAGGCAACAATCATACAACTGATTATCAGGAAGTTTCGTTAGAAGAACTTTTACGAACTGCCGATATAATTTCCATACATTCGCCACTCAACGAACAGACCCAAAACCTTATTGGACTAAAACAATTACGATTGATGAAACAATCAGCATATATCGTAAACGTGGGACGTGGCGGAATAATTAATGAAAACGACTTAGCACTGGCATTACGAGAAAACTATATTGCTGGTGCATGTTTAGACGTTATGCAAAAAGAACCGTTACCTATCGATTCTCCACTACTCGACGAAGCAATACAAAGCAAACTGCTGATAACCCCACACGTCGCATGGGTTAGCGACAGAGCACTGACAAAACTCGTTGAATTAACATATAAAAACGTGGAAGAAGGACTGCAGAAATAAAAAAAACGGGGCTAGTTTAGTGTTAGCCCCGTTTACCTAAGCGACCATCAAGTTTTTATAATTCTCTTCGGCCCAGTCTTTTAATGTTTCGGCATCCTGTGGGTTCAAGTAGCCGAGACATTTTCTTAATTCCTTTGAAAACAAGTCTTTATCAAAACTCATTTTCGATAAAATTTGGTAACAATATTCCAGCATAACTTAAAATTTTTATTGTTCTAAATGTACTCAACTTTCGTGCCGATGTCAAGCATTTTCACTACCGATTGTAAAAAAAATCTAAAGATGACAGTTTTCATTTCTACAATTATTTTCAATACATACGTAAAACACGTAAAATATATTATCATTACACGTACTTTTTTTATTTACAATGTTTTACGTGCTTGTTTTTTATAAAAAATTAGTAGTTTTGCACCAACTAATTAAAACAATATAATAATGACTGACAAACAAAATGTGGCATCTGTGAGCGACATCGTAGTTCGCTTCACAGGAGATTCCGGTGACGGAATGCAATTAGCGGGAAATATTTTTTCCACAATTTCAGCTACTGTTGGTAACAGTATCAGTACGTTTCCTGATTATCCGGCAGATATCCGTGCTCCGCAGGGTTCTTTAACTGGTGTATCTGGTTTCCAAGTACATATTGGCGCTGACCAAGTTTACACTCCAGGTGATAAATGTGATGTTCTTGTTGCAATGAATGCAGCTGCGTTAAAAACGCAATACAAATATGCAAAGAGCAATGCCACTATCATTATCGACACAGATAGTTTCAAACAAGCTGATTTGGAAAAAGCTCAATTCCAATCAGAAGATTATCTTGGTGAAATGGGTATTGATCCAGACAGAGTTGTAGCTTGTCCTCTTACCACTATGGTAAAAGAATGCTTAAAAGATTCTGGTATGGATTTCAAATCAATCGTGAAATGTAGAAACATGTTCGCGCTTGGTCTTGTTTGTTGGTTGTTCGATCGTGATACTACAATCGCTTTCAACTACCTAAAAGAAAAATTTGCAAAGAAACCTGGTGTTGCCGAAGCAAACATTGCTGTTATTCAAGCAGGATACGACTATGGTCACAACACACATTCAACAGCACAAAATGTATATCGCATAGAGACTAAAGAAAAGAAAGTTGGTCGCTATATGGATATCACAGGTAACAAAGCTACCGCTTATGGTTTGATTGCAGCTGCAGAAAAAGCTGGATTAAAATTATATTTAGGTTCATACCCTATCACTCCAGCCACGGATGTTCTTCACGAATTATCAAAACACAAATCTCTTGGCGTAACAACAGTTCAATGCGAAGACGAAATTGCAGGTTGTGCTTCGGCTGTTGGTGCAGCATTTGGTGGTGCTTTAGCTTGTACTTCGACTTCTGGTCCTGGTATCTGTTTGAAGTCGGAAGCAATGAACTTGGCTGTTATTATGGAACTCCCTATCGTTGTTCTTGATGTTCAACGTGGTGGACCGGCAACTGGTCTTCCAACAAAATCGGAACAAACTGACTTGTTGCAATGTCTATTCGGCCGTAACGGTGAATCTCCAATGCCAGTAATTGCAGCTTCATCTCCAACAGACTGTTTCGACGCTGCTTACAGTGCTTGTAAAATAGCTTTGGAACACATGACTCCAGTTGTTCTTATGACAGACGCATACGTAGCAAATGGTTCCGCAGCATGGAAACTTCCTAAATTGGAAGAATATCCAGCTATCAAACCTCCATACGTAACACCAGACATGAAAGGCTCTTGGGCTCCATATCAACGTAATGCAGAAGGCGTTCGTTATTGGGCTGTTCCAGGAACCGAAGGTTTCACCCACATTCTAGGTGGTTTGGAAAAAGACAGTAAAACTGGTGCAATTTCTACAAATCCTGAAAACCACAACTTAATGACTCATCTTCGTCAAGAAAAAATTGACAAGATTCAAGTTCCTAATGTTGAAGTTGAAGGCGACAAAGATGCAGAATTGTTGATTGTTGGATTTGGTGGAACATACGGACACTTACACGCAGCTATGACAGAAATGCAAGCTGCAGGAATGAAAGTTGCCCAAGCACATTTCAAATTCATCAACCCACTTCCACAAAACACAGCTGAAGTTCTTAAGAAATATAAGAAAGTGGTTGTTGCAGAACAAAACCTTGGACAATTTGCAGGTTGGTTGCGTATGAAAGTTGACAATTTCGTTCCTTATCAATTCAACGAAGTTAAAGGTCAACCATTCGCAGTTGCTGACTTGGTTGCTTCTTTCACTGAAATTTATAACAAATAATTGTCTAATGAAGAATTAAGAGTTAAGAATTAAGATTTAAAAATGAATAAAAACATCATCTACATAAAATCTTATGAATTTGCTCTTAAAATTGTTAAATTAAATAAAAAACTAACAAGTGAGAAAAAAGAATTTGTTTTATCTAAGCAATTATTAAGAAGTGGTACTGCGATAGCAGCCTTAGTTAGAGAGTCAAAATTTGCCCAAAGTAAATTAGATTTTATAAATAAGATGTCTATCGGTTTAAAAGAAGCCAACGAAACATTATATTGGTTAGAATTACTTCACGATAGTGAATACATTGAAAACGAAGATTTTGAGATTATACATAGCGATTGTAATGAATTAGTTTCTATTATGGTTTCAATCATTAAATCAACAAAATCTTCATTAGATAAAAATAATTCTTAATTCTTACTTTTTAATTCTTAACTAATTATGGAATACGAAGCAAAAGATTTTAAAAAAGGACAACCACGTTGGTGTCCGGGTTGTGGAGACCACTTTTTCTTGGCATCTCTACAAAAAGCTATGGCTGAGATTGGTATTGCACCACACGACACTGCAGTAATTTCTGGTATTGGTTGTTCAAGCCGTTTGCCTCACTACATGGCTACATACGGTATGAACACGATTCACGGACGTGCAGCAGCTATCGCTACTGGTTGTAAAATTGCTAATCCAAAATTAACTGTTTGGCAGATTTCCGGTGATGGCGATGGATTGGCAATCGGTGGTAACCACTTTATCCACGCAAACCGTCGTAATATCGACTTGAATATGATTCTTCTGAACAACCGTATCTATGGTTTGACAAAAGGTCAATACTCACCTACTTCGCCACGTGGATTCGTAAGTAAATCATCACCTTACGGAACCGTTGAAGATCCTTTCCGTCCTGCTGAACTTTGTTTCGGCGCTCGCGGACATTTCTTCGCAAGAGCCGTTGCCACTGATGCAAACGGAACTGTAGAAATTTTAAAAGCTGCTCAAGCACACAAAGGAGCTTCGGTTTGCGAAATTCTTCAAAACTGCGTAATCTTCAACGATGGTACACACGCAAGTGTTTACAAACCAGAAGAAAGAAAGAAAAACGCCATCTATCTAAAACATGGCGAACCAATGATTTTTGGTGAAAACAATGAATTTGGTTTGGTACAAGACGGTTTCAATTTGAAAGTTGTAAAAATCGGTGAAAACGGTATCACAGAAAAAGATATTCTTGTTCACGATGCACACTGCGAAGACAATACATTGCAATTAAAACTTGCCTTAATGGAAGGTCCAGACTTCCCTATCGCACTTGGTGTGATTCGCGATGTTGAAGCTCCTACATACAACGACGCAGTTGAAGCACAAATCGCTGAAGTAACTGAAAAGAAAAAATATCACAACTTCCAAGAATTATTGATGACTAATGAAACTTGGGAAGTGAAGTAAATTAAGAATGAAGAAGTAAGAATGAAGAATGGTAGTAAAACTCTTAACTCTTAACTCTTAACTCTTAACTCTTAACTCTTAACTCTTAACTCTTAACTCTTAACTC
>CALAUG010000020.1 GCA_937892155.1 uncultured Bacteroidales bacterium | reverse complement strand
GGCTTCGCCGTGATGTTTTATATATTGTTATAGTTTCTCATTATATTTCGTTTCTTCCTCTGCCGCCAATGGCAATGTTTCTTCCTGCTGCGTGTATTGAATGGCTGGTTTGCGGCGACGGATGAGGATTCTTTCATAAATTCTTTTTCCATTTACATAAGGAGCTCCCTTTGGCATTGCAATGGTACTAGTATCAATAATTTCAAATTGATCAGGATTATATTTATCCATAAATGTAATGGGAACGCCCATTATACCAAAATAATCGTTAGGAATGTCAGGTGTTTTATTTACATTAATTGCTTCATAATTATCGTATGATGGATATTCATCAGTAGTATATTTTTTGAAAAGTATTAAATCTTCGTGCCTTTTTTGAATATCAAGATTTGTAAACCAATTGACTCCAGAAACACGAATCATACCTTCTTTATGATTTCCTGCGGTAGCGACATCTTCGTACTTGCTAATAAAATGTCCTGCTCCTCCTTTGAATCCATATCCTAACCACATTCTATTTTCTTTGATTAGCTGGAAGCAATCTTTATAATGAATTGCATTTTGATGTCCTATGATTATAAACTTCTTATCATATTCTATCAATTGCGCCACATATTCCCTGAAGAGTGAAAACGGCGGATTGGTAACCACAATGTCGGCTTGCTTCAGCAAATCAATGCATTCTTTTGAGCGGAAATCGCCGTCGCCTTGAAAATAGTTGATGCCGATTTCGTCGGGGTCGGGAACACGATTGCCGTTTTTGTCGCCGTTGTATTCCAACCAGATGGCGCGTTCCGAATCGTTCTGCGAAAACAAGTCCCGTTCCTTGTTTTTGTAGCAGGTGGTAATTAGTTTTTTCAGTCCTAATTTCTCAAAGTTATAGCTGAAGTAATGAAAGAAATTGCTTACTCGCGGGTCGTCGCAGTTGCACAGCACCACTTTATCCTTGAAATGCTTTTTGTAGTGTTTCAGTTCGTTTTCTATATCGACAAGCTGTGTGTAGAACTCGTCTTTTTTTGCGTTTTTCGCCTGGTTAAGGTTCTTGTTTGCCATATTTGATTGATAGTTTTTGCAATGCTATCAATCTTAAATACGGATAAAAAGAAAGGTGCAGACCTTTCTATCTTGTCCACGAGGAGCCTCGCATGAACCCCGTTTTCTACCTAGATTAGCCCACACCTTAGAGGTGCAAGCATCAACTTTATGGTAGAAAAACGAGTGTTTGAGACGTACTCGTGGCATTGCTTTATCCGATAACATCTAAATCATCAGGTTGCGAGGCTTTTGATTTGGACAAGAATAATAGCTAATGCGTTAATTTATAATATGTTATTTAAAATTTTCTTTTTCTTTGTTATAATAAGTTTTTTAATTGTTCTTCGTTGGGTAATATGTTTTCAAGTCCGGCGGGGACTTGTCTGTATGTTTCATAACTTGCCACCCCTAATGGCACATTGTTGCCGCGCAGGGAGTATTCAACAGTCTTTCTTGATTTTGATGAACACAGCAACAACCCTATTGTCGGGTTTTCGTGTTCTGTCTTAAGGGTGTCGTCAATTGCTGACACATAGAAATTGAGCTTGCTTACGAACTCTGGTTCAAACTCAACGGCTTTCAATTCTATGACAACGTAGCAGTGTAATTTCAGATTGTACATCAAAATGTCAATATAGTAATCTTTACCATCCACTTCTATGTGGTATTGATGTCCGATGTAGGCGAATCCTGTTCCCATTTCAAGCAAGAAATGTGTGACATTTTCAATCAGTGTCGCATTGGATAAATCAATTTCCAGATATTCTTGTCCTTCCAATTTGGCAAGTTCGACTTGCCAGATGTCACCGCTTCGTAATTCGGCAAGCGGGACTTGCCAAATTGGAAATTGCGGATAGGCCTGGGCAAAACGTTTCATTTCACGAAGATTTCTTTCGGAAAATCCTCTTTCCGTTGGATAACATTTCTGCAGAT
>CALAUG010000019.1 GCA_937892155.1 uncultured Bacteroidales bacterium | reverse complement strand
AAGTCAACAAGGCTCTGAGTCAACAAGTCAACAAGGCTCTGAGTCAACAAGTCAACAAGTCAACAAGGATGGATAGATCGATAGAAAATCTTTTTATATGGAAAGAATCCAGAGTTTTTGTAAACGCTATTTATAAAATGATGGCAAGTTGCAAGGACTATGGTTTTCGCGACCAAATTCAGAGGGCTTCAGTCTCTATAATGAATAATATAGCCGAAAGATCTGAATCCGGTTCGGATGCTAAGTTCATAAACTTCTTGAATATCGCTAAAGGTTCTTGCGGAGAAGTCCGCTCAATGTTGTACCTCTGCGAAGATTTTGAATACTGTTCGCTGGAAGAACGAATAACCCTTCAAACACAACTTAAGAAGATTTCAACTGGGATTGTGAATCTTATAAATTCGTTAAATTCTAAAAACTAGTTGACCTGTTGTCTCGTGGACAAGTTGACCCCTAAAAATATCTGCTATGTCAAATTATACCAAAGTAATCAACTTCATCAAAGACCTCTACGGTAATCAAGAGTTCACACCGCTGGCCGTTCCTAAGTTTCTCGGCAACGAGAAGAAGTATCTTGACGAGTGTATCGACACTACTTTTGTGAGCTCTGTGGGAAAGTTTGTGGATAAGTTCGAGGAGGAGGTTGCGAAATACACTGGGGCCAAACGTGCTGTGGTATGTGTTTCCGGAACCAATGCCCTCCACATGTCGCTTATGCTTGCTGGTGTGAAGCGTGATGATGAGGTGCTGACTCAGGCTCTCACCTTCATTGCCACCTGCAATGCCCTCTCATATATAGGTGCTCATCCTGTTTTCATCGATGTTGACAAATCCACCATGGGATTGTCACCTGATGCTCTCAAGGAATGGCTCCTTGCTAACGCAGAAGTAAGGGAAGTAAAGAAAGAAGAGGATGTTAAGAACGACATCCTCGCTCATACCGACTACAACACCCCTCAGCACCCAGACTCGTTGACTGGTGGACTTGTTGACTCGTTGACTAATGGACTTGTTGACTCGTTGACTGGTGGACTTGTTGACTCGTTGACTGGTGGACTTGTTGACTCGTTGACTCAAAATACCAAGGCTTGTTACAACAAGAACACCGGTCGCAGAGTGAAGGCTTGCGTCCCGATGCATACCTTCGGATGCCCTGTCCGTATTGATGAGATAGCCGCCATTTGCAAGGAATGGCATATCGAGTTGGTTGAGGATGCTGCCGAAAGTATTGGTTCCCGTTTCAAAGGTCAGCATACTGGAACTTTCGGTAAGGTTGGAGCTTTGAGTTTCAATGGCAACAAAACCATTACCACAGGTGGCGGCGGCATGATGCTCTTCAATGACGAGGAGTTGGGTGCATACGCAAAGCATATAACCACCCAGGCAAAGGTACCGCACAGATGGGAGTTCCGGCATGACCATATTGGTTACAACTACCGCATGCCGAATATCAATGCTGCCCTCGGTTGTGCACAGTTAGAAAATCTTGACCGTTATGTGGCAGATAAGCGTGCAACTGCTGCTGCTTACGCAGAGTTTTTCAAAGGAGTTGACGATATAGAGTTCTTTGTTGAGCCCGAGAACTGCTTCTCAAATTATTGGTTGAATGTAGTTATCCTGAAAGACAAAGAGGCCCAGTTGAACTTCCTTCAGGAGACCAACGACAATGGCGTGATGACCCGTCCGATCTGGGAACTGATGACTCGTCTGCCGATGTTTGAGAACTGCGAGAATGACGGGCTGGAGAATACTATCTGGTTTGCGGATAGGGTTGTGAATATTCCGAGTAGTGTAAGATTGGAGAAATAATTACGAAATTTGCAAGACTATGGCTGAATATCTTAAAATACAAAACTTTGGTCCTATCAATCATGTTGAGTTGAAGGATATTAAACAACTTTTGATCCTTGTGGGAGAATCCGCAAGCGGGAAAAGCACAATATTAAAGGTTCTCTCTATGTGCCGCTGGATATTTAAGCAGCAAAATATACGTTGTTATTTGCATAGTGCCGGTATCGCTCGTTCCCCCTTCAGTCATTCTATCAATACTTATCTTGAGAGTTCTGGACTTTTGGACTCAATGAAACCGGACACATTGATTCATTTTAAAAGAGACGAAGTAGATATTATCATAAAAGCAAAAGACCCGTTTACTCCCAAAGCCCCAGCTACACTGGAGGTTACTGAACCATCGCCGAATGAATGGTGTCTTGAAAAGATTTGTTTTATTACAGAAAAGCGCAATAATCTTCCCGATCTTTTGGCTAACAGGGCAAAAGAGAAATTTGCAGGATACTATCTTAGAGAATTGTATGAAGAATTCACTGTTGCAAAGAAGCATATTCAAGAAATGGATATTGCTTCCGTAGATGTGCGGCTTCGGTTAAACAAGAACAAAGGTTTTGAATCATGGATGATTGAAAGCGATAACAATGATTTGCAACGTTATTCAATTCATCTTGAAGATGCTTCTTCCGGTATTCAATCTTCTGCATCTCTGGAAATGTTGCTTGCTTATTATACAAAGCACTTTGATATTGAGTCATCGATGAACAACGCTGTTTTGAAGTATTTGGCAGGAGAAGATGATCTTAAATATTTCCGTCCTATTCAGAACGTGGGGGATATTCGCAAGAAGTGTGTCGATATTCATATAGAGGAGCCGGAAATGTGCCTCTATCCTTCCAACCAGATAAACCTGATGAATACCTTGTTGGCCTCGACTCTTATGGATGAGCATTCCTATGTAGTGAGGACAGCCGTTACAACCCATAGTCCGTATTTGCTTAATTATCTTAATCTACTTTTCAAGGCCTTCGATAATAATGTCAATGTATCGGGAGTGAATCTTGATTTTGAGAACGTAGATGTGTATGCGGTTGTAGATAGCTCTGTTAAGGATTTGAAAATAAAGAATGCCCATCTCATTGATCCGGCATATCTTTCCGAACCAATTGATGAGATATATAATCAGTACGAAAGGATTGAAAAGATGTCAAAATGATGAAAGCTCTCTTTGATACTGATTTTAAAGTCCACTATGGCATAACATCAAGAACTGCCATAGCCGTAGAGTATTCTTTGACGGCCCGTTCATTTGATTTGGACGATAAATCAAATCCACCTGTTGTCCCTGCTGGGAAAGGTCAACTGTCTGTCAATACTTCTGAAGATGTTGATATCTTGGAATACGAAAAGTTTATCAACAATTGTACAGCACCTAGAAGTTTTTCTAATGGCAGAAGAAGATGTGATTATCTTATGACCACCCATGCATCAGGTTCAGCGGTTTGTCTTATTGAAATGACTTCGGCAACGGGCTCTGCATCCAAATTGTCACTCCCTATTCAGGATAAAAAAGGCAATGTGTTATATCCTGGTGGAAAAACAGAAAAGGCGGAAGACCAACTGTCACAGAGTTTACAGACAATGCTTGCTGTCCCTTCCATTAATTCTGATTTTGCGGCACGACATAGAAAGATATGCCTGATGTCGTATGTCGTTTATCCTTATACATCATTGATTGAGAGACTTCGCCATCCTCTTATGAGATTTCTTGGCATTGAGTCTCAGGAAGTGGGTAATGATGGAGCAGTCGTCAGCTGTCCATCAATCGAAGCTATGGGATTTGAATATCGTAGAATCAGTCATAGTTATGCATTTATATTTTAAATTGAGAAATATCATGGTCAAAGAATTAGGTAGAACAACAACACTCAAAGGTCAGTCAGGAAAGGAATACGTTTTCTCATTGTATTTGTTCGACAGCTTTGAGGATCTTAAGTCAGCATGGGAAAACTTTCCTGCATTATACCTCTTCACTCAACGTTACAGCAGTAATGGTGCATATTATCATAATTACATTTATCTTGGTGAAACAGGTGATTTGTCAACCCGTTTTGACAGTCACCATAAGGAGCAATGTATTATAAAACATCAATCAAATTGCATAGGTATATATAAGAATGTACCACAGGATGAGACAAAACGTAAGGAAGTCGAGAAGGATATACTTATGGCAAATGATTTTCCTTGCAACGAACAAAATAATTGATTGCCCTCAGGAATCTGGTTTGCGGATAGAGTTGTGAATATTCCGAGTAGTGTGAGATTGTAAATGTTATTAAACAAACTGAATTTCTGAAAAATCTATTATTTTTGCATCGAATAATTCGGATGAGATATGATACTATCAAGAATTGAGCTTGTTAATTGGAAAAATTTCCAAAAGTGTGATGTAGAACTGTCAGGTCGCACCTTTATTGTTGGCGCAAATGCTTCAGGGAAGTCTAATTTTTTGGATGCTTTCCGTTTTTTACATGATTTGGTGAAAACAGGAGGAGGTTTGCAAACTGCAGTGTCTTCGCGAGGTGGTATTAAGAAAATCCGTTGCCTTGCTGCAAGGAAAAGGACTGATGTTGAATTTGCGGTATATCTTAAGGATGACTTTGAAAGCAATGATGGTTGGATTTATAAACTTGCTTTTAAAAATGTTGGTGGCGGCATTTTGAAAAACGAAGTGTCAATACTCAAGGAAGAGGTGTGGCATGACGGAAATGCCATACTGAAACGTACACCGAAATCAAGCAATGAAGATAGTGATACGCTTAAATACACACATCTTGAACAAGCAACCACTAATCAGAAATTCAGAGAACTGAGAGACTTTTTCTTAAACATTGAATATCTGAATGTCATTCCACAATATGTAAGGGAATCAAATTCAAAGTTGTTTTCGTCAGACAAAGAAGACTATTATGGAAGGAATTTTTTGCAGAGGTTGGCGACGATGAACAAGACAACGAGTGCAGCCTATTTCAGAAGAGTAAATGAGATTTTGAAATTAGCTGTACCTCAGTTGGATGAATTAAAACTGGCAAATGATGCGATGGGTGTCCCTCATCTTGAGGCGCGTTACGAACACTGGCGGGCCAAAGGAAGTAAGCAACAGGAAGAACAGTTTTCTGATGGTACTTTAAGATTGATAGGTTTCCTTTTCGCTTTGCTGGATAGTAAAGGTGTCGTTTTATTGGAAGAGCCGGAAACCAACCTTCATTCAGCGATAGTTGCCCAACTTCCGGAATTCATTTCAAAGTTGCAGAGAAGCAAAAAGGAAACAAGGCAAGTGTTTATTACCACGCATAGCTATGACATGCTGTCGAATGTAGGCATAAGCAGTGATGAAGTTGTGCTTTTAAAGCCATCAAAAGAAGGTACGGAAGTTATTAATGCTGCAACTTTAGATGACATCAATGCTGAACTTGAAGCTGGTTTTACGGTCGCAGACGCTATTATACCTCACACAAAACCAGGAAGAATAGATTCAATTACTGACATCAAGTTATAAAAATATGAACAATATTGATGTTTATATTTCTGCCGAAGACTTGGTGACGAAGGCTGTAATTGAGAGATTGTTGGCATTTTGTTCATCACGATTCAGTGTCTTCAAGGAAATTCCAGCCCGTGGTGGAGAAGTGAAAAAGAAAATCAAAGAATTAAACAAACTGGCCCAAACCAAGCCCGTTATCCTTTTGACTGATTTAGATGTTGAGGATTGCGCTCCGATATTAAAACAAAAGCTTCTGAATGGAGATGTACAGTCGGCTGATTTCTTGATTAACATAGCAATCGATGAGGCGGAGGCATGGCTGATGGCCGATCGGGATGGATTCGCAAGTTATCTCAGCGTACCAGTGAATCAAATACCATCATCGAAATTACAGAAAATGGGCGGAATGAAACCGGTCAATGAAATGGATTTCAGTTGTAAGTCCTCATATCAACTCACTCATGTCATTGCGCCAAAGTCTTCTGATTCAAATCTTAAGCAGCAAATTTCAGTTACTGGAGTGGCAGCAAAAGGCAAAGAGTATAATTCTGCAATTTTACCGTTCATAAAGGACAAGTGGGATATAACAGTAGCAATGCAAAATTCTGACAGCTTGAGCCGAATGGTAAAACGTTTGAAAGATTTAGAGAAAAGGATACCCTGAGAATGCCATTTGGTTTGCGGATAGAGTGATGAATATTCATAGTAGTGTAAAGTTGTAAAATCATGTTGTATATGAACAGTGATGAAGTTGATAGTATTCAATTTGTTTCAGCAGATCGGGAATTATGGCTGCGACAAATATCCGATATTTATCATAAACATATACAAAATCCAAACAATGTCAAATCTGTCATTGAATTTGGTCAATCCATTAAAGTCAATGAAATCAGGCCGTTTCATTTGGTTACTTTGGCTTGCTTGATACATTATCTTGATTCGGTTGGAAAACTTGTTGCCATTTCAAAATCAAACCTCGATGTTTTCAATTATATTTATTATGATTTGAAATTATCCGAATATTGGAGTGGAGGCCAAAACTATGTGAAGACTAGTTCGCCTAAGACAGACAAAATCTTTAATTTATGGAGAATTGTTGAAAATGAAAAGGATTTATATGCAAAGGAAGTTGAGGCATATTTTCGCCGGCAATACTTCAAAAACAAGGACTTGAGTGCAATATCATTAAGCTTGGTTGAGGCTTATTATAATGTTTTTGACCATGCAAACGCCAATGGAAATGCTTTTTCCATTCTACAGTATGATGAAGAAAATGCTATCTTACATGTAGCTATTTCTGATTTTGGCATAGGAATTGCACAATCTGTAAGAAATTTTGATAAAGAGATAAAAAACGATAAAGAAGCAATAATAAAAGCTATTGAAGACAATTTCACAGTACGATCGACAAAGAGAAATAGAGGAATGGGGCTAAGCAATATTCTTTCTTCTGCAAAAGAAGCTAGGATTTTCAGCCACTATGGATTGGTTCGTAAAAAAGGAAACAAGATTTCGGGATATGATTGTGGATTCCCTTATCCTGGAACGTTGATTTATTATGAAATTGATTTGTCTTCACTAGACAATGAAGAAATATTGGACGAATTTACAATCTGAAAAATATGTGTACTATATCTTTAAAAAACATCATGAGTTCAACCGATATGTTACCAGAGGCTGGAACAAGTTTTTATAACCAATTAGTTGAAGTTTTAGGGGAAAGCGATAAGGTTGTAATCGATATGTCGGAGGTTACTTCTTTACCTTCGATATTCTTAAATGTATCTATTGGCCGTATCATTGATGTTTATGGTATGGAAGCGTTGAAAAAGCTTTCATTTACAATGATAACCAAACAACAAGCTCTTAGACTAAAAGAGTATATTGATAAATATACATCTAATAACAATTAGAAAATCTTGAGCGGCTCATTGCCGATGTTCGAGCATTGCGAAACCGATGGCCTTGAAAATACCATTTGGTTTGCGGATAGAGTTGTGAATATTCCGAGTAGTGTAAGATTAGAGAAATAAAATGATAGGCGGAGAATTCGAAATAGACCTTGGTACAAAGCGAAACGGTTTTGCTTCGATGCCTGATACATATTATTATGCTTCTGGCAGAGCTGCCTTGTACCAGATATTGAAATCGTTGCAAGGAAAGCAAACCAAGGTGTGGTTTCCGGATTATCTTTGCCATACAATGGTTGAGGCTGCTATGAAGGCAGGTTTTGAATATGATTTTTATGCATTAAATGATAAGTTTCTTGCTACAGCAGAGAGTCTTGACCATAAAGGATTTAAAGATGGCGGATTGGTGTTGCTGATTAACTATTTCGGATTGCAAGACTTGCGAGAAACCGCAAAATGTATCAAGGAATCTTATCCTAACGCTGTCATCATAGAAGACGATGTGCAAGCTTATTTTTCTTTTGCAGAAGGAAATAATCCTAACGCTGATTATCGTTTTACCAGTTTGCGAAAGACTTTGGCTGTGCCCGATGGTGGGTTAGTCTATACAAAAGCGACAATGCCTCAAGCTACTGATCCTAACACTTTCGTATTCTATAAGATTGAAGCAGGGGTAATGAAGATGAACCGAAGCCGAGAGAATATAAAAGACGAAGACTATTTAGCTTTGTTTGAGAAAGGATCTGAATTGATTGATGAGAATTACGAAAGCGTCATGAGCCACGAATCGGAAATGCTCTATGCAGGAACTGGCATCCAAAGCGTAAAGCAAAGAAGAAGAGAAAACGCTGCTTTTTTGTTACAAGGATTAAAAACTCTCGGAATAAAGCCACTCATAGAAGTGCCCGAATCTGTCGTCCCATTGCACATTCCCATTTATTTGGATAACCGCAATGAAGTAAGAAAGCGTATGTTCCAGAATGAAATCTATTGCCCTGTTCATTGGCCGACAGAAGGCATAAGTTTAAATAAGGGTAATGAAATGGCAGAACATGAATTGTCTCTGATTGTGGACCAGAGATATGGAATTAATGATATGGAAGAAATTTTAAAGAAACTATAATAATATGGATTTAACAGGGAAAAAATTACTTGTTCTGGGAGGAGGAGCTACTTCGATAGACATTGTTCAAGCGGCCCGTAAATTAGGGGTGTATACAATTGTTACAGATTGGTATGACACCAAACGCTCTCCAGCAAAACTTGTTGCAGATGAATATTGGAATGAGGAAATATTTAAACCGGAATTGATTACGGAACTTATTAAAAAACATAATGTCAATGGCGTTATAACTGGTTTCACAGATTCATATCTTTTACAATACCAGCGTATTTGTGAATTATCTAACTTGCCATGTTATGCCTCGCGGGATGTTTTTGAATTGACTATGGATAAGGCTCGTTTCAAACAACATTGCCGTGAGAATGGAATACCTGTTATTCCAGAATATGACTTAAATTCGTTTGATCCGAGTATCATATCGGATAAGAATAAGGTCATAATTAAGCCCGTGGATAATAGTGGATCTCGCGGAGTCATTCTTTGTAGCAAAGCGGAGGATTTCCCGGACTGTTTGACATATGCTCTCTCTTTTTCTGAAAAAAAACAGGTAGTTATTGAAAAATATATGGAAATGGACAGTATTTCTATTTCATATACTATACAGGATGGAGAGTTGTCTCTTTCAACTACGGATGACCGATATGTCTATAAATCAGAGAGTGGTAGTTCGGTAACTCAATGTGGTGTCTATCCTTCCAAGCATACAGAGACGTACATCTCCAAAATGGATAAAGCAGTTAGGGAAATGTTCTGTAAAGCTGGAATAAAGAATGGTGTTTTAACCGTTCAGTTCTTTACTGATGGCCATGATTTTTATGTGATGGAGATGGGGCACAGGTTGTCTGGCGGACAACATTATACTTATACCCAAATGGAAAATGGCGTAAGTGCATTGGATTCTCTTATCCATTTTGCTATCTCGGGCAAGATGGCAGATTATCCTATAAAAGAGAAAGATAATGCAATGTTTAAACACACATATTGTCATTTGTTCATACTCGGCAAGGAAGCTGTCATTGAGCGATTTGAAGGATTGGATTTTCTTAAGCAAATGCCAGAATTATTGAGTTTGTCTATGATGAAGCAAGTAGGAGATAAAATAGGAGCTTCAGGGACGGCTGCACAAAAGGTCATGGGCTTGCATCTCAAAGTTACTGATATTAATCACATGAAACGTGTGATAGAGAATATAAAACAGAGATTTCATATTTATGATGTCAATGGCAATGATATAACGATAATTTTTAATCCAGATATATTATGAAATACTACACAATGAAAGAAACTCGGGCTTTTCTCGAAAGCATAGGTCAGCCTGGCGGTGACCTCTATGATTTGCCAACTTCGGAAAAGCGTTTCCCTGATGGTGGACAATACCGTTTTGAGGTTCCTGGAATTCAGGGGCCGTCCGCTATGAAATCGTTATTGGAACAACTCGATGAATACCAAATCCATATTCATCGTGTCACTCAAACCAAGGGCATTATGTTCCTTACCGATGATGAAATCAGTCAGATGGTGGAATATGCAAAGCATTGGAACTTGCAACTGATTTTAGCTTGTGGACCTCGTGCCACAACTGATACTTCAGCAAGTGTAAAAACTGAAGAAGGCCAGCGCATGGGTTACCGACTTCGTGGTCAGGAACAGATTGTAAGAGGCATTGAAGAAATCAAGCGTGCTGCAAAATTAGGCGTGCGAGGTTTCTTGATTTATGATGAAGGTCTGTTATGGGTATTGAACGAGGCTCGTAAAAATGGTTACATTCCTGCAGATTGTCATTTCAAAGTTTCAGCTCATTCGGGCCACGGAAATCCTTGCTCGGCTCATGTGTTAGAGACATTGGGAGCCAATTCAATCAATCCTATTCGTGATATTCAGGTTCAAATGTTGGCAGCAATGCGTGCCGCCATTGATGTGCCTATTGATTTGCATACCGAGAACCCGAAGTCCAGCGGTGGGTTTATCCGTCACTATGAAGTACCTGATTTTATCCGTGTTGCCGCTCCGGTCTATTTGAAGACGGGAGGTTCGGTCGCTGCTACTCATAGCTACGATACCACGGAAAAAGAAGCCAAACAACGTGCTAAGCAAATCATGCTTGTAAAAAGAGTTATTGATACCTATTATCCTGAAGCCGTTGTTTCACCTAAATAAAAAGAGATGATACACCATCAGTACAATCCCAATTATCAATTTGTCAAAGCACCGGTTGACTTCAATAAATACACAGATCGAGAACTCTTGCAGTATTGCCTTGGAGCAACAATGTACATGCCGGGAACAAAGGACTTTGCTCAGGCGGTAATAGACAAGAAGTACCCAGGTTTGACCTCTATGGTCATGTGTTTTGAGGATGCCTGCAAACTGGAGGATGTGCCTGCAGCAGAGTTAAACAGCATTCACGTGCTCGACACGTTGGCTGAGGCGGTTGAAAATGGTACGCTTCGGTACGAAGACATTCCGCTTATTTTCTTCCGCGTTCGCAGTGTTGAACAGTTCAGGCATTTTGCTTCAATGCTTCAGCCACGCCACATAAAATATTTATGCGGATTCAACTTTCCAAAGTTCAACAGCATTACGGCAGCTCCTTATATGGAACACCTTGTTGAACTCAATGCAAAATTTGGTGAGATAATCTATGGTATGCCTATCATTGAGGATTCACGTGTTGCCTATAAGGAAACTCGTCTTCTTGAACTTATGGCAATTAAGAATGTATGTGACTGTCATAAGAAACTCATTCTCAATGTACGCGTAGGTGGAACAGATTTCAGCAGCTGCTTTGGTGTTCGTAGAGGCATCAACTATACCATCTATGACATCATGACGGTGAGCAATTGTCTGATGGATATTCTCAATGTCTTTACCCGCAACAATGACTATACCGTTAGTGGTCCTGTATGGGAATACTTCAAGGCCAACAAACGCATGAAGAATCTGGACGAGTTGCCGCAAGTGGATCTTCAGCAGACTCTACTGAAGCGCAAGGCTGTTGTTAATGATGCCGTTGATGGTCTTATGCGTGAATTGGTTCTTGATCAGGCAAACGGTTTCATGGGCAAGACTTGTATTCATCCGTCGCACCTAAATTATATTAATGGGATGTTGGCAGTCACCAAGGACGAGTATGATGATGCTTACCAGATTATGCATACAAGTGGCGGTGTAATTCAGGGAACCAAAGGCATGAACGAAATCGGGCCTCACAAGAACTGGGCTCAACGCATCATGATGCGTGCCGAGGCATACGGTGTCATTGAGAATGATGGTAGTTATATTGAATTGTTTGGAGTAAAGTAAACATGCCAAAGATACTTCATACATATCGTTACACAGGTCGTCCGTGGGAAATATTGAAATCAGTAGTTCCCGAAGGTTTTACCATTAAAACTCTTGACGAACCTACCCAAGAACAGTTGATAAAAGAGGCCGCTGATGCCGATTATCTTCTTGTAAGCGGTCGCCTGAAAATAGACAAAGGAGTTCTCGAAAGTGCCAAGAAACTAAAAATGATTCAGCGTACCGGAGTTGGCACGGAAATGCTGGATATGGAAGAAATCAAAAGTCGTGGCATTCCTGTTTATGTGAATGCAGGTGTGAATGCACGAAGTGTGGCAGAACATACACTCACGCTTATGCTTTCCTGCCTGAAACGAATACCAGCAATTGATAAGCAGGTGCGTAATGGTGTATGGAAGAAGCAGGAGACTGGCACTTCTTGTCACGAGCTTTATGGAAAAACAGTCGGATTGGTTGGAATGGGAGCTATAGGTCGTCAAGTGGCAAAATATCTCAATTGCTTTGGTGCGAAAGTTCTATATACAGACTTGTATCGATTGAATGAAGAACAAGAGTCTTCTTTAGATGTTACCTACATATCAAGTTTTGAAGAATTACTCCCTTTAGTGGATATCCTTTCTTTCCATTGCCCTCTCACAGAAGAAAACAAGGAAATCCTAAATGCGAAATCTATCAGTAAAATGAAAGATGGTGCAATAGTAGTGAATACTGCTCGTGGAAAGCTTGTTAACGAAAGCGATTTGTATGAAGCTCTCTCATCTGGCAAACTCGCTTCTGCCGGATTGGATGTTCATTATGAAGAACCAATGTTAAAAGATGATCCTTTGTGTTCACTTGACAATGTTATTCTATCGCCTCATATTGCAGGTCTCTCTTTTGAGACATTTCATTCTATGATGAAGGAAGCTGTGGATAATATATTGACTTACGACCAAGGATTTGTCCATGAGATAGAAAATAAAAGAATTTTATGAATGTAATTTATAGAGTTATACTTAAAATCCGACATATAGTTAGTCATCTTTTGAGATGCTGCTGTCCTCGGTATTTTGCTTATCGAGTTTATACGCGAGCGCATCAGAATCATATTTGTTTCTATGGCGGCTATGATGGCAAGGATATGGCTGATTACATAGATGACAGTTTACAAATCTTCCTTTCAAAAGAGCAATTGGCTGATAAGGTGTTTGTAAAGAATACGATAATTGACATCATCCTTTGCCACTTCAAATATGGTACTAACCCCACAGAATATTTCTGCTATGGTTATCCAACGAAGAATGATAGTGAACGTGCTACATATTTGCCACGTTATCAGAAAGACTGTCTGCTTGTTAAACAAATGCATGGTAAACACCAAACTGCTTTCGAATTCATTAAGGATAAAAATGCTTTTTATGAGGCAATGAAGAACTTTTTCCGTAGAGAGGCATGTAGGGTTGAGAGAAAAGAAGATAAAAAAACTTTCTGCGAATTGCTTTACAAATGCAGTCGTCTCATGGTTAAACCAACCCGTGGAGGATGTGGTTCCGGTATAGAGATTATTTCATTGTCTGATTATGAGAGTGCGGAAGAGGCATTTGATAAACTCCTTGCAAAAGGTGGATATATAGCAGAAGAGGTTGTAGAGCAAGACCCTCGCATAGCAAAATGGAATGCTTCCTCGCTCAATACGTTCCGCATTCCTACTTTCAGAACAAAAGATGGAGTTAAGATTTTCTATCCTTCTATTCGTATTGGTCGTGCAGGTTCCATTGTTGATAATGCCGGAGCAGGAGGAACATTTGCGGCTATTGATGCAGAAACGGGTATTATCGTATCTGATGGCTTTGATAAGCACGGACATCACTACTTGGAACATCCTGATTCACATATTGTGTATAAAGGTGCTCAAATTCCAGAATGGGATGCATTAAAGTCTTTTGTGGCTGAAGTACACAATGCAATGCCGTCGGAGCATAAGTATATTGCATACGATATGGCTCTATCTACCCGCGGCTGGTGTGTAATTGAAGCAAACTGGGGTGAAGTTTCTATGCCGCAAATTGAGTTTGGAAAGGGATTGAAGGAAGAATTTGAAGCTATGTTATTTGGATAAGTTATGGCACAGGAATCATTGAAAAATAAAGCAGCTTCTGGAATGGTATGGACGGCTTTTCAGAAGTATTCTACGATGGGCATTCAGTTCATATCGGGCATTATCCTTGCCCGATTGCTGACCCCTAATGATTATGGCTGCATAGGTATGTTGTCCATTTTCATGATGTTTGCTGAGGCTTTCATCAATTGCGGGTTCGGGTCGGCTTTAATACAGAAGAAGAACCCAACTCAGGATGATTATTCCACTGTGTTCTTTTGGAATTTAGGAGTGGCGGTCGTGATGTATGTCACACTTTATTTTTGTGCGCCAGCCATTGCGAGATTCTATAATATCGAGTTGCTGTGTCCTGTTTTGAGGGTACAGGCACTTGTCCTATTTATACATGCTTTTACACTTGTCCAAAGCAACCAACTTAGAAAAAAACTCGATTTCAAATTGATATCAATTGTCACTATCGTGACATCTGTCGTGTCTTTGGGAATAACATTATTTATGGCATATAAGGGCTTTGGAGTTTGGGCTTTGGTTATACAGAACCTAATATCGGCTTCTATCCCAGCTGCTGTATATTGGTTTTACGTCAAATGGCGGCCTATCATTACATTCTCTACAAAATCTTTTAAGGAATTATTCAGCTTCGGTTTTTATATGTTCCTGACAACGATGATAAATGATTTTTCCAAAAGTATTCAGACATTATTTATCGGTAAATTGTATTCTCCTGCCACATTGGGCTATTACTCCAAGGCTATGGGTGCCGAAAAATTGGCATCATATAGCATCTCCTCTATTATGACATCAGTTACATATCCATTATATGCTTCTGTTCAGGATAATAAGCCTCAGATGATAAATATGATTAAACGCCTCACTCGCACCATTTCGTATATTACGTTTCCATTGATGTTTGTTTTAATGCTAACGGCGAAGCCCATTTTTGTGTTGTTGTATTCTGATAGATGGCTTCCGAGTGTTCCATATTTTCAAGTGTTATGTATTGTGGGTTTGTCCTCATGTTTGCAATCTGTCAATACTCAGACAATTGCCGCAATTGGGAAAAGTAAAACAATGTTCCTATGGACATTAGGCAAGCGCATAGTTGGACTATCTTTTATGCTTGGTGGATTGTTCTTTTATGGAATGAAAGGCTTTATGGTTGGTATCGTGATTTATAATTGGTTCTGCTATTTCGTGAATATTGGTCTTGTATCCAAACATATAGGTTACAAGTGGACAACACAGTTGTTGGATCTTTTGCCAGTCACTATCGCATCAACAGTTTGTGCTGCCATTGCCTATTTTGCAGTCAATAGCATGCACCTTTCGCTCTATCCTGACGGAATCTTGAAAGGTTTAATTTGTATTCTCCTATATCTCGGATGGTCATTTATTTTCAAACCAGAATCATTCACATATACTTTATCAATAATTCCTGATAGATTCAAGTTTTGGGAAAAGAAAAATAAATAATTATTAAAGCAATATGAAAGTTACTGTCATCGGTTGTGGCAATGCTGGTCTTATCCATGCAGCCAAGATTTACGAAAAGGGCGGAAATGAAGTCTGTTTATTGAAGACTTCACAGACCAACAGCGCCTATTATGATAAGATTGTTGCTGAAGGCGGCTATCTTGTGAAGGATCTTACCAATCACGGACACGACTTCTTCGTGAAGCCGGCTTTGGTAACGCGTGATGCAGAGGCTGCTATGGCATTCGCGGATGTGGTGTTGATAATGACTACCACCTTGCAACACGAATCTGTAGCCAAGCTTATCGGAACATACGCTCATGATGGGCAAGTCATAGCGATGTGTCCAGGATATATGGGCAGCCTTATCTTCAAGCAGTATGTGTCGGCAGATGTTACCTATTGCGAATGGGAGACCACGGCGTATAACGGACGTGTAATGAACAATGAGTATGTTAAGATTACATTCTATAATCCTCGCAATGCCATCTCCGTGCTTCCTGTTGCCAGGAGTGAATATGTCCTGTCAATCTTCTCTCAGCTGTTCGACAACACGAACTATCTGCGTAGAAACATCCTGGAGTCGGCTCTCCACAATCCCAATATGATTGTTCATACAATCGGAATGACTTTCTCTGCCTCTCGCATTGAATATAGCAAGGGCGAGTTCTGGATGTATCGTGAGGCATTCACCGATTCCATTGTTAATGTTATCAATGCGTTTGACAAACAGAAGAATAAGGTGTTGCAAGCCTATGGCTGCGAACCGTTGGACTATTTCGATGCAGCTAAGTGGCGCAACGAGGAAGACTTGAATATAGATGCAATGACCTCTTTCCGCTCGTTTGCTGACTCATCCAACAAGGGACCGATGTTCTTGCGTCATCGCTATTTGTTAGAGGATGTTCCGATGGGCTTGGGGTTGTTCATCTCATTGGGAAAGGTCGCTGGAGTGGATGTATCAATAGCAGAATCTATTATGACATTGGCTTCAGCTTTGCTTGGAGAAGACTTCAAGAGACAATCAAGAAGCATACAGAACCTTTTGGGTAAACGCGATGTTGAAATAAAAGATATTATATCAGCAATATCAAAATAAATTCAATAATAACATTTATACTTTAGAATAATTATGATAACAATCAGAAAACCATACATTTACGATGGGGGGGTATTCTTACTTAAAAGCCCCCATACATATCAGTGAAGATACGTCAAAGACATATATGTCGTTGAAGGATACATTTAAGCATGTTCATTGGCGTTTGTATGAAAATTACCCTCCGGTAGAATGGCAATCGGATGATAGCGGATTATGGTTTGCGGTGCCAACAGAATACAAGTCTTATCTGTGTGCAGAACGTGGAGATGCTTTTGTGGTGGCAATGTTGTGGTATGCCATGGTGACAGAATCAGATATAATCTGTGAAGCTCCGATATCTCATAAGATGTTGTTCTCAATTCGGTACCAACTCATACCAGCGCTAATGAAATCTGAAAAAGGATATCATAGACACATCAATATTCAAGCTCCTACGACTACAAACGCTTATCCGAATGCACATGCTGTTGGAACTGGAATGTCATGTGGCATTGATTCGTTGTATTCATTGCATTTGTATAATAGTGATGATGTTCCAGAGGGTTATAAACTTACTCATCTGACCTACTTCAATATGGGTGCTATTTTCCATCCAGATAGGGCAAACAAGAAAGTGTATTCTATGAAAGAGTTCTACGAAACAACGGATCGGATGTCTGAAGAGAAGCGAGCAAATGCTCAAGCTGTGGCTGATATGTCGAATTTGCCGTTGCTATATGTTAAGTCGAATATGGATTCTGATTATTATCGTGGGGCATACGGAGATACGGGGGTATATCGTAATTGTGCTTGTGTGTTGGCTTTAGCTGGCCTGTTTGGTAAATACTATTGCTCATCGAGAGGCAGAGCGGAAGGGTTCGATTTAGACCTCAACAAGGCGAGCGAACACTACGAATCCTTGCTTTGTTTTTCTTTGTCAACAGAAGGGACTGAGTTTATTCTGTCGGACTATGATAGTAGATTAGACAAGACTATTGCAATAGCAGATCATGATTATGCACAACGATATCTAGATGTCTGTTTCCGATTTAAAAATTGTGGAACATGTTCAAAATGTTTGCGTACATTGGTGATACTGGATATTGTTGGGAAAATTGATCTTTTTGGAGCCGTTTTTGACATTGACAGTTTCAAGAAAAAACGGGTGAATGCATATACATGGTTACTGATAACAAAAGACAAAGATGCGTTGGATGACGATGCAATGCATGCTCGTTTAATATATGACTTTGTTGTTAAACATCATTGTCCCATTCCAGAAGAAGCGTTTTATGAATATAAAAAATACAAAAAGCATAGAATTGTGGACCAAGAAAAAGCTGCGTTAAAGGCGAAGATTAAACGACTATTTAACATTAAGTATGTCTGATTTCCCCAGACTATTGTAATAGATATGAGATACAGAAAGTACCTTAAAGATATTTTTAGGTCAAACATATTAAAGTCGATATACTTTAATTTCAAGATGCTTCCGGTAAGGACAGCATTACGTTTGCCAATATTGTTATATGGCGATGTTACATTTCGTAGTCTCAAAGGCAAAATAGAAATTAGGAGCCATGCTTATCCAGGCATGATAAAGTTTGGCGTGCGTGATTGGTATGTTACAACTGCGAGACCTTTAGTCACAATCACCAATAATGGAACAATCATCTTTAATGGACCAATACGTTTCTTACAGGGTGTCTATATAACTGTGGCAAGAACAGGCACATTGGAATTTGGTAGTAAAGGCTCTTTTTGTGGTTCAGACATAAAGATTATATGTTTTGACAGCATAAGATTCCGTGACAATGTTCGAATTGCTTGGAATGTTCAAGTGTATGATACAAGTTTCCATTATATAATCAGTGACAAAGATGATCAACAAATTTCCAAATTGACCAAACCAATAGAAATAGGACAGAATGTGTGGATTGGAAATAACACTACCATTTCTAAGGGTGCGGTCATACCCAGTGACAGTATAGTTGCCTCAAATTCTTTAGTGAACAAGAATTTCGAAATGGCAGAGCCGTATCCATTAATTGCTGGTGTTCCAGCAAAGTTAGTGAGTAAAGGCTATAAACGTTTGTATGATAAAAAGCAAGAAAGGTATTTTGATAAAATGTACGGATATGATAGAACACATCTGTAGTCTTTTATTGGAGGATGAATATGATGTATAGAATAATAAAAAAATTTGAATCCATCAATAATCAGCGTAAATTTACTAAATCAGTGCAAAACTGGGCACGCTCGTATTGGACAGATAAAGCCACTCAAAATAAAGTGGTAAAGGATTATCTTGCCCTATACCGTACCAAGGGCCTTAGAATGGACGAATACCATGATTTCGAATTTGAAAAACGTTCTGAAGCATTTCGTAATTCTTTCTTGGGATTGAATGAACAACGTTATTATTTGGATGTGTTGAATCCGATTAAATATTATTCGTTTGCCCGTAATAAATTTGTGGCTCATAAACTTTTCGAGAATACAGGAATCAGAACCTCTGAATTGTATTGCTATTATGAACCATGTGGGAACGTGGAGAATAGTTCGGAAATTGCCACTAATGTGGCTGATGTTGTTCGCATTTTAAAGTCAAAAGGAGTCAGTCAATGTGTAATCAAGTCAACCGAAGACTCTCATGGAGATAATGTCATAGTGGTCAAGGAGATCAGGTATTTTGAAAATGATTGCGAACTGTTGCTTTTTAATGGTACTACCGAAAAGTTGTCTGATGTATTGTCAAACCATCCTCGCATCTTTGAGAGCGTCATAAAGCAGACAAAACAGTTAGCCAGTTTCAATGAGTCATCTGTCAACACAATTAGGTTTATGACCACACTATATCCTGATGGGAGCGCCCGCATAATAGCTACTTTTATCAAAATTGGCCGTGCAGGGAGATGCGTTGATAACGCTGGAGGTGGAGGTAATGTTGACGTGTGCGTTGACGTTGAAACAGGAGAGGTGAAATATGCAATTCAATTTGATGGATGGCACAACATAAAGGAAATAGAAAAACATCCCGACAGTGGTGCACAACTCAATGGCGTGATTATAGAAAATTGGGAATCCATAAAAGCTGATGTTATTAAATTCCAACAGGCTTTTCCGTGGTGCAAGGCTGCAGGATGGGATATTGCAATTACCGATGAGGGTCCAGTGGTAATTGAAGTTAATGACTTTTGGGACAGAACAGGTCAATATTTTATCCGTAGAGGGTGGAGGAATGAGATAAAAGACTGTTTTACAGCTTGGTATAATACCCCCCCCCAGAATTGGAAGATATATCGTCAACCCAATCAGTTATCCGTAACCCACCTCGAAAAAATTGCATTACGGCATGAATAATCAAATAAGACTATTTTTTGCTGGAGACTTTTGCTCTAAGCCTTCAACATCCCTAATTACAGTTTCTGACGAGTTAAAGCAGTTGATGACACATCTATAGCAGAGTCCATTATGACTTTGGGAGGAGCCTTGTTGGGAGGAGCCTTTAAGAGTCAAGTTCGTAGTATTCAGTACTTGTTGCAGAAAGATGAAGTGACTGTTGATGAGGTAAAAGCCATTATCAATTAAATTTGGATTCAAGTGATACGTATTATTTGTCCGTCTAATAATATACCAGAAAGACGATACGCTATAGAGGTCATATTTAATGACTTGTTAGGTTGTGATTTGACAGCAGACGATATACAGTTTGATGCTCAAGCTGTCAATTATACCATACAGGTGGACGGGAAGGAGATTGTAGTGGAAGATCATTTTTTCCAACAATATCCAGAGCCTTTGTCCTATCTGAAAGCAGAACATCTGCCCTCAGAGTTGGTATATTTCCATGCGAGGGGTAAAGAGATACCTATCATATATGGAGTAGATAGATATGAAGAAACGGAGAATCGTGCTACGATAGGTTTAGATATTTTTGCCTCCACCTTTTTTATGCTGACCCGTTGGGAAGAGTCCTTATATGGGCGTGACGAGAAAGGTGACTGCCCGGAAAAATTGTTATTTACGATTAGAGAAAATATATATCAGCGGCCTTTGGTTCATGAGTATGAATATCTATTAAAGACCTTATTAAATGGTTGGGGGGGGGTAAGTACAAAAGAACGAGAATACCGTGTCGCAATGAGCCATGATGTAGATGGTTTGGTGCCTCCATCATGCAAAAAGATAGCTATAGATGCGTGTCGCCAAATAAAGAATGGCTCGCCTAAAAATCCTATAATAAACTTGACTTGGCAGCAGGAGATTTTGTATAAATGTACATTCCCCAAGGCATATAGTCAGGTGAAGTTATATGTGGAATTGTGCGAGAAGTATGGCATACCCGAATGGTTCTACTTCAAAGTGTGTGCAAAGGGAGAAGAAGAGGCTACCTATTATTATAATGATAAGAGACTGAAGCGTGTCATAGATGTGTTAGTGGCCAAGAAGAATCCGAATATTTATATAGGTTTTCATCCTTCGCAAACCACATTTAACAACGTTGAACAGTGGACTGTAGAGTCTGAACGTATCAAAAAACTGTTGCAAGATAATCTTAAGATAGGGAGAAATCATCATTTGCTTTACAATAGCGATACATACCAAAAATGGGATAATCTGCTTTCCTGTGATGAATCATTCGTTAGTAATTGCGTTTTTCACAAACATATTGGATTTAGAAGTGGAGTTGCAGTCCCTTACCAGATATTTGATATTTATGCACGTCGGCAATTAAGGATATACGAGATTCCTTGCCAGATTATGGATTCGGCTCTTCGATTGCACAAGTATGCATCAGATGATGATATGATGAAAGATGTTGTCTCCATTGTGGATGAGGTACGGAAATATTCTGGAACGCTATTGCTGACATGGCATATATATATTCGTGACATCAAATTGTTGAAATACTATTTTGAAATATGTAAAAAAACTGTTGAATATGCAGCAAAATAGAAATTCGATAAAATTATTCTTTGCAGGAGACTTCTGCTCTAAACCTTCTACCGCATTGATTACAGTTTCAGACGAACTGAAGCAGCTGATGTCGGAATGTGATTTGAGAATTGTCAATTTTGAAGTACCTCTTAAACCGGATGTTGAATTGCCAAAGCAGAAACGTGAACGTTTCTTCCAGAATGATGATGCACCAGCATTCCTCAAGAATCTTGGATTCGATCTGTTTTCAATAGCTAATAATCATGCATTTGACTGGGATGATTATGGGTTCAAAAAGACGAAAAGTGTGCTTGGAGATCAGGCTTTTGGCGCAGGAACATACGAAGAGGCTTATAAAGTAAAAACAATGTGCTGGGGGGGGGTAAAAATAGGCTTTCTATCCGTCTGTTTTGCTGCCTATAAGGGCGTGTTTGACGATGTAATGAAACATGATGGACTTGGTTGTGCGTATATAAATGATTTGAAAGTGAACCATGTGATAATAGAGGCGAAGAAAGAAGTTGATTTTCTCTTTGTACTTCCTCACGATGGCATAGAATATATTGATGTACCTCTGCCCGAAACCATTGCACGCTACAGGGATTTCATCGATTATGGTGCTGATGGTGTGATTGCCAGCCATCCTCATTGTCCGCAGGGATGGGAAGCCTACAAAGGGAAGCCGATATTCTATAGTTTGGGCAATTTTTTCTTCAACAGCAAGGAAAATACTCTATATCGGGCATATAATCGTCCTCATTGGTACGAAGGACGTTGTGCAATTATATCGATTTCAGAAGATGGGCTGACGTGGGAAATGATAAACACTAAAAACATTGACAATATCGCAATAGAAATTGACCATAGTGAAGAGAGCAGACTGCATAACGAAGCGATATGTCGTTATTTGCAGGATAAAGATGCATATAATGCTTATTTGATGCCCAAATTGCAAGAACAAGCCAATAAGGATTTCCGCATGATGAAAAAAATGCTTGGGCCAAAAAGTGTGCGAGAAGCAGCAGGCGAGCTGAAAAGATGTCTTTATATGAAATTTCGCAGACAGAAACCAGCAACAGAGGAGGAATTGTCGTATATGTTGAAAAATGATTTGAAAAGGAATCGAATAGTCAAAATGCTGAAGAGTGTTTGATAATTTAAAGTTAAATATTCACCATATAAATATATGATTGTTATGAATGTCAGGCAATTTTTTATTCAATGGAAGAAGAACCGTAAAAGAATTGAGGTCATTGATCGTTTCAGAAAAAGCATAAACGAAAGCTATGAGAAACTCTCTATAAAAAAGGAGTTGACATCTGAACAGGAGCATGAAATCCAAGCATATTTTAAAGAAATGATAGGAATGGATGTCCCTACAGATTGGCATCGGTATTTCAGTGCTCGTACTGGCGAATTTAGCGTGAAATATATACCTACAGCTATCTATCGGTTGGAATTGATTCCGAGAATGAATATGTTTCCATTCAAGAATGCTTACTCTGACAAAAATCTGCAGGATATATTGTTGCCACAAGCAAAGCAGCCTGAGATTTTCCTCAAGAATATGAATGGTTACTTTTATATCGATAATAATCCAATAACCATTGATGAAGCAGTAGAGAGATGTAGCAACTTGGGTGATTTCATCATTAAACCTTCATTGCTCAGTCACGGACGCGGTGTGGCAAAGTATCATGTTCAAGACGGAAGCATATTCGAAACAGGTAAAGGATTGAAAGACTTGTTTGCCGCATATAAGAAAGATTTCTTGTTGCAGAAAGTTGTAAAACAACACAAGGATATGGCTGCGCTCAATCCTACTTCTATCAACACTATTAGGGTTTTGACCTATCGTTCAGGTAATGAGATTTTGGTCGTATATACAGTTATCAGGATTGGACGCAAAGGGCAAATAGTTGATAATGAAACTGCGGGGGGGATGAGTGCAAAAATCAACAAAGACGGAACTTTGGCGAAGTATGCATATTCAGTTCCTGGGGAGGATAAAATTGAATTCACAGATACAGGAATCAGGTTATTAGGATATAAGATTCCATCATATGATAAAACTCTTGCCATGGTGAAGGATCTTCATTATCATCTTCCATTCTTTAATTTGGTTGGATGGGATATATGTATTGATGAGCAAGGAGAGCCGATGATGATAGAATGGAATGCTAATTCTGATCCGAGTCAATCCGCGAATGGACCTGCATTTGGTGAATATACAGATAGGATTCTCAAGGAGACAATGAAATGCGAAAATTCCAGACCTATAGAGTCGTATGAATTCTATAGATAAGTAAAAATAATGTAATGGATGCAGCAAAATACATGTGTGTCTGTGATTTTTATGGGATACATTTGATTCTCAATCTTAAATAAATTATTTCCCCCGAAATAATTACAACCACATAACTGCTATTAGAAAGAAGTATCAAAAATGAATGTTGAAAATAATTATCGAGCACATAAATAATGAGAATATTATTTGTTGGCGACATTATGCCTGGTGGCGTTTTGCCATACCAATATAATTACATCGAGCAAGACCTATTAGATTATATGGGTTATTTCGATTTGCGGATAGGAACTCTTGAAAGTGCCATAGGTACGGACATTCCTTTTGATTCCATAAAAATGTCCAAAACTCAAGGTGTCGTGTATTCAAGAGACGAGGATATGAAACGCATCAATGAACTCAATATCAATATTGTGACCTTGGCAAACAATCATATAGGAGATCTTGGTCTGCGAGGCATTGAAAATACACTGAACATTTGCGATAAGTATGGTGTGCTTCATACAGGTGCAGGTATGAATAAAGAGGAAGCCAAACGCCCAGTTGTAATTGAACTTGACAGGAAAAAGATTGCAATCCTTGGGTGTATGGTTGATTGCGATAGACCTATCATCTTTCATAAAGCCACAGAAAATGAACCTGGAATTTATCAAGTTCCGATAGAGGAATTATTAAAAGAGATTAGAATACTGAAGACGCAGTGTGATAATTTGATTATTATGCCACACTGGTGTGAGGAGCATGAATATCTTCCACCAGCATATTTTAAAAATTATGCTCAAAAAATGATTGAAGCTGGTGCCGATTGCATCATTGGCAGCCATCCGCATATCATTAACCCTGTCGTTTCTTGGGGTGGAAAGAAGTGCTATTTCAGTCTTGGAAATTTTCTTTTCCCCGACAAATGTATGCAGGTTCCACGTCCCATGTATTATCCGGAAACAGCTGAAGAATGTCATTCTCTCAAACGAATGTGGACATATCCCAAGAGTATAACAGAACCAATTGTGGCAGTTTGGAACCCCCAAAACCGCATCGGTATGATGGTGGAAATGAATATTGGGGGAAAAATTGAAACATCATACCGTCTCACTTGTTTGACGGAAGACAATGTGCTCCATCACTATGATTCGTTGATTATTCGCCTTCGTATGCGTTTTTGGGCTTTTCTGGTGAAAATGCCAAAATATGGTATTATTCGCAGAATTTATAATCATCGATATAATGTTGTTCGTAGGGCTTTTGATAAGTTACCGGCTTTTAATATCCCTGTTAAGCTTTAGCCAATGACAGATCAATTTATATATAAATTACGTTCTATCAGAAAAGAATGTATTGCTCCTGAGGTATGGCATCAAGCTCGCAGAGCATTGATTGACTACTTGAGCGTAACTATTCCTGGGACAAAGGCTTTCCGTGAAAAAGAACTTGCTTATCTGGATTCTTTGTGTGAAGATGGTGATGCCACTATCTTTGGTCTCAACCGAAAAGCATCTATGCAGACAGCCGCTTTGCTGAACGGAATGAGCGCACACGTCATAGAGTTGGATGATGGGCACAGAAAGGGTGCACTTCATGTGGGGGCAACTGTTTTTTCAGCTCTTATCCCAGTGGCAGAACATGAGCATCTTTCTTCAGAAGACTTGCTTTATGGCGCAATCATAGGTTATGAAGCTACTATCCGGCTTGCATGTGCTGTGCAACCAGGTAATAAGTTAAGAGGTTATCATGCGACAGGCACATGCGGGACGGTTGGTGCGGCTATGGGCATTGCGGCAGCTATGGGACAGGATTTTGAGCAAATGAAGTCAACACTTTCTGCTGCCGTAACAAGTGCAGCTGGTGTGTTAGAGATGCAGGAGGACGGATCCGACTTGAAACCTTTGAATGTAGGCCGTGCAGCTATGGATGCTGTGGCTGCCGCATATCTTGGTAAAGCTCGATTCAAGGCTCCCTTGGATGCTATTGGTGGCAAAAGAGGTTTCCTGAAGGTAATGACGGATGATCCGCATACGGAGTTCATAACGGATTTTGATAAGAAAGATCCACTTGCCATCACGCAGATTTACATGAAAACCTATGCTGCCTGCCGTCACACACATCCAGCCATCGAAGCCGCATTAACTATTCGTCCAACTATCATCAATCAACTATCATCAATCAACTCCATCACTGTCGAAGCCTACAAGCTTGCAGTTGCTGGTCATGACCATACCGAAATCAAAGGAATAAGTTCAGCCAAAATGAGTATGCCTTTTGCTGTCGCTCTTGCATTGACTAAAGGGTCTGCCGGAATGGAAGATTTCAACGAAGCAAATGTTATAGATAAAGAAATACTTTCTCTTGCCAGAAAAGTGAAAGTTGTAGAGAATGACGAACTGTCTGCTTTAGTTCCTAAGAAACGTGCGTCAATCTTGAAGATTGTGATGAAAGATGGATACATTCATTCACATCGCATTGATTATCCAAAGGGCGAACCTGAGAATCCTTTGACAGATGAAGAACTTGAAGCAAAATTCATTACTCTTGCAATGACAAGCGGACTCACGGAAGAGAATTGTAACAAAGTAATCAAATTAATAAATCAATCAACATTCAGTGTCAACTCACTTGTTGACCTGTTGTCTTGTTGACCCAAACAAAACAAGGTATGTCAAAACAATACAACTATTGCTTGGATTTTGTCAAAGGGGTTGCCTGCATCTTTGTGGTGTTTATGCATTGTGAGTTTCCTGGTCTTTTAGGAACTGCAGTACAGGCTATCAGCAGATTTTGCGTACCTCTCTTTTTTATGGTCTCTGGTTATTTCTGCTTTAAACCAGAAATAGCACTAATGGGGGGGGGTAATTCGCTGAATATCAATAAGAAAGTAAAGCATGTGTTGATTATCACTATCAATGCTTGCCTGTTTTACACCATCTTTAAGGTGATAATGGCATTAGCTGGTAATGATGTCAGTTGGGCAATTTCAAAGAGAGGATTATTTACTTGGGCAATCTTTAATCAGCCTGCATGGGCAGGTGTCGCAGGTCAGTATTGGTTCCTTTTTGCACTTCTCTATACATACGTTTTCTATGGCATTCTAATGAGGTTGGGGTGGCTTAAACAAGCCTATTGGTTGGCTGGTGCGATGTTCGTAGTATATATTGTAATGGCGCAAGGAATGCACCTTGCCGGAATAGGTGTTCCGAATATGATTTATCGCAATTGGCTCGTTGAGGGATTTGCCTACTTTATGCTTGGACATTGGATTCATCACAATCAAGACAGGCTGAAGTTTGATAACAAGATACTTCTAACCATTGTCCTTGTAAGCACATTGCTGTGTTGGGTTGAACGATATCTTATGGGACGAGATTTCGGTGTAAACATTGTTACTATTCCACAGGTATTCTGCTTGTTCCTGTATGCAGTAAACAACCCAACCCTTCATAAGGGTGTGATTCAAGAGATAGGTAAACGTTATTCGATGTTCGTTTACATTATTCATCCAGCTGTATGGCATGGATTGGAGTTTGTTTATGCGAAAGTCGGTTTGTCTGAGAATATGCCGGCCCTTTATGCAATGCCAATAATAGTTGTCATTCTGACTCTTATTGCATCTCATATCGTCTATATGACGAATGCAAGACTTAAAACAAAAACTTTTTGACCTGTTGACTCATCGACTCGTTGACTCAAATAATAAATTATGATACATTTAACAACCCCATTCAGCGAAGAGGATATTGCCCAACTGAAAGTTGGTGATGTGGTATCCATCTCGGGATATATTTATACCGGTCGTGATGCTGTTCTTCCGAAGATTGTGAAGCATGCCGAGGAAGGCACATTGGCAGATGTAAATGTGGATCTGCAAGGACAAGTCATCTTCCATACTGCTGTAAGTCCCGCTGGTGTAGGACCGACATCGAGTAACAAACTGGAGATAGAAAGTACCTTTGAACCACTCTCCCGTCACGGAATAAAAATGCATTTGGGCAAAGGAGCCATTAAACCCGAAACAGTTAAAGCTCTGGCTAAGAACAATGCGGTATTTGCCATTATTCCTCCAGTAACGGCACTTCTTGGCAGTCAGACTTTTGAGATTGAGTGCGTATGCTATCCAGAATTGGGAATGGAAGCATTCCACAGAATTAAAGTAGATCATTATCAGGCTATCATTGCCGCAGCACAGGGACGTAGTATTTATGATTGAGAGTTGAAAGTTGAAAGTTGAAAGTTGAATGTTGAATGTTGAATGTTGAAAGTAAGTTAGATTATGGAAGATAGCTCGAACATTTTTGCATATAGGAAACTTAATGTATATCACAAAGCTAAGGAATGGGTAAAAGAAGTTTATTCATTGATTAAGAAGTTTCCTGATGTCGAACGATATGCTTTAGCAGACCAAGTTAGAAGAGCCTCCTTTTCTGTAACTTCAAATATTGCAGAAGGAACTTCAAGGTCTTCACGCAAAGAAGAATCTCATTTCATAGAGATGTCCTTTGGCTCATTGATGGAGGTACAATCACAATTAGAAATAGCTGAAACGCTTGGCTACCTTTCGCAATCAGATATTGATTACATTGATGAGAAAACAATAGTCATTGCAAAGATGTTATCAGGTTTGAAATCCTCATTATTAAAAAATAATCAAAATGGAAAATAATACACTCGACATTCAACAATCAACAATCAACAATCAACAACCAACAATCAACAATCAACAATCAACAATCAACAACCAACAACCAACAACCAACAACCAACAATCAACAACCAACAACCAACAACCAACAATCAACAATCAACAA
>CALAUG010000018.1 GCA_937892155.1 uncultured Bacteroidales bacterium | reverse complement strand
TGAGCAATATTGGTAATTCGGGAGAAATCACGGGTTACACCACCTCAATTGGTGCAGAATTGCCGTCAAGGGCAAGGCGACTTGTCCATACAAATGATGTTATTGTTTCTTCCATTGAAGGCTCGCTGCAAAGTGTGGCATTGGTAACAGCCGAATACGACAAAGCCATTTGTTCAACGGGTTTTTATGTTGTCAAATCCGAGACTATAAACCCTGAAACCTTGTTGGTGTTGTTCAAATCGGAACCAATGCAAAATTTGTCGAGACAAGGTTGTTCGGGAACAATCCTAACGGCCATAGGTCGCAATGAACTGCAAAATATTGTAATGCCCAAAATCAGAAACGAGGTTCAGAAAGAGATTGCGGAATATGTTCAAAAGAGCATTTCTCTACGCAATGAGGCAAAGCAACTGCTTGAAAATGCGAAACTTCAAGTAGAGGATGCTATTTTACCCCCCCCCATTTGACTGAGAATCAATTAGTTATAAAATACAATCAAATGATTGAGGAAAGCACATATTACTATCGCTTGGCAGAATGGACACTGCTGCAGGAATTGTATGCCGAAAAATGGACTACAAACACCACAGCGAACTACTCTATCAAGAACTATTCGGTCTGCAAAACGGCAGGCCGTTTGGATGCGGAGTATTACCAGCCAAAGTACGATGAGCTGTTTTTCAGATTGTCACAATTTGAATGTGACACAATCAAAGACATTGCAAACATTAAAAAATCAGTAGAGCCAGGAAGTGAAGCTTATCAAGAGAGTGGCATCCCGTTTGTCAGGGTCTCGGATGTGACGAAATTCGGCATTTCTGAGCCTAATGTTTTCCTATCGCCCAAAGATTTCGATTTGGCAGAACTGCGACCCAAGAAAGATACCATTCTCTTGTCAAAAGACGGTAGTGTCGGCATTGCTTACAAAGTGGAAGAAGACACGGATTGCATCACATCGGGCGCATTGCTTCATTTGTCGGTCTTCAACAAAGAATACAATTCTGATTATCTGACATTGGTTTTAAATTCAAAGGTGGTGCAAATGCAAGCCGAGCGTGATTCCAATGGTGCCATCATTCAGCATTGGAAACCATCGGAAATAGAACAAGTAATCATACCCAAACTGCCAAAGCCAATCCAAGAAACCATTTCCGCAAAGATTCAGGAAAGTTTCGCCCTGAAAGCGGAAAGCAAACGGCTGTTGGACGAGGCCAAGATGATGGTGGAGAGGGAGGTTGAGAAAGGAGGGAAATAAACATTATGAATAGTTTAATAAAAATATTTGAAGGTAAGCCCATTGAAAAACTGATAGATGTAGTTTCGAAAGCAATCGGAACTATATATGAACCTCGTCAGATTGTCAGAAAGGCAAAAGCGGAAGCAAAAGCAGAATCTATTAGGGCAATCGAACAAGCTAAGACAAATGCGATTATCGAGGGTGATACAGAAAAGGCAGAATATCTTGATAGAATAAACAACAGGTTGGTAAATAAAGAGACAAAACGGCAAAAAAACATAGAGGAAGTGGTTTCAACAGCAGGGAGAATTTTAGAAGCGGAAAATGATGTTTCTAATGAACCAGTAAGTCCAGATTGGACCACACGCTTTTTTGATATCGCCCAAGATGTGTCTGATAATGAAATGCAATGCTTATGGGGGCAAATTCTTGCTGGTGAAATCAAGCACCCCCAATCATATTCATTACGGACATTGGAGATTCTACGGAATATGACTAAGGATGAAGCGGAAATATTTCAAAAAGTAGCTCAATTTGCATTGTTGCAAGGGGATGCATTCCTTTATTCTTCAAATGACGTTTTAGATAAATTGGGGATTCCGTATTCTTCTATCGCAAAACTTGTCGAAATCGGTTTATTACAATCAGGTGATTTTGTGACCCAAAATTATTTTTCAAATAAAACAACTGATCATATCTGTGGTATCATCTATGGCAACCTCGTTGTTTTGGTCAATCAAAAGGCTAATGCCAAAAAAATTTCTTTTGAAATACGAAGTTTTACCACACCAGGAAAAGAATTACTGAAATTGGTCAACATTAAACCGAATATGGAATATATGCAAGAATTTGCGAAATCAATTAAGAGAGACGACGTTGTTGTCGGTTATGCCGAATTTATTTGCCTGGAAGCTAACGGAGCTGTTAGATACAAAAATCCAGTAATAAATTTATAAATTCTCATTGGTATACATAACACTATGAACATCCTCTTAGACACCAATATTATCATTCCATTGGAGGACACCGGCAGAATACTGGATACCTCTTTTGCTGATCTGCGGAAATTGGCCGCAGAACAGCAACATTGTCTATATGTTCATCCTTTGCAATTTGATGACATAAATCGAGACAAGAACAGGGAAAGAAAGGATATTGTGTTGTCACGTCTCAAACAGTATTCAAAAATAGAGAATGCTCCATTTTTGTCTGACGAAGAACGAGAACGATTGGGATTAAAGGAATCTAACGATAATGATAAGGTTGACAACAATATCTTATTCGCATTGTATCGGGGTGCTGTCAATGTACTTGTCACAAATGATGAAGGCATTCATAAAAAAGCATCGCATATCGGTATTAAAGATAAAGTGTATCGATTGGATCAAATGCTGCTTTTTTTAAAACGTTATTGCAACAAACCGATAGAGCATACATACACTGGTGTTAAGGAACGTTTTCTATACGAAATAGATAAAAGTCAAAGTTTCTTTGATTCTTTACGTCAGTCCTACAATGGATTTGATGATTGGTATCAACGAAGTGCAGAGAAGCAGCGAAAATGCTGGTGTATCGAAGACGAGAATAAAAAAATTGTAGCCATTTGCATTTACAAACATGAACAAGATGAGAGACTTACAGATAATGGAGAAAAACCAGAGGGAAAAATTCTAAAATTGTGCACTTTCAAGGTGGACGCGGCTGCCCGTGGCAAGAAACTAGGAGAACGTCTTTTGTTCATTGCATTTGACTATTGTGTCAAAAATGACATTGATTGGGTGTATCTTCACACCTATGGAGAAGAACAAAAAACACTGGTGGGTTTGTGTGAAGAGTATGGTTTTTATTTTCTTGGGAAATACAAGAAAGACGATGTGTACATTAAACCAATGAAATTGGAACAAACAAACCTTGACAGTTTGGAATCCTTAATAAGGTACTATCCTTTCTTTCAAGATAATGATACTGTTCAGAAATTCATCATTCCTATTCAACCCAAATATCACGAAGATTTGTTCCCCGATTTCAGCAGTATGAAAGGATCATTGTTTGAAAGCGATCAGAATCTATATTCATGTCAAGGGAATACTATAAAAAAAGCATATCTGTGTCATTCCAACACAAAATCGTTAAAGAAAGGTGATGTCGTGCTATTCTACAGAAGTTCAGACAGAAAGTCCATTCAATGTATAGGCATTGTAGAAGACGCATTTGTATCCGACAAAGTTGAAGAAGTATTTCCGATAATTGCCAAGAGAACGGTTTACACCCATTCTGATTTGGAAGAAATTCTTGGTCAGGAAACCTTAATCATATTATTCAGATTCATTCCACTTGACCATGAAATTTCATGGAGGAAAATCCAGTCAGTCGGGATTAAGGGAAACATACAAAGTATCAGAAAAATAAGCAACGAACAATATACTGCAATCAATGAAAAGTAAAACCATCATATTATCCATTCATCCCTGCCACATTGAAAAAATATTCTCAGGTGAAAAATTATACGAGTATCGGAAAATTGTCCCTTCAGATATTCAAAACATTGTTGTATATGCAACTAGTCCAATAAAAAAAATTGTCGCTGTCATTGAAGTGGACAAGGTGATTTCAGATACACCTGAATCTATTTGGAAACAAACAAGCAAATATTCGGGTGTCACAAAAGACTTTTTCATGTCCTATTTTAGAGGAAAAGAAAAGGCAAACGCTATTAAATTTAAAAATGTCCGAAAATTAGGGAAACCCGAACCGCTGTCAAATATTGGAATACAACACGCTCCACAGTCATACTTCTACATTGACGATTCTCACACAAGTCTTGAGAGAACTCTTGGAAATCTATTCAAATCGTAAACATCCAAGAGTTCTCTGCAAAAAACAAATCACCTCACGACAATCCTCCTTGCCGCCACATTTCCGCTTTCACAAATCTTGATGACAT
>CALAUG010000017.1 GCA_937892155.1 uncultured Bacteroidales bacterium | reverse complement strand
ACTCGAACCCGCGACCCCGACCTTGGCAAGGTCGTGCTCTACCAACTGAGCTATTCTCGCGATTGCGTTGCAAATGTACTATTTTTTTTAAACCTACAAACCCTCCACAACTTTTTTTTTGAAAAAAAATTACTGACTCAAACAAAATTCTGAAAGTCAATACAATAGAGATTGAAATTACTTCGACTTTTCTGCCAAATACTTGCAAATTCTCCGTATAAGCGACGGACCTTCATATATAAATCCGGAATATAGCTGTATTAATGACGCTCCTGCTGCTATTTTTTCGTACGCATCTTCAGGTGTCATGATACCTCCTACACCAATAATTGGAAATGCCCCTCCCGATTTTTCGTGTAGATAGCGAATTACTTCTGTTGATTTTTTTGTAATCGGTGCTCCGCTCAAGCCTCCTTTCCCTATCGATTCAATATGTTCTTTACTATATGACAAATTATCCCTTGTCGTTGTTGTGTTTGTCGCCACAATGCCAGCAATGCCTGTTTCTTTTACTATGTCTATGATGTCGTCTAATTGTTCGTGGGATAAATCAGGGGCAATTTTCAACAAAATTGGTTTCGATTTTGGCTTTTCGGCATTTGCTTCACATAATTTAGTCATTATTTTCGTCAATGGTTCTTTATCCTGTAATGCTCGTAGATTTACTTGGTTTGGGCAACTCACATTTACGACAAAATAATCTACATAATCGTATAGTGAATTAAAGCCCAACACGTAGTCACGGATGGCATCCTCGTTTGGCGTTACTTCATTTTTGCCAATATTTCCACCAATAATGACGTTTGTGTGTCGTTTCTTCAATTGTTTTACCATTTCTTCAACACCATTATTGTTGAATCCCATACGATTGATTATGCCTTTGTCGTTTGGCAAACGAAACAATCGTGGTTTCGGATTACCAGGTTGAGGACGCGGTGTTACGGTGCCAACTTCGACAAACGAGAATCCCATTGATCCCAATGCGTGAAATGCACGTGCGTTTTTATCCAATCCAGCAGCCAAGCCAACTGGATGCGAAAATTTCATTCCGAATAATTCTCGTTCCAAGACAGGATTTGGTTTCACACCAAAACGCCATTGTAAATACGATTGTACACCTGGGATTTTTTCAAAAAACGACAACCAATTAATAGTAAACGTGTGGATTGTCTCTGGATTAAATAAAAATAGTACCGGTCGGACGACCGCGGAATAAAACGACATAGTGTTTTTGTAATTAAACTTGCCAAAGATAATAAATATGTACTATCAACAAAAAATTAGTTTTGATTTTTTATAAAAC
The DNA here is from genome assembly GCA_937892155.1 of uncultured Bacteroidales bacterium. Taxonomy (GTDB): domain Bacteria; phylum Bacteroidota; class Bacteroidia; order Bacteroidales; family UBA1715; genus UBA1715. The sequence goes on along the minus strand of CALAUG010000017.1, from coordinate 37,111 downwards.
GATATATTTGCAAAAGTGAAATGAGATAGATGTCTTCTGTAAAATACGTCTCAAATTCGAAAAATATCTCGATGAAAAAATATATTCTCTTATTTCTATTGCCATTCTGCGTGCATGCAAATGATGCCTGTTCTCAAGTATTACCGCTTGTCACGGAGCAGCAGTTTGACACAACTCAGACAAACACTATCTACACTATACCACAAAAAATGCAATGGTGGTACGAGGCTCGTTTTGGAATGTTCATCCACTTTGGATCGTACTCATATTACGGACACGGAGAATGGTGTATGTTCGTAGAAGATTGGTCTAAACAGGATTATCAGGAAAAAATCACAAAGAATTTCAATCCCAAGAATTTCAATGCAAAACAAATTGTTGACCTTGCGAAAACTGCAGGAATGAAGTACATCATCATCACAGCAAAACATCACGAAGGTTTTTGTATGTGGAAGACCGAAGTTGATGATTTTAAAGATTACACAAACACAACGACGTTCGATTTGTATCATTATTTGGGCTTTGAGCGCGACATTTTGATGGAACTCAAAAATGAGTGCGACAAACAAGGAATCAAATTCGGACTATACTACTCCATTCTTGACTGGAACCATCATTCGCAATATCACAAAGATTATTGGTCGCAATTGTATTCAATGGACGAAAAAGCGCCATTTATCGAAAACGAAAAAAAGCAAATCAAGGAATTGATTAACCGTTATCATCCAAGTATTTTGTGGTTCGATGGCGATTGGTGTGAAAACAAAGATACAGCCGATGTATTCAATTGGTGGACAAAACAAGACGCCGTTGATTTGTACGATTACATTATGTCGATTGATTCGTCAATCATTGTTAATGAACGAGTTAAACGAAATCTTGGTTTGGGCGACTTTATGTGTCCCGAAGAAAAAATTCCGTCAAAACCATTGCCACGACCATGGGAAACCTGTCGAACCCTGAATGGAGCTTGGGGATACGACAAAAGTAAAAGCAGTTCAGCACATTACATGAGTGCCGACCAGATTTTCGAGGAACTTTTTATGACAGCAAGCCGTGACGGGAATTATTTGCTCAACATCGGCCCCAAAGGCAATGGGAAACTGTCCAAAGGCGACAAGAACACACTCCGCGAAATTGGCACATTGATGAGCGTGTATGGCGAGGCAATTTACGGAACAGGGCGTAATCCAGCCACCGAAAAAAGTAAATACGGTAACGATATAGGCCATTTATACACGACAAAAGAAGGAAAATTGTATTGCTACTCCCGCGACCCATTTAGGACGACATTGACACCTTTTATAAAGATTCAACATCTTGAATTAGAGAAACATACATACAAAGTATATGAACTTTCACAACCAGATCAAGAGATACAAACTACCGCTTGTTTGAATCTGAAAGACACTATCATACAATTTAACATTAAGAATTGGGAGTATCATAATTACAATTACCAGAACGGTGTAGATTATGATAGGTTTAACAAACCTATTCCCAGAAGAAAGAAGCCTTCAAAGAAAAAATTTGAAATTATTGTTGTTGACATTCCAGATTTTACAAAAACAAAACAATGAAAATATACACAAAAACCGGCGACGACGGAACAACATCACTATTAGGCGGAACACGTGTTCCCAAAAGTGATTTCCGTTTGGAATGTTTCGGCACAATCGACGAACTCAACTCCTATTTGGGACTTATTTGCGATTGCTACGAAAACAAAACCGTTGTGCAACAGCTACGCAACATTCAAAACAATCTTTTTACAATTTGCACGGATTTGGCAAACGAAAAAGACATGAATACAATTTCAATTTCTGAATCTGAAATTGAAAAAATGGAGCATGAAATTGACAGCATCACTGCTGAATTACCACAATGTAAATCCTTTATATTACCAGGCGGACACGTGGTCTCATCGTACTGCCAGATAGCGCGTACCGTTTGCCGCCGTGCAGAACGAAACATGATAAAACTATCAGAAACAACAGAAGTAAATAAGTTATCAACAATCTATATAAACCGTCTATCGGACTATTTATTTGTGTTGGCGAGGAAAGTCTTAAAAGATTTCAACAAAAGTGAAATTCTCCGAAATCTCCCTTTGTAAATTCTATGAAAATTGTTTTATTCGCAAAAAATATAGAATAATTAAAAACATATTAATAACTATGTATTGGACATTAGAATTAGCCTCAAAGTTGGAAGATGCTCCATGGCCTGCAACAAAAGAAGAATTGATTGATTATGCAATCCGTTCAGGTGCTCCACAAGAAGTGATTGAAAATCTTAACGAAATTGAAGATGAGGGCGAAGTTTACGAAAGTATTGAAGAAATTTGGCCTGATTACCCAAGTAAAGAAGATTTCTTATTTAACGAAGATGAGTATTAATAAAAAAAGCAACCTAAATGGTTGCTTTTTTTATGATCTGTATTTTCTACATTAATCTTTATCATCTTTAAGAATATATCCAAAATTACGAAGGTCTTTTTCGTTGTTTCTCCAATCTTTTTCAACCTTAACGAATAATTCAAGATAAATACTTTTCCCGATAAAGGTTTCAATATCTTTTCGGGCTTCTATACCCAGACGTTTTATTCCTTCGCCTTTTTTCCCAATGATTATGCCCTTCTGAGAATCGCGTGCAACATTTATAACGGCACGTATATGAACATTTTTTGGAGACTCTTCATATTGTTCAACGACGACCTCGCACGAATATGGAATTTCTTTGCTGTATAGCATCAAAATTTTCTCACGGATGATTTCCGAGACGAAGAAACGCATTGGTTTATCGGTCAGTTCATCTAAGTCGTAATATGGCTCACCCTCTGGTAACAGCGCCACAATACGTTTCATTATGTAGTCGATGTTGAATTTATTCAGCGCAGAACAAGGAATTATTTCTGCATTTGGCAATTGTTTCTCCCAATATTCAACCAACGCCACCAGTTTTTCCTGATCAATCAAATCAATTTTGTTTATAACCAACAAAATTGGCGTCTGCTCCATTTTCTTTACCTTTTCAAGAAAATCAGCATTTTTATCAGCTGTTTCCTGAACATCGGTGATGTATAGTATTTCATCTGCATCGACCAATGCCGATTCTGAAAATTTCAGCATTGCTTCCTGCATTTTGTAGGCAGGCTTTAAAACACCTGGAGTGTCGGAGAATACAATCTGATGATTTTCTCCGTTAACTATACCTAATATTCTATGGCGTGTAGTCTGCGATTTAGACGTAACAATAGATAAGCGTTCTCCTACGAGTTCGTTCATCAATGTTGATTTTCCAACATTCGGATTCCCGACAATATTTACAAATCCTGACTTAAATGCCATTATGCGTATGCTCCTCGTTTTATTGTAGCTACTTCCTTCTGTGTTAAATAACGCCAATGACCACGAGGTAAATCTTTTTTGGTTAAACCAGCGAAATACACACGGTCAAGTTTTTCTATTTCGTAGCCATATTTTTCAAATATTCGACGTACGACGTGATATAAACCAGAGTGAATTTGAATTCCAACCTGATTTTTCTCACCGTCAACATATTGCAAATCATCCACATCTATATGTCCACCTTTGATTTCTGTGCCATCTTCTGTAACTATAGTGTCCAAATCTACGCCGCCGGAAATTGCAGAAAAATCATCTGAGGTAAGATTTTTGTTTAAGAATACGTGGTAGATTTTCATCTTGTTGTAGCGTGGATGAGTCAGTCGTTCAATTAAATCTCCGTCGTTTGTCAGCAACATCACACCAGTTGTGTCACGGTCAAGACGACCAACATTTTTCACTTCCACATCAGTTTTTACGTAATCATAAATAGTACGTCTTCCTAATTCGTCTGATTTAGTTGATATACAATTCTTTGGTTTGTTAAAAACAATATATACACGTTTTTGCGAAGACAATACTTTACCATCTAAACATACTTCGTCGCCAGGAAATACCTTTGTGGAATAATCAGTAACAACTTTTCCATTCAATGTGATTTTTCCTGCTGCAATCAAATCATCAGCAGCACGACGAGAACAAACACCTGCGTTAGAAATATATCTGTTTAAACGGTATCCTTCTGCCTCTGTTGCTGGACGTTTTACTTCGATTTCTGGTTCTTCTGGAACTGAATCCATAACCACAATATCGTCATCGTTCCATTCATCATCGAAATTACGTCTGATAAGACTTTTGTCTATGGATGTATATTCTGTTGGAAGTTCATAAAATTTCTCTGTACGTCTCGGTTTATCACTGAAGCGACGAGGTTTAAACTCTCTCCTTTCACCATTTTCGTCATTAAAGCGACGGAACGGTTTCCGTTCGCCATCGAATCTTCGTGGTCTTTCTTCATCATTGAACTGGCGACGAGGACGATCTTCGTCAAAATTTCTTCGAGGTCGCTCATCGTTGAAACGACGAGGTTTGAATTCTCTTCTGTCACCATTTTCATCGTCAAAGCGATGGAATGGTTTTCGTTCACCATCGAATCTTCGTGGTCTTTCTTCGTCATATTCACGACGAGAACGATGTTCTCCATCATCGAATTTCCGAAAAGGTTTCGAAAAATGCGGACGTTCCGAGTTTTCGTTTCTATCGAATGATCTTCTGTCACCAAAAGAGCGTTCTCGTGAATTCCAATCCCGACGCGGACCATTACCCCGTCCACCAAAAGGTCTGCGGTTCCCGCGAGATTCGAATTGTTTATCATTATTTTCCATGCCGAACAGTTTAAAAAGCGAGCAAAGATATAAAAAATAAGTAATTAGTGATTAATGAAAAGAAATTAGGCTCATTATGAGCATTATATCGTCGCTCCAATTGTCTGTAAATATTCCAAACGTTTTATCTGATATTGAATCCAGGCATCGACATATTTGTCGTGACTCTGTTGATTGAGTGATTGAGCCTGCAATAATTCGCTCATAGTGGCAGTTCCGGCCGAATAGTAATCTTGTTCCAAACGAAGATTTTCGTCAGATTGTTCAATGTTACGTTTTGCAATGTGCACTTGTTGCCAAGCGTCACGTAAATTAGTTTCTGCCACCTGAATACCGATTAATAGTTTTTGTTGTATGTCCTGGAAATCCATTTCCGCCGTTTTTTGCGCATTTTTTTCACGTTTCATAGCGTACGAACCTCCCCACCAGTCTGTTATAGGGACACTCACGGTTGCGAAAACCATCCCGTTATTTTCACCATCATCCGACATTAAATTATCGTAATAGTAACATCCTCCGAGAGCGATTGTTGGAAGATGCTTGCCGATTTCCATTTTGTATTGCAACTTCTTTGCATTAATATTTTGTTGTAACAATTCTGATTCAATGGTAGAATTTACAGCATCGTTGGCATTAACTATGATATCGTCTGGAGTATTGATTTCTTCATCAAGTTTCTTCAATGACGATTTTGAATCTATTTGTAATGTGAACATCGTGTCAAGTCCAAGTCCAATGTATTGCGACAACAACATTCTACATATAGTATAATTACTTTGAAGCGTTACCAGTCCACTTTCTACTTGCCCTTGTTGCAACTGTACCTGCAATAAATCATTACGTGTTGCAAGTCCCGCATTTACAGCAGTCTGTACATCCGATTCCAAACTTTGTAATAGTTTTTTCATGGAACGGATTGTGTTCAATTTCTCTTCCAGACTGATAACCTGCCAATAATATTGTTCAGCTGTTAGTTTAATCTCGCGTTCTGTTTGTTGCATTTGTAGTTTGAGAACGTCGTATCCAACTTGAGCCAGACGAGTTCCATTAAATACTCTACCACCGGCAAAAATTGGCCACATAGCCATCACGGCGCCTATGGTACCATCATTCAATGCTGAAATATTTTCTGGAATTTCCAAACCGCCCAACAATGGTGCTAAATCCGGCATCATTGTCGCGACGCTGGTGACCACAGGTACTATTTCGTCTGTTGGAACAGAAAGGTTTACAAGATCATTATGGGCTTTAAATGTCATTCCCATTGCACTAACCGATGGAAACATGTGGGTAATGGCTTCCTTTTTCTGTAATGACGCATTTTCCAAAGCCATTTGTTGTTGCTGCATTTTGACATTATTTTTCAATGCCATTTCACGGCAATCGTTCAATGTAAGCGACTGTTGTGCCAATGCTGGCAACATAAATAGTGCACTTACTATATAAGTAATTATGCGTTTCATTTTTATTTCTTTTTATCCATTATTTTCCAATATGCAACCGGTAAAACGGTAACGACAAGTATCAATGCTCCAATACCACCGCAGAATATTGTTAATCCAACAGGCATCCAGAACGATGTTCCTGCAATAATCATCGGTATCACACCCACAGCTGTCGTTGCTGTTGTCAGAAATATTGGAACCATTCTGCGACGACCAGCATCGTATGCGGCATCGTGAGCATTCCATCCTTTGGCAACAAGCAGTTCGGCGTGTTCAAATATTAAAATTTCATTTCTCATAATGATACCCATCAGTGTAATTAGTCCAAATAATGCTGTCAGACCTAACATTTTATCTACCGATGCAAGACCTACCAGTGCCCCAGGAATCAGTAATCCAAGAGCTGCCATACTTAACAAAGTCAATCCAAAATTGTGGAAATTGAACAATAGGAAGAAGAATATGATAATGACGGCAATCGTAATGATGACGACAATATCTGTTGTGATGTTGTTATTATATTCTGTGATACCTCCTACTGCAACTCGTACTCCATTAGGCACTGTCAGTTCTTCTGCGATATAGTTTTCGATTTTCTTTTCTATTTCAGCCGGTAGAACATTTCTTTGCGTTTCTGCAGAAATAGTCATACAACGTAGTCCGTTACGATGTACTATCGAGGCTTCGTTCCATTGAGGAGTAATTGTTGCAATCTGTCTGATTGGTACAGACGAAACGCCTGTAGAAACGAGCATATCCTCAACATCTTCAATGGTCATATTTTCTGTTCCTTTATTATGTAATACGATAGGAACTTCGTAATTACCCTCCCAAATGCTTCCAACGGTTATGTCGCTGATGTTTGCCATCAGTTGTAACGATGCAGTTGTACGGTTGATTCCCTGTTGCGAAGCAATAATAGGATTCAGCACAACTTCCTGACTTACAATAGGATTGCTAAAATCCGAATGAACCCATTCAACCCCATCAAGACTACGCATATAATCCATTAATGTTTCTGATGCAACACGCAACGAATCTATATCTTCGCCATATATATGGAATTCATAGTCAGGAACATTTTGATAATCAAGTTGTTTAAATTTAACGTATGCTTCAGGAAATGCATACGACCATTTTGGAGCATATTCATCCAATAATGCTACAGTTGCATCAATAGATGTAGTATTGACAATGAACTGAGCAAAGTTTTTCCCTCCTATTTGTGGCGCATAACTCATTTGAAAACGTGGCGATGAACAGCCTATAAATTGAGTAATGCCAACGACCCTATCGTCTGCCTTTAATACTTTGTAAACCGAATCAGCGACAAATTTCGTGTCGTCAATTCCTTTTCCTTGAGGCAGAAATATTTCCACAGCAAACTGATTTCTATCGGCAAACGGCATGGTGCGTACACGAATTTGCGGGATGCAAAATACTATACTTGCTACTATTAACAGTACGCCGACAATGATTGTTAACCATGGAAATTTAAACGTAAGTTTCAACACTTTGTCATATCCAAACTGTACCCAGTCCGTAAGTGAACGTTTACCTTCTTTAGGCGGTTTTACCGTCTTTATCAACCAGTTTTCCAATATTGGAATAACAACAACAGCCAACAACAACGATACAACCAAATTGATTGTCAGTGTTGGTGGCAATGCTTCAACAAATTCGGCTATTTGACCGTCAAATACAATTAAACACGGATAGAAAATTGCGCAAATGCACAAAGTAGCCAACATCATTGGAGGAAAATAATGTTGTGCACTTTCCGAAGCTGCGTGCCATCGACTCATGCCCTTCCGACGATACTCCAAATATCCGTCAAGAACGACAATTGAATTATCCACAACCATTCCCAGAACAATTACCAACCCAGCCAAGGAAATGGTATTTAGTTGTATGCCACAGAGATACATGATTCCAACAGATATGAACGTAGTCAGAGGAATTGTAATTGCAGCCACAATTGCGGTTCGTAATGGGAAAAGAATCATCATAACGACAATGATGATAATCATAGAAATAATCAAATCGCGTAAGAAATCGTTCACACTGATTTCTACAACTCGTGGTTGGTCTGCAATACGGATAATATGAACGTCATCAGGCAAATTCGTTGTCCGGAATTCTTCCAAAACTTTTTCAACTGCTTTACCATAGTGTACAATATTATTGTCAGGTTTCATTTCCAACGATAGCAAAATACACGGATGTCCGTCCTGCTGAATATAACTTGACGACATATCATACCCACGCTCTATTGTAGCGACATCTTTCACACGTACAACGTTATTATTCATATCATAATGAATAATCATATTACCCAATTCTTCTTCGCTATGTAACAATGTTGACACGTGTATTGGAATATTTTGACGTGAAGTGGCGATATTTCCAGCCATAGTGGTCAATCCCTGCGTTTGTAATATTGCCAATAATTCTTCTGCCGTAAGTCCGTATGCCGACATACGTTCACGGTCAATATTCAATGTTATCTGTTCCTGTATGTCGCCGTACACACGCACATTGCTGACAGTTTTTATTTGACGGAGTTGGTCACACAATGCATCAGAATATTGATGTAATTCTTTATATGAACGTTGATCGCTTTCCACTGCAATCAGCAATGCAGATGTATCTCCAAAATCATCTTGAACCACAACAGCCAACACGCCGCTTGGCAATCCAGTTGTCTTGAAACTATTGAGACCATGGCGGATTTTGCTCCACACTTCATCTTTATCTGTCACCCAGTCTTCTAATTCAACCATCATGAAACACATTCCATTGCTGCTGGTTGACGTTGTAGCCGAACGTTTCACTTCGGGAAAGGTAAACAGATACCGTTCTAAAGGCCGTGCAACCTGATTTTCGACTTCCTCTGTCGATGCCCCAGGATAGACTGCGACAACTACACCTTGACGAATCGTAAAGTCGGGAAATTCGGCTTTTGGCATCATATCAAGGCCATAAAAGCCAAATATAAAAAGGATTAAAATCAGCAGGAATGTAATGCGGTAATTACGCATCAATGCCGCAACCCAGTTGTCTTTTTTCATAGCATTTCTACGTTAGAACCCTCACTAATTTTTTGAAAACCCTCAGTGACGACCATATCTCCTGCTTTTAAACCACTATTGATAACAATACGATTTCCAACAGCATTACCGATAGTTACTTGTGTCCTATGAGATACGGAATTTTCATCCACGGTCCACACGAAGCGTTCACCCGAACTCAATTGCTGCACAGCCGAAATTGGAACTGTCATCGTTTTCGCCTGAGAGCCATCTATGCTGACTTTTGCAACCATACCTGGCAATAATTGATTACCGCCGTTAGGAATATTTATACGTACGGCATACGTATGCGTCATTGCATCAGCTTGAACACCTTTTTCTATACGAGTTCCTTTAAAAGTCGTGTCACCAAGCGCTTCAACTGTAATTGTTGAAGAAGAAGTGTCAGAAATTGCGGACATTTCACGTTCTGGTACTGCAATTTTGATTTTTACACTATCTATGTTCAAAATAGTTACAATTGGCTGCGAAGGGAGGGCTGTTTCACCTACATTTACGCTCTTCTTACCTATCACGCCACTGCATGGAGCCTTTAACTGACAATCTGCAACTTGCTTTTGTGCAATGGCATACGTTGAACGGGCTTGCTCCAATTTACTTTGAGCTTCGACCCAATTCGCCTCCGATAGAGAACCTTTATCGTACAATTGTTTGTAACGGGAAATTGCATCTTCGGCTTGTTGACAAGATGCCTGAGCAGCCTGAAGCATACTGCGTGCTTGAGAATCATCAATGCGCGCAAGGATTTTTCCTTTAACAACGGCCTGTCCTTCAGAAACATACATTTGTTTCACTATTCCCATTGTCGTATAACTTACAGCTGTGGATTGTCCCTCTTCAACAACACCGACATAGGACAATTGTCCAACATCTTCCTGCATTGCTACTTGCTCAACTTTAACCCGAATCGGAGTTTTAGCCTGCTCTGTCGTCTTGTGCTGGCACGCAGAAAAAGATAATGCCGCCAACAACATAATTGATACAATATTCCGTTTCATATATGTCCTTTTAAATCGAATGCAAAAATATTACTTTGGCTCATATAAAAAAGTAAATATCTACGACATTACATTTTTAATTGGTAAAATGTTTATTTTCAATATTAAAGAGAATTTCAAAGTTTGTTTTTTACCAAATTCTGCCTTAAAAACTTTTATCATATTAGATTTTAGTTCATTGTTTTGCCCTATCTTTGTTTTTACAATATCGGTAAGTGAAATATGCTTCTAAAACAATATACATTGGCTGTAATTATGTGTCTGTGCGGACTTTCCGCTCTATCGCAAACCGATGTAAGACCTTTCATAGAAAAAGGAAACTCATTTTACAACAAAGAAGATTTCAGAAATGCTGCCGTGCAATACAAGCACGCCTGTCAACTTGATTCCCTTTCGTTTGACTCTTGGTACAATTTCGGGAATGCCTTGTACAAACTGAATAAATATATTCTAGCGGGCGAAGCCTATGACAAAGCCTTAAAACTCACATCAGATAAAGAACAAAAAGCTGCAATACTGCATAACGTCGGCAATATTACTTGCGAACAAGGAAAATACGAAGAAGCCGTAAAACTCTACAAACAATCATTGATTTTGAATCCAAAAGATGACGACACCCGCTACAATCTTGCATTTGCTCAAAAGAAATTAGAAATCCAAAAACAACTGGATGAATTAGAAAAACAAAAGAAAAAAGAACAAGAGCAACAGAAACCTTCAAAATTTGCAGAAGAATGTCTCCAAAAAGCTATGGAACTTGTTAAGCAATACAAATTCGAAGAAGCATTGAAAGTTATGAGTGACGGTGCAGAAAAAGACAAAACTGTTCAACTATTAAATGACTTTACGAAAAAACTAGAAGGAATCGTAACCATTATAAACAACAACAAAGAATGAGAAAATTTCTTGCCATACTACTGATTCTCAGCACATACGTAACCGTTTATGGTCAAAAAACGGCACAGGAATATTTCAATGTCTCCGCACGACTATATGCTGAGAAACAGCAAGAAGCAGCATTATATACAGTCTCCCGCGGATGCGAATTGTTTGAATCCGATTCTTCCCTCGCCCAATTAAAACGATTGATTGAGGGAGAAAACAATCAAAAAAACAAGCAAAACAAGAATCAACAAGGAAACAACAATAATGACCAAAATCAATCTGAACAAGGACAGAGCCAAAATGGTCAAAATAATGATCAACAAAATCAACAAGGTAACCAAGAATCACAACAAAAAGGCGAACAGCAACAGCAAAACCAGCAACAACAGCAAGGTCAACAAAGTGACGAAGAGCGACAAGGACAACGTGGAGACAACAATTCACAAGGCGACCAGAAAGGACAAATCTCAAAAATTCAAGCAGAAATGATGCTTGATGCAATAGACCAAGACGACAAAGCCGTACAACAACGACTTAATATGCAAAAGCAGAACAAGAAAAACAATAATAGAATAGAGAAAAACTGGTAAGGGAGTGAGAATCAAGAATCAAGAGTTACATTAATCACTACCCTTCTAAAACGTCCATCCAAAAGAGAGTCCTAAATTTGGAGTGAAATAAAAGTCTTTATCCAGTACTCCCAGACCTACGCCAACTTCAACTTCTGCTGTTAATCCACCGGCAATACAACCTTTACCGAAAAATGATATAGTCCCCAACTGTTCAATTTCATCGCATTTTTCATAAATATCCTCGTCGGTTACACTGTATGTGTCATCATTTTTATATGAATCCCATTTATTTTTCTTTGCTTCATTCATTGCATCAAGCAAGTCCTGACCTTTTAAAGAAGTATTTTGTGACATAAACTCTTTTTCAAATTCCTTTTTTGACAAAATATGATTCTTAGCCGTAAAATTCCAATATTTGTACGACGCACTCAAACCATACTGAATCAGACAAGATTCTGACGCCTTCTTAAAATAGAAACGAGGTTCAACTAATCCATAAAATCCACCTGCAATACAAGGCTGTTGAGCTTCGTTGAATAATATTCTGCTACCAAGAACGGTACCTGCTCCGACTTTTATGGAAAATTGAGGCACAATTTTATACTCATAGTTCAAATTCACAGTTCCTGTTGCAAATTGAAGCATGTTGACCGATATAAAATGATGACTGTCCGACAAACATTTTGCTGGGGTCATTGCTGTTGTGTCGTATTCAAATTCTTCTTGCGAAAAAACGTCCAGAGAGCAAGCCGCAAGACTCATTATTGCTATAATATTCAAGAGTATTTTTTTCATAGTTCTATGTTAATCACTTTAGTGAGACAAATGTATAAAATACATTATAATTTGCTGTTCAATGTTCAAAAATGTCCTCTTTTGTTAATAAGTTGCAACTAATAAATCGGACGTTTTTTGTATTATTGTAAAAACAAAACTTTTCGTACTATGCCAAGAAAAAACGAACAATATAGAAAAGCAGAATCTTCAGAAATTGCTGCTGACATCCTCACTATATTCAAAAAATCGCCTAAAAAGCCCCTGAATTGCAAACAAGTTGCAGTGCAATTAAGCCTCAATAACAAAGAAGGAATTGTATTGACGGAAAAATATCTGTACACCTTATTGCACAAGGGAGAATTGGAAGAATGTCAAAATGGTAAATATCGTTTGAAATCACATTTTGGATATGTTACCGGTCGGGTTGATTTGTCTCCGTATGGTTCGGCTTACGTAGTAAGTCCAGAACTGGAAGAAGATATATTCATTTCTTCTCCCAATTTGAATCATGCATTAAACAATGATTTAGTAAAAGTTGCCCTCTATGCCAATCATGGTCGTCGTTCGCGTTTGGAAGGCGAAGTGGTTGAAATTTTAGAAAAAGGAAAGCGTGAATTTGTCGGCATCATAGAACGTAACAGCAAATATGCTTTCGTAATAGTTGACAAACGGTATATTCCATACGATATTTTTGTTGACAACGACGATACGTTGAAAGCAAAAAATGGTCAAAAAGTTGTTGTTGAAATTACTGACTGGCCGAAAAAGGCAAAAAATCCTATTGGAAAAATCACCAAAGTCCTTGGTGATGCAGGAAATAACGAAACGGAAATGCACGCTATTCTTGAAGAATTTGATTTACCGTATCGTTTTACAAAAGAGATTGATGATGAAGCAAATGCTCTACCAGACGATATCCCAGCATCCGAAATAAAAAGCAGAAGAGATTTTAGAAATGTTACCACATTTACTATCGATCCTGCCGACGCGAAAGATTTTGACGATGCTTTGTCTATTGAATTCTTAGAAGATGAGACATATCAAATTGGCGTACACATTGCCGATGTTACTTATTACGTAAGACCAAACACAAAACTTGAGGAAGAAGCACAAAAACGCGGAACATCGGTGTATCTGGTTGATCGTGTAGTACCGATGTTGCCTGAAAAGTTATCAAACAATGTCTGTTCTCTTCGTCCAGATGAAGATAAACTTACTTTTTCCGCTGTATTTACACTTGATAAGGATGCAAAAGTTATCAAACAATGGTTTGGACGCACCATTATCCGTTCAAACCGACGTTTTGCATACGAAGAAGCGCAAAAAGTAATAGAAACTGGTGAAGGCGATTTGGTACGTGAAATACAGACAATGGACATGCTGGCTAAAAAGCTTCGTGCCGCACGATTTGAAAAAGGCGCTGTTTCGTTTGACCGTAGAGAAGTAAAATTCAAATTAGACAAAGACGGACATCCACAAGGTGTATATTTTAAAGTCTCTAAAGATGCCAATAAATTGATAGAAGAATTTATGTTGCTGGCGAACCGTAAAGTTGCCGAATTTATTGGTAAGCAAAATCTTACGTTCGTCTATCGTGTACACGACAATCCGGATGAAATGAAATTGAAAGATTTCTCAAATTTCATTAGAAAATTCGGATATAGAATCAACACATCTGGAGGCGTAAATACATCTAAATCTATCAACAAATTGCTGGAAGGCATAAAGAACACAACTGAATGTGACATTTTCGCTGGTATGGCCGTCCGTTCCATGGCAAAAGCAATCTATACGACTGAAAATATTGGCCACTATGGATTGGCATTCGATTATTATTGTCACTTTACCTCGCCTATCCGACGTTATCCAGATATGATGGTACATCGTTTATTGGATAGATATTTAAAGAAAAAAGGCAGCGTTTCCGAAGAAGAATACGAAGAATATTGCAAACACGCATCTTCACGAGAACAATTGGCTGCAAATGCAGAACGGGCATCCATAAAGTATAAACAAGTTGAATGGATGAAAGACCATGTTGGTGAAATCTTTGACGGTACAATCACCAGCATTACCGAATGGGGATTTTATGTGGAACTCGACGGCAATTTGTGCGAAGGAATGGTTTCGCTCCGAGATCTTACCGACGATATTTATACTTTTGACGAACGAAATTATTGTCTTCGTGGACGACACACTGGAAATGAATATACATTAGGAAATAGAGTTACAATAAAAATTGCACGTGCCGACTTAATCAAACGCCAGTTGGATTACGTGCTGATATCTGACGAAGAACAAACAAGTGCAGAATAATGGAAACTAAAAAACAGATATTGCAGACAATTCAGGAACTTTCATCACCTGACTCATATAATTCAGTTTGCCACCAATCGCATAGAGACTGCCCAATGCCGTCGGTACAGGAGTTGGCAAAAATTGTGGAAACTATTCAGGAAATTATTTTCCCGGGATATTTTGGAAAAGATATTATTTGTTCCGATACAATTGAATTTTACACAGGCGTCAATGTTGACAAGCTCTTCCCTATGCTTTCGCAACAAATTCAAAGAGGTTTGTTGTTCGACGGTGAGGGACTTACGTCCGAAGAATCACGTATAAAAGCAGAAAATATTTCTGTTGCATTTATTCAAAAACTGCCATATATCCGTAAAATGCTATCACTTGACATTCAGGCGGCATATAACGGTGACCCGGCAGCAAAATCATTTGGTGAAATAATCTTCTGTTATCCTGTTATAAAAACGTTGTTGCACTATCGCACCGCGCATGAACTTCTTAAACTAAATGTACCTTTAATTCCTCGTATTATTACGGAAATGGCACATTCTGCGACAGGAATTGACATTCATCCGGCAGCGCAAATTGGTGAATATTTTACCATAGATCATGGTACTGGTGTTGTTATTGGAGCTACTTGTATTATAGGTAATCACGTACAATTATATCAGGGTGTTACATTGGGAGCAAAGAATTTTCCATTGGACGAAAATGGCAATCCAATCAAGGGAATTCCTCGTCATCCTATTGTAGAAGATGACGTAATTATTTATTCTAATGCGACATTACTAGGAAGGATTACTATTGGGAAAGGTGCCATTATCGGTGCTAACGTATGGGTTACGCACGATGTTGAGCCAAATACCAAAGTGTTGTATTCACAAAAGAATTAACGTTTTTCCGTTTTCTTTTGTTTTTCCCATTGTTCTGCGATTTCGCACAATTCATTGTACCATTCTTCACCGTATTTCCGGACAAGAGGTTCTTTTAAGAATTGATATACTCTTATCTTTTCTTGTTGTCCTTTGCACAATGCATCGGAACAAATAGACCATTTTTCATAATTAAGTGCCTCAAAATCATGATACTGATGGCAACGAATTGGATACAAATGACAGGAAATAGGTTTTTGCACATCAATTTTTCCATCTCTAAATGCGTGTTCTATTCCGCAGAATAGCATACCATCTTTATGCTCTACAAAAGCACATTCTGCATTGTCGACCAACATAGTAACCCGTTCACCTTCCTCGTCAAAATAAAAAACTCCTTTATCTTGCAATACTTTTTGATTCTTTTCAGGAACGTACGGAAGAATTTTTGGGAGATTTTCCTGATAGGCTGCCACTTCTTCTTCAGTCAATGGCGCACCGGCATCACCTTCTATGCAACAAATACCTTTACATTTGGATAGATCGCAACAAAATTCTTTTTCAAGAACATCAAGGCTGACAATTTGATTGCCAATTTGTATCATAGATATTATTTTATATAGATTTCCAGAATTTTGGTGTCTCCTTGAGGAGTTAATTCTATTGTGTGAAGCGACGCAGGAATTAAGACTGTCTCACCTTTTGTGATTAATTCTTCATAATCACCACCGAAATTAATTGTTGCGGAACCCTCCACACACATATAAATCACAAAAGAATCAATGGCATAGTAATCTTTAACAACGGTTTCATTAAACTGAATCAAATTAGTTGTAAAATATGGACAATTCACTAATTCTTCAGTGCTGTTGTTACGCGCCTCATAGTTCTTTTTATTGTCACGATGTGCTTTATAATCAATTACATCCAAGGCAAGATTGACATGCAACTCTCGCTGATTTCCCTTATCATCAACACGGTTCCAATCGTATATTCTATACGTGACATCCGAAGTTTGTTGTATTTCCGCTATTAATAGACCTTCTCCTATAGCGTGAACACAACCAGCCGGCAAATAAAAAACATTTCCTTTTTCTACACATTCGTGATGCAACAAATTCTCTACATTCTGATTTTCAACAGCTTGTTTAAATTCTTGTTTAGATGAATCTTTTTCAAATCCAACAAAAATCTTTGCGGATTTTGCAGCATCCATCACATACCACATTTCTGTCTTGCCGTATGCATTATGACGTTCTTTTGCCACTTCGTCGTTTGGGTGAACCTGTACCGAAAGAACATCGTTGGTGTCAAGAAACTTGATTAATAGTGGAAACTCTATTCCGAATTTTTCATATACCTTTTGCCCTACAAGTTCATCCATATATACTTCTATAATTTCCTGAAGATCATTACCTTTTAGGAAACCATTAGAAACAACGGAAATTGAATCCTGTACAGCAGATATTTCCCAGCTTTCGCCACATTGCAAAGAATTACCATCCTTGCGCTGTAAGATTTCTGAAAAGCGGTTACCTCCCCATATTTTGTCTTTGTATATATGTTTGAATTTTAACGGATAAAGCATATTAATGATTAATGGTAATTCTTAACTCTTAACTCTTAATTCTTAACTCTAATTAGTCTCTTCTAAAAATATCTCTCGTGTAGACTTTTTGTGCAACGTCGTCCAAACAAGAATCATATCTGTTAGCAATAATAGCTTGTGACAGTGATTTAAATTCTTCTATATCGTTTACTACTTTGCTGCCGAAAAATGTGCTTCCATTATCCAATGTCGGTTCATAAATAATAATTTGTGCACCTTTAGCTTTAATTCGCTTCATAACTCCCTGTATGGAACTTTGACGGAAATTATCGGAATTGCTTTTCATCGTAAGACGATACACTCCAATTACGCACTCTTTTTCCTGAGATGCATCAAAATCTCCACAATTATAATAATCATAATAGCCGGCCATGTGCAATACTCTGTCGGCAATAAAATCCTTACGGGTTCTGTTACTTTCAACGATAGCCTGTATTAGATTCTCAGGAACATCGGCATAGTTTGCCAACAATTGTTTGGTATCTTTGGGCAAACAATAACCGCCATACCCGAAACTTGGGTTATTGTAATGATTACCAATACGTGGATCCAGACTAACACCTTTTATAATCGCTTGAGTGTCAAGTCCTTTCATTTCTGCATACGTATCAAGTTCATTAAAATAACTGACACGAAGCGCCAAGTAGGTATTTGCAAACAACTTCACGGCCTCTGCTTCGGTAAGACCCATATACAATGTATCAATATTCTCTTTTATTGCACCTTCCTGCAGTAATCCAGCGAATTCTTCTGCTTTTGCCTTCAACAAATCTGCATCATTACACAATTCAGCAGTTGGATAACCGACAATAATGCGCGATGGATATAAATTGTCGTACAATGCCTTACTTTCTCTTAAAAATTCTGGTGCAAATAACAAACGTAATGATTTGCCGTACTTTTTGTACAAATGCTCACAGTAACCAACAGGTATGGTTGACTTAATAACCATAACAGCCTGAGGATTAACAGAAAGCACTAAATCAACAACTTCTTCTACGTGACTTGTATCAAAATAATTTTTGGTCGCATCGTAGTTTGTTGGTGCGGCAACAACGACAAAATCAGCATTTGCGTAAGCGGATTTACCATCCAAGGTCGCAACCAAATTCAAAGATTTTTCGGCAAGGTATTTTTCTATATATTCATCTTGAATTGGCGAAATTTTATTGTTGATTTTGTCTATTTTTTCTTGAATTACATCTACTGCAACAACTTCGTGATGTTGTGCCATCAACGTTGCAATACTTAAACCAACATAACCTGTTCCTGCAACTGCTATTTTCATATATGACATTAAATTGAAACTAATAGCAAATATATAAAAAGTCGGCTGTTTTCAGTTGACAATGCGGTTATTTATCAGAGATAAAATAAGGATTGTCAGGACAAGGATTTGAATACTTCGGATTTACCAAAAAATTTGTATCCGACAACGTCAATATAAATGCTTTTAAGTCTTGTATTTCTTCATCTGTTAAATGCATACCCCCATGATTAACTCCTATCATCAACGGATCAACATACGGTGAACGTTTTAATCCCGAATTATAAAAGTCCAGCACTTCATCCAAAGTTTTGAATCTTCCATCGTGCATATAAGGTGCTGTAAACTCTACATTACGAAGCGTTGGAACTCTATATTTTCCCTTGTCCATCTGATTTTTCGTAAATGACGAACGGTCGTTTTTATCTGCAAAATTTTCATCCTTCGCATTATTCATAAACATATTTGTTGTCCATAACGGTAGTGCTGGCGATCCGTGGCAATGAAAACAGTCACCTTTTTCTGTTTCAAAAATATAGAATCCTCTTCTCTCCGATTCCGTCAGCTGAATCTCTCCACGCATAAATCTATCAAACTTAGAATCAAACGACACTAATGAACGGACGAATTGTGCTATTGCTTTGGAAATTCTATCAATATTGATTTCTTCGTCACCAAATGCTTTTTTAAACATTGGAGGATACATTGGTATAGAACGGATTACACTGACCGATTGTTCTATGGAGCCATTACACTCGTGCGGAGCAACAATCATCATCCATACAAATGACTCTATATTTTTTTGATGAAATTCCTTGCTGATAGGTACCCCGTATCGACCACCGTAGGTTTCATTATTTTCACACACCATTCCATTCCACATATAACCTTCATTAATCCAAACCAAATTTATCAATGGCATCATGACGTGCGGCGTTGGAATGCCCGTCAGTCCAAACGTTTTACCACCTTTGTACAACGGATGATCCATGCCACATTCAAACGATTTTGATTGCTTGTGGCACGATGCACACGACATCAAGCTATCGGTACGACCAGAAAGCCGTCCATCATAAAATAAGTACCGTCCCAGTTCCACCCCTTCATCCGTCATAGGATTGTCGGCTGGAATGTTCATATAATCCTTTGCATACGCAACAGGGAACGTGTATGGTGTTGGTTTTGTTTTGGATTTTTTATCCGTTGCAATATATGCAACCGCAAACACATTGACACAAAACAAAAGAGCCAACGAAATAATTCGCTGGCTCCTATGTGTCAATGTAGTATTCATATTATTCCACAACTGCTGCAGCTGTATCTGCCACAGTTTGTAAAGTATCATTTACAGTGCCGAGAGTATCAGCAGCTGTTTCTACAGCTTCGGCATCTGTACAGTTAAATGGCCATATATTGAAGTAGTATAAAACCCCAGCAACGATAGCCAAAATAACTATTACAATCAATAATTTTTTCCAAAGCGGCATTCCTTTCTTTGCAAACGGATCTTGTAATGCAACTGTTGGAAATTGTGCCATTTTTGTCAATGTTGCGCCAAATGCAATGTTTACATATGCACGGGCGTTAATTGCCCAGCCGTTGGCATCCAACAGCGGAGCCAAATTACGTTTACGCAATTTCAACCACGCCATAACCATTGCAGGACCAGAAATAACCAATAAAATTGCAATGAACACTAATATAACTTGCCACCAAGACAACTGAGCGAATCCAGAAACAACACTTACGCAGAACGAGCCCAAGAAGCCTAAAGCCATACCTATGGCAGCAAAAATACCGGCAAACTTAGCAATATCAAATGGTTGTGCCGGAGCAGGAGCTGTTCCATCGGCAGGCACAGCAGCTGCTTGTGTAGAAACCTTCGCTGTCATATCGTCAAACGATTTAGAATCTTTTTCTGCTGCTGACTTGTTAATCAAATCAGTAACCCATTTACC
Organism: uncultured Bacteroidales bacterium; assembly: GCA_937892155.1. Classification (GTDB taxonomy): domain Bacteria; phylum Bacteroidota; class Bacteroidia; order Bacteroidales; family UBA1715; genus UBA1715. Next base: position 16,603 of record CALAUG010000017.1, on the reverse strand, counting down.
AAATTTTCGATATGGAGACCAGAAAGCCTGACGAATACTGATTGGATTATCAATAATTTTTACAACAACCGCATCCCAATCCAAACCATTTCTGTCGTAGAAAATACAATTCTTTCCTACTATCAAATCATTAACATCGCCATCTGTCATAACAGCGGCAATAGTCATAGTTTCATTCTTTTGTTTTGAATGACAGTCGCAATACAACAAATACATACCGCTATATGTAGCCATAGTATTGTGTTTGCCCATATCGCTCACTTTAATACATAAATCGCAACTACGTTGGTCAATGAACAATGTACCAGCTTGGAATATTGCCTTGTTTTCTTCGTCACGTGTGTAGAAATCCGAGAATGTAACGTAGTTCTTAATCAATTTGTACAGGTCTCTGTACAAGTGAGTCAATTTATTAACAGATTGAATTTCATTTGCCTGTGCTTCCAAAGCTTTGTCTTGTTCAATCAATGCAAGTAAAGCATCTTTTTCGTTCTTTTTAACGATGTCTTTGATTGCATCAACACCCAACGATTCAACAACTTCGCCTTTCTTCGCTCCTTTCCAAGCTTCAAATGCGGCAAATTTTGCTCCTATTGCATTCCAGTCTTTTTCGGTAATTGAGTCTTGTTTTGCAAAATCTACATCAAATACCAATGCTTTTAAATTAGCAAAAGCAGCCTGCCAAGCCGGATTTATGCCACCATTCAATGGCAATTCCATTTTATTGTTTACACGAGCCAATGGATATGTTGCAATTTCGTCGGCACAAGCAGACAAATTCTTATCGCTGATAGCTTCCATTCTTGCAACAGAAACATCCAATGCCGCAGCAGAATCTCCATTAAATGCAATTAATTTGCAACGCACAAAGAAATCATCAACTTTTTCCTTCAATGCATTATAAGCATCAAGTGCGGCAGCTGTATTATCACCGTATGGAAAAACGGTTTCTTTATTTGCATCTTCGCTTGTAAACCATGTAACATAGTCATTGCAGTTAGTGTAAAAAGCTTCTACTTGTTCGGCGTTAACACCATCAACACCGCTTCTATCTGCGCTGACGCCAATAGTTTTCATACACGACGCAATTACATTCTTCAAGCTTTCGTCATCCGTTGAATTTTCTGTAATAACACCATCACCGTTGAATTTAGTTTTGGCAAAAATTGCAATGCTGTCGGCAGTATCGGCAACAGAAATACTATCTTTTTCTAATTCAAGATTTGATAAAATTTGTTTCGCAGAATCATACAATTTTTTACCGTCTTCATCATCTTGGTTAAGATCTTCCAAGGCGATTGTATCTTCTTGCTTCAAAAGCAAATCAGGATTTTTCAAGACTTTCGTCATCCATTTTGCAGCGTTACGGACTTCATCAACACGGATTTTGCCATCGCCATCAGCATCAATCATTGCAAGTGTCTGCTCGTCAATTTCAAGACCTTTAACAGGACAACTCAATACCGTCCACATTTTTTGGTCCAATTCATCCAAATGTGCAATGTCCTCTCCCGTCTGAATATCTACACGAGTAACACCTCCCACACTGGCATACTTCCATTCGTATTTTTCTTTTGCCATAGTACTGTATTTAAATTATTTACATTTTTTCACTCAATTCAAGCCAAATCATTTCTTTTTCGTCAAGCAAGGCAATAACTTCGCCAATACGATTTGATTTTTCCATTAATTCTTTTGGGTCCAACGTCCCAGATGACAAATATAATTCTAATTCTTGTTTCTCCTTCTCCAATTCAGAAATTTCTTGTTCTGTTTGTTTAAATAACTGTTGTTCCTTAAACGACAAGCCTTTTTTCTTTCGTGGTTCTGATTTTTTTTCAGCAACTTTTTCTTGTGGAACTTTTAATTTTTCCAGTTCAGCCAAGCGTTTTGTTTCATGTTCACGAAATACTGAATAATTGCCTGGAAATTCCGAAACTTCACCATTACCTTTAAAAACAAGCAGATGTTCCGCCACTTTATCTATGAAAAATCTGTCGTGTGAAACGACAAGTACGCATCCCTTAAAATTTAGCAGATATTCTTCCAGCAACTGAATGGTATACAAATCCAGATCGTTTGTCGGCTCGTCAAGAATGAGAAAATTCGGCTTTTGCATCAATACTGTCATCAAATATAGACGTTTTTTCTCGCCGCCGCTTAATTTTGAGACATATAAATATTGGACAGAGCGGGAAAAATTCCACTGTTCAAGGAATTGGGCTGCAGAAATCGTATGTCCTTTCTCCAGTTCAATTTTATCCGAAATATCTTTTATAACGTCTATCACGTGTTTGCCATCGCATCCCAGAAGGCCGTCCTGTTTATAATAGCCGATAGCAAGTGTGTCGCCCCAGTCTACAGTACCGGCATCCTGTTTCAATTGTTGAGTAATAATATTCAACAACGTTGATTTGCCACAGCCATTTTCGCCGATAATACCGACACGTTCCCCTTTTTGAAAGGAATACGTCACTTTTGACAATATTTTAGCATCGCCAAACGATTTATCTATACTTTTTAAATCCACGACTTTGTTGCCAAGATATTGACCTGCGACATTAATAATCATTGAATTGCCAGTTTCCACCTCTATCTCAGCTTTTTCTTTTAAATCGTAAAACGCATCTATCCGATATTTGGCCTTGGTTCCACGGGCTTGTGGCTGTCGGCGCATCCAATCCAATTCCTTACGCATTAAATTTCTAGCTTTGGTTACCTCGGCAGACTGAACCTGCAAACGTTCCTGCTTCTTTTCCAGAAAATAAGCATAGTTACCCGAATAACGATACATAGTCTTATTGTCCAGCTCAAGAATCGTATCGCACACATGATCAAGAAAATATCTGTCGTGAGTTACAATGAACAAAGTGCTTTTTATTTTCTTGAGATACTCTTCCAACCACTCAATAATAGTGATATCCAAATGGTTTGTCGGTTCATCGAGTATCAGCAAATCTGGAGCGAGCATCAAAATTTTCGCCAGGGCGACACGTTTTCGCTGTCCACCCGACAACGATGATATTTTTTGTTTAGCTGGCAATTCTAATTTTGTAATGATGAGATTCACCTGCGCTTCATAATTCCACGCATCGGAAGAATCCATTTGATCCGCAGCCTTCTGAATCGTTTTTTCCTCACCAGTAGCCAACGCCTGCTCGTATGCAGCCATTGCTGCCAACACCTTGTCGTTCGCGGAATACACTTCTTCGTACACCGAACAGGTCGGTTCCAATTCTGCATCCTGATCAAGATAGCCGACAGAAACGTCTGGCTCAAACAGAATCCGTCCAGATTCAATTGTATCTTTACCAAGAATGATTTTTATGAGCGTCGTCTTGCCCATGCCGTTTTTGGCAACCAACGCAATACGCTCACCACGATTAACAACAAATGACAAATCATCGAACAGGAGATATTCTCCGTAATATTTCGTGATATTTTCGACTTGTAGAATCGCCATTGTAAATTTTTGGCAAAGTTACTAATTAAGAACCAAGATTCAAGAATCATAAGTTAAGATTTTAATCTAAATTCTTGGTTCTTGAATACTTAAACCATAATCATAAAAACACTATATTTGTGAATGAAAAATTTTACGACATGGCAGAGAAAAAAGGCATTATAGAATTGGTTGCTGTTGTTGTGGAATTCTGCTCCACGCTTGAATCAACCGAACAAATGACAAAAAAAGAATTCATAGAACGCGCACATAAATTATTGTCGTTGCTTTATATGAAAACAGCTGTACTTGCCACAAATTCCGAAGCAGATGATTTCTGCGAGCAGTTTGTTACGGAAAACGACTGGGAATTTATACGTCAGCACGTAGAAGCAAAATTAGGTGAACACGACAATCGCATAGAAATTGTAGAAACAGACAATTTTACAAGTGGCGAAAGTGTTGAAACGTACATTTCCGAATGTTTTGCAGACATTTATCAAGATGCCCGTAATTTCGCAGAGCAATGTAAAGACACATCCGACGAAGGTTTGGATGCTGCAGCAGCAGAATTTTTCATGAACTACAAACTATACTGGGGCACGCGCGCTTTAGCAATTCTCAGCGAATTCCATAATCTACTGTACGCATCAGATTCTACAATTGATAAAGAATAAGTATGAAAGTATTCCCAGATATAACGTCAGTTGCAAAAGAAGAACGTGAAAATTATCCAATTCGTTCATTTAATGGAAATATACACGTGATTTATAAGCCACAAGACGTTGACAAGGCTGTGGAATATTTGTCGTCTCAAACTATTGTTGGTTTTGATACGGAGACACGCCCGTCATTCTCTAAAAACCATACAAATTCCGTAGCACTTCTGCAACTCAGCACTGAGACAGATGCATTTCTATTTCGATTAAATGTAATTGGCCTGCCCGTTTCTCTTGCCAATTTGTTGGCAAACGAAGCAGTTGCAAAAGTCGGTGTTGCCGTTCGCGACGATATAAAAGGTTTGCAAAAACTTCGTCAGTTTACCGCAAACAATTTTATTGATCTACAAACAATTGCAAAACAATTGCACATTGAAGCAATGGGTTTGAGAACACTTACACCCGTAACTTTAGGTTTTAAAATTTCCAAACGCCAACAGTTGTCGAATTGGGAAAACGAATATCTTTCGAACCCGCAGAAACGTTATGCGGCAACCGATGCGTGGGTCAGTCTTAAAATATACCAACAACTTCAACCATATACACTATGATACACATTACATTACGTCCAGGAAAAGAACAAAGTGTAAAACGCCTTCATCCATGGATTTTCTCCGGTGCAATCGCAAAAATGAGTGGCACTCCAGAAGAAGGCGACTTAGTACAGGTTTATTCGGCCGAGAAAGAATTTCTTGCTGTCGGACATTATCAAAAATCGTCTATTGCCGTCAGAATTTTAAGTTTTGAAGACATTGAAATCAATCAGAATTTTTGGAACGAACGAATTGAATCGGCATACAATTATCGTAAACAATTAGGATTGGTAAACAATTCAGAAACAACCTGTTTCCGTCTTGTTCACGGCGAAGGCGACAATCTTTCGGGACTGGTAATTGATTTTTACAACGGAACTGCCGTTGTGCAATGCCATTCTGTAGGTATGTACAAAAACCTAGACTGTATTGTAACAGCTTTACAAAAGGCTATGGGCGACCAACTCACAGCAATTTACAATAAGAGTGAAAGCACTCTCCCATTCAAAGCTGGCGTTGAAAACGCTGACGGGCTGTTGTGGGGAGAAATCAAGACGGAAAATGCTTTGGAATACGGCAATTCATTTTTTATTGACTGGATTCAAGGACAAAAAACAGGATTTTTTATAGACCAGCGCGAAAACCGCAAATTGGTGGAAAAATACTCCAAAGGAAAATCGGTGTTGAACACATTCTGCTACACTGGTGGATTCTCCGTATATGCACTTCGTGGCGGTGCCGAAAAAGTTGTTTCGGTTGACTGTTCTGCACGCGCCATTGAATTGACTGACAAAACGGTTGCCATGAACTTTCCAAATGCGAACCACGAATCGGTTGTGAGCGATACGTTCAAATATCTTGACAACAACAAAGACGAATTCGACCTTATCATTCTTGATCCGCCAGCATTCGCAAAACACGGCAAAGTATTAAACAATGCATTGCAAGGATATAAGCGATTGAATATGAAAGCAATAGAACAAATCAAAAAAGGTGGCATTCTATTCACATTTTCGTGTTCGCAGGCCGTGAGCAAAGAAGAATTCAGGAAGTCGGTATTTGCTGCTGCAGCCAATACAAAGCGCAAAGTCCGCATACTGCACCAACTTACTCAACCAGCAGACCACCCCATAAGCATCTACCACCCAGAAGGTGAATATTTGAAAGGATTGGTTTTGCAAGTGGAATAACATTAGCCTTCTGAGACGCACCTATTGAGGCTTTCTATGTGCTGAATTCAACTAATCCTCATATTCAAGACATTTGGCTAGTCCCCAAATTATCCGCTAGAACATATACCCCATCTTAATATACAAGTTGCTTACTTGCCGTTGTCTTGATTGTCATCTTATTTACAACGAAGGTAAGACACTCTGTTCGTACTTTAGATAGTTATAAAATCCTCCAAATTATTTGGCGTTATTACAGAAAAAGTGGCACTCGGATATGCTTTGGAGAATATTTCGGGACATTTTACTTTTTTTGAGTTATTCCACTTAAATTCAAAGGCGTGTAGTTCGCCGTTGCGTTCTTCAATATAGTCAATTTCTTTCTGTTGCTGAGTTCTCCAAAAATATGAATTCGTGAATATATCTCCATACTCATTTTGTTTCATTCTCTCGGCAATTGCAAAATTTTCCCATAGCGCACCTACGTCTGTTCTGTTTTCAAGTTCCGCTATATTTCCTATTACGGCATTTCGAACACCTAAATCCCAGAAATAAATCTTCCTGCTGAATTTCAACTCGTTTCGTGCATTTTTGGCATACGAAGGTAACCGAAATATGATGAAACTTTTCTCTAAAATATCAACATATTTTTCTACTGTTTTTGAATCCAAACCAATTAGGTTTCCAATTTCATTATATGAAACCTGACATCCTATTTGTAAAGCAAGCGCTTTTATTAACGATACAATTTTACCCGATTTATGTATGCCGTCAAATGTTAAAATGTCTTTATATAAATAACTGTTTACTAATTCCTTAAGAACATTCTGCTCTTCTCCGTAACTAGTAACAACCTCTGGATAATATCCGTAAATAAGTCTATGCGGTATCATAGAAAGTTCATCCAAATAACTGCTATGATTCACCATTTCTGCAAATGACAACGGAAATAGATGAAATTCTCTTTTTCGACCAGCAAGGGATTCATTTATTTTAGAAGCCAACTCAAACGAACTACTTCCCGAAGCAAATACTTGCACATTTTCTATTTGGTCGGTGATTAATTTCAACTTTAACCCAATGTTGGGAATTTTTTGTGCTTCATCAATAACTATAGTTGTATGACGACCAATTATAGTTATTATTTTTGCCAGTGTAGCATCGGAAAGAATTGCCACAGTTTCCAAATTGTCTCCATTTAGCCAAAGAACATCTTTTTGATTTTCAAGAACTTGTTGTAGTAAAGTGGATTTTCCAACCTGACGAGCTCCCAAAACGATAATAGCCTTTCTTTTATCAAGGCCTTTTTGAATGCTTGTATGAATAGTCCTTGTTATCATATATCAGAAATTCGTTAGTTTAATTTATGAAACAAATATATAAAAAACCACGATATTCCAAAAATCTTATAATATTTTTGGAATGCAATCCTAAAAACTTATAATATTTTTGGATGACAGTAAAATAATTAGGTAATAATATACTCTTGGCAGCAATTTAGTTGTCAGTTATCAGTTGTCAGATGAATATCTTTGAGTAATCAACTTACCATTACGGAAATAAAACTGAAAACTGACTACTGATACCTAATTACAAATGATTGTGTTGCCAACTTGTATATTGTTTCCTAAATTTAAATAGAAAGTGCTATTTTCCCAATGTAAGAACGATATTAGTGTCCACTAAACATTTTTGAACGGACATAAAATAGGCTGAATCTCCATTATGGAAGTTCAGCTTTTTCATTTATTTACCAAAAATTGAATATATTTGTATTATAGTTAACTTACTTTTTATCAATGATTAAGACTCTAACATCACTCATATTCACAGTTCTGTCAGCAACTATTTGTCTGGCAGAAAATGTCATCAATATTGAACAAAATGATGGCACAGTGACCCGCTTCGTATTCGATACCGATGTTGAAATGAACTACTCTGGTAACAACTTGATAATTACGTCGAGTAACGAGCAAGCCATTTTTGAACTTTCAACATTGCAGAAGGCTACTTTTCAGGTGGAAAGCTCATTGATTGAAAAGAACCTAACGGAACAAGCGACATTCTTCTTCAAAAACAACACCATAACCGTAAAGAATGCCCGCCCTAACACCCTGATGCAGATTTTATCGATTGATGGTAGCAGAATTGGAACTTGGCGCACCGATTCTCAAGGATGGCTTTCTGTTGATATGAACAACCTAAGAACCAACATCTACATAATCGCCTTAGACGGAATAACATACAAAATCGCGAAACTATGAGACTAAAAATCACAATAATTGCATTGATATTCTTTGCGTTTTCCGTCGAAGCACAACAACGCCAACATATAGTGGTCGCGCCCCTGCTTAAAACCTCTTGGAGTCAATGGACTCCATACAATAATCTTTGTCCAGAAAGTTGTCCGACGGGATGCGTGATTACCGCAACAGCGCAAGTGATGAATTATTGGCAATGGCCTAAATCGGGATTTGGCACAGCGACAAACGAAGGAACAGGCATCACAGTTGATTTTTCCAAATCGACTTATGACTGGGAGAAAATGAAAAACAATTATGAAGTTGAAGCATACACTTCAGAAGAAGCCGACGCCATTGCCCATTTAATGTATGATTTAGGATTTGCTCTCGGCGCAAAATACAGCCCCAGTAAAACGACTTCTAATATTTCAGGAAGAATCATGTCAAAACATTTTGGCTATAGCAACGATTGGACAACCCTGTCTGGAGCAAGCATTGATGAAATATCGAAGTTCATAAAGAATGAACTCGATGCTGGTCGTCCAGTATTATATAGTGGCGACCCTTCAATAGATTCCAATCCTGAGAATGGTCATGCATTGGTGTGTGATGGTTACACTTCCGACGGCTATTTCCATTTCAATTATGGTTGGGGCGGATTGTACGACGGATGGTACCAATTAGGCAAACTACACCTATACAATGAAAACATATTTGTGCTGGGAAACATTCAACCTACGGGGGGCGTATTGGCTACGGCAGGCGATTTCACCTACCGACTTTATCCAAACGGAGAGGCTGATGTCATCAACTGCAGTCTCACCTCTGGTAACATCACCATTCCTGCGACAGTTACCGTTGGCGACACAACATATCTTGTTACCAACGTGCACATACACGGCGAACTTGCCAACAAATCGTTCGATACCGTCACCATTGGCAACAATGTCCGCCGAATATCGCCACAATCGTTTGTTGCGACACAAATTAAAACACTTATCATCGGTGATGCCGTTGAATCTATATGCGCTGAGGCTTTCGCCGCTTCGGGAATCCAAAACCTGACCATAGGCAAATCGGTTCGATACATTGGAGACAAGGCATTTATGGCAACCTCTCTTTCCAACGTAACGTGCTACAGCAAAGAGTTGGAAGTGGGAGACTTCGCTTTTATGTCCACCTACGTGAAAGATGCAGAATGGCTTAGTCACATTACCCGCATGGGCGAGCAAGCATTTGCGAACACTAAACTGGAAAGTCCTGAATTCTCCAATCTTGTGGAAATGGGAAGTCGCGCATTGGGAGGCAACACTTTGGTGGACATCAAATTGCCAGCGACATTAAAGAAAATCGCGCCCGATGCATTCTGGGGTTCAATCATGTACACCATCAAAATTGACGAAAAAAATCCTTGGTATTGCACCGATGAATCTGGTTCAATAATTCTCAACCGACAAAAGACACGGCTTGTGATGGCAATTCCTACAAAGATGTACGATTACGCCTACACCGTGCCATCATCAGTTATTGCCATTAACGAAAATGCCTTTCCACGCGAAGCCAAAAGCGTGAAACTCAACGCCTCGATAATTGAGATGGAGAAAGCATTCGCCAAATGCGAGAACTTGAAAACTGTTTATTGTTATTCGAAAATTCCACCAATCATCTCCGACGAAACATTCATGCCCAAAATATTCAACAACAACCCGAAACTTTACGTGCCACATGATTGTCAAGACACATATAGAAACGCAACGGGTTGGCGATTATTCGACAATATTTATCCAGAACTTGAAGATACGCCTTTGGAATCCACATCGCAAATTTATAGTATGATTGCTCATTGTAGTGACGGAACGACACATTCTTTCCGAACATGTGAAATAAGCAATATAAAAATCAACAATGACAACGTACTAAATGTCGATGGAGGGCAAAAGTGGGTATCGCCACTGACAAAAATTGACAGCATAACTTGGAAAAAAGACATCATTTATGACGATAGTGAAGTTTTCCTTATAAACGATTCAACGCTGACAGCCAAAGCCCTATACTGCACCGTGTCATTTGACCCTACTGTAATAGACAAGGAAACCACTGTGAGCATTCGCTCCACAATCTATTCGCCCACAAAAATGGAAGGTGCCGTACAAAGCAAGATTTTCGATATCTGCCTTGGCAACGGAATGCACGAATTGACAGGAACGGCTCAAATACGGATACCTATGTCGCTGAACGAAAACGAAATAGCAAGTGGTGCATGGTACAACCCCACGACAGAAGAATGGATACCAACAAATACCAAATATGACATTACAACAAACGAATTAGTCATTAGCACAAACCATTTGTCAACTTTCGGAGCATTCACAATCGACAAACGTTACACACGCGAGGCGCGACTTATTGCCAATTATCTGCCAGGAAACGACCTTCCGCTTACCGATATTGCAAAAAATCTTCGGTCAATTGTAACTGATTCTGACCCTCTACTCAAGGCGACCGACTTCTATGTCAACGATGTAAACACCGCATTGCAACTAGGCAACGATTTCACGTTCAATGCATTGAAAGGTTTTGGCTTTGAAAGCGAATTTCTCGACAAGTTCAGCGAGAACCTTGGATATTTTGGGACAGCCTTCAGCACCTATCAGATTGCACGCGCAGCCTATCAAGGCAATGACGAATTGGTTGCTGGTGGGACATTGAAGATTATGTTGGGACAAGCGACATCGGCTCTCAGCAACGCATTGTCGTCAAAAGTAATGAGTGCATCAATGGCGTCCGTAGCTTTCATCGACTATGCAGTCAATCGTTTTGCAGAAGAGGCTTGGAGCGGACGCAAGGATTTGTACAAAGCCGCTTTCAATTACTATTACAGCAAGGCTGGTCGAAATGCCGTCAATCCTGGCGAAGGTCGAGGATTCCGTACCGCTGTGGATTGGTACAACGTACTTTGCCCTATATTCTCTCGCACAGACCTTGACGAAAATGATATGAAGACTGTCATAGACTCAATGGTTACCGCTTATTGCTGGGAATATTGGTACGACGATGATGCGCAAACTATTTGTACCGACGAAGCGACAAACATGGGATTTACCTATAGTGGAGGTTTAAATTCAAGCATAAAAAGCGAACTATCAAACGAGTTGCGTGCAAATCTTTACAACGGCACCTTGGTCAGCGTTTTCCAAAGCATCAAGAAGCACAAGGAGAACGAAGCCTATGAAGATGCCAGAACGCGTTTCGATGATTATTGCAAACTGATGAATACCGTTGTAACCATTCGCATTAGCGACAGTGGCGCAAAGGAGAGATCAGATTACGCAGGACTAACTATGAAGTTTGCAGCCATAAGCGATGAACTCACTGACCCTGAATTGTGGCAATGCACGCTCGACTCTCTAGGCAAGGGAATCATTCAGTATCGTGTATTTGCCTACACAGATGCAGGATTCAGTCCTGAACTAATTATGGTTTCTCTTGACGATGAAGAGTTAGCTCGTTATCCTTTCACTATGGATTACAGTGGAAATAAAATTGTTGCAGAAATCGACCTTGCAGGTGGTGGCATTGACATTCCTGTAAAAGATGGTTGGAACTTCGGACTCAACCCTGAATACGCTCTCAACAATGACGACAAGCCTGCACATCTTCTAACAGCAGACTCGGTACGTCTTTGGGACGGAATCAAAGAGGCGCTTGCCAACTGCCGCCACATTACGCCAGCCCAAGACGGTTCCTTCACAATAACAGCCGAAGGCGTAACTATCAGCGGGACAATTGACGTAGTGTCACATACTGGTTCTGGAACATTCACCATTAAAGCCACTACCGAATACAGCAATCCATTAAGCGAAGCCGACTGCTTTGATGCCTTGTGGTCGTTGACAACTGGCAATCCAAACGCAGAAATTCCTGATTGTATGTTGAAAAACTACACGGCACAACACAATCTGCAAGGAACCTTCACTATCGGGTACAGCAACAAGGGGCAATGCTATATACTTCATTTTTCAGGGACTGGAACCTGCTCTATGTCAGGCGAACAATATTCATCAATAGACTACTCGGTGATAAGTAATATTGAAGATTCTAAAGACAAATGGACTTATACTGACCGCAAATTGGCTACCACACCCGTACACCTTGACAATGCTCAGGAAACAATGGACTGCGAATTGCGATTTGAATAGTATTTAGATTTATATATGAATAAAATTCTCCAAATTATTTGGTGTTATTACAGAAAAAGTGGCATTCGATATGCTTTGGAGAATATTTCAGGACATAAAACCACACTATTCCAAAAAACTTATAATATTTTTGGATGACAGTAAAATGATTATCACAAAAAATTCCACCTTTCCTAGAACATATACCCCATCTTGATATACAAGTTGCTTACTTTGCCGTTGTCTTGTTTGTCGAGGGCGGTAGCCCAGTCAACGCTCAACACAAAGTTCTCGTTCATAGCGACCTTCAAACCGCAACCTGCCGACAAATGAAGATCGTGCATACGATTTTCCGATGATTTTGAGAAGTCAAAAAGATTGTAGGCATAATTATACTCATCGTATGGTTGAACAACCATTCCCGCATCCATAAACGGATTCAAGCCGATATAGAAATTTTCCTTACCTACTTGGAAATGAGCAACTTGTACACGAAATTCAATATTGGCAAAAGCAACACCTTCTGCCAACACTCTATTACGCATAATTCCTCGAATGGAATTTGCTCCTCCTAAACCTTCGTAAATCACACGTTGCATATACAACTGATTTATGTATGTATTAAGATAGAACGGACTCTCGCCTGCCAAATTCAATTGTGTACCAATACGATACGCAAACGTCAGACGTTGTGGCAATAATGGTATATATTGACGCCACGTTGCATTCAATTTCAAATCATTAAAACTTGACATATCCCCTAATCCTGCATAATACGTCAAGAACAAATCGGCATGAATACCCTTACGTGGATTTTGTTGACGATCGCGAGTATCGAACGTAATACCACCATGTAGATATGGATGAACACCGCCATTTGCTTCATCTTCAGATATATAACCGTTCTTCACATATTCATCGTACAAAGTTGTTGCAACTGGCAATTTTTTATCGTCGTCTTTTGTGTACTTGTTGAGACGCTCAACGTCAACGCTACCAACATTATACCACAACAACCCTATTCCTGCATTCCAATACCATGGTTTCTTTATAGTTCCTTGCAAATCGGCACTAAAACGAAACATATCACGTTTCATCTTATAAAAAGCTCGAGTTATGTATTCTGGGCTATCGTCATCAGCATACGCATCAACATACTCTGTTTCGTAGCCATTGTATCCATAAAAATCGCACATTTGATCAGGCAAATACGTCAAATCTATGCTCAGACGATGTTTTGGAATCAAATATTTTGAATCGTATGCCAAGCGGAACAAGCCATAATGCTTTGATGTTGTAGCAGCTTCAGCATAAAACGAATGGTAATATTCTGGATATATTGCACCATCACCAAAACAGTAAACATTAGTAAGCGCGCCTAATTGCAAGCCCAAATCGGCATCATACGCAAAACTTGGCAAAACACCAAACGTCCATCCTTTTCGTATATTTTCAGTATTGGTGGTATCTTGCGCATGAGCAAAAACAGCCAATGTTCCCAGCATTAATAGCGAAGTAATAATTTTTTTCATAATAGTTTTCTGTTATCAGTTATAAGTTCTCAGTTGTCTGGCTCTTGGTTTCTAAACCTTTATTCTTTTTGAAAATCTTTTTTCGGAACACAAACAGTGTGAATATAGAAAAACCGCCAAACAAAATAGCGAGCGAAATCATACAATTAAATAGACTTTGCGGAGCAAAACCCACAACAAGCAGTACAGGAAAACCAAATGCAATGGCTGGAATTGCCTGAAGAACAAGATTATTTGCCGCTGGTGTTTCAAATTTCGGATCAATTTCGCGCAATAAAATCATACCGTTGCTTGCAGTACCCGTCAACATTCCGAACATAGAGAAAAAACCTTCGTACGTGTAATCTGGATACAAATGTTTTGAACACCACAATACGTAATGAAACGTGACAACCGCCCCCAAGGTGCAAATCAATATCAATGGAAGCCACATACCACGAAGATTATTGAAATCAATAGCTGCAGTTCCTGCCACAATCATAAAATCAAAACAAGTACCAGCTATACGGTCAAGCGTGTAGTTGTTGATGTATTCACGATGCATAAGATTGTGTTTGTGCAATCTATTCATTACTAATTTCGCCAACGAGCCGAATATTGTTCCCCACAAGAAATTGAATCCCCAGAACAACGGTTTTACTGTCTTTTCGCCAAAAATTCCCATATCGAGTTGTTCAACGCCGTACATAAGTAAAAACACGAAGGCGTACACCAACAAAACCAAGCTTAACTGAACCGACATTTTATCAATTGATTCCGCATGTGGAATTTCATTTTCCGACTCATAATCTTCCAACGTATATACTTCCTTGAAATCACCACTTTTGATTTTCAGTTTTCCTTTTCTACGAAGCACGTTCATAAACACCACTCCGACAATACTTCCCACTATAAAACCAGCAGCGGCAATACTCAATCCAAAATCGGAACCATGGAAAACAAAACCTTGCGATTCAGCCCAATTACCGTACGTAACACCAAAATTCAACGCCTGCCCCGGTCCTTGTCCATATCCCATTGGCAAAAGCAATCCCGACGCATAAAATACTTCACCATTGCTCCACCACAAAAACAAAGGAACCGTAACCAACAATCCAACTATACCTTGAACCGCATACGAGCCAGCCGTAACCATACCAGTTTCCACAACTTTGATTGGTGTAGTATGGCTTTTCAATTTCTTGTTTTTCAATGCCATGGCGACGAATCCCAAACCAAGTGCGTGATACGTGATAATTTCCATAGTTCCTTTGTCAACAAAATTTGCAAAGAAACCAAACGGTTTAAGACACAAAATGATAAGTCCAGCAACCAGAGCCGAGGGCAATAAACTCCGCTTCAACAAAGGTACATTACAACGAATAAGATTTGCTACAAGCAGAGCAACAACAAGTATGAAGAATTGTATCATCCAGCTCCAGGCCGACAAAGTTGCGAATGAGGTCATGGTTTATAGTTCTCGGTTTTTGATTATCAGAAGTCAGAAACTTCTATCAATTTTAATTCTTAATTCAAATAATAGTCTATTGTCGTAACAACTCTCACGCTTTTAATGTATGGTGTGTTATTGTCACGATCGCTTATGGAAAATTGTCCTTGGTTTGCAAACTTAATTTCTCCGAGTTTAGATTTAGAATCCGTTGCAAATTTTTCAGCAACAGCGCGGGCATTTTGCGTTGCTTCTTCTATCATCTGCGGCTTTAAGTCATTCAAACCTGTAAATTCAAATCGCGTTGCATTTCCTTCCCATTCTTCGCCTGCAGCAATTGCAACGCCTTGTTGTAATAATTCTTCTTGCGAAGATAGCAATTTTCTCACCAAATCAACCTTATTCGACGTAACCGTAATGACTTTTGAAGCCTGATAGCGTGTTTGGATATTGTCAGCTACATACCGTTCCGTCTGACGGTCATAAACACTTGTTGCAGACACGCTTATTTCCGATTCCTCCACGCCGTTTTTCTTTAAAAACGACATTACTTTCATCGTCTTTGCCGACATTGAATCGTACAATTCAATCAAATCGTTACCAGCATCTTTCAACGATATAGGCCAAACTACTTTGTCGGCCATTACCTCACGCTCGGCAAGACCTTTCACCGTTACATAATTGTCTTTCTTTGCATAATCATCAATACCAGCCTTCAATAATGATCCAAGACCGATAAGACCACACATTACCAATAATGCTCCAATAATTCTTGATTTATCCATATTTTAATTTATTTGTTTACTATTATCAGTTAAGAACTACTAAGGCATCTGATACTTGCTTTTTAATTCTTAACTCTTAACTCTTAATTCTTAATTCTTAACTCTTAATTCTTAATTCTTATCTCTTATCTCTTATCTCTTATCTCTTACCTCTTATCTCCTACCTCTTCTACAAACCACGTACAAGACGCACCGATAGACCGGTGCCGCGGCCGTTGCCGTTGCCCGTGTTGGCATCGTCGCTGCGGAAGCACAGGTAGAGAGCGTAGAAGTAGTAGCCGTAGTCGTAGTCGTCGTAGCCCACAGACGAATACCAGTAGTACCCGTAGGAACCCACGCGGTTAACCTCCGAACCGTAACGGCGGCCCGCAACAGGAAGAAAAACAGCACCATTCGCTTCCATTTTTGCCCATTCGCTTGTGGTATAGGTATTGTTGCTAAAACCGTTCATACCGCTCGTGAATGTTATGCCTGACGGTGTTGTCCAGTTGTCTGGCAACAATATCATTCCCGTAACACCGTTCACGGTTGCAGAACCTTTCAACGCACTTGCATCGGTTCTTTCACTCAACA
>CALAUG010000016.1 GCA_937892155.1 uncultured Bacteroidales bacterium | reverse complement strand
CTATGGGCGTGGCCACCTATAAAACAGCCGCCGATATGCCGGAAGACTTACGGAAAGCATTGCCCGATCTTGAAGATTTGAAAAGAATTATTAGTGACGAGGCGATGGAAAAATAGAATATTCAATCACGCAGAAAAATACATTTATCAAAGAGGAACAGATTATGGGATTGAAGAAATACAAAATTGGTGATTTAATTGAACTTGTTCAAGAGTCCAACACGGAATTGAAATTTGGGCCTGATGATGTAATGGGAATGACAATTACAAAAGAAATCATTCCTACAAAAGCTGATGTCAACGGAGCGGACCTGTCCAAGTATATTATTGTAAGACCAAATGAGTTTATCTATAATCCCAGAACTCATGGTAAGAAAATTGGATTTGGATATAATAGCCTTGGAAAGTCATTTATTATTAGTTGGAACAACATCGCTTTTAGAATCAAGCCTTCGATGATTGGCGTCATTCTCCCCGATTATCTTTTCTTGCATTTTAATAGAAGTGAATGGGACAGAGAAGCGTGCTATCGTTCTTGGGGAAGTTCAACCGAAGTCTTTTCTTGGGACGCTTTATGTGATATGCAATTAGACCTTCCTTCGCTCGACATCCAGCAGAAGTACGTGGACGTATATAACGCGATGTTGGCCAACCAGCAGACTTACGAGCGCGGCCTGGAGGATTTGAAACTCGTGTGCGACGGATATATCGACAAACTCAAGCATCAAAACAAACTTGTGGAAATCGGTAATTTTGTTACTCAAATAGATAACAGAAATTTTGACAATCATCCATATCGTTTTACTGGATTAAGTATGGATAATTATTTTATTGATTCCATTGCTGATTCTAATGAACTCGACTTTAGCAAATATAAAATTGTTACTCCTGATGAATATGGTGCTGTTTTGATGAAAGTTGGAAGAGATTGTCGATTAACGATAGCCAGGAATACTTCAGATGAAAATTATCTGATTTCGCCAGCTTATTACACATTCAAAATCCATGGTATTAATCCAGAATATTTTATGGTAAATGTTAATCGCCCAGAATTTGAGCGGAAAGGTTGGTTCGCTTGTGATGCAAGTGCAAGAGGAAGTCTTTCATGGAATAGATTTCTTAGTCTAGAAATCCCGAATGCTACAGAAGATGAACAGAATACCATTAGTGAATTATACAAAGTACAAATGGCGAGATTTGCAATCAACGAGCAGTTGAAAGCGCAAATCAAGGACATTTGTCCGATATTGATAAAAGGGAGTATTGAGGAAGGGAGAAAGGAACGAAAATAGTTTGCCCCGGTGCTGGTGTGGCGGCACAAGGAAAGAGTAAAAATCATTATTGTAATTTTACATCGTTAATTGAAACTGCAAACCGAGAAGTAGTATTTATAACTAGAATTCAGCCCAAAATACCATATTTGTCATGGATACTAAGTTGAAAAGAATAAAGAAAAATCATGATAATAATCAATTTCGCAGAAAAATTCGTTTTAAGCGAAATAAAAGGAATCATAACCGTAGTCTTCTTGGGTTAAGTAAAGCACAAAGAAGACTTAAGCATGTTCAAAACAGATTCCATGATTACAAAAAGATAAAAGCTCCAAATCAATTTTCTTTGTTGGAAAATACTGAAGGTGTATTGGACTTCATAAGCAAGATAGATCGTTGTTTTGAAAATAAGAAAAAAGTGTTTATTCAAATGGAAGACACTTATTCTATTTCATATGATGCTATTGTGGTGTTATTGTCAAAATTAATTCAATTCAAAGCAAAAAAAATTGACTTTAATGGTAGTTTCCCTAAAGATAAAAATGCAGAATCAATATTAAAAGGTTCTGGATTTTTAGAATATTTGTATAAGAATTTTAACGATGAAGATACATATACTTTCGATAAGAAAATATACACGCATGCAAATAAGAATGTGAATTCTGCTCTTTCTAGCAAAATTATTGAAAATGCAAGTGTAAAACTGTGGTCACAACCAAGACGATGTCCAGGACTACAAAGAGTATTTATTGAATTGATGCAGAATACAAATAATCATGCCTCTAATCAACAAAAAGGAGAAAAATTGTGGTGGTCTTCAATTGTACATGATAAAGAAAAAGATAAAATATGTTTCTCTTTTATAGATTACGGTGTTGGTATAATAGATAGTTTAAGAAATAAGAAAAATGGTAAGTTCGCAAAAATTTTGGACAAAATAACAAAGATTTTTAGTCCTAAAAATAATGCTGATATTTTGAAATTATTATTGGAAGGCAAAATTCATGAACTTATAAAGGAACAAGCTTATAATAGAGGAAAGGGGCTACCAGGCATATATAAAGCTTATAAGAATAATGCTATTTCTAATTTAATAGTTATTACAAATGATGTATATGCAAATGTTGATAAAGATGATTATAAAGAAATGACAAACAATTTGACGGGAACTTTTGTTTATTGGGAATTAAATAAAAATAATAAAAGCATAATAAATTAAGTGAAGAATATGGAACCAATTATTGTAAAAATTTCAACGGATTTTAGTGCTACTCCGGGAGCACGGTACCAAGAGGAAGGAGATTTTTCTGGTGAAGAATTTCGTGAGAATGTACTGTTTCCTAAGTTTAAAAATGCGAAAGAAAGTGGATGCAAATTAAGAGTTGATCTTGATGGAACAGCAGGTTTGGGAACTTCTTTTTTAGAAGAATCTTTTGGTGGATTGATTAGAACAAATCATGTGGATTATGATGAACTCATAAAAATAATTGAGTTCATTTCTGACGAAAATCCAGATTATATTGACGAAATCAATGACTATTTAAGAGATGCATATGAAAAAACTAAATAAGAAACAATTTCTGATTTATTTCTCTATTTTCGGCATTGGGATAGTCATAGGTGATCTGATTGAGTGGGGATGTTTCAATTTAGATAATAGCATCAGCATTATTGATGCTCTGAGTCTATTTGTTACAGTAGGATTAACTATTTACATAGCGACAATTTTAGACAAAGAATCCAAAAACAAACAATTTGAAGTAGATTTAATTGTGGAGCAAATAAATGAGGTTGAGAATATATTGAAAGAAATAGATTCACTCATTAGACAAAAGCCATCTTATAACGAAGTTAATTTAAAAATACATAGTATAGGTTTGGTTAAGCAAAATATTTTTGATTTGTTGAAAACTGTTTTAGAAAAAGATGATTTAGAGAAATATGAAATTGCTTTTAAAAAGAAATATAAAGGCATAAAAGACTTGTTGACAAATACTCCTATTGATAAAAGTGATAAGTCGAAAATATCTATGTGCAAAGGTCTCGTCTCTTATACGGATGATAGGATTAAAGAAATTGTAACAGAAACATATTCCTTTAGAGCAGAGATGGTGAAACTGAAATTATTTGTAATGCAACAATAAAATTTCTTTCCAATCCTCAAAACTTTGGAATGAAAAAAACAGATAAAATGGTACATTTGCAGACAATATATTGTAACGGTTTATAGCAATGAGATTGAACATAGACGAAAGTCAGAACATAGAATACAAAGAGTCGTGGAACGACAAGTATTTGGAATGGATTTGCGGTTTTGCCAATGCGCAAGGCGGCAGAATTTACATTGGTGTGAACGATAACCATGAGGTGGTCGGCGTGTTGGATAGCAAGCGGCTTTTGGAAGATATTCCAAACAAGATAGTTACTCATCTTGGCATTGTGGCTGACGTGAACCTGCATAAGGCCGAAGAACTTGACTATATTGACATTGCTGTCCAACCGAGCAGCGTGCCTATTAGTTATCGCGGACACTACCATTATCGTAGCGGCAGTACTAAACAGGAACTGAAAGGCTTGGCCTTGCAAGAGTTTATCCTGCGGAAGATGGGACGCTCGTGGGATGATATTGGTCATACTAAGGCTACGATTGATGCCATCGACAGGGATGCAATAGATTATTTCCTGAAGAAAGGAATTACAGCAGGCCGTATTGATTCGGACGAATTGTCGGAATCGACTCACGATGTGCTTGACAACCTCAATCTCCTTGATGACGATGGCAATTTGAAAAATGCCGCTTTGTTGTTGTTCGCCAAAAAACCTCAGAAGTACTTTACAAGTGTGGAATTTCAGATAGGTAGATTTGGAAAAGATGAAGGCGACCTGCTTGAACAGGATATCATAGCAGGCAATATCATCCAAATGGCAGACAAGGTGATGGAAGTGCTGAAATTCAAGTATCTTCATGCTCCAATACGTTTTGAAGGCATGCAACGCATTGAGACATTGGAAATTCCTGATAAGGCTTTTCGTGAAATCCTTTACAATGCCATCGCCCATAAACTGTATTCAGGTGCTGCTATCCAGATGCACGTGTATGATGACCGCATTGAAGTGTGGAACGAAGGAGAACTTCCGGAAGGATATACCACGGAAACGCTTTTGCGTCGCCATTCGTCAAAGCCTCGTAACAAAAATATTGCTTTCACTTTCTTCAAGGCGGGTTTCATTGATAAATGGGGGCTTGGCTACAAAAAGATTATGGAAGGCTTCAAGGAAGCAGGAATGAAACTGCCAACTGTCGAACAGATTGACGGAGGCGTGAGGGTGACGGTTTGGAGACAAAATGTCACCAGTGATGTCACCAGTGATGTCACCAGTGATGTCACCAGTGATGTCGTAAGTTTGTCGCAAGTTCAATTGACTGATAGACAAAAGAAAATATTAGAAATGATAAAACTGGACGCGACTGTCTCAGCAAACCGGATGTCGGAAGAATTATCGGTTGTTATGAGAACCATTAGGAGAGACCTTTCTAAATTGCAAGAAATGGGTCTGGTTGCTCACGAGGGCAATACCAGTGCCGGACGATGGGTAATCTTACAAAACAACTTTACTCAAAACAATGAAAAATAATTAGTCAATGTCCAGACTCACCAATTATAACGGCCGTTACTGCGAATCAGAGTTCGAGAATGCCTTCATCGGGTTCTTGGAGAACGCGGGCTGGCAATATACCGCCGGCAACGATATTCACCGCAGCAAAAACGAAGTGCTCATCGCAGAGGATTTCAAGCAGTTTATCACGGAAACCAATCCTTCCTTTACAGAAGAAGAGGTGGCACAAATATACGATACCGTTCGTCTGGTTGGTGCCGAGAACGATTTCGCCACCCTGCACAAAGTGTATGGCTGGATGGTGGATGGCGTGCAGTTTATACCGCAAAATGGCCTGGCGCAGATGGTGCCCCTCATCAACTTCGAGCATCCGGAAAACAACATCTTCCGTGTGGTCAATCAGTTTGTGGTAGAATACACCAACAACGGCCAAAAGGAAAACCGCCGTCCAGACGTGCTGCTGTTCGTCAACGGGTTGCCGCTGTGCG
>CALAUG010000015.1 GCA_937892155.1 uncultured Bacteroidales bacterium | reverse complement strand
TTTTAATGCAACTTTTACAAGATTCGATACTACCATAATTAATCAGTTACGGGGAGTTTTGCTAATTCTTCTTTCGCGTCAACTTGATGCTCATACACCATGTCGTCAACCACAAGTCCGTCGCGAAGCGTAATTGTTCGTTTGCTCATTCGGGCAATATCTGGCTCGTGGGTTACGAATACTATTGTTTTTCCTTGACGGTTCAAATCCTGAAACAACCCCATAATTTCGTACGACATACGGGTGTCAAGGTTTCCGGTTGCTTCGTCGGCAAAAATCACAACAGGATCGTTTACCAATGCACGGGCAATTGCCACACGTTGTTGCTGACCACCCGAAAGCTGGTTCGGCGTGTGGTGCAGACGTTGTTGCAATCCTACCAAGTTAAGGGCGTTTATGGAACGGTTCAATCGTTCTTCTGCCGAAATGTTATTGTTGTAGAACAATGGCAGTTCGGCGTTTTCTATACACGTGGTTCGTGGCAATAGGTTGTAGGCCTGAAAAACGAAACCAATTTTTTGATTGCGGATAATTGCCAATTCATCATCAGACAATGAATCCACTGGAATTCCGTCCAATTCGTATTGTCCATCGGTTGGCTTGTCGAGACAACCAAGAATGTTTAGCATAGTCGATTTTCCCGAACCACTGGTTCCCATAATCGTTACAAATTCACCTTCGTAAATGTCGTACGACACACCTTTCAAAGCTCGTACGGTTTCGCCACCAACGAGAAATTCCTTTTTGAGGTTATGAATATGTATGATTGGTTTCTTTTCCATAGTCTATCGTTTTCCGCCGCCATTTTTTCCACCTGGACGTCCTTGCATAAATGGACTTTTTGCTTGTGTCATTTCTTTCTTGGAAACCGAACGCAACGAAGTTACAACCGAGTCTCCTTCCGAAAGTCCAGAAAGTATTTGGAAGTTGATTTCATCGCTTTGCCCGACGGTAACTTCTCGGCGTTCCAATTTTTTGTTTGAAAGAACCCAAACATAATCACCGCCTTTTCCCGATTTCATTGATTTCTTTGCTGTACCTTCCTGCATTTGAGGCTTTTCACCATTTCCAAAGTGAGCATTTGGGTCAATTTTTTCGTTGATTTGAGCGTAATATTTTTTCAACAAATCTGGCGAAATTCTGTAATTAACAGCACTTTCGGGAACTGTCAGCACATTGTTGATTTCCAGTGTATAGATAGAAACTGTTGCAGTTAATCCTGGCATAAGTTTCAATGCCGAGTTGTCGGCTTCAATAATTACGGTGTAGGTAACAACGTTGGAAGTTACAGTTGGATCCAATCTTACTTGTGTTACTTTTCCTTCAAAAATGTCGTTTTGGAAAGCGTCAACAGTAAAGGAAACTCGCTGTCCAACTTTGATTTGACCGATGTCGGCTTCGTCAATGTCAGCTTCAACCTGCATTTTTGTTAAATCTTGCGCAATAGTGAATAATGTTGGTGTACTGAAACTTGCAGCAACAGTTTGACCTTCTTCAATGCTTTTGGAAAGGACTACACCGTCGACAGGAGAATAGATATCGGCATAACTCAAATTTGTCTTTGCCTTATCCAAACTCGCCTTAGCCTGAGTTAATGAAGCCTTTGCATTATTGTATTTGTACACAACTTCGTCATATTCAGCTTCGCTTATCAAATGATCTGCATATAAAGCTTGTTGGCGTTCGTATGTTTTCTTAATATAATTTACTTCGTTGAGAGCTCTTTCATAGCTTGTTTTAGATTCTTCCACGGAAGCCTTTAAATTTGTTTTGTCGAGTTCTGCAATTAATTGTCCAGCTTTTACTTCGCTGTTATAGTCAACATATACTTTCTTTACTTCGCCCGAAACCTGCGTACCAACTTCCACTTGTTGGATAGGTTCGATGGTACCGGTGGCGGTAACCACATTCGCTATATTTCCCATAGTTGCTGGTTGTGACGAAGCGACCACAACGTTGTTTTTGTCACCTGCAAAAAACATGAAATATGCACCAGCGCCGAGTCCGGCAAGAATTATAATGCCAATGATTAGTATTTTTTTCATAATGAAATAGGTTTTCCTTGATAGTGATCTATGATAATGTAACTTAATAATGTCATGAAATGAACTTGGTTGAGAGCCAAATTCGCATCAATCATTTTTGTTTCTGCTAATAATAGAGACGTTGCGTCGATGGAACCGACTTTGAATTGTTTTTGTGCCAATTCATACGATTCTTGTGCTGCTTGTGCCGACATTTGGAGCGCCTGCCATTCGTTTTGGTAGGCTTTAGCGTTCAAACAGGCAGCTTCAATTTCTTTGTAGAGGCTTTTCTTAGTCGATTCTACAGCCAATGCGTTGTATTCGGCATTGATTTTTGAGGTTTCAACATTTGTTTTTGTCTGCCATTTATTAAAAATTGGAACCGAAAGCGACATTCTCAAAGATTTGTTTCCAGACCATTCCGATTCGTTGTCGAAAAAGTTTCCGCTTGCGCCAACACCGGCCGAAAGCGATAGGGAAGGATAATATGCAGATTTTGCCATTTTCATAGCCAAACTGTCAATTACAAGTTGTTGTTCGGCATTTTTAATTTCTGGCAATGTCTTGCATGCTTCGTTGAAAACTTCCATTGGCGATGGAATTGCCATATCATAATTTGGTGAAAGTTCCGGTTCAACCACATCAAAATTTTCTTCGGGCGATAATTCCAACAACTGTTTTAACGTCAGTTTTTGCTGCTCATACTGATTTTGAGCTCGAATGAGCGAATATTGATTGTTGGCATATTGTGCTTGGATGTCGGTCAAATCCTTTTTTGCGATGGAACCGACTTTGTATTTCGCTTCGGCAAGTTTGAGTTGCTCCGCACTTGATTCCAATGTTCTTTCCGACGTTTTGATGTTTTCGCTGTAGCACAAAACTTGCAGATAAGCTTCGGCAACGGCTATTTCAATATCGTAGATTGTTTGTTCTGTTATATAAGATTGTTTTTCAAGTTCCAGTTTGGAACGTTTAATATTGTATTCCGTATTAAAACCGTTGAATAAATTCACGCTTGCGCTCAGGCCAACACTCGAAGATGTCGGTTCAAGCAATGATTGAGAGGCAGAACCGTTCAACGACGGAAGTCTGTTCATTTTTGCCTGATTGTAATTTAATTCGGAAGTACGTTGTTTCAATTGTGACTGCGAAACGGAAATATTTTTCTCCAAAGCGGTCTCGATACATTTTTTCATATCCCATTTTTCGGTTGTGTTTTCTTGCGAGAATGCGATAATGTTCACACCGAAAAACAAAAGGGATAATACTAATGATGCTATTTTGTGCATAAAATTTTATTTGTTGTAAAGATAGGAAAAAAAGATTTGTCCAAAACATTATATAGAAAAACAATATACAATTTGATTGTAAATTTCTATTAATGTTGTCTGGTGAATCCTAATCTCTAAATAATTATTGTCTTGCTAAGCGCAGGGCGCAGGCATTTGCTTCGCGTATAATGTCTTCTTCGCCGTCAACGTGGCCATTGCGCATGACAAATTTACCATTACAAAGCACTGAGTCGATTGACGATGAATTTGCGGAATAAACCCAGTTGCTGACAAGATTGTGACGTGGGTTCATGAATGGGTCATTCAAGTTTACTAAAATAGCGTCTGCAAGAAATCCTTCTTGAATTTTACCAGCGTTTATGCCGTATGCTTGGGCACCACCGAATGTTGCCATTTCCAAAACCCGATTGGCAGGAAGTGTTTCTGCCGAACCTTTGACTTTTGCCAAAAGGGAAGCCATTTTCATGTCTTCGTGCATATCCAAGTTGTTGTTTGATGAAGCTCCGTCAGTTCCAATCGCCATTTTTATGTTGTGGTTGAGCATAGCAGGAATGTTGGTGATGCCGCTGCTCAGTTTTAAATTTGAACAAGGATTGAGAACTGCTGTTGCGTTTGAAGCAGCAAAGAGTTCCATGTCGTGTTCTGTGAAATGTACGCAATGTGCTGCGATTAATCGTTCGTTCAGTGCGCCATATTTGTCAAGTAGTTCGACAGGAGTACATCCGTTATTCTTTTTGCATTCTTCAACTTCATTTTCTGTCTCGGACAGGTGCGTGTGAAGTTTTATATCTTCATCTTTTGCGAATTGTGCGCAGCGTTTGAATAGTTTTTCACTAACAGTATAAATGGCATGTGGCATCATTACTAATTGAATTCTGTCGGAGACGCCAATTCTGTCGTGTATGAATTTAAAATTATCTTCCAAAGCCTGCGGGGTAACGAGATTTTCCGCCATAGTTGTACCGATAGCGGCGCGGATGCCCATTTCGTTAACAACTTTTATGGTACGTTCTCGTTTCCAGTACATATCAGCAAAAAATACTGTACCTGTTTTTATCATTTCCAAAACAGCCAATCTGCTGCCAATTTCAATGTCGTCTGCAGTTATTTTTGCTTCGAATGGCCATACGTAATTGTTTAACCAGTCGAAAAGAGGTGCGTCGTCGCCATAGCCACGGAGCAATGTCATTGCGGCATGGGTGTGTGCATTATAAAATGCTGGGAATATTGCGAAATTTTCACAGTTGACTATTTCTGCATTGTCGCAATCTTCGGCTGTTGCTGTGCCGATTTTGGTGAATGTATTTCCGTCAATAACAATGTCGCACTGACTTTCATTGAAAGTTACAGATTTTAAAATGATTTTGTTGTTCATAAAAAATAATTTTGTGGCGAAAATAATACAAAATGTGCTTACAATACAAATTGAGGATTTGGAAAATTTGGCTTGCTACGTTGCAAATTCACGGTCTAAAAGAACGTCTCTTTCCCGCCATCTTGTCCGTACTTTCCTTTACTGATTCTTCAATGAGTTTTTAACTGTGCTTTTTTTTGTTGAACTTTTTTTGCAACTTCAACATTTTATCGTGCAACAAATCGGTTTGTTGTTGAACGTATTCGGCGGTCAGACCTTCTGTTGGTGGTTCCAACCTGAAAGGTTTTGAAATCATCATTTCGCACCGTTTCGTCAATTTGTAAGGGCCATTGTTGTAAAGCAATACAATCGGTACTTGTGCCATTGCCGCAATCATCGTCACTCCCGAATGGAATGGCAGAATTTCGTGGTTTTGTCCGTGCCGTCCTTCTGGATAAATTGCTACGCTTTCTTTGTCAACTTTCAAAGTCTTAATTGAGTTGTGAATCCAGTCGGTAGAAATGGTTTTTCTGTCAATTGGAATACAGCCGGAATTACTCAAATACCAATGCATAAACTTGTTTTGCTCAAAGCGGTCTTTGGCTGCAAGATGATGTAAAGGTTGCGGATGAAAAACGTAACTGATAACCGTTCCGTCAACGTGGGCAATGTGATTGCAGACCAAAATGCTTGGTTCTGCAAAACATGCCTTTGTTGTGTAATCATCTTCAAAATAAATTTTCGGATTGTATAAAATCCGTGCTAACGGATACACTATCCCCTCAAGGATTTTGTATGTTACAGATGGCTTAGACATTTACTTGACAACTCTATTTTGTAGATTTTTCAATGTATTCAACAACTTCGCCAACAGTCTTGAATGGTGATTGGGTTGAAAATTGGAATCCAAATTTTTGTTCTATAGAAATCGACATCAAAATCATTGATAATGAGTCGATTCCTAAATCTTCCATTAATCGTGTGTCAGCATTTACGTTTGTCGTATCCATATTCGGTTTGATTTTACCTAACACATCTTTCAAACCTGCTAATATTTCGTCTTGTGTCATAGTATTATTGATTACGTGCGATTTTTAAAGAACCTGTACGTTTAAAATCTTCTTTTCTAATTGTGAATTTTGCAACTCGGTGTGTTGTTGGTTGTTGTGCATTAACATCTTCGACAACTTTTTTGAAGAATGCATAAATGTCTTCGTCGCTCTTGTCTTTGAATGCTTCAACACGAGGCAAGATTTCAAGTGAAATGGCAGGAACTCCGTTGATTTCTTCTTCTTTTGCCAAACAGTCTTTCAATGCGTCGCATTTATAGAATGGTTCCTCAACACTTTCTGGTGAAACGTTTTCGCCATTGGCAAGAATAATCAAGTTCTTGATTCTTCCAGTAATATATACGAATCCGTCTTCATCAACATAGCCAAGGTCGCCAGTCTTAATCCAACCGTCGTCAGTCAACGTTGCTTTTGTGTTTTCTGGATCACCGTAGTAGCCTTGGAACACGTTGTCGCCGTGAATCCAAATTTCACCATCAACAATTTTTATTTCTTGTTGGTCGTAAACTTTGCCAACAGAAGTAGGGTGGGTGTCGACATCTGCATTACCTGTAGTAAGGTTTGCACCTTCCGTCATTCCGTAGCCAAATACGAAACTAACACCTACGTTTTCGAATGCAGTTATAAGTCTTGGTGGAACGTTTGCAGCACCTGCAACAATTTGTTTTAATTTACCGCCCAAGAATTGTGGCCCGTACATATTTACAAGACCCATAAGCACGTCGCACAAACCAGGAACCAAAACAAGTGTTGTTGGTTGAATCATAGGAATTTTTCCAATAGTTGCTTTAATGTCTTCTGCTGCGTACCATTCAGCTCCAGTATAAAATACCGACATCGTGCTTTTTACCAATCCAAACACGTGGCTAAGTGGCAGGAAGCAAATGTATTTTTTATGATCTAATTGGCTTCCAGGAGCGAAGCATCCATTGAAAGAACCTCTCATCAAAGCTCTGTGAGGAAGAACGGCACCTTTTGGCGCACCTGTTGTACCACCAGTGAAGAATATAGCAGCAGGATCTTCTTTGTCAACCGAAGCAACAGGAGCTTCTTCATCAGCCATCGAAGCCGACGAAATTACTTGACAAGGAACTCCGTTGGCTCTGTCTTTGAATTCGTCGCGAACAGCCAAAACTTTAACGCCGAAACGCATGCAGCAACCTACGACAGCTTGTGCTGGTAGTTGTGCTGGAAGATTGATAGCAACGTAACCGGCTGAAATTGCGGCAAGGAACATTTCAATCGCGTTGATAGATGTCAGTTCCAAAATAGCAACTTTGTCGCCTTTTTGCAAACCAAGTTTGTTTAAATATGCACGGCGACGAGCAATGCGTTTGCTCATTTCCGCATAAGTGTACGAATTGTTTTGGTCCGATACTGCTGGACGATCTGCCCATTTTTCTGTAATCCAAGTTACAAATTCCGGTACTGTTGGAATGTATTTGAGTTGAGCCAACTCTTCTGCCGGAATCATGTCATAAAAATAGTTATTCATAATGATGTGTTTTATATTCAAAAAAGCGATACCAAAGTTCGTAATTTTTTTTAAGAAAATGGTGCGTTTGGTTGATTTGTTTCTTCTGAAATGTCTATTTTTTCTGCTTGATTGTCTTTTAATTTGTTTGTCTTCGCTTTAGTCATAACCTTGTGGTGGTGTGTAATATACGTATTGGATGGTTGTTCATTGAAAGTTGAAACTTTTTCTGTCGTATATTCCACCGAACTGCAAGTCAAATCGTTAAAAATGACTATCTTTACCAAAATTTTGAAGGATCAATGTGGGTTAAGTTAGCTCGTTTCATATTAAAAAACAGGGTAGCCATCTTAATAGTCTTGTCGGTGTTGACGTTGGGTATGGGGTATGAAGCTACTCAGGTGAAGTTGTCGTACGAATATGTCTCTATGTTGCCTCAAACAGACAGTTCGTTTGTTAAATTTAAACAATTTAAGAAGGATTTTGGTTCCGATGCCAATGGACTGATTATCGGGTTGAAATTGCTACCAGAGAAAATGTTTGAACTTTCAACGTTCAATGCATTTTGGGATATGTGTGATACCATTCATTCGCTTGAAGGTGTGGATAATATAATGTCCGTAGCTCATTCTATGCAGATTGAAGGAAGCAAAGTGACGAGGTTCTTTAAGGAAAAACCTCAAACTCAGGAAGAACTTGATTCTGTTTCGCAATTGGTGATGAATCAGCCTTTGTATAAGGGTATGTTGTGGAGTGATGACGAATCAACGTTTGTGATGTTGCTGACTATGCGTCAGAAAATTCTTGACAGCCCAGCCAGAGAAGACTTGATTGCACATATAGAAGGATTGGTAAATGAATTTTCTACAAATAAGTCTGTTGATACGTTCTTTACTGGAATGCCGTACATTCGTACGCAGACGTCCTTGAAATTGCAGAACGAATTGGTGATGTTCATCGTTCTTGCTGTACTTGTCTGCGCAATTATTTTGTTTTTCGTCTTCAAGTGTTTGAAAAATGTGCTTTTCTCAATGCTTGTCGTTGCAGTTTCTGTTGTCTGGGTACTTGGATGGATGGGACTGTTCCATTACGAAATATCGGCAATGAGTTCTATGTTGCCGCCACTTATCATTGTCATCAGTGTTCCGAACTGTGTCTTCTTCCTGAATAAATATCATCAGGAATTTTTGTCTCATGGCAATAAAATAAAAGCTTTGCAAAGAACAATATATAGGGTCGGAAATGCCGTGTTCTTGTCTAATTTGACGACGGCTATCGGATTCTTTACGTTCATATTTACGAACAGTCCAATGCTGAAAGAGTTCGGAATTGTGGCAACTCTCGGCATTATGGGCGTGTTCGTATTCTCAATGTTAATTCTTTCGACAATTTATAGTTTCCTTGGTGCTCCTCAGGAAAAAGATTTGAAACATCTTGAAAGCAAGATGTTTACGAATGTTGTTGATTTTATTCTGAAATGGACAGAAAATCGTCGCACGGTAATTTACATATCAACAATAGTTTTGCTTGGTGTTGCCGTTTTTGGAATGACGAAAATAAAGTCTACAGGTTATGTGGTTGATGATTTACCTCAGGATGATGCGATAATGCAGGATTTGCGTTATGCCGAAGAAAAATTTAAAGGCGTTCTTCCGTTGGAAATCCAGATTGAGGATACAGCAAAAATAAATTTGATGACGGATAAGGCGTTTTTGAAAAAAATGCAGCGTCTGGATGATAGTTTGGATACCTATTCGGAAATAGCAAAACCTTTGTCTATTATCGATTTTATAAAATTTGCCTGGCAGTCGCATAATGGCAATGATCCTAAATACTACACGTTGCCAAATTCAACAGATATGTTCTTCAAGAACAAAATGAAAAAGTTGGTGAAAGGTTCAAGTGAAGGACTTGGTTCTCTGCAGTATTCTATGGTTGACTCTACTGGTACCAAGGTTCGTGTTCGTTGCAGTGCACAAGATATTGGCACCAATCGTATGGATCAATTGGAAAAGGATTTGCGTGTAGATTTGGATTCAATATTCCCGACAGATCGTTACAAAACATTGATAACAGGTACTAGTTCAATTTATTTTAAAGGAACACAGTATTTGCTGAAGAATTTGGGTGTAAGTTTAATATTGGCAATTATCATAATTGCGTTCTTTATGGCTTTGTTGTTCCGTTCTAAACGAATGGTTCTCGTGTCGCTCATACCCAATCTACTGCCATTATTTTTTACAGGTGCATTGATGGGATTCATTGGTATACCGATAAAAATGACGACAATATTTGTCTTTAGTGTGGCATTTGGTATTTCTGTGGATGATACAATTCATCTGCTGTCACGTTATCGTCAAGAATTAAAATCGTCAAATGGTGCCATCCGTGAGTCTGTGCTTGCTGCAGTACGGGAGACATCGCCTAGTATGATTTCTACCTCTATTATCCTGTTCTTTGGATTTATGGTGTTCTCATTCTCCGAATTTGGTGGAACTCAGGCAATGGGAATTTTGGTTTCGCTTACATTATTATTCGCAATGTTGTTCAACAATTTACTGTTGCCAAGTTTATTGTTGACGTTAGATAAGAAAATTACTACTAAACACTTCCAGGAACCTTTGTTGGATATATACAACGAAGAAGAAGATATAGAACTGGAAGATTTACAAATTGAATAGCCTATGCAAACATACATATTAGTAACGGGCGGTGCAGGATTTATTGGCAGCCGTTTGGTTGACAGGTTGCTGAAAAATGAAAATTATTATGTCGTTGTTGCTGATAATTTGTCAACAGGAAATAGACGAAAACTTCCTGCAAACTCAACGCCGCGATTTAAATTTATTCACTGTGATGTGAATGATTATCAAAGTATTGCATTGGTAATGCAATCGTATCATTTTGATTACGTGTTTCATTATGCCGCAATGGTTGGTGTTCAACGTACTCAACAACATCCTTTACAGGTGTTGGAAGATATAACTGGTATTAGCAATGTCTGCAAATTATGCCGTGTGACCGGTGTTAAACGATTGTTTTTCTCTTCTTCTTCGGAGGTGTATGGCGAACCGTTTGAGATTCCTCAACGTGTTGACACAACTCCACTGAATTCGCGTGTGCCTTATGCTGTCGTGAAAAATGTGGGAGAAGCATATCTTCGTTCTTATTATCAACAATACGGATTGGAATATTCAATTTTCCGTTTTTTCAATACGTATGGACCACGTCAGAGTCACGATTTTGTAATGAGCCGTTTCATTATCAGTGCGTTACGTAATGAGGATATTACCATATATGGTGATGGAACTCAAACACGTACATTTTGTTATATTGAAGATAATATTGAGGCTTGCGTTAACGCATTTGAAAAGAATCTTTTGATTAATGATGTTGCAAATATTGGTGGCGACAATGAAATTATGATTAAAGATTTGGCCGAGATTATTATTCGTAAAACAAATTCTTCGTCAAAAATCGTGCACCTTCCTCCTTTGAAAGATGGTGATATGAAACGCCGTTGCCCTGATAATGAGTTTATGAAAACAAAATTATTAAACAGACCATTAATTCCTCTGGAACAGGGTATTGAAAAAATGTTGGCGGAAGGTTTGTTTGATATGAAAATTTAATTCTACTATGAAGAGTTTAGAGGGGTATCAGACTTATATAAATACGGCGTTAGTAACTCGTTTAAATAGTTCAGAATTGGCAGAACCGAAAGGTTTGTATGAGCCATGTAAATATATTTTACAAAATGGCGGCAAACGTGTTCGCGCATCTTTGGTGCTGCTGGCATCAAAAATGTTTTCCGGTTCTTTCGAACAGGCTTTGCCTGTAGCTTTGGCATTTGAAACATTCCATAACTTTACTTTGATTCACGACGATATTATGGATAATGCTCCTATTCGTCGTGGCATTCCGACCGTTCATGTTAAATGGGACGAGAATACGGCAATATTGTCAGGTGATGCAGTTATGATAATTGCATATCGCTTTTTTGAAGAATCAGGCATTTTTGTACCTCAATTGTTCAAACTTTTGAATAAAACAGCGTTAGAGGTCTGCGAGGGACAACAATATGATGTAGAACTTGAAAGAGCAGCATTGCTTGATTCTTCAGTTTCAGAAGAAAAGTATCTGAAAATGATAGAGCTGAAAACCTCGGTTCTATTAGCAGCTTGTCTAAAAGCAGGCGCAATTGTCGGTGGCGCATCAAATGATGATGCTGACAAAATGTATGAAATTGGTCGTCTGATAGGTGTAGCTTTCCAATTACAGGACGATGTTCTCGATACGTACGGAAACGAAAAAACGTTTGGTAAAAAAATTGGCGGTGACATTCGTGTCAATAAAAAGACATATTTGCTTATAAAGACTTTGCAAACATTGCAGGGAAATGATAAGGACCAGTTGGTGGGTTTGTTGTCGAAAATAACTGATAACGAACAAGAAAAATATGATTCTGTCGTTACTTTATATAATAAAGCTCGGGCAAAGGAACAAACAGTAGCTCTCATCCAGCAGTATTTCAAGAAAGCTCAGTCGTTAGTTGAGGAAATTTCAATTGAAGATGCTCGGAAATGTGAGTTAAAGGCCTTTATGAACGAACTTCTTAATAGAGAATATTAACGTGACTTCTCCAAAATGAAACAGTTTATAAAGTTAATTGCTGCAATAGCAATACTTTTATGTACTTCGTTGTTGACTACTGCCAAAACATATAGTGGCACTAGTGGAGATTTGCAATGGAGTCTAGACAGTAAAACTGGTGTACTTACCATAACCGGTAACGGTGAAATGGGTAATTATAATGGCTCTTGGAATTATGGCTATAAAGGTGATGCTCCGTGGAAAAAATATGCAGATTACATTCGCACGATAGATATTCGTGATGGCGTAACGTCAGTTGGTGCGGCTGCATTTTACAATTGCTCAAATGTCACGTCTGTAACTATACCTTCATCGGTTACTATCATCAATTATGAAGCATTTCGTGGATGCTCTTCATTGGAAACATTGACCGTCCCTTCGGGAGTTACGACAATAAAGGATAGATGGGTTACCAGTTGTCCGAAGTTGAAATATATTTATGTTGACGCAGCTAATACCAGTTATGTGTCTATCGGTGGTATAATCTATACGGCTGATATGAAAACCATAGTCAAAATACCGGATAATAATCCGACGACAACCTATGTTATTCCCGATGGTATAGTAACAATGGCGACTGATGCTATTTTTTCACAGAAAAATATCGTTTCTGTTACTATTCCTGAGTCAATGAAAAATATAGATTTTGGGGTGTTTGATTATTGTCAAAATCTGACGACCTTGATATTTAAAGCATTGGATGCACCAAAACTCGGTAAAGCACTATCTGGTACAAATTTGAAATATGTTTATGTCCCTTGTAATCAGCAAGCGTCATATTCCTCTGGTAATTGGTCATCGTATGCAAGTAATATGAGCGAATCCCCAGTTATAGATATAACTGTCGGTACAAATGACTATGATTTAGGCGATGTTGTTGTGACCAAGCAAGCAGATTGCGAGACGTATGAAATGAAAGTAACAGCAGTACCAACATCAATCGGCCGATTCGTTCAATGGCAGGATGGAACAACCGATAATCCTAAAGTTGTTACGGTAGAAGTTGGTAAGGCTTATTCCTTCGAAGCTCAATTTGACACAAAATCATATTCTATTTCAGTTGAAAAAGGTACCACAATGATTGGTGATGTTGATGTGTCTTCATTTTATTCTGTATCTGGTGGGGGAACGTATGAATATGGGGAAATGGTTCAGATTTCTGCAACGATATTACAAAATGGTTACGTTTTTTCAATGTGGAGTGATGGTGTTACAAATAATCCCCGTACTGTCGTCGTAAATAAAAATGCAACGTATAGTGCATTGTTGGAAAAAGATTTACGGACCGTAACGATTCAGTCTGCAGATGAAACAATGGGAGTTGTAGAACCATCGGTGTCTAACAAAGTCTATAATTATGGCGATTCAATAGATATTGTTGCATTGCCAAACAAAGGCTATCATTTTGTGAAATGGAGCGACGGAGATACTAGCCAAGTACGAACAATAACAGTTTCGGATAATACGGTGTATCAAGCCTATTTTGCTATCAATCAGTATGAGGTTGCTTTTCTAGATGAAAATGGTGATACTCTAAAAGTCGCAACTTATTCTTATAATGAAACGCCTTCTTGTGACGTGCCTCAAAAAACTAATACAGCCCAGTATACGTATTTGTTTGATACTTGGATTCCGGCTATAGCATCAGTTACGTCTGTGGCGACTTATATCGCATCGTATACGTCAGTATTAAATAAATATTCTGTTGTCTTTAAAAATGATGATGGGACGGAATTACAGAAATCCGAATGGGATTATGGAACAACGCCAACATACAATGGCGAAATCCCATCAAAATCATCGACAGTACAATACACATACGAATTTAAAGGCTGGGAACCAGAAATTGCGGAAATTGTAGGAAATGTAGAGTATACTGCGGCATACACCTCTATACTTAACTCATATACGATTGCTGTTTCGCTGAACGATGAAGAACACGCATCTATTGACGGTGGTGGGGTATATGTTTATGGAAAATCTGTTGATTTGATTGTAAATCTGGATGATGAATATGATTTTATTTCTTGGAATGATGGAAATACCGATAATCCTCGAACTATTGTCGTAGAAGGAAATAAATCGTACGAGGCTGTGGTAAAACATAAACCGTGCAAGGTTGAGGTCTTTGTTAATAATGATACATATGGAATGGTAGAAGGTACGGGGCTGTTTGATTATAAATCAACAGTGACTCTGCGTGCTGTTCCTGCACAAGGGTATGAGTTTGTTTCTTGGAATGATGGCTCAAAAGATTCATCAAAGCAATTCATTGTTAGTGGAGATACGAGCTTATCGGTACAATTCTCTATTCAAAAATACACTCTTTCTGTATCATCCAACGATTTAACTATGGGCATTGTTCAGGGTTCTGGGTTATATGAATTCAATTCCAATGTGGAAGTTTCGGCAAAACCATATATCGGTTATGTTTTTGTTGGTTGGAGTGATGGAAATACAAATCCAGTTCGTGAGATTTCTGTACAGAGCGATATGGCCATTTCAGCAAAATTTGCTTCGGAAATAGTGACGATTACTACTGCGGTAAATGACAAAACGATTGGTTCGGTTGCGGGTGCGGGACAATATGAATATAATAAACTTGTGAAACTTGTAGCAACACCTATTTATGGTTACGATTTTGCAGGTTGGGCAGACGGCATGGTCGATCCGGTTCGTTATTTAATTGCTTCGGAAGATGCTAGTTATACGGCAAATTTTAGAATTCATAAATTCTCAGTGAAAACAACAACTAATGATGTCTTTATGGGAGCTGTTGAAGGTGGTGGAAACTATGAATATCAATCTGAAATAGATATAGTTGCTGTTCCTTTGTATGGTTACGAATTTGTTGCGTGGAACGATGGAAATACGGATATTCATCGACATATCGTTGTCGATACAGATAAGATGTATCAAGCGATATTTAAACCAAAACAATTTATGGTTGATGCTTCCGTAAATCATCCAGAAATGGGAACGGTGAAAGGTACAGGTCTATACGATTATAAAATGCGTACGGAATTACAAGCTATTCCAAATTATGGCTACCGTGTGCAATTGACCGATGGAGTTTTTGGTGGCATTTATCGTTTAAGAGTTATGAATGATACGGTTGTGCCTATTAATTTCGAGTTGGATGAATTTAAGATAACCGTTTTGTCTTCCGATTGGAAATGTTCGGTTGTGGGTGGTGGTATCTACGATTATATGGATACAGCAGTCATTACGGCAATCCCAGCACAAGGGTATGAATTTATACAGTGGAGCGATGGAGATGTGCATCAGTCGCGTACGGTTATAGTTGATGCGAATGGTACATACGAAGCAGAATTTAAAAGAATTGGCTTTACAGATGTCCATATTTATGGATCACAAAATCATATTGGTGTAAAAAATAGCGATGGCTGTGACATATATGTATATAGCATTGATGGGAAGTTGGAGAAAGAGGTAACTAATTGTGTCAATACTACTTACGATATTTATATGGCACAAAAAGGAATATATGTAGTGGAAGTGATAAATGCTGCAGGAAAGCCAACGGTTAAGACTGTTTCTACATATTAAAATAAATATTTATGAGCAAACAATAAACAAGCGATTTTTGAGTTTATAAAAATCGTATATTTGGGCGAATTTATAAGAAGTTACAAAACTATGCGACGTATATTACTATCAACGGCATCAATTCTATTATGTGGAGTGATGTTCGCACAACAAATAGATCCTGGACAAAGTACAGGTATCGCTTCTGGTCAAGATTTAGATAAAAAATACAACGTAATCACAACAGCAGTTTCGTTTTTAACTATTACTCCAGATTCTCGAAGTGGCGCAATGGGTGATGCGGGGGCAGCTACGACTACAGATGCTTGGTCGCAACATGCCAATGCTTCTAAATATGCTCTGGCAGAAGATGATTTTGGAGTTGGTTTGTCATATACTCCGTGGTTGTCTAATCTTGGTATTAAAGATATCAATTTGATTTATTTGGCTGGTTATAAAAAACTTTCAAAGAAAGAGGCATTAGGTGCTTCGTTGTGTTATTTCTCTTTGGGTGATATCCCAGCATACGATGAGGATGGAAACTCTGCAGGATATACAATCTCTCCACAAGAGTACTCTTTTGATGTCTCATATTCACGCTTCTTGGCTGATAATTTTGTGATGGGTATGACGGCTCGTTTTATCTATTCAAATTTAACAGGTGGAACTGTTGAAGATTATCACGCAGGGAAAGCCGTAGCTGCAGATATTTCTGGTACTTATTTTAAAAATTTTAAAGGTTCTTTGCCAGGATTGTTGACGTTGGGATTCAATATTTCAAATATTGGTTCTAAAATTTCCTATTCAGAAGATAATAAGGATTTTATACCTGCCAATCTTAGACTTGGTGCTGGTTACAATATTGAAATTGACCAATACAATAAGTTAGGAATTTATTTTGATGTTAATAAATTATTGGTGCCAACTCCTCCTCACAAAGTACGTGATGCCGAAGGTAACGTAATTGGTATTGAAGGTAAAGACGATGAGGTTTCTGTACCACAGGGTATTTTCCAGTCATTTGGAGATGCTCCAGGTGGATTTAAAGAAGAAATGAAGGAATTTACATTAAGTATTGGCGCTGAATATTGGTATAATGACCAATTCGCATTACGTGCAGGATATTTTAATGAAGCCGAAACGAAAGGCGATAGAAAGTATTTTACTGCAGGCGCAGGTCTTCGTTTGAATGTGTTTGGCCTAGATTTTTCATATTTGATACCTGTTAATGGTAAGAATTCTCCATTGGCAAATACATTCCGTTTCTCATTGCTATTCGATTTTAACGGCGCAAAATAATGAAAATCCGCATTGGACAAGGATATGATGTCCATCAGTTGGCGGAAGGTTTGCCGTTTGTATTGGGTGGAGTAAATATTGAACATACTTCTGGTATGGTCGCACATTCCGATGGTGATGTGCTTCTTCATGCAATATGCGATGCATTACTCGGTGCTGCAGGTATGCGTGACATAGGTTTCCACTTCCCTGATAATAGCGATGAATTCAAAAATATAGATAGCAGAATTCTTCTTCGTAAGACAAGTGATTTAATTCTGTCACAAGGTTGGAAGGTTGAAAACATTGATGCAACAGTGTGTCTGCAACGACCAAAATTGTTGACTTTTATTCCTCAAATGTGCGAAAACATTGCTCAGGATTTACAAATAGAAAATACTGCTGTGTCTGTAAAAGCAACTACCACAGAAAAACTTGGTTTCGTTGGTCGCGAAGAAGGTGTTGCTGTATTTGCTGTGGCATTAATTAGTAAAGAATAAAATTACTTTAAAAAGATTGAGATTGTCCTGTAAAAAAAAAGAGATGCCAATGCATCTCTTTTTTACTAATCACTAATCTCTATTAATGTTGCCATTTTTTGAAGAAGTCGTTTCCTTTGTCATCAACCAAGATGAATGCAGGGAAGTCTTCAACTTCAATTTTCCAAATAGCTTCCATTCCCAGTTCTGGATATTCAACACATTCAATAGATTTGATGTTGTTTTGTGCCAAAATTGCTGCTGGACCGCCAATAGAACCTAAATAGAATCCACCGTGTTTCTTGCAGGCATCTGTAACAGCTTGACTTCTGTTTCCTTTTGCCAACATAATCATTGAACCTCCGTGATCCTGGAATTCGTCAACGTAAGGATCCATACGGCCCGCAGTAGTTGGACCCATTGAACCACAAGCCATTCCTGCTGGAGTTTTTGCAGGGCCTGCATAGTAAATTGGATGGTCTTTAATGTATTGTGGTAAATCTTCGCCAGCATCCAAACGAGCTTTCAATTTTGCGTGTGCAATATCACGACCAACAATGATTGTTCCGTTCAAACTCAAACGTGTTGAAACAGGATATTTGCTTAATTCTTTAAGAATATCTTTCATTGGTTGGTTTAGATTGATTCTTACAACGTCGCCTTCGCCTGCATTACGCAATTCTGCTGGAATCAATTCTCCTGGATTGTCATCCATTTTTTCAATCCAAATACCTTGTTCGTTGATTTTACATTTAATGTTTCTGTCGGCAGAACAGCTTACGCCCAAACCGATAGGACAACTTGCACCGTGACGTGGCAAACGGATAATGCGAACATCGTGGGCCATATATTTACCACCGAATTGTGCGCCTAAGCCAATCTTGTGAGCTTCTTCCAAAACTTGTTTTTCCAATTCAACATCACGGAATGCACGGCCGTATTCGTTTCCTGTTGTTGGCAGACTATCATAATAATGCGTGGAAGCCAATTTTACCGTCAACAAGTTCTTTTCTGCCGAAGTTCCACCAATAACAAATGCAATGTGATAAGGTGGACAAGCAGCAGTTCCAAGAGTCGTCATTTTTTCTACAAGGAATGGAACTAATGTCTTTGGATTTTGAATACGTGCTTTAGTTTCTTGATACAAATATGTTTTGTTTGCAGAACCACCACCTTTTGTAACGCAGAGGAATCTGTATTCCATACCTTCGGTTGCTTCAATGTCGATTTGAGCAGGAAGGTTACATTTGGTGTTTACTTCGTCATACATTGTAAGTGGTGCGTTTTGCGAATAACGAAGATTTTCTTCGGTGTAGGTTTTGTAAACACCAAGAGAAAGAGCTTCTTCATCGCAGAAACCTGTCCACACTTGTTGACCTTTTTCTCCGTGGATGATTGCTGTTCCAGTATCTTGACAAAGTGGTAATTTACCTTTGGAAGCAACATCGGCATTGCGTAAGAATGTCAAAGCCACATATTTGTCGTTGTCGCTTGCTTCAGGGTCGGAAAGGATTTTTGCAACTTGTTCGTTGTGCGAACGGCGAAGCAAGAAAGAAACATCGCGGAAAGCGGCGTTTGCCATTGCTGTTAATCCTTCTTTTTGAACTTTTAGAATTTTGTGACCTTCAAATTCGCTCACAGAAACGTAATCTTTGGTCAATAAATAGTATTCCGTCTTGTCTTCACCAAGAGGAAACATTGGTTGATAATGAAATTCTGCCATTGTATAGATTATTTACATTTAGTACGCCAAATATAGTGATTTAGTCAAAATGTTAGAAACATTTATATAGTAATTGTGGTTTGAATGGGGGTAAATAGCCTAGTGTGTATTTTCCCCTATCTTTGCCATATAAAAAGAGGTTTAAAACTGAATTTTGTTTAGTAAAATGAAAAAAATCATATTGCTATTTTTCTTGGTCGGATTTTCGTTGTTGAATTTTGCAAAAAATCCTCAAACAAATAATCACGGGTTCCCTTTTGAAAAAAATTGTGTAGCAAGACAAACATTAGAACAAGAATCAACAAAAAGTGTTTCCTGTTTTTTGGTTTACAGGTATTATTTTATCGGAAAGAATGTAATCTCAACAATTTTATTGCTTAGATAATCAACTTTTCTTGCTTAATGTTACATTTGCCGAAAATTATTGGCAATGGAAGCTTCTACACAGATATTACTAGTAATGCTTGTATATGCCTTGTTTCTTTTCCTATATGGATTATGGCAAGGTAGAAAGGTCAAAAATTCACAGGATTTTGCAATTGCGGGTCGTTCGCTGTCGGGCGTGGTTGCTTCGCTTTCGGAACGAGCAACTGGCGAATCGTCGTGGGCGTTGTTGGGCTTGCCAGGTGCTGCGTATGCTACTGGCTTGCTCGAAGTATGGACGGCTATTGGTTGTGTTGTTGGTATCATTTTTTCGTGGATAGTTTTGGCATGGCGAATTCAAAAAGATGCGGCGGAACTCGATGCTACAACTTTTACCGATTTTATTGCAAAAAAGCATGGCGATAAAGGTCGATTGATTCGTATTGCGGGAAGTATTACCATTGTGTTTTTCTTCTTCTTTTATATTGGCGCTCAATTTATTGGCGGTGCTAAAACATTGAATAATCTTTTCAATCTCGATACTACTTGGGGAATGATTTTGATTGTCCTTTTGGTAATTCCATATACAGTGTATGGTGGTTTTCGTAGTGTTGCTTATACCGATGTAATTCAGGCAGTTATCATGATTGTTGCGTTGATTGTAACACCAATTGTCGGACTAATTTATATTGCAACACAACCAGATAATGCTGTGTATGCACATTCAATAGGCGAAGCTTTGACGAAAGCTGGTTCACAGTTTACCGATATGAGTGGCGGGTTACACGGATTTGGGGCTGGTGCAATGATTGGCGGCTCGTTGGCGTGGATGTTCGGTTATTTTGGCGGTTTGCCACAATTAACCACGCGGTTTATGTCGATTCGCGATGTGAAACAAGCAAAAGTTGGTCGTAATGTTGGAATTGTCTGGACAATCTTTGCATATCTTGGCGCATTAAGCATTGGTTGGATTGGTATTGCAATTTTTGGTCCTGAAAATGTTGCCGACCGCGAGAATATTATGCCAATCATGCTAACGAAATTGTTTCCTCCTATAGTCGTAGGTGTTTTAATAACAGGAATTTTGGCGGCAGTTATTTCAACAGCAAATTCCGTATTGATTCTTTCAGCAACGGAATTGTCCGAAAATCTTATTAAACCACTCTGTAAAGAAAAAGGGAATAGTCTTCGTCAATCGCGTATAGTAACAGTCGTTTTGTCTGTATTTGCGTTGATTATCGCTTTCTTTTCCTCTTCGGAATTCATCTTTACTATTGTTGGCTACGTTTGGGCTGGAATCGGATGCACATTTTCGGTGGTTATTCTGCTTACGCTGTTTTGGAAACGATTTAGTGGAACAGCTGCAGTGTTTACTATTGTTACAGGATTGGTGTTTACAATAGTATGGATTACAACAGGTTACGATAAAATCGTAAGCGCAAGATTGATGACATTTGTTGTGTCGGGATTTGTTGCTGTTGTTGGCAGTTTTATTTTCCCGAAAAAGTCATAGTATGAGTTTTACTTCGCATTGTTAAATGTAAAGCAAGCTCCAATAGAGAAGTGTACCAATGTTGTTTTTGTGTACGTTGAATTTGGAATGAATTCCTTTGCTTCTTTATAGGCATCGGTTTCAAAAGGATAGGAAATACCTGCTTTTGCCGATATTTTAAAATGATCGTAACCTAATCGAAGAAACAACAAAGGTTCTACGTGCCACAATGTAAAATGTTCGGTTCCAGACGCATTCAATGATTTGTCTGCAACGTAATTCGTCTCCCAATCAAAAGTGTGGAATGTAGGCGCAATTCTGCAAGCTAATCCAAAATCACAAACTTTTGTGGAAAGTCCCGTGTTCAATTGTGCAAAAGCCATTACGTATTTCGAATCGTAAGTTTCGGAGTATTCTGTATGATTCTTGTTTTCGTCGTTTGCATTGCAGAAACCGAGTCCGCCAAATGCCTCCATCTTAAAATGTTCGTTGTTGAACATATTGTAGTAACCTAGTCCAACTTCGTAATGGCGATTGTTGAATTTTCCATAGTTTGTTAAATCGGCCAATTTTGACGAATCTGCGTCTTTACTGGTGTAGATGTCGTAGAAGTTTGTAAAGTTACCGTATGATATATTCACGTTTGCCATGGCGGCAATGTGGTCGGTAATGGCATAACCGCCTCCAAGTTGAATTGCATTTGTTGAAAGAGAA
The DNA here is from genome assembly GCA_937892155.1 of uncultured Bacteroidales bacterium. Lineage (GTDB taxonomy): Bacteria > Bacteroidota > Bacteroidia > Bacteroidales > UBA1715 > UBA1715. Next base: position 41,853 of record CALAUG010000015.1, on the reverse strand, counting down.
ACTTCTCCTTGTATTTCACCTTTGTTTTCTAACAATGGCGCATTTACCATGCTTGGAATGTACATAGAAGAACAACTTGTGAATGCTATGGCGCCACAAATTCCGATAAGAAACAACAAATGCTTTTTCATATTGTTTTGATTTAGAGTGAATTATTTGTGTTCGGGAACAACAGCAAAGAAAATTAAATCTTCATCGCCACAGTTTATAAGGCTGTGTTCGTGTCCTTTGGGGCAATAATGTACGTCGCCAACAGTTACAGGTGAATATTCTCCGTCGCATAAAACCTTTCCGGAACCTTGTAAAATGTACATGATTTCGGAATTTGAAGCGTGGGTGTGCAATCCGATAGAAGCTCCAGGAATAAGTCTTCCTTGCATTATTCGATTATTCTCATCAACGTAAAATTTCATGTTTGCAGCCTTTTCGCCACCTTTGAAGTTTTTAATTTCTTCTTCTGTAATGTTGTTGAAATTGATATTCATTTTGAGATATTTTTTTCTATAAAAATAGTTTTTTTTTCTTTTCCTGTTCTTTAAAACTTAGTTTTTGGAAATTTTTACTGCATTTCTTTCTTTTATGTCAAACATAACAATCATTGCTATAAATCCCCAAAATAGCGATGCCACTTTGTCCATATCCAAAAAATCATTCAGGAATGCATGCATATAGTAGGTAATGAGACTAAGCAGCAAAAAGAGTACACTTTCTTTTGTTAATTGATTTTTCGTCTTGTTGTAAAGATTAAACCCTACAATTAACACGGTAACTAAAATTGCCACAAACGATAGTCCTCCTAGTAATCCCGCATCGGCAAGTAGACCAAGATATTCGCTATGTGAATTACCTCCGTTTGCAGCATTGGTACTGATAATTGTTTTATCTTCTGAATGTTGAAATGGCGCATAGAGGAACATATATGTTCCTGGACCGAAACCTGTGATTGGTTTCGCTTCAAACATGCGTATTGCACATTTCCAACGGTTTATACGTTCCGTGTTCGAATCGTCTGAAGAAATATTAGAAACGGACTTCAAGTGTGATAGGAAATTGGTACTTGAGACCTCTGTGTTTTTTGACGTTTTATATATGATGTCGTTATAAAATGGAGCAATCATTATAACGGCAACCAATACAGTTAAAATAAGTGTTTTAATTTTTATACGTAGTTTTAATATAATCCATAATGCAAATACAGCAAGTATTCCGGCCCAAGCGGCACGAGTGTATGAGAATAGTAAAGCTATACACAAAATGCCTATAAGGATTATATTAAAAAATCTGATACTGAAATCTTTTCTTGATCGTTTCATTACCATAAACATTGCAGGAATAAGTAATGCCAGAGCAGCTCCGTACGATGTGTGATCTTTGAAAAATGGCTGCATTACTCTGTATGATGTGTCGTGAGAAAAATTTGACATAGCGTGGTGAAGGAGGGTGTACACGATGACAAAAATGAATCCCAATACGTATGATAATATATATTTATTAATATTCTTTTCGTTTACAACAAATTGTGTAACAATGAAATAGAAACAAATTATGAACCAAATTCGCGTCAGTAAGTATTTAAATGACACAATTGGCATTTCTGACACTAAAGAAGTGAAAAACAACCATCCTAAATAGATGTATATACAAATGCTGACTGGATGTTTGAGAACTTCCTTGTCAAATTTTCTTTCGCTCAATAATTTTAAGATGAAAATGCACATCGTAAGGAATAAAAAAGGTTCCGTTGGCAAACTCATGTTAATTGGAGTATTGGGGATAAATACCGATAATTCAACAGAGAGTGGTGTGCAAAATAGAATGAGAATCAACAGCTTATCAAGCGCAAGAAATGCAAGTAAACACATAATTAGCACAAATGGAATCAGGGTGATGATGTATGACTCGTTCCACAAACCAACGGCACTTGCGATAATAAACAGAATCGCAGCGACATAGATTCCTATAATGGCTTTTTTGTCGGAAACCACAATTATTCTTTCCCTTGTTTTTCTAACGATTCTTCTTTTCGCTTGTAATCCTTAATTAATTCAAGGAAAATAAGTGCGACAAAGCAGAATGCAAACGTTGCGATTGTTGATATTCCAACAATTACGGCGCGTTTTGGTTTTGCTTTTTTATCGGATTTTTGTGCTTTGTTGACAACGAAATAATGTGTTAACGTTTGTTCTGCATCAACTTTTGCTTCTTTGTATTTTTGATTTAATGCACTTAGTTGTTCGCTTTCAAATTCTAGAAAGTCTCTCAACGAAACGTATGCTGCACCAAATTTTGCCAGTGTGTCCAATTGTTCTTTCAATCTTTCTGCACCTTTGGTGTTTCCTGATGCAATTGCCTGAGCGTATGCATCGTTTACAACTTCTGATTGTGATTCATAGTCGTAAATTCCTTTTTCCATAATCCGGCGAAGTGAATCTTTGAAGAAAGAAATTTGTTCTTCTTTTGCTTTGTATTCATGCTCAACTATGGAAAGCGCTTCTTTCGCACGTTTATGTTCCATTTGGTTCATGACGGTGTCAATCAGCGCGGCTATTTCATTAGCCATTAATACTGCTGTATCTGGGTCTGCGTCAAGTACCGAAATCTCAACGGCCATATATTCAGTACGTTTGTATGATATTCGTTTTTGATATTTTTTGAGCATTTTGTCGTTTGGATATTTAACATTTGCAGAGTCAATATCATAATGTTCCCATAAGTTGAAGGTATGAATAACACGTGCACGTAAATCATCACTGTTCAATACTTGAAGAATTTGTTCTGTCTCTTTATCCTCACCAAAAATTGATTCTTTTTTTGCCGCATCTTTCGTGGCAATCAATTCCTGTGAAATTGATAATGAAGGAGACGGATATACCACCACAGTGGAACGGTAGAGTGGGGTGATGAGCAAAGAGATAACAATAGACACTATAGCACCAATAACAGTTGTTATGATTAACGGCTTTTTATAGTGAAATACTTTATATAGTAAATCGTTAGAGTTGAATGAGTAGCGATTGTCTTCCATATTGTTATTTAAATAGTCCGAATAATTCTGCATCAATTTTATTTATGATTTTACTGAAGTCTTCAGGGTTGTCGATAAAGTTAATGGAATCTGTATCAATTACTAAAATTCTACCTTCATACGATTTTACCCAAGTATCGTAACGACGGTTCAAACTTTCCAGATAGTCAATTCGAATGGTATTTTCGTATTCTCTTCCTTTAGTTTGAATTCGTTTAACCAAAGTTGGAATAGATGCTTTCAAATAAATGAGCAGGTCTGGCTTCTGAAGTAATTGTTCCACTTGTCTGAAAAGTGAAAAATATGTTTCAAAATCTCTTGTTGCCATAAGTCCCATCCCGTGCAAGTTCGGCGCAAAAATATATGCGTCTTCATAGATTGTCCTGTCTTGAATGACATCTTTACCAGAATTACGTATGTTCATAATTCTTTGAAGTCGTGAGTGAAGATATGAAACTTGCACATTAAAAGCCCAGGCTTTCATATCTTGGTAAAAATCATTAAGATATGGATTGTCTTCAACGTTTTCGTAATTGGCTTCCCAATTATAATGTTTGGCCAACAATCCCGTGAGTGTCGTCTTGCCCACTCCAATGTTTCCTGCTACTGCTATATGCATTTTGAAAAATATTATTTTGACAAAGTTACAAAAAGTCTATTCTAATAAAAAATATAATTGAAGATATTCTATCAATAACAAACTAAAGAATCATAAGGTAAAACTAAACATAATTGTGTGGGATAATCCCAAGTAGAGGTTTAGGATTGTTTCGTAGAAACAGGTTAGGTTACCTATTGGTAATTGAACTGATAACGCAATTGGATTTTGAGAGTTTTGATACGATAAGCAGCTTACAATTTTATCTTTATAATTATATCTTGTTGCAATTGAGAATGTTGTTCCTGTATTGCTGTTATATTGTACAGAACTGGCAAAAGAAAATAGTTTGTTTATTTGGTAATTGCATCCAATCTTAAATATGCTTTCGCTATCTTTTTTCGTTCCTAATATTCCGAATGGATTAATTATGTGTAATCCATAGGATAGATTGTCTTGTGTCCCGTAATACGCTAATTCTGGGTAAATATTTAAGGTAGATTTGTATAATTCGTTATAGCATTTGTTTGCGTCAAATGTTATGGACAGAGCATTACGTTGGTTAATCTTGCGTGAAAGACAAAATCCTAAGGTGCCGTTATGATAATGTTGATTACCATAATAGAGTAGTGTAGAGCCTAAACCAAGATGCTTTATACTAGTACATGCGTTAATACGTGTACAGATCATATTCGTTATGTCGAAATTAGTGCAATAGGCAACACCAGCAATAGATTGTTCGTTGAAAGCAATCATTGCAGGATTTGCTTGTATGCTCCAAACATTTCCAGCACTCACCACACTGCAACCGTCTCCAGAAAATATTCCGGAAGAATATTGCATTGTTTGGGAAAAACTACAGAGAAAAAAATTACAAAAAACGAATATGAAACCAATGGTTCTAATTCGTTTTGTATTCAAAATGGATGTCTTTTAAGTCTGCGTTTGCTTTTTCTATCTTGTTCTTTAGTGACGTTTTGTAGTCTGCCAATTCTTTAGCGACACGTTCGTCTGCCATGGCAATGAATTGCGCTGCCAAAACTCCTGCATTTTCTGCGGCGTTAATTCCAACTGTGGCAACAGGAATCCCTGAAGGCATTTGAACAATAGCAAGAAGTGCGTCAATTCCTTGTAAACTAGCACTAATAGGAACACCAATTACAGGAACAGTCGTCATTGAAGCGATAACTCCTGGTAAGTGTGCTGCCATTCCTGCAGCAGCAATAATGACTTTTATACCATTTTGTTTGGCGTTTTTTGCAAAATTTTCAACAGCTTCAGGCGTGCGGTGTGCCGATAAAGCGAGAATTTCAAATGGAATTTGAAATTTGTCCAACAATTTTGCTGCTTTTTCCATCACAGGCATATCTGATGTACTGCCCATAATGATACTTACTTGTGGTTGCATAGTGTAATATTTTTATGTATTAATTCTATGCAAATATGGCTAAAAAAACTTTCTTAACAAAGTATGGCTGAAGAATTTTATATGGGATTTTTATGGTATGAAAATAAAAAAGGTGCAATGTTGATTTCAACATTGCACCTTTGAAATGTATGAATGAAATATTAAACTAGTTTCAATTCTTTAAGAGCTGCAACATTACCTTTTACAGATTTTGCGCTTGCTGCAAATTTTTCTTTTTCTTCTGCGTTAAGGTCTAGTTCAACGATTTTTTCGATACCGTTCTTGCCAAGGATTACAGGAACACCGATGCAAAGATCTGATTCTCCGTATTCGCCTTCTAGCAATACTGAACAAGGCACCATTTTCTTTTGGTCGTGAAGGATTGCTTCAACAACGTATGCTCCAGCTGCACCTGGTGCGTACCAAGCAGACGTTCCAAGTAAACCAGTTAATGTTGCACCACCAACCATAGTCGATTTTACAACTTCTTCAATCTTTTCTGCAGAAAGGAAGTTTGAAACAGGCATACCTTTGTATGTAGCGAAACGTGCCATAGGAATCATTGTTGTGTCGCCGTGACCACCAATTACAAAACCTTCAACTTCGTTTGCGTTGCATCCAAGTGCTTGTGACAAGAAATATTTGAAACGTGAACTGTCAAGTGCACCACCCATACCGATTACTCTATTCTTTGGCAAACCAAGTGCTTTAAGAGTTAAGTATGTCATTGTATCCATTGGGTTTGAGATACAAACGATGATTGTGTTTGGAGAGTATTTCAAAATGTTTTCAGCAACACCTTTTACGATGCCTGCATTAACGCCAAGAAGTTCTTCGCGAGTCATACCTGGTTTACGTGGAATACCAGAAGTGATTACAACTACATCGGAATTTGCAGTTTTCGAATAATCGTTAGTGCAACCAATGACACGAGTATCCATACCCAACAATTGAGCAGTTTGCATCATATCCATTGCTTTACCTTCTGAAACGCCTTCTTTAATGTCAAGCATTACAACTTCGTCGGCGATTTCCTTAAATGCAAGAACGTTAGCACAAGTGGCTCCAACATTTCCTGCTCCAACAACAGTTACTTTCATATTTTTTTATTTAAGAGTTTATCAATTAGTATTCAAACAAACAAATATACATTTTTTTTCAATATGTTTTATCCATAAAACAAAAAACGTATTGAAGTAAATTCAATACGTTTTTTACGATAGATGTAATGGATTTAAATCCCTAATTCTTTCTTTACCATAGGCGTGATGTCTATACTTTTGTCAGAATAAAATAATATTTGGCTACCTTGACTTACGTCAAAAATGTATAGAAATCCTTCTTTCGTAGCAACCGTCTTTATAGCATTTTCAGCTTTTTTCATAATTGGTTCTAACAACTCTTGTTGACGTTGATTTAGTTGACCTTCTGCATTTTGTTGATATTGAACAATTCTATTCTGCATATCATTCAACTCTTGCTCTAACAATTGCTTGCTGGCTTTGGTTAATGTGTCAGCTTGTCCTTCGTATGCCAAGAATTTTTTATTGAATTCAACAGTCATACTTTCAATAATACCTTTCATTTCGGCATATTCTTTTTCTAATGTCTTTTGTGCTTCTGCTTTCTCTGGCATTACAGATATTAGTGCTTCAAAATCAACATGTCCGAATTTTTGAGCTTGAGTGGTAAGTGAAAAACTGCAAACACAAGCTACGGAGATAATTACTTTTACAATCTTTTTCATATCTAAATTTATTTGTGGCAAATATACACATTATTTAATATAACCCATTTTTCTTAACACATCATCGCTGACGTCGTATTTTGAGTCACTGTAGAGTAGAGTATAAGAACTTGATGCTGCATCAATGACGAAGGCATATCCTTGGCTGGCAGCTAATTCTTTGATGGCGTTGAAGATTTCGTCTTGTATAGGTTTGATGAGTTCTTCTTCTTTTTTCATTCTGTCTCCATCTGCGCCAAAGCGTTTTTTCTGTAATTCTTTGAGTTCTTTCTCCTTATCGAGGATTTCTTGTTCACGTTTGGCTTTCATGTCGTTTGATAAAAGAACTTTATCAATTTGATATTGTTTATACAATGCATCAAGAGCGGTGCGTTGTTCTTCTATCTCGCTTTGCCAGTTCTTTGTCAAATCATCAATCTGTTGCTGTGCTTCTTTGTAAGCTGGAATTTTACTCAATAAATAGTCTGTGTCAACAAAAACGGTCTTTTGTGCAAAACACATTGTCGCGAAGCAAATGCTTGAAATTAAAATTGCTAATTTTTTCATAGTCGTATAATTTAAAATTGTTGTCCTAATACGAATGATGGTTGCCATCCTCGTACATCGTCTGATTTTCCTTTTATCTTATCAAATCCATATCCCATATCAAATCCTAATAGTCCCATCATTGGTATGAATAATCTTATTCCAGCTCCCGCGCTCCGTTTTATGTCGAACGGGTTGTAGTCTGAAAAATCCATCCATGCGTTAGCAGCTTCGGCAAATGCCAAAACATAAATCGTTGTTTCTTGTTTCAAAGCCAAAGGATAACGCAATTCCAATGAGAATTTGTTATACAAAAATGCTCCTCCATTATCTTCTGGATTAAGGGCAGAAGCATCGTACCCACGCATAGGTACAAAATCCGTGCCATAATAATATACATTGCTCAATCCATCACCGCCAATATCAAATCGTTCAAATGGAGTTCTAAAGTTCTTGTTGTAACTTCCAACAAATCCAAAATCAATACGTGTTTCCAGAACTAGGTCTCCAACGATTTGGGTGTACATTTTAGATTTAAATGTCCATTTGTGATATTCAATCCATTTGTAACGTTCTTCATCGGGCAAATCAGGATCGTCTGCATCGCTGCGGAACAATGAGAACGGGGGAGTCAATTCCAAACGAAGTGCAAATGAAGAACCTCTACGAGGATACAAAGGCTGATCGATTGAATTACGTGAAAGGGTTGTTCCTAATGTCAAGCAACGTGCTGTAAGGCTATCAGGCAACGAAGTAGGAAGATATAGATTGTAATTATTTAGTTTGTAACGTTTTAAGCTAATGTCGTTGTATAAGGTAAAATAATCATCGGGAATCTTTAAGTCGCGTTCAAGTCCCACTGATAGGCCCAAAGTCCTCCAGTTTCCGTAATAATCGCTACTACGTGTATATCCATTTGCTCGGATTGAGTAGTATGCAGAAATTGTAAGTGCGTTTGGCTTTTTGCCTCCAAACCAAGGTTCTGTAAACGAAAAATTATAATATTGATAATAGCGCGTATTTGCCGAAACGCTTAAACTTAGTGACTGACCATCACCAGATGGGATAGGGCGCCAATATTCTTTATGTAAGGTGTTTTTTAGAGAAAAATTATTTAAAATAAGTCTCACAGAACCAAGAAGATAGCTTCCGCTCCAACCGAATGATAATTCAATTTGGTCTGTTGATTTTTCCTGTAGTACATATTCAATGTCAACTGTTCCATCCATTGGATTTGGCTGTGGATTGACTTCCATTGTCTCGGGATCAAAATAGCCAAGCATGGCAAGTTCTCGTTGCGTTCTAATGATGTCTGACCTACTAAATAATTCTCCAGGACGTGTTCGTAATTCTCGATATACAACGTGGTCGTTTGTCTTTGTGTTACCAGCAACAGAAATCCTGTTTATTACAGCTTGCTGTCCTTCGAAAATTCTTATTTGTATATCTATTGAATCGCTGTTTGAACCTAATTCTACAGGATCAGCGTTGAAAAAAAGATAACCATTGTCCAGATAGAGTGAACTAATACCCTCAAGTCCGTAAATTTTTTCTTGTAATAGGCTCTCGTCGTATATGTCTCCCTTATTGATTGCAAGAATTTTATTTAAGACATCCGTTGTGTATACGGAATTACCTAACCAGGAAATATTTCCGAAATAATATTTTTTCCCCTCGGTAATATTCATTTCTATCCGCATAAGAGATGAGTCTATGTCATAGATTGTGTCAGATGTTATTTGTGCGTCTCTGTAGCCAAGTTTCTTATATTTATCTATTATGCTTTTTTTATCGGTTTCATAGTTTTTCTCTATAAATTTTGAACGTTTGAGAACATACCATTTTTTCCTTTTGGTATTTTTCATAGCTCTATGTAGTTTGCCCGATTTTATAGCTGTATTGTTATGAAATACAATGTCGTCAATTTTTACACGTTTGTTTTTGTCAATATTGACAATAATGTTAGATGCGTTGAATTGGCTGCTGTCATTCTTCTCTGTTAATTTGACTTCTACATTCCGAAATCCTTTGTCAATGTAGTAATCTTTAATTTTTTTTGTTGCTACATCTTTTTGGTTCTCGGTTATCTGCATGTGCGTTTTGAAGTCAACTAAATCTTTAATATCGTTTTGTTCAGATTTTTTTATGCCTTCAAAACTGATGCTGTTAAGTCTGGCGCGCTCTTTTATAGATATTGTCAAGTAAATATTTTCACCTTCAATTTTTGATGCAAGAATTTTCGCATCTGCGAACATGCCTTGTTCCCAAAGTTTTTCGATTGCTTTAGTAATTTCTGGTCCGGGAATCGAAATTTCCTGTCCGACATATAATCCTGTTGTTCTAATAATGGGTGGAGCTTGTAGATATCTGGTCCCCTCAACCTCAATGCCGGCAATCGTGTATTTCTTTACGCCTGATTGTGCAACGCAAATTGTTGAGCAGAGCAAGCAAAAAATGTATAAAAATATAGTTCGTAATTGTTTCATTCAGTTTGTTTAAATTTGATCATCAGTTTTTCCAAATCGACGTTTACGATTTTGAAAATCTATTATGGCTTTGACTAATTCTTGTTTTGTAAAATCGGGCCATAAAATATCGGTAAAATATAATTCAGTATAGGCGATTTGCCATAGCAAAAAATTGCTTATACGGCATTCACCACTTGTGCGGATTAGTAATTCAGGGTCTGGAATACCTTTCGTACTTAAATGATTTTGAATTGTATCATTAGTAATTTCTTCAGGTGTAATACTCTTATTGCTACATTCTTGTGCAATGGATTTTACCATTTCTAAAATTTCCCATCGTGCACTGTAACTAATGGCCAAAATTAATGTCAGACCTGTGTTTGTGGAGGTCTTGTCCATTGCTACTTGCAGTGATTTTTGTACATTCGTTGGCAAACTGGTAAAATCACCAATTGTTAGGAGACGAACATTGTTTTTGAGAAGCTTTTCAAGATTTTTTTCTGCAGCAGATAACAAAAGATTCATCAAACCATTGACTTCGTCTTTCGGTCTGTCCCAATTTTCCGTTGAAAAAGTGTATAGTGTAAGATATTTAATTCCGATTTCGGCAGCGGCAGTTACAATGTCACCTACGGTAGAAACACCTTTTTGATGTCCCATTAAACGTATACCACCACGTTGTTTCGCCCAACGTCCGTTGCCATCCATAATGATGGCAATGTGTTCTGGCAATTTATTGTAATCAATGTTTTTTCTTGTTTCCGCCATAAAACTTCTTTTCGTATATCGGACAAGGTATTTTTTCGTCGCTAAAATTAAACAATAAAGAGATACCAAGCACCGAAAACCAATCATTTGTTTCACAAAATGATATTTGTTTATATTGCAAATATCCATCGTTTGCTTGGTCAGCCAGATGATCTAAACCGTCGGTGAAGGTTTTTCTCCATGTCCATTCTGCACGTAGTTCCAAACGAGGATTTAATTTGTATTTTAATCCCACTCCCATAGGTATATTGAAAAATTCATACCATTTGATGCCCTCCATATACATTCCTCCTAAGCCAGCGACAACAAAAGGCGAGAAGTTTTTCTCTTTTTTGTTGGTTGTTACTTCAAAAAAGTTGAATTCGCACATTGCTGAAAATTCAAGGATGTGCGTGTCGTCAAAAAAATAGTCTCTGTTCTTTTGATAGAGATTGTCGAAGTTTCTATCGTCAGCTGTTAGTTCTCCGTAAGTAACGCCAAGTCTTAGTGAGTAATGAGGGTCAAAATTCTTTCTAAAAATACCTCCAATGGCGGGGCGAGGAGAGTAATATGGTTTGGTCATATTTACATCGCCGTTATATTGTATGGTACCAATGATAATACCGAAATCGACATCTCTTCTTTGTGAAAAAGATGAAGTGAAAGAAAACAGGAGTAATGTGAGAAGTATTACTTTGTGTATGTTTACTTTTCTTGTCATTCGTTGATAATCTAAGCAAAGATAATGCTTTTACCTTCCAATTCGAAGTATAACGACAAAAAGACCAAAAAAGTATATAGATTTTCTATTTCTGGAATGTTGGCCACCCAGATTTGTTTTGTTTTAAGCGGTAGTGAGCCGAAATCATGAAGAACATATAGAAATCTTTGTCGTATGGATCTCCACGTTGTTCATTGTAGTAATGATATGTACCGTTGGAGGTGTGTTCGTCGTATGCAGGATCTGCTGCGTAACGAGCTGTGTTGTCAGGGACGGTTTTGTCGTTGTAAGCAACTAAGTCTGGGTCGGCGTATGTTTTGCTGACATCATCCAGATAGTCTGTGAAAAGGAATCGTACGCCTGCTTCTGCTGAAATAGCCCATCGTTTGTTTAGAGAATATTTTACGCTCAATCCCATGGGAATACAAAGTTGAACGGTAGAGTATTTTCTACGGGTTTCTAAATAGTTTTGTCCTTCAGTACCAATAGGTTGCAACGCAATCCATTCATCATTGATCTTAGCCTTAGGGTTGAAATGATATACACCAAAGCCTACAAAACAGTAAGTTGCCAATTTTACTGCTCTTTGTCCGCGTACCCCCATCAAGTCGTAGATGTGTCCGCCTCTTTCTTTTCTAATCTTGTATTCAATTCTTCCGTTAAATTCTTGTATAGGAGATCGGAAAGATATGTTACGATCGTTACGGTAAAATTCTTCGGTTTTATCATCATTCCCATAAATCATTCCCATGGAGTAGGTGAATTGCCATGAAACGCGTTCACGGAATGTTTTTCTTAGCCCAATGCTGCCTCCAAAACGAGTAGAAAGAAAATCCATATCCAAAATAGAGTTCCTTCCAACGCCATTGCCTCCTCCAAGTTCACCCAACATGAAAGACGGGCCAAATCCACCAATTATTTCATAGGGGTATTTTTTCCAATTGACATCCTGTCCAAATGCCAAGGAATATCCTAAAAATAAGGATACAATCGCAACGATAATATTTCTTCTAATAGTTTGCATAAATGCAAAAATATTCTGCAAATATATATTTTTTCTTTATAAAAACAATTGATGATTATTTCCTTATATCGTATCCTAGTTTTAATTTTTCTCGGAGTGTTTCAAAGAAGCTTGTGTTGTTAAATTCTATTGTTGAAATTGTGAATTTGGATTTTTTTATTTCAATCTTTGGCTCTTGTTGCACTGTATGGCTCAAATAGTCGTTTGATATAAGGAAATGAGTATACTCGCCACAGGCTTCAACTCGAATTGTTTGCGAATCGGGAATGATGATAGGACGTATGCTTAGCGTATGCGGAGCAATAGGAGTTATTATTAATGATTCGTTGTCTGGCGTAAGAATGGGCGAACCTAGACTGAGAGAATATCCAGTGGAACCCGTTGGGGTACTAATGGCAACACCATCTGCCCAAAAGGAGCATAAAAATTCCTCGTTAACGAAAATATTTAATTTTATGAGTTTTACGGCGTTACTTTTTTGTAATGTGATTTCGTTGACGCCGATATCATTATGACTTATTCCATTTTCCACAAAAGAAAAATCGAGTAAACTTCTTTTCCTAATGGAAAAGTTTTTTTGCTTGATGTTTTCAATTACAAAGTTGATATCTTCTGGTTTAGTTTGTGCTAAGAAGCCTAATTTCCCAAAATTGATACCTAGGATAGGTATGTTTGTTTTGTAGCAAATATGTGCACATTTAAGAAATGTACCATCACCGCCTAAACTGACGATCAGTTGTGTGTCGTTTTCGGAAATGTTTTTAAATTCGGGTATGTCAGCTAATGTTTGGTTCGTAATAACCAATTTCTCCTTTAGAGCTTTACAAATGGATACTTGGAAGCCTTCATGTGTGAATTTGAGAATAATTTCTATAGCCTTAGAAATATATTCATCGGCAATAGTGGTCCCAAAAATTGCTATGTTGCCCATAATCAAGTTTTTTTACTTGACAAAAGTATATAAATCTGTAATAAAAAAAAAGACGACCGAAGTCGTCTTTTTTTTATTGCAACTTGAATCTTTTTTCCAATTCTGTGATATATCGTTTAAAACGTTTGTCGGTTTCCATTAAATTGTTCACTGTTTTGCAGGCATGGAGAACAGTAGCGTGATCTTTGCCACCAATTTGTGAACCGATAGAAGCCAAAGAATTTTTTGTGTAGATTTTTGCAAAATACATCGCAATTTGTCGTGATTGAACAATTTCGCGTTTTCTTGTCTTTGATTTGAGTTGATCTGGCGCGATGTTGAAATAGTCACAAACTGTTTTTTTGATAGAGTCAATAGAAATATCTTGCTGTGAGTTCTTTACTAATTTTTCAACAACATCTTTTGCTAAATCAAGGTTTAGTTGTTTTTTATTGATTGTAGCCTGAGCAAGGATAGAAATCAATACGCCTTCCAATTCTCTAACGTTTGTTGTGATGTGGTTGGCGATGTATTCAATAATTTCTTCGTCAATATCTATACCTTCTTTTTCTATTTTTTGTTTAAGGATTTCTAAGCGTGTTTCGAAACTTGGAACGGTAAGCTCTGCTGATAATCCCCATTTGAAACGGGAAAGTAGTCTTTCGTTAATGTCTTCCATTTCAACGGGAGGACAATCGGATGTAAGAACGATTTGTTTTCCTCGTTGTTGCAAGTGGTTGAATATTGTAAAGAAAGCACTTTGAGTACCAGTCTTTCCTGCAAGTAATTGAACATCTTCAAGAATGAGAACGTCCATATTTTGATAGAAGTGCAGGAAGTCATTTCGTTTATTGTCAATGGCTGATTGTGTGTATTGTCTTTCAAAAGTGTCAGCATCGACGTAAAGAACATTTTTCTTAGGATATAGTTCTTTGATTTCCATTCCGATAGCTTGAACAAGGTGAGTTTTACCTAGTCCAGACTTACCATAAATAAATAATGGATTGTAATTTGATTTAACAACATTTTTGGCAATTGCCAAACCAGCATTTCTTGCCAATTTATTGCAATCTCCTTCAATGTAATTTGCGAAAGTGTAAGATGGATTGAGTTGTGAGTCGACAACTCCCTTCATACCTGGCACTAAAAACGGATTTTTTACGATGGATGTAGTGCTGTTGGTAACAGGTTGGATGTACCCTGGCTTGTAGATTTGTTTGTTTGCAGCTGTTTTTCCTGTTAATTGGGTGGTAATCTCAGTCCCTGATTCTTTGTCGTTTTTAACAAGTACACGGTACACTAATTTTACTTCCTGACCATATACTTTATGTAGAACGCTTCCTAAAAGATTAAGGAAGTTTTGTTCTATGAAATCTACGTAGAACTGACTTGGTACAAGAATCGTCAAAGTGTTTTCTTTCCAATTGACGAATTTGATTGGTTCAAACCAAGTTTTGAAACTTTGTTCTTCAATATTGTCACGGATAATTGTTAAACAACTATTCCATTTTTCATCAGCACCCTTCAAAATCTCCAAGTTTTCCATTATTTAGCCATCTATTATTTTTTCGTTTAACTCTTCAACAAAGGTGATAATAAAATTTTAAAAAAAAATAAAAAAAACATTTGCAAAATTCAGTTTTTCTATAGGCATTTGAATTTCAGCAAATTAAATTTTTAAGTTTTTTTTAAAAAAGTTAATTTGCTGATTTTCAATATGATATATCTATCTCATTGATAGAAATGGGTTTGCGGAGACTACCTTAAATTTATTCTTTATCTTTCTTTTCTTTCTTCTCTTTTGATGAGCTAAAAATAGGGAAAGAAACATAACGTTTTGGATTTTTTTGAACGTCTTGTAATAAAGAATTTAATTGGTTGGAAGCTTCGTCCAAATTGTTATACAGGGATTTGTCGTTAATCAATGCGCCAAGTGAACTTTCTCCGTTGTTGATTTTCTTTAAAACAGCGTCTAATTCGGATACAGCTCTTTCTGTTTTCGTGAGCGTTTCAGCAATATTAGCTTTTGAAATTGAATCGCTCATACTTGAAAAATTATCTATGATTGTGCCAATTTCTGTAGAATGTGCATCTATGTTTTTTGTTATGCCGTTAACATTTGCGAGAATTTTTTGAATGTTGTCGTCACCGTTTGTTAAAATTGTGTCCAATGTGACGCCTGAATGGTGAATGGCATCGATAGCATTTTGTAATTTTACAAAACAACGGCGAAGTTCTTCTCCATTCGATTCGTTTACAACATATTTGATTTGGTCAATTGCGACGGCGGCACTTTCTAACAATTTTTCCGCCTGTGCTTTTAGTGGTGCAACTTCAATTCGTACTTGGTCAGTTATGGATGTTTCTATTTCGCTTTGTAATGTGTCAAAATTGCGAACATAACCTCCTTCGCTGGTAAAATGTTCTGGTAAGACGATATCTATTGCTTTAGATCCAAGAATATCGGAACTGAAAATTCTGGCAATAGTTGATTTTGGTAGATGAATGTCGGAAAAAATGCTTAGTTCAACGGTTAGTTGGTTGTATTCCGAAGTTGTAAAATAAATGTCTTTTACGTGACCAATTTTGTGGCCGCGTAATAGGACAGAGGCATTTTTCTGTAAGCCTTCTACTTGCTCGTATGTTGTATAATAAAGATTCTCTTTTGTGAACAAATTTTTGCCTTTGCAAAAACTGATGCCCCAAATAAGGACACCTGCTACCAATATAACGATAAGTCCAATTTTTATTGCTTTATCTTTTTCCATGTTAGTTAGTTTTTTGTCTAGCTTCGGTTAATTGTAATTTTTTATTGTTTTTATCTCGTGCAATTATATATGCCGATGGAAATTTTTCTTTTACTGTAGGTAGAATTGATGCTATCTCCTTGTAGGTTGTGGTTCTACCGTAATAGTATTTGTACAACCCGTCTTCTTCAATGTAATAAACGTTACTTAACCCCTTAAAATTTGAAGGCGTTAATGCATTTTTTTCTTTCCCGGCTCCGATTTGGATACCATAATATATTTCAGGGTTTGAGACTGTTGTTTTAGTCTGTTCAGTCGTTGGTTTTGTGGTTGATTGAGTTGTAGTACTCGTTTTTGTTGTAGTTTGTGTTTTAGTAGTTGTTGTACTGGTACTAGTCCTTGTGGTTGTTGTCGTTGAATGAGTAGTTGTTGTACTCGGTTTTGTTGTCGAACTAGTAGTTCCCGTGTTAGTCGATTGGGTTTTGGTGGTCTGTTGTATGCTGCCGTTTGAACGATTTTCAATATATTTTTTGTAGTCGAGGAAGGCTAGGTATATAGAGTATGCCATTTCATCGCGATTCTCTTCTTGATTAATCCACAGTTCCTCTTCTGGGTTAGATATGAATCCCGTTTCAATTAAGACGCTGGGCATCGCAGTTTTCCATAAGACAAGGAAAGGTGCTTGATGTACGCTTCTATCTTTCCTTCCAATAGTTTGTAAATGATTTTGTACCATACCTGCTAAGGCGAGGCTATTGTCGCTAAATACACCTTGTTGTAGTTTATGGAGTATGATTGCTTCGTTGTCGTTGGCCGACATACCTTGGTATTGAGATGCGTCCGATTCTAGGGAAATTACGTCATTTTCGCGTTTCGCCACGTTCAGGTTGGCTTCGTTTTTGGCAAGACCCATAACCCATGTGTCCGTTCCGTATGCCTCGGAATTAACGCTTGCGTTGACGTGTATGGAAATAAACAAGTCGGCTTTTGCTTTGTTTGCAATGTCGGCTCTTCTGTGCAATTCAATAAATTCGTCGGTTTTTCTTGTGTAAATTACTTTTACGTCTGGACAGTTTGCAGCGATGAGCGAACCAACTTTGAGGGCAAGGGAAAGAGTGATGTTTTTTTCATAAGAAATTTTTCCAACAGCTCCAGGGTCTTTCCCTCCGTGTCCGGCGTCAATTACCAGTGTGCGTACGGAATAAGGCTGAGAGGTTTGTCCAATAGCAAAACAACTCAATAATAACAAGGCAATTAGTATGTGTATGAACTTTTTCTCTCTCATAGTTGATAACTCTATTATAAAGTATTCACATTCGGTTTTCGCTTGATTGAAAAATTCTATTTACTTTTGACGAAAAATAAACGCTCCTACGTTAGTGTTCACAAAAATAGTATTTTAGAACTTGCAAAGGCAAACTTTTAAATATTTTTTTCTAACTCTTTGTTTCTGTTCGCTATTTTCTTTAGCGGATGCACAAGATACTACATCTGTTAAAAGTACGCAAGATTCTGTGCATAATGAAAAAAATCAAGAAAAGACAAAAAAGAAGAGCAGTGGTTTGGATAGTCCAGTAACGTACTCTTCGCAGGATTCTATTGTGTTTCAAATATCTGGAAATGCAGTGCAAACGTACGGCGAAGGAAAGGTGCAATATGATAATATCAATTTGGAGTCTGAATTCATAGAGTTGGATGTAGTTAAGCGTGAAGTATTTGCCAAGGGTATGATTGATGATTCCACGAAGGAAGTTATCGGAAGTCCTGTGTATAAAGATGGTTCAGATACGTTTGATGCGGATTCTATGCGCTATAATTTTGACTCTAAAAAAGGACTTGCGTTTGGTATTTATACAAAGCAGGATGAAGCTTATTTGCAAGGTGGTCGTACAAAAATTCATGACAATAAGGAAATTCATATAGAACACGGAAAATACACCACTTGTGATGAAAAAAATCCTCACTTCTATGTAAATATGACGAAAGGCAAGGTTATGGTGGACGATAAAATCGTTTTTGGTCCGTCGTGGGTTGTTGTTGACGAAATACCAATACCTGTTGTCATTCCGTTTGGCTATTTCCCGATAAAAAAAGGTCGCTCCAATGGTATTATTATTCCGACGGTCGGTGAAGAAACGGCGAAAGGTTTTTATTTCCGTAATGGTGGTGTGTATTTCGGTATTAGCGAATATATAGACTTTAAAATGTTGGCCGATATTTATTCCTTAGGAAGTTGGAGAACAATGGTGTCATCCAATTATAAAGTTCGCTATCGTTTTAATGGTAACTTCTCTGTAACATACGCTAGTCTTGTCTCAAATGAGATTCGTCAGGCACCAACATTTAATGTGAAATGGACTCATACTCAGACGCAAAAATCGCCGTATAGTCCAAATTTTAGTGCGAGTGTTAATTATGGTTCCGCAGGATATGCAAAACAAAACACGTACAGTACAAATGAATATTTGAATAACCAGGTTAGTTCTAATATTTATTTCAGTAAGAAATTCGCAGGAACTCCATTGTCATTCTCCGCTTCGTTGTCCCACAGCCAGAATAATATTGATAGTACAGTGACGTTGACGTTACCTCAATTACGCTTGACGGCATCTACATTCACGCCATTTAAACGTAAACACGCGACAGGTAAGGAACGTTTTTATGAAAAAATTGCATTTTCATATACCGGTGAAATGCAAAACAAGTTGGTTAATGCAAAAATGGATTCTAATTTTTATAGAAAAGAAACTCTGGAATTGTTTCAAAGTGGTATAAATCATACGGTTCCGGTCAGTGCAAGCTTTAAATTTCTAAAATATATAACAGTTTCACCGTCATTCAATTATCAAGAACGCTGGTACACGTCTCGTTTGGAGAGAAATTGGGATAGCGACTATGAAGTTGTTTCGGCTACCGACACAACATTAGGTGGTGTTCGTATAGATACGGTCGGTGGCTTTAATAGAGTGTATAATTATTCGTTCTCTGTTAGTGCGAGTACTAAGATTTATGGAATGTTCCGTTTCCGGAGCGATGTGTTGAAGGCAATACGTCACGTTATAACGCCAAGTGTTTCATATACGTTGACACCAGATTTTTCTGCCGCAAAATACGGTTATTATGGAACCTATCAAAAGAATGCAGATGGTGACATGGCGACATATTCATATTTTGAAAAAGGAATTTACGGTGTTCCGTCAGCACAGAGACAAAATGCAATATCATTCACATTGGGGAATAATGTCGAGGCAAAGGTAAGAAGTAAAACCGATACGGTAACGGGAACAAAAAAAATAAAATTGATTGAAGGCTTGACGTTGAGCGGTTCATACAATTTTGCTGCAGATTCGCTCAAGATGAGTTTAATAAGTTTGTCTGGTTATTCAACAATTTTGAATCGCTTTACAATTAGGTATTCCGCTACATTTGATCCGTATGCCATAGGTGAAAAAACGACAAGCGCGGGTCGTACACAAGTACGTGTAAATAATTTTATGATAGATCGATATGGTTCACTTTGGCGTAAAACTCAGGATCAGTGGGCGACCTCATTATCATATACGTTTGGTCCAATAAAAGAAAAGAAGGATGATGTTAATGTACCAATCGATGATTATTCGTATTGGAATGTTCCGTGGAGTTTGAGTTTATCGTATTCTTTGAGTATTCCTCGTCGATATTATTATGATTACAATAATGAATTGGATTCTGTTTCAAATAATGTAATACAGACCATTTCGGCCAGTGGAAACGTGAGCTTGACTGATAATTGGAATATTGGTTTCTCAACGGGGTGGGATTTTCAGGAAAAAGGAATTTCGTATACGACGTTAAATGTGTACCGTGATTTACATTGTTGGGATATGGCGTTTACTTGGGTGCCATTTGGAGATCGTCAGCGTTGGGAATTTACCTTGAAGATTAAGGCAAGTATGTTGAGCGATATCAAGGTTGATATGAAGAGTTCTTCGGAATATTTTTAGTTACTATAGATATGAATACAATTGTGAATACGAAATCTGCACCTGCGCCGATAGGACCGTATGAGCAGGCAATATTAGCGGGCAATACCTTGTACGTCTCTGGCCAAATACCGATAAATCCTGAAGTTGGCTCTTTAGTGTCTAGTTCGTATGCGAATGCTACAAAGCAGGTGATGCAGAATATAGGCGCAATTTTGTCTGCTGCAAATATGACGTTCGATGACGTTGTGCGTTGTACCATATTCATTGCAGATTTGTCACATTTTGCCGAGGTTAATGAAATGTACGGGACGTTCTTTGACAAGTGTGCTCCGTCAAGGGAGTGCGTGCAAGTGTCGGCTTTGCCCAAAGGGGCTTTGGTTGAAATTTCTGCTATTGCAGTGAAATAATCTAAAAAAATAGATTTAAATATTGCGTTTACAAAAGATAGTTGTATATTTGTTGTACTGTTACGCTTTATTATTATTAAATGAATGGCGGAGGCGAGTCAATACTCATTCCGCCTTTTTTTATGCCTGAAAATGAGCGTTTTAATGTGTCTGCGTAAAAATACTGGCTTTCTATTGTTGGTGTTTTTTATGTCTCTTAGTAACTTTAGTTACGCATCAAATATATGCCGAGCAATAAAGCAGCGATTCCCACGAAAATGCTTGCACACAAATAAATGAGCGACATAACGTAGTTGTTGCCTTGTAGCAATGCTACATTTTCGTTTATGAACGTTGAGAATGTTGTGAAACTGCCACAAAATCCTACTGTTAAAAATAATCTAACGGATTGGTTGCCGATGTCGTATTTTTCAAACATTGCGTAGAACAATCCTATGCAAAAACATCCGATAATATTTACTGCAAATGTTCCTAAAGGAAAATGATAGAACGAAAATCGTTGGAAAAATTGCGAAAACAACCAACGGAGAATTCCTCCGCAGCAACTTCCTAAACCTATCATTAAAATGTTGAAGAACAAGGGGAAATTTGTTAAATGTGAAAGTAAAAGGGATAAGAAGCAATTCTTATCCCCTGAGTCTAAATTGATTATTTATTCTTTTCAATCCATTTTCTTGCATTGACGAATGCTTCAATCCAAGGAGTTACAACATCGTTTTTGCGATCTTGTGGGTAGTAAGCCCAGTTCCAAGGATACAAAGCTCTTTCCAAGTGAGGCATCATTGCCAGGTGGCGGCCGTCGTCCGATGTGATACCTGCAACATCCCAATCTGATCCGTTTGGATTTGCTGGATATGTGCTGTAGTTGTATTTCAAAGCAATGTTGTATTTTGATTTTTCGTATGGGAATTTGAATTTACCTTCGCCGTGAGCAATCCAAATACCAAGCGAACTGCTTTCCAACGATTTCAACATAATGCTTGGACTTTGTTGAATCGTAACGCCAATGAATCCTGATTCGAATTTGTGTGAATCATTGTGTTCCATGTGAGGTTTTTCAGCGTGGTTTTGGTTTATCAAACCTAATTCAATCATCAACTGACAACCGTTGCAAACGCCCAAACTCATTGTGTCTTTGCGTGCGAAGAAGTTATCAAGAGATTGTTTTGCTTTTTCATTGTACAAGAATGCTCCAGCCCAACCTTTAGCCGAACCAAGAACGTCGGAGTTTGAGAAACCACCAACAAAAACAATCAAGTTAACATCTGACAAATCTTCACGACCAGTGATAAGGTCTGTCATGTGAACATCCTTAACGTCGAAACCGGCAGCGTGCATACACCAAGCCATTTCGCGGTCACCGTTAACACCTTTTTCACGGATGATAGCTGCGTGAACGCCAGTTTTTGTCTTTCTGTGCAAATCAATTCCGTAAGGAGCAGTTTGGCCAGAGAAATTAGCAGGAAACGCAAATTTCAATGGAGATTTGTCGAATGTTTCAAAACGTTCTTTTGCTTTAGCTGTGCCACTTTGTTCACAGTCAAGTAAGTATGAAGTCTTGTACCAAGTTTTACGCAATTCGCTGATGTCGAATTCGTAAATGCCGTTTTGGATTGAATCTGCTACCCAAGCCGCAAGAATATTTTCGTTGTTACTTTTATAACTACCAAATGCGAAGCATGAAATGCCCTCGGCTTGTAGTTCTTCAACAGTTTCAGGGGCAACTTGTAGAACAAGGGCAGGGTTTTCGTTGAAGAACACTTCAACATCGTTGTCGTTGTTGAAATAATCCAAACAAACTGCCATACAGCCTTTTGCGTTGGCAAAATTCATCTCCAACAAACACGTGATTAAACCACCGGCAGAAACGTCGTGTCCAGCAAGAACTTTACCTTCGGCAACAAGTTTTTGTACCGCGTTGAATGCCTTTGCAAAGTAAGCAGGATCAGTTACCGTAGGCGTTTCGGTGCCAAGTCCGTTTACAACTTGTGCCAATGCGGAACCGCCAAGTTTTTGTCCTGATTTGCCGAAATCAACATACACTAAAACAGCATCTTCGTCCGGTTTAATAAATGGAGTAACTGTCTTACGAATATCTTGAACTTCTCCAACTGTTGAAATAATCACAGTGCCAGGTGAATATACAGAATCACCGTCTTTGTACTTTTGTGTCATCGACAAAGAGTCTTTTCCCGTAGGAATGTTGATTTGCAATGCTTTTGCGAAATCGCTTGCTGCTTGCACGGCACGATATAAACGAGCGTCTTCGCCAGCGTTTTTACAAGGCCACATCCAGTTAGCACTCAATGAAATACCTTTCAAACCGCCTTCAATCGGAGTAAGGACAACGTTCGTCAATGCTTCGGCAATAGACATAATTGAACCATTTTCTGGCGAAATCAAACCAACTGCTGGTGCGTGACCGATAGAAGTTGCAATACCTTTAATTCCTTGATAGTCAATAGCAACAACGCCGCAATCGTTCAATGGCAACTGCAATTCACCAGTACATTGTTGCGTTGCGATTTTACCAGTTACCGAACGGTCAACTTTGTTTGTTAAGTAATCTTTACAAGCAACTGATTCAAGTTGAAGCACTTGGTTAAGATATTCATGAATGTTTTCTTGTTTTACATTCAATGGTTTGAAAGTTTCTTCAACTGTAGAATCTTTCATGATAGTTTTTGGAGGATTGCCAATCATATCGTCCATTTGTAGGTCGATTGGTTTTTCTCCAGTTTTATCATTTACAATCGTAAATTGGTGTGTTCCAGTTGATTCACCAATTACGTACATTGGAGCGCGTTCACGACTTGCGATTTGTGAAAGTAAATCAACATTTTCTTGTTTCATTACCAAGCCCATACGTTCCTGAGATTCGTTACCAACGATTTCCTTTGCAGAAAGAGTAGGATCACCAATAGGCAATTCGTTGATGTGGATTGTTCCACCAGTTTCTTCGACCAATTCAGAAAGACAGTTCAAGTGACCGCCAGCACCATGGTCGTGGATAGAAACAACTGGATTTACGTCCATTTCACCCAAAGCACGGATTGCGTTGTAGGCACGTTTTTGCATTTCTGGATTACTACGTTGAACGGCGTTCAATTCAATAGCGTTGTTGTATTCGCCAGTTGCAACCGACGAAACAGCGCCTCCGCCCATACCGATACGGTAGTTGTCACCACCAAGAAGAACAACTTTGTCGCCAACTTCAGGCACATCTTTCAAACTATCGTTTTTCTTTGCGTAACCGACACCGCCAGCCATCATAATAACCTTATCAAAACCATATTTCTTTTGGTTCTCAAAGTGTTCGAATGTCAACACACTACCGCAGATAAGTGGTTGCCCAAATTTGTTTCCGAAATCGCTCGCACCGTTCGATGCCTTGATAAGAATATCTTTAGGTGTTTGATATAACCAAGGACGAGGTTTTGTAGCATTTTCCCATACGCGGTCAGGATTGTTCAAACGTGTATATGAAGTCATATATACTGCAGTTCCTGCGATTGGGTAAGCTGCTTTACCACCAGCAATTCTATCGCGGATTTCACCACCTGTTCCCGTTGCAGCACCGTTGAAAGGTTCGACAGTAGTAGGGAAGTTGTGAGTTTCAGCCTTCAAAGAAATTACCGATTCGTAATTTTTAATAGTAAAGTAATCTGGTTTGTTCTGCGTTTCTGGAGCAAATTGTTCAATCATAGGACCTTGAATGAACGCACAGTTGTCTTTGTATGCCGAGATTACGCGGTTAGGATTTTGTTCTGTAGTTTGTTTTATCAATTTGAACAAAGAAACAGGTTTTTCTTTGCCGTCAATGATGAAACTTCCGCCGAAGATTTTGTGACGGCAGTGTTCTGAATTTACTTGAGAGAATCCAAAAACTTCGCTGTCTGTCAATTTTCTTCCTAATTTTTTTGCCAAACTTTCAAGGTAGGCAATCTCATTTTCGTTGAGAGCAAGACCTTCTTGTTTGTTGTATTCTGCAAGATTTTCAATAAATACGATAGGGTCTGGTTCGTGGTTTACCGTGAAAATATCTTGGTTTAGAACTTCGTATTTTCGTTGCAACATTGGGTCGAAAGCGCTTTTTTCTGTTTGTGGAAAATATTCCTCAATACGTTTAATACCGCTAATACCCATATTTTGAGTGATTTCAACAGCATTGGTACTCCAAGGAGTAATCATTTCGCGGCGGGGGCCGATGAATTTTCCTTCAAGAGTTTGTGCATTGATGAATTGTGCATTTCCGAACAACCAAGAAAGTTTTTCCGTTGTCTTTGCATCGAATTGAGAATCGGACTGTACAGCAAGGATTTTGTGCTGTTTGTCTTCGAAGAAGTATATCATAGTTCAAAATTTTTTGACGCACAAATATACAAGGAAAAACGAGGTGAAATAGGGGTGTTAATAAATAATGCATAATTAGTTGTTGGGTGCCGGTTATCGGGAACAAACCAGGCTTTGACGACTTCTGTGAATATAAAAGATGAATTTCTTCCAAACGAGTTTTATACTTCAGCTTCTTCGTCTAAATTTCCGTCCCATAAATAATGTTTCGTCTCTTTTACTAGAACTCCGCTGAGACAGATTAAACAAATCAGATTGGGTATTGCCATGAGTGCGTTTGCTGTGTCGCCAAAATTCCATACTGCATCGAGGGTCCAGTTTGCGCCGGCAAATGTTGCGAGGGTAATAAGTATCCTAAAGACATAGCAGCCCGTTTTGCCGTGTTTTCCGCATAAATATTCCAAAGCTTTTTCTCCGTAGTAGCTCCAACCTAAAATGGTAGAAAACGCAAATGTGCATATTGCAATGGTTAAAATAATTGTGCCGAGAGGCATTGTTCCGATATGCCATGGAATTTGTGCAAATGCTTTTTGGGTGAGTAATCCTGAGGTCGCATTGTTTATGTCTATTGAATTGTCGGCTAAACTCGATGATACTAATACTAATCCTGTCATAGCGCACATAACGACGGTGTCCCAAAATACGGAGGTAGATGACACTAATGCTTGTCTGATGGGATTTTTCGTTTGTGCGGCGGCAGCTATAATCGGTGCAGACCCCATGCCGGCTTCGTTAGAAAATAATCCTCTCGCGATACCATATCGCATAGCAACGGTTATGATGGAACCAATAACGCCGCCACTTATAGATTGCGAAGAAAATGCATCGGAAATAATCAGTTTAAAAGCGGGAATAATCCATTCTATATTTATGCAAATAAGTGTTAAACAGCCTAATAAATAGGAAATCGCCATAAATGGTACCAATCTTTTGCATACGTTGGAAATACCCTTCACTCCAAAAATTATGACAGCTCCAACAATGATTGTACACACGGTTCCTGTCCAAAATGCTGGGATTTCCAGAGTCTCTTGGAGAACTGTTGCAATGGCGTTGCTTTGAACCATGTCGCCGATACCAAATGAGGCTAAAAATGCAAAACAAGCAAATAAGACAGCGAGCCACTTACATTTCATACCACGTTCAATGGCATACATTGGTCCTCCAACCATAGTATCGTGTGCTGTTCTTGTTCTATATTTCACAGCTAATAACGCTTCGGAATATCGTGTGGCTATACCGAGAAATCCCGTTAACCAGCACCAGAATACCGCTCCTGGTCCACCCAATGTGATAGCTGTTGCTACGCCAATAATGTTCCCTGTTCCGATTGTAGCTGCTAAACTTGTCATCAAAGCTGAAAATTGACTTACATCGCCTTTTGAATTCTTATCTTTGATAAAAGATAGTTTTATTGCTTTGCCAATATATCGTTGAGGAAAACGTAAACGAATAGTGAGATATAAGTGGGTCCCGATAAGCAGTACAATCATAGGAAATCCCCAAAGATATTCACTTATCGTACTAAAAAGTTCACTCATACAGTTTCGTTATTCAGACTGATGGCAAAAATACGATGAATTTAAGAATTATTAATTAGGAAAATTTATATGTTACTAATTGTGACGCAAAAAAATATCCAATGGTGTGGCATCAAGAATTGTAAAACTACCAAAAACTCATAACATTGATTTACAGGTAGAGAGTATATCATTCCCTAATTTTTTTATTTTTGCTTACAAAATTTTGAAAATGAACAAACCGACAGTTGCACTTATTTACGATTTTGACGGAACACTCTCTCCTTGTAATATGCAGGAGTATGATTTTCTGAAAGATATCGGCATAAAAAACAAAAAAGACTTTTGGAATGAGGTTGATGCAGTGGTGAAAAAACACAATGCAAGTAATGTGCTGTGTTATATGAAGTTGATGATAGATAAAGCACGTGCTGCAGGGAAAAGCATCAAACGTCAGGCATTTGTTGAATATGGTAAAAGTGTTGAATTGTACAAAGGTGTCGAGGAATGGTTTGATGTAGTAGCTGAGTTGGGGAAAAAATATGATGTCGTTATTGAGCATTATATTAATTCGTCAGGATTGAAAGAAATGATAGAAGGTACGTCTATTGCATCAAAATTTAAACAAATTTATGCTTGCTCATTCTTGTATAATGTTGATGGCATTGCCGAATGGCCAGCGGTTGCAGTTGATTTCACTGCAAAAACTCAATTCTTGTTCATGATAAATAAGGGAATTTCTAATGTCAGCGAGAATTATTTGGTTAATGAATATAAGCCAGACTCGGAACGTCCGGTACCATTTAAACACATGATATATTTCGGCGATGGAGAAACGGATATTCCATGTATGCGTATGGTAAAAACGTCAGGAGGAAAATCTGTCGCTATTTATAGACCACATAGCACGACAAAAAAGGAACTTGCAAAAAAATTGATACACGACGGCCGTGTGAATTTTGCCTGTGTTGCTGATTATTCGAAGGGTGGGGAAATATATAGGATTGTGGAATCGGTTATTTCTCAAATAAAATCGAACTACGAGTTCAATCAATTGGAAAAAAAGAATCAAGAAAAATTGAAATAGTATGATAGTCTGTATTGCCGAAAAACCGAGTGTGGCCCGTGATATTGCAAATGTGTTGGGCGCGACGTCAACGAGAGACGGATATATTGAAGGCAATGGCTATCAGGTGACGTGGACTTTCGGCCATTTATGTACGTTAAAGGAACCGAATGATTATACCGACCAATGGAAATCCTGGTCGCTTTCCCGTTTGCCTATGATTCCTGAAAAATTTGGTATTAAACTTATTTCAGACCGTGGTATAGAAAAACAGTTCAAAATAATAGAATCTCTAATGCAGCAAGCCGATGAAATTATCAATTGTGGTGATGCTGGTCAGGAGGGAGAACTGATACAACGCTGGGTGATGCAGAAAGCTCGTGCAACGTGTCCGGTAAAACGTTTGTGGATTTCTTCGCTGACGGAAGAATCTATTAAAGAAGGTTTCCAAACTTTAAAAGATCAATCTGAATATCAGTCGTTGTACGAGGCTGGATTGGTACGTGCCATTGGAGACTGGTTGTTAGGTATGAATGCCACACGTTTATATACTTTGAAATATGGGCAAAATCGTCAGATATTGTCTATTGGACGTGTGCAGACGCCGACGCTTGCAATGATTGTAAATCGGCAACTGGAAATTGAAAATTTTGTACCGACGCAATATTGGGTTTTGTCTACTATATATCGCGATACTACGTTTACGGCAACCTCGGGAAAGTTTGAAAAACAAGAGGACGGACAGGCAATACTTGAAGCAATAAAAGGTTGTCCGTTTACTATTACCGATATTTCTCAAAGAAATGGTACGGAAGCACCTCCACGTTTATATGATTTGACATCGTTGCAGGTTGATTGCAATAAAAAATTTGCATTCTCTGCCGACAAAACATTGCAGTTGATTCAAAGTTTATACGAAAAAAAATATACAACGTATCCGCGTGTCGATACAACGTATTTGAGCGACGATATTTATGCAAAATGTCCGCAAATTATGGGTGGGCTTTCACAAACTGGGTATCTTACGTTGTTGGAACCGTTCCGTGGTAAAAAGTTGCCGAAAAGTAAAAAAGTTTTCGATTCGTCAAAAGTTACCGACCACCATGCTATTATACCAACAGGTGTCGTTCCACAGGGACTTTCAAGTGATGAACAACGGGTGTATGATTTAGTCGCTCGCCATTTTATTGCTGCGTTTTATCCCGATTGTAAGTTTTCAACAACGGTAGCATTGGGCAAGGCCGATACATACGAGTTTAAAGCTACGGGAAAACAGATTATTGATGCCGGTTGGCGCATTGTTTTTGATAAGAATGATTCGGACGAAGAGGATAAGAAAGACGATGAAGAAAAAACATTGCCAGTTTTTCAAAAAGGAGAATCAGGACCGCACAAACCAGCATTGACGGAAAAATGGACTCAACCGCCCAAACCATATACTGAAGCCACATTGTTACGAGCAATGGAAACTGCTGGAAAAATGGTGGATAATGAAGAATTACGTGACGCACTGAAAGAAAATGGCATTGGGCGTCCGTCAACACGTGCGGCTATTATAGAGACCTTGTTCAAACGTCGTTATATACAGAAAGAAAAGAAAAATCTTGTCGCTACGCCGACAGGAATTGAATTAATTCAATTGATATACGAGGATTCTCTCAAAAGTGCAGAACTGACAGGGCAATGGGAGAAAAAATTGCGTGGCATAGAACATCATCAGTACGATGCTAAACAATTCCTCGATGAATTGAAACAAATGGTTTCGGAACTTGTGACTGCTGTGCTTAATGATAACACGAACCGTCGTGTTGCCATTGTGGAGGAAAAAACTAAAGCAAAAAAAGAGGATAAACCAAAACAACCACGAAAACCACGTCAGTCAAAGAAAAAAACAGAAAATAAAGATAAACAACAGATTGCTGATGATTCAATTATTGGAACTATTTGCCCGTTGTGTGGCAAAGGAACTATTTTGAAAGGAAAAACGGCGTATGGTTGTTCCGAATGGAAGTCTGGATGTAACTTTCGTATTCCCTTTGCTACTACGTAGTTTAATAGGTAAGATAAACTTGTTGCAACCAGATTTTAATTCCTGATTCCAGACCTCTTTTTAACCTAGTTTATCTTCGTCGTAGAGAAACAGTCGTATGGTATTTTGCAATTGTAAAGAAACTTGTTTCATTTTTTCAAAATCGCATCCTTCAAAAATTTTGCTCGTCTGCCAATTTTCTATGCACCCCAATATGAAGGGAATATCGAAGCAGTGACAGCATCCTGTCCTTTGGTTTCCTGCGGGATAACTGAATTCGTGTAGAATGCATCGTTTTCCTGTAATGTGTGCAATTTGTTTTGCTGGTTCGCGAAACAATATTTCTGATGTTATGTTGACAACCGATTTGTATGTGTCTTTGGTGTTTCTTCTATCTTTTTTTAAGTTTTTGTAAGCCTGTTCGGGACAATATCGTTTCAAAAATGGAGCAACTATGAGCGGAGGTGTTTTAGGTCCGATAGGATAGTGGTATACGTATGCTCCACATTCATTTTCTGTGTATTGGATAAACAGTCTTTTGTCAATTTTTTCTATGTCACGGAATACGTTGTTGGAAATGTATTCATTTTCGCTACTCGGCAGTAAGGGAACATCAAAGTTGTATTTCTTTTTATTTTCTTTTCCAATCGCCTTTTGCATTTCTAAAATTGTTTCAATTGGTTCGTCTTCAATAGAATTGATGTGTGCCAGGAATGAATTTGATATAGATTGTGATGTTTGTTTTGATATGGCTTTCATTGTCCCTGGCCAACTGAAAAGCATAGTCTTTTGAAATAAATGCTGCAATTTTTGTGATGTGTGTATTGCCATAGCGTACCATGCACCCGACGATTGTCCGCCAATGGTAATATTGTTTGCATCGCCATTAAACTGCGAAATATGTTTGTTTGTCCATTCCAGTGCCGTGATAATGTCGTGGAATCCACAATTTTGTTGTGAGATACCATCAAAATAGGCTGTGCCGAGAAATCCCAAACGATACGAAACGCTGACGACAATTATATTCGCATTGTTTGCCAAATGAGTGGCGTCATTTTGTTTGTCACTGCTGGCACCAGCAACAAAAGCCCCGCCGTGAATCCAAAATAATACAGGTTTTTTGTCTCCTGACTGTGGCGTCCAAATGTCAAGAAAAAAAGAATCTTCATTTTGTGGTGGGGTATCGTGGCTTAATAGTTTTTCCAAACGGCCCGTATTCTGTGGAAATGCCGTTGCTGAATCATTTACATATTCAATGGTATCAAGCATAGTACATGCTTTAAATCGTCCGTTGTACGTGGCATATCGAATACGAAAATGAGCCATTTGCTGTTTCTGTTTTGTCAAAATATTTATTTGGGTAAAAATACATAATTTTGCAATGGAAAGACAGTATGTTTCACAGATTCACCAAAGACATATCAACTATTGCGTTGCCGGATACATTTACTTGTCCGTTTTGCTATGCGCCTCATTTGTTGTCGATAATGGCAGCAAATCAAGTCCAGACGTACATTCAATCTCGTGAAGATTGGCGTGAGGAATTACAGAATGGAAAAATGTTTGGCGTATTGGTCGTGAAAAATTCGACTGATGAAGTTGGTTTTGTCGCAGCATTCTCCGGACAAATACAAGGACAGAATATTCATGAATATTTTGTCCCGCCAGTGTATGATTTGATTCAAGAAAATGGTTTTTTCAAGAAAGAGGAATTTGAAATAACGTTGATTAATCGCCACATAGAACAATTGCAATCGCACGAAATTTTTGAAAAGTACGAAACTATGAAAAAGCAGATTGAATTACAATTGTCTAATGAAAAGAGACAAATGCAATGTGCCAAAGAACATCGCGATGAAATACGGAAACAGACGGATAATGAGGTTGTGCTCCAAAAGTTGATTCGTGAGAGTCAGTTTCGGAAGGCGGAATACAAACGGCTGCAGCAAAAATTGCAACAGCAATTAAATGAGTTGGATGTCTGTCGTTGTCAGATTCAAAATGAAATTGATGTAGCTTGTCAAAAAAGAAAAGAATTGTCATGTGCATTGCAACGGAAGATTTTTGAACATTTTGTTTTCTTGAATGCGTTGGGTGAAGAAAAAAATGCTTTTGAAATATGGAATGGTCAAATGCCGCCAGCTGGTGCTGGTGAATGTGCGGCGCCACGCTTGTTGCAATATGCCTATGCAAATCAACTCAAACCTATTGCAATGGCTGAATTCTGGTGGGGAAAATCCCCGAAAGGGGAAGTCCGTCGTCAAGGAAGTTTTTATAAAGCCTGTAAATTGAAATGTGAACCGATTCTGCAATTTATGTTGCAGGGATTGAAGGTGGAAGAAAACCGCTTCGCGCCAGATTTTGATTTATCAAAAGACGTGGAAATTTTATTTGAAGATGAGCATATTATTGTCGTAAACAAACCAATAGATGTGTTGTCAGTTCCAGGAAATATTCCGCAACCATCAATGTACCAATGGGCAAAACAGCGATGTGGCATTGCCTATGTCGTCCATCGTTTGGATATGGCAACGTCGGGTATTTTACTTATTGCAAAAACATTGGATGACTGCCGTGCGTTACAACGGCAGTTTGAGAATCACAGTGTACAAAAAGAGTACGTTGCGTTGCTCGATGGAGTAGTGGAAAGTGACGAAGGTGAAATAGCATTACCTATGCGTCCCGATTTTGACGAAAGGCCAATTCAGGTCGTTGATGAAGAAAATGGTAAGGTTGCTGTAACGCGCTATAAAGTCTTGGAACGTAAAAATGGTAAAACGAAAGTGCTATTTTTCCCTCAAACCGGCAGAACTCATCAACTTCGTGTTCATTCCGCATATTATAAAGGCTTGAATTGTCCGATAGTGGGTGATACATTGTATGGTACGCAATCTGACCGTTTATATTTACATGCGCAAAAAATTTCATTCAAACATCCAGTGACAAATGAACTGATGACAATAACGTGCGAAGCGAAGTTTTAACCTGTTAATAGTCATGAATTGAGAAATTTTTACGGGCGACTATTTTCTTTCATTATCTTTGTGTCTCTAATTGCGATAGAATGTATCAGTGGGGCGATAACCGACGGTTTAATTCGTACAAGCGTTTTTTGCAGGAACGCTTTGGCGGACGTATGCAGAAATTAACGCTTAATGCTGGCTTTACTTGCCCCAATCGTGACGGAAGTATTGGCGTCGGTGGGTGTACATATTGTGTAAACGAAGCGTTTAATCCATCGTATTGCGATGTACGGAAGTCGGTAACACAGCAGTTGGATGAAGGAATTGAATTTCATCAAAATAGATACCGTCGTGCCGATGGGTATCTTGCATACTTCCAGGCGTATTCAAATACGTATGCGAGTCTTGAAAAAATGGATGAATTGTACCGTCCGGCAATAGAACATCCGTTAATTCGTGGTATTGTCGTTGGTACCCGTCCCGATTGTATAGATGACCGTAAATTGGAATATTTTGCCCGTTTGCAGGAAAAAATGTTCGTTTCCATTGAATATGGAATAGAGTCGTGTTACGACAAAACCTTAATGCGTATTAATCGTGGTCATACATTTCGTCAGGCTGTCGATGCAATAGAAAAAACTCATTCGTTCGGAATACACACAGCTGGACATTTTATGTATGGATTGCCAGGTGAGACGGTTGACATGTGGCTGTCGGCGGTGCAAATGATAAACGAATTGCCGATGAATGGTGTTAAATTTCACCAGTTACAGTTGATACGAAATACCAAAATGGAGCAGGAGTTTTACAATAATCCAAATGATTTTTACTCGTTCACGATGGACAATTACATTCCGTTTATTGTAGATATTACAGAACGTCTAAATCCGGCATTTGTGATTGAACGTTTTGCTGGTGAAGTTCCACCTCGTTTTTTGAGGGAAAATACGTGGGGAATTACACGCTATGATGTTGTCTTGCAACGTATTGAAAAAGAATTGGAAAAAAGAGATTCCTATCAAGGAAAACGTTTTAGAAATAAGAATTTTTGATTCCGACTTCCAATTTTATAATCTCATAATGAGATAAATTCCTAGAAAAACAAGAAATGCTAAGATAACAAGTGTTTTAAATGCGTTTGCGCTTGATTTCCTATGGTGCAGTTTGTTTGCTTCCAATTTTCTATGTAAATCGGAAACAAATTCGCCTCTGGGCAGTTCTTCACCTTTTTCGAGTTTTATTTGTTGCAAAATTACTTTGCGCCTATGTTCTTTTTCTTCTTTCTCCTTGTCGTAATAACGCGTCGGCATATTGAAGCCACGTGGCTGCTGCGGATTGTAAAAAGAAGATAAAAAGCCCATGTTTCCTTGTTTTTTGCAAAGATAATGAATTGTTGAAAAAAATGTAAAAATGCCATTCGTTGTTAGTGAGAAAACTTATAAATTCGTCGCGTAAAATTTTTACAAATTATGGGTGGCTTTTTTGGTACTATTTCAAAAGAAAATTGTGTAACGGACTTATTCTACGGAACTGACTATAATTCACATCTGGGAACAAAACGTGCTGGTATGGCAACGTATAGTAAAGAAAATGGTTTCCGTAGAACAATCCACAATATTGAAAATTCATATTTCCGTACAAAATTTGAAGAAAATCTTCCAAAATTAGGAGGGGAGTCGGGAATAGGTGTTATTAGTGATACCGATGCACAGCCAATAGCCATCAATTCACATTTAGGACGTTTTGCACTGGTTACAGTTGCCCGTTTGGACAATTTGGAAGAACTGGAAGCAGAATTGTTAAGTAAAAATCTTCATTTTTCAGAGTTAAGTTCTGGCACGACAAATCCGACAGAACTTGTTGCAATGCTTATATGCGAAAAGAAAGATTTTGTATCGGGTATTGAAAATGTATACGAAAAAGTGAAGGGCTCGTGTTCAATGCTTCTTTTGACAGAAGATGGTATTATAATCGCACGTGATAAATTGGGCAGGACGCCAGTCACAATAGCGAAAAAAGATGGTGCATACGCGGTTTCAAGTGAGCCAACTGCATTTCATAATTTGGGCTTCCGTATTGATAAATTTGTTGGCCCTGGCGAAATTGTGAAAATGACGGCCGATGGTTACGAGGTTTTGAGAAAACCAAACGATAAAATGCAGGTATGTTCATTTATGTGGGTGTACTTTGGTTTCCCTTCATCGGATTATGAAGGAATCAATGTTGATAAAGTCCGTTGTTCACTTGGTCAAAAGGCGGCAAAGAACGATCCGACGCAGGCCGATTTTGTTTGTGGTATTCCTGATTCGGGCATTGGTCACGCCATTGGTTATGCAATAGAAAAAGGCATTCCTTACAAAAGAGGTATTGTGAAGTATACTCCAACGTGGCCACGTAGCTTTACGCCAGCTAATCAGGAGGTGCGCAATCTTGTTGCAAAAATGAAATTGATTCCAAACCGTCAGATGTTGGATGGACAGAGAGTTGTGTTTTGTGATGACTCAATTGTCCGTGGTACTCAGTTGCGAGGTAATGTAACGGAAATGTACGATTGTGGTGCAAAGGAAATTCACATGAGAATTGCTTGCCCTCCATTGGTATATTCTTGCCGTTTCCTGAATTTCTCTGCGTCAAAAAAAGATACCGAGTTAATAACACGTTCGCTTATAGAGCAATTTGAAGGAAAAGACGATAAAAATCTGGCAGAATACGTTGACGACACAACAGAAAAACACAAAAAAATGGTTGAGGAAATTCGTAAACGTTTTGGACTAACATCTTTAAAATTCAATACTGTTCAAGAACTCGTTGAAGCAATTGGTCTGCCAAAAGAAAAATTGTGCACTCACTGTTTTGACGGTTCTAGCTGGTTCTAACAAATAGGAACGTATTTTCGTACCCGTACGGTTTTCCCATCTTCTGAATATTCAATTTCGTCAAATTGAAACTTGGTGATTTGTATGCCTCGTCCGTGGAGTTGTTTTAAGGATTCGTCGTCCATAACGGTTGGAATTGTGCGAATGTCGAAACCGTCACCTTCGTCGGAAATAATCCATTCGTCATATTCGAGAACTTGATTGAATGCTACGGTGACCTTTCTGCATGCATATTTACTGTCGTTCAGTCTTGACGTTAGAAGATTGTCAAAGGTACCATCCTCAATCGCCCGTGATTTTTCGTCATAAGAAATGTTGAGGTTGCCGTGTTCTATTGCATTGATGAGCAATTCTTCCAATCCAAGGTGAATACCGATGTAGCAATATGATAGAGCAGGGTTCATGTCTTTCATGAGACCTTCGGTTGTTTCATATACGGTAAACAACGAATTTCCAAGAGTTTTTGTATAATGTTTAAAGGTCGTAATCGTGTTTACTATGTTGCTTTGTGGAATAGTGCGCAGTGCTTGGTTTATATTTGTTAGATATTGCCCAATATCAGATGGAGTTAGTGGCTGTATGAGATAATTGTTGATCCCATACGACATAGCTTCCAAAATCAGTTCTTTGTTATTTTCGGGAAGAAGAATGTTGATGATAGTTTGTGGCCTTTGGCTTCTTATATAGTGGAACAAACTTTTGCCATCGTTTCGTGCCGCAGCAATCTCGCATAAAATGACATCAGGAAAATTGTTTTTGCACAATTCTTTCGCATTCATACACGTTTCTGCACAGATACACGTGAAATTGCCAAACTCTACAGTTTTTTTTATAATCTGCGTCTCTTGTACGTGATGATAAATGAGTAATATGGTATTGCAGTTTTCCATCTATAAATTTTAACCAAAGATAGAAATTTAATCATTAAAAATTCGCATTTTATTTAGAATTTATGATTTTTGATTCCTTTTGTACGTTTCGCATACGTTGGTGATAGGACAATGCAGACAGTCAGGTTTTAGGGCTTTACATGTATACCGTCCGTGCAGGATGAGCCAGTGATGCATGTCCGGAATTTTGTCTGCGGGAATATGTCTCATCAGTTGTTTTTCAGTTTCAAAAGGTGTTTTTGCATTTTTGACTAAACCAATACGTGCAGAAACCCGAAATACGTGTGTGTCGACTGCCATGGCTGGTTTCTTGAACAATACGGCAGAAATTACGTTTGCCGTTTTTCTGCCGACACCAGGAAGTTTCAGTAAATCATCGAAATTTTCCGGAATTTCATCGTTGAATCGTTCGTGCAGCATCACCGACATTGCTTTCAAATGTCGTGCTTTGGCATTAGGATACGAGCAAGACTTTATAAAGTTGAAGATTTCTTCTTCGCTTGCTTCTGCCATACGTTGAGATGTAGGTAATTGTTTGAAAAGATTGGGAGTGATGAGGTTTACTCGTTTGTCTGTACACTGTGCCGATAAGATGACTGCAACCAATAGTTGAAACGGTGTTTCATAATGAAGTTCAGGCTTTGGATTCGGCATTAATCGTTCAAATGCTTCAATACAGAAATTATATTTTTCGGTAATGTTCATATCTTCTTGTGAAATCTGTTTTCAAAGTTACGTAAAAGCATTAACTTTGAGGTGCTTAATTATATAGTTATGAAAAAATATTGTGTATTATTAATGGCTTCATTATTTGCATTTGCATCGTGTGAAGACGTGTTTTCCGGTGGCGAAGGGGATTTGTCAACTTCGGATATTGTTAAAGGTTTAAAAACCGCATTGAATATTGGAACAGATTCGTCGGTTGCAATGTTGTCTGCGGCAAACGGCTATTTTGGTGATCAGGCAGTGAAAATTTTATTACCTCAGGAAGCTCAGTATGTACAGGAAAAATTGGAACAACTTGAGGGTATTCCATTTTTCTCATCTGCCTCGGGGGCTATTACGGGAAAAATGGATGATTTGGTGCTGGCAATAAATCGTTCTGCAGAAGATGCTGCTAAAGATGCAGCTCCAATATTTTCAAATGCGATTACTAATTTGTCAATAGTTAACGGACTTGAAATTTTGAATGGAAAAGTTCCTTCTGATTTGAAATCGGATGAAGCGTTTGATTCGTTGGCAGCTACAAAGTATTTGAAGAGCCAAACGTATGATGAACTCGTGAAGGCATATTCACCAAAGGTTAATCAGGCATTGGATAAGAAGATTGCTGGTAATGCTTCGGCTAACAGCTTGTGGAACGATGTGGTAGGGCGTTGGAATGGTCTCATGGAAACATACGAATCTAGTACAACAGCATTGGCTGCAGTGAAATTGTTGGAGGCAACAACAGGAAAGAGTTTAAATCTTCACGAAGTAAATACAAATTTAGGTGAATATACTACTGGAAAAGCTTTGGATGGTTTGTTTGTGAAAGTTGGAAACCAAGAAAAGGAAATACGTAAAAATCCTTTCCAATGGGCAAGCGACATTATTCAAAAAGTTTTTGGAAGTGTTGCGGGACTGCTTGCAAGTAACTAATACTTTAGTGATTTTGGGTGAAAAGATTTGTGAATCATACTCCAGAAAGCACAAAAATCCTTACTTTTGCTTTGTTTTTTATGGGACGTTCCCAAATTATTTAATATAATGGCATCAAACGAATATTGGAATGAGGAAATCGAGACGATGAAACGTCCCGATTTGGAAAAATTACAGGTAGAAAGATTGAGAAAAACGGTGGAAATAGCAATGAACTCACCGTATTACAGTCAAGTTTTTAGAGAACATAATATTACTCCAGAAAGTATTAAATCGTTGGAAGACTTACAACGGTTCCCTTTTACGACAAAAGATGACTTGCGTAGCCATTATCCATTCGGATTGGTTTCGGTTCCTATGGAAAAAGTTGTGCGTGTTCACTCATCATCGGGAACGACAGGAAATCCAACGGTGGTTGCTCACTCCCAGAAAGATTTGGATGAATGGGCAGAACAGGTAGCTCGTTGTATGTATAT
Organism: uncultured Bacteroidales bacterium; assembly: GCA_937892155.1. Lineage (GTDB taxonomy): Bacteria > Bacteroidota > Bacteroidia > Bacteroidales > UBA1715 > UBA1715. The sequence continues at coordinate 3,747 of CALAUG010000015.1, read as the reverse complement.
GGTTGGTTGTAGAAATACCGATGTGTTCCAAAATACTTCTGGCTATGGAATGTTTACCGGTGGTCTTGGATATCAATATGGCGCAGAACGTCTTGGTGCGGTAACTGTTCCTGCTGCTGCTGGTAATAGTAAACGTCAGATAAAGTTCATTATGGACTTCGGAACGACTGTTGTTCATTCAATTCCAAGTTACGCAACCCGTCTTGCAGAAGTTTTCTACGAAATGGGCATTGATCCTAAAAAAGATACAAAATTGCGTGTTTTCTGTCTTGGAGCAGAACCTCATTCCGAAGAACAACGTCAACGTATAGAACAGTTATTTGGTATTAAGGCGTATAACTGTTTTGGTATGTCCGAAATGAACGGACCTGGTGTGGCTTTTGAATGTAAGGAACAAAATGGTCTTCACATTTGGGAAGATTATGTAATTCCAGAAATTCTTGATCCTATTACACTGCAACCTGTTCCAGAAGGCGAAGTTGGTGAATTGGTATTGACAACTATTAATCGTGAAGCAATGCCTTTGTTCCGTTATCGTACGCGTGATTTAACGAGATTCATCCCTGGCGATTGTCCTTGTGGAAGAACTCACCGTCGTTTGGCTCGTTTCCAAGGACGTAGTGACGATATGATTATAGTGAAAGGTGTCAATATTTTCCCAATACAAATTGAACGTATTTTGATGGGATTCAAAGAATTGGGAATGAATTACTTGATTACAATAGATACTGTTGGCAATAACGACGAAATGCAGGTTGAGGTGGAAATAGGAGATAATATCCGTATAGATGATTATCCAACGCTGCAAAACCTGACAAAGGAAATCACCCGTCAATTAAAAGATGAAATTCTTTTAACGCCACGTGTAAAACTTGTAGAAAAAGGTTCTATACCTCAGTCTGAAGGTAAAGCTGTTCGTGTAAAAGATTTTAGAAAAAATCACTAATAAAGTTTAGAGGTTGGTGTATAAAGAAAAAGGATGAAGTTAGAGCTTCATCCTTTTTTTGTTTCTCTTGAAATTTATAAGAGACTACGAAATTTTCTTTATTGACGTTATGCCGCTAACTTTTCCCAATGTCAGCGCTCCAAGATTTACAGAATTTCTTGTAACAGAAGAAATCAGCATAGGATAGTCTTTTGTTATGGAGGTGAAAACGAATATATCGTCTTTTACTAATTTGCTATTTGTTGATTCTAAAACCACACATTGTGAATTCTTTTGATATTGAAAAACCACTTTTCTCATTGGCTCGTAACAAAATTCAATAGTATCGTTGGCTGATAAATCGGATGCTTTGATTTCTTCTATTGATACAAATTCGCTGCTCTCGTTTTTGCCAGCTAATGAGTCTAAATATTCATCCCAATTTTTGAACCCAATATATTTTGCAATAACATCTAACGTATATGTTCGTGGTTCCGTCCCAGCAATAAATCCAAAAAATCGTTTGAGCGTAGAGGCACTAACACGTTCGTTGCATTTTTGCATAATGTCAATTGCTAATGCTTCACAATCAAGAGGATAACGAATTTCTTTTCCGAAAACCTGTTCTATACTCAAACGAATATGTTTTGAAACCATTTGTGTTTTTTATTTATATGTCAAAAATACAAAAATAAAAATCACGAATTTTGAAATGAACAAAATGAACGAATTGAATGAAGTGAATGAATAATGTGAATTTTTTATGAACGATGTTATATTAGAATGATGCATTTCCCATTTTTGTACATTTGTATAAATTGAATTATATGATTGAAGATTCTTCTGAATTTGTCTCTGACAAAAAACAAATAGACGATGAACGAATAGAACTATATCGTTCTCAGTATTTTATTGTTTCTAAAATACGTCTGTTCAACAAATGGAGAATCGAAAAACGATTAACGCCAGAATACGAATTTCAACCAATTCAAAGAAGTTCTTTAGAAAGGGAATTTGAAATCGGATATCAATTAGATCATCCAAATATTGTTCGCTATTTAGAATTACGGAAAACAGAGCAAGGTGTTCCATACATTATAATGGAATATGTAGATGGAATGAATCTGCATGAGTATATGCAGTCCGATGAAGTTTGTACTCAAAAAGACTTTTATTCGATTTTTACCGCATTGCTTTCTGCCTTGAGTTATCTGCAACAACGTCAGATTTATCATCTTGATATAAAGCCGGAAAATATTGTAATAACCTATAAAGAACATATTCCCAAATTGATAGATTTTGGTGTTTCTAATACCGATACCTATCAAACATCGCTTGGCTCAACTAAGCAATACCGTACCAAAGAACACACTGATTACAGCAGGGTTTCATCGAAAACAGACATGTATTCGTTTGCAAAAACGATGAAAGCATTTGCCGATAAGAAACAGATTGCATTGTCGAGAGTAGAGAAAAAGATATTGCAATTGTGTTCTCAAGAAGATCCGCAAAAGAGATTAGACGCACGTACTGCATTGCAAGTGATGCAAAAACGAACTAATTGGAAATTGATTTTTGTGTCTATTGGGATTGTTCTTATGTTAGTAGTAACGACTATTTTTTTCATAAATAAACAAAAACAGACAGAGTATAATAAATCTGCCAATATGGAAGAAGAAGTACCTGTTGTAGTAGAAAATGATAGTTTAATTTCGGTAGATACAACTAATATGGACACAACCTATCATATCAAAAAAGAAATTATACATGTTCATAACCATCAAGAGATAGTTGACTCAGTACAAAATGATACACAAACAGCGGTTGATAGTATTAAAGATAAAGCTATGAAGATTTTGTATGGAACAATAGACTCGTCTTTATATAAGAAAGACTCTATTTTTTTTGAAAAACTATCAATACAATATGAAGCAAAGTATAAAGAAATAATTTCAACGAATGATACTATTAGTAGGGGCGTGTTGAAGTTTCAACTACTTCAAGACTATGAGCGCGTTACGGATAGTGTTATACAAATATATTTGAACGAAAATATCCAGATGTTTAATGCTTTGGGGAAGCTAAAATATCTCTTGCAGGATGAATTAGAACAAAAAATGTTATCTTATAAGAATTAGTTTGATAGACAAGTTGCTTAAAACAATTGTATTGGATTCAGCGAAAAGAATTCCTCAAAAGAAATACCATTTTCTTTCGCGTACTCTCTTAAATAAATATAATAAGAAACCTTTACACATTCTTCATATGGATTAGAGAAAACGATTCTACTTATGCCAAGAGTTAAATAACCTAATATATGCCAACCAATAAAAGTTAATTCTAATTTAAAAAGTTCCCATTTATGGCCATACATCATACGCTTAGAAAGATTGATTGCCTCCGAAGCCCCAACATCAGGATTTTCTGCCACTATATAAGGCACCATTGCATAAGAATATTTCTTGATGATACCACCTACAATTGTTAAGTCCCACAATACTTGATAAACAGATGTAACAAATAAAGTCCATGTTGCTTTTATGTATTTATTAACTTGAAACAAGAATAAGAATCTAGATAGTTTAACATAGTCATATGTATGACCTTCTAAAAAGATTCTTCTAAAAGCAACCTTATATGTATTCTTGATAAATATCGTTACTCCCAACATTATCATTGCGACCACAATTATCATGATATCTGTCGCAAGCTCAGATGATTTAGTTACAGATTTAGCTGCTTCAAAAACATACACAAGAACTTTGCCTGTTGTAAGTTCATTAACTACACTAGATAAAACTCCTTTGGCATGTCCAAATTCT
>CALAUG010000014.1 GCA_937892155.1 uncultured Bacteroidales bacterium | reverse complement strand
GAGAACTGCATTCTCCCTTTTCCTATGGGTGCCCGGAGGGATTCGAACCCTCGACATTCAGAACCACAATCTGACGCTCTAACCAGCTGAACTACGGGCACCATGTAAATCGGTGCAAAAGTAATGAAATTTTTATTTCGTCAAAATATTATTGCATTTTTTGTTCGGACATAAGTGAACCATCTTTTTTGTAATAGCGCCACGTTCCTGTCGGTCTTCCTTTTTCGTATTCTGCAATATAATCAACTTTGCCATTATCAAACCATTGCGTAAAGATGCCGTCTTGTAAACCATCGGCATAATTTCCTTCGAACATTTTTTCTCCGTTTTGATACCAAAATGTGTTTTTGCCGTTTTTGATACCATTTTTGTAACTGATTTCTTCTTGTTTTTCACCATTATAATAGTATCGAAGCGTACGGGTCGGATTTAGAGTGTCATCTTCCGAAAAATATTCCACATACGCGGGTTTACCGTTTGGATGGGTCGTTACTATGTGTTCTTTTTCTTTTGAACACGAAGCAAAACCAAATAAACCTATAAACAATAGAATGGTTAATCTTTTCATTGTTGTGAAATTTGTTAGACAGAGCAAAATTAGAATTTTTTTGAATTAATTTAAAAAAGTGCTTGTTATTCTCCAAAGTTTTATACATTTGCAGTCCAAATTTAGAAGGAATAATAGTTATTACGATGTACGCAATAGTAGAAATAGCAGGACAGCAATTTAAAGTTGCTAAGGACGATAAAGTTTACGTTAATCGTCTTGCAAATAATGAAGGTGAATCAGTTGATTTTGAAAACGTTCTTTTAGTAGCTGATGCAGATGTTAAGGTTGGTACGCCAACAGTAAAGGGTGCAAAAGTTACAGCAAAAGTGCTTGCTCACGTAAAAGGTGATAAAGTGATTGTATTCAAAAAAAGACGTAGAAAAGGATATAAAGTTAAAAATGGTTTCAGAGCATCTTTAACACAAATCCAAATTGAAAATATTGTTGCATAATTAAAGGTAAAAAGAGATGGCACATAAGAAAGGTGTAGGTTCTTCTAAGAACGGTCGAGATTCAGAAAGTAAACGTCTTGGTGTAAAAAGATCTGGTGGACAAGCAGTTGTTGCTGGAAATATCATTGTAAGACAACGTGGTACTGTGAAGATGCCAGGAGAAAATGTTGGCATGGGTCGTGATCATACATTGTTCGCATTAGTTGATGGAACAGTTAAATTTCAAAGAAAACGCGACGACAAAATGTATGTCTCTGTAGTTCCTGCAGAAGCATAGTTTTCATAAGTAATTAACTTTTTAGAACTCCTGAATAATATCTTCTCGTCGAGAGGTATGATTCAGGAGTTTTTTTATATTTGTATAAATAAATTTTCAAAAATGCTTACTATTCAGTTAATTCGGGAAAATCCTGAGTTTGTTGTTAAAAGACTTGCAGTCAAAAATTTTGATGCGAAGGAAGCTGTTGCAAAAATCATTGCTCTTGATGAACAGCGTGTTGCGATACAAAAAGATTTAAATGCGAAACAAGCAGAAATTAATGCGTTGTCGAAGGAAATAGGAAATTTGTTTGCTCAAAAGAAGGTTGACGAAGCAAATGCTGCTAAAGCGAAAACCGCCGAGCTGAAAGAGGATATAAAAACATTGGACAAGAATATGTCTGATGTTGCCGAAGAACTGCAAAAAGTTTTGGTACTTCTTCCAAATATTCCTGCAGACAATGTGCCGGAAGGAAATTGCGCTGAAGATAATGTTGTTGTAAAACTTAATATCGGGACAGGTGTAAAAACGCCAAATTGCAGAATTGCTGACTTAAAATCAGAAGATGCAAAAGTGAGTGGTTGTGACAATGCAAAACTTCCTCACTGGGATCTTGCAAAAAAATATAATCTTATTGACTTTGAACTTGGTGTAAAAATCACTGCTGCTGGTTTCCCTGTGTATATTGGGAAGGGTGCTCAATTACAAAGAGCTTTAATTAATTTCTTTTTGGCCGAAGCTAATAAGGCTGGCTACACGGAAATTATGCCTCCAACTGTTGTGAATCAGGCTTCTGGATATGGTACAGGCCAGTTGCCAGATAAAGAGGGCCAGATGTATCACTGCGAAATTGATGATCTTTATTTGATTCCTACTGCCGAAGTTCCTGTTACAAACATTTACCGTGATGTGATTTTGGACGAGAAGCAGTTGCCGATAAAGAATTGCGCTTACACACAATGTTTCCGCCGTGAAGCAGGTTCGTATGGTAAAGATGTTCGTGGATTGAATCGTCTTCACGAATTTTCGAAAATTGAAATTGTAAGAATTGACACACCGGAACATTCAAAAGAATCGCACGAAGAGATGTTGGCTCACGTTGAAGGTCTTCTTCAAAAATTGGAATTGCCATATAGAATTCTTCGTCTTTGTGGCGGTGATATGTCGTTTACGGCTGCATTATGCTATGACTTCGAAGTTTATTCCGAAGCACAGGATCGTTGGTTGGAAGTTAGCTCCGTTTCTAATTTCCATTCGTTCCAAGCTAATCGTTTGAAATGTCGTTACAAAGATGCAAATAAGAAAACACAACTTTGTCATACATTGAATGGCTCTGCATTGGCGTTGCCTCGTATAGTTGCTGCTATATTGGAAAATAATCAAACTGAAGAAGGTATAAGAGTTCCCGATGTATTGGTTCCATATATGGGTGGTGTGACAATTATTAAATAGAAATTTCTATATTTGTCTTCTCTATAAATATTTTTTTATGAAAAAAACTGACAATGATTTAGATTTTGACTTGGGTTCAAACGACGATTTTGATTTCTCTCCAAACGAGCCAGATGGTTTGCAGATTGAAGGCGATGTTCAAAAAGTTGTTGAAGATGTCAAGGAAACAGTCGTTTCTGCTGCTGAAAAGGTAGAAACAACTGAAACCGAGGTAAAAGAAACGGCGGAAAATCTTGAAGAACAAGTAAGCTCTGAAGCAAATACAGCGGCAGAAGAAGTCAAGGCTGTTGTGGAAGCAAGTCAAGAAGCAGAGCCAGTCAAAGAGGAGATGCAACAAGATATTCAGCAGGAGATTTCGCGTGCCCAAAAAGCGAAATCTGGTAAGAAAACCGAAAAAAAAGAGAAGAAAAAAGGTTCTATATGGCCAATTATTTTGTTACTTCTTTTAGTTGCGTTGTGTGCCGCTGGATGGTATTATTATAAAAATGTGTGGAGTAAGGCCACGAAACCTGCTCCTGTGGTTGAAAAACAAGAAGTTCCACAACAACCAGTTGAACAGGCTCCTATACCAGAAGAACCTATGGTTATTGATACGGTTCCTCCACAGCCACCAATTCCACCAGAACCACGTGTTGCTACAGCCATGAAGGTTCCTACAAAAGGATGGTTGATAGCTTACCGAGCATTACCTAATGAAGTGGAAGCTATTAAGGTTGTAGCTGAATTGTCATACGTTGATGGATACCCTTGCGGATATTATTGGATTCCTGACGCACGTCAAGGCGATAAAATGTTTAAAATCTACATAGGTCCATTCAGTACAAAATCAGCCGCAGAAGCCATATTGCCAAGGGTTCAGACAAAACGTGCGGATGCATACATTTACACAGAAGATAAAAATCTAATAGATCAAGAATAATGAATGTTTTACTTTTAGGATCGGGCGGACGCGAACATGCTTTGGCGTGGAAAATCGCACAAAGTCCATTGTTGGATACATTATATATCGCTCCAGGAAATGCGGGAACCGCACAAGTCGGAACTAATTTGGCGATTTCTGCAACGGCTTTTGAAGATGTGAAAAAAGCCGTTCTACAATACAACATCGATATGGTTGTTGTAGGACCGGAAGATCCGCTAGTACAAGGTATTCACGATTTTTTTCTTGCTGATTCGCAATTAAAGTCTATACCAGTTATAGGCCCTCAAAAATATGCAGCTACGTTGGAAGGTAGTAAGGAATTTGCCAAAAATTTTATGAATCGCCACAATATTCCAACGGCAAAACATTTCACGGTTACAGCTCAAAATCTTCAGGAAGGTTTTGATTTCTTGGCAAAACAAACAGCTCCTTACGTATTGAAAGCTGATGGCTTGGCTGCTGGTAAAGGTGTTCTGATTTTGCAGGATTTGGAAGAAGCAAAATCGGAATTGAAGAATATGCTTGACGGAAAATTTGGTGCCGCAAGCAAAACTGTTGTTTTGGAGGAGTGTTTGAAAGGAATCGAAATGTCAGTATTTGTTTTGACTGATGGCGAAGGTTATGTTATTCTACCGGAAGCAAAAGATTACAAACGCGTTGGCGAACACGATACTGGTTTGAATACGGGTGGTATGGGTGCAGTTTCTCCTGTCCCATTTGCCGATAAATCGTTGATGGACAGAGTTGAAAACGAAATTATCAAGCCAACAATTGCGGGCTTAAAAGAAGATAATATTCCATATTGTGGTTTCATTTTCTTTGGCTTAATGAATGATCATGGTACGCCAAAAGTCATTGAATATAATGTCCGTATGGGTGATCCAGAAACGGAAGTTGTGATTCCTCGTATTAAATCTGATTTGTTACAGTTGTTTGTCGCTGCGGCAAACAAAAAGTTGTCTCAAGAAAAAATAGAAATCAATCCATTCTCGGCAACAACGGTTATGGCTGTCTCGGGCGGATATCCAGAAACATACGAAAAGGGAAAGACAATTGCATTTGATGAGAATTTTACCGATAGTATCGTATTTCACGCAGGAACTAAGTTGGAAAATGGAGAAGTGAAAACTTCTGGTGGTCGTGTATTGGCCGTAACTTCGTTGGGTGAAAATAAGGATGCTGCTTTGAAAATTTCATACAAAAATATATCTAAAATCCATTTTGATAAGATGTATTATCGAAGAGATATTGGTTCAGATTTATAAATAGATGTTTCAATTCTTACAAAGAAATTCTTCCATTAATTTCATTTTGCTCCCTTTGGTGGTATTGTTGCTTTGGGGAACGGAATTGATGCATCCTCAGTTTACTTTTCATTATTATGACCAATCTCCAATGGTTTTGTATAAACCGTTGATGGCGCTACAAAATTGGAGTTCTTTTGCAGGGGTATTGGTGTCATTGTTGATTTTGACAGTCAATATTTTATTGTTGATGAGGGTGAATAGTTTGCTTAGGTTGATAGAAAAGCGGTCTACTTTATATATTTTCCTTTTTGTGGTTTTTTCTGCTAGCTTACAGGATTTTAAACAATTAAATCCAATGCAGCCGGCATTGACGTTTTTGATTTTAGGTTTTTCGTCTTTATTTCAGATGTATAAAAACGAAAAAGATTTAAAGACAATTTTTGAGAGTTCACTTTGCTTTTCCATCGCAACACTTTTCTATGCCCCTACGTTATATTTTGCAGTAGTAGTGTTAATAGGTCTATTAATACTAACACCTTTTTATTGGAGACAATGGCTATCTGCAATAATAGGGTATTCATTGCCAATAGGAATTGTGTTTGCTCTTTCGTATTGTTTTAATTCGTTTCCAGAGCAATGGGCTGTCTGGAATGCAAATTTGTTTGTAAAACAGGATGGCTCTTTTAAAATGTTGTTACCTCTTTGTTTTTCAATCTATTTGGGGATTTTGTTCGTCTGTGGTGTTTTGTATGTATTCTCGGATGGTATACGAAAAGTGTCAACTAGAAAATATTATTCAATATTTTTCGTGTTTATGTTGTTGATACTCAGCATATATTTCTTTGTTCCTTTCGTTTCGTATAGCATGTTATTTTTCGGATTATTACCAGCGGCAATGTTCATTTCTAACTATATGGTTAATATAAAACGGAAATTTTTCGCTGAGATATTATTTGAGTTGATAATTGTCTTTGCCGTTTTGGTACAGGTATTTCCAAATATGACGATATGATTGAAAAATAGATGTGATAAACTCAAATAAATTGTTAAATTTGTACAATAATGTTATATATAACTAATATGAAGCGTTTTAATATTCTTTGGCTTTTAGCTCTTTTATCGTGCGTGGTTCTCAATTCGTGCACTAAAAGCGGTTCTTCTAAGGCAGATTTAGTACCAGTAAAATTAGATGGTAAATGGGGGTATATCAACTCAAAAGGTGAATCTGTCATTACTCCTCGATATAAAGATGCAAATTTCTTCTACGAAGGTTTGGCTTGTGTAAAAACCACAGATGGGAAAATTGGGTATATCGACAAGAATGCGAATTTTGTTGTTGCCCCAAAATACAAATTTGGAACAATGTTTCATGAAGGTCGTGCAATTGCTGTAGAAGCTGGGGGGTATCCTGTGTGTATTGATACAAAAGGAACTGTACTGTTTGAAATGAAAAATGTTGACAGATTGTACAACTTTAGAGATGGGTTGGCTGCATTTCAAGATACTTCAAAAAAATATGGTTTTATTGATGAGACTGGAAAAGTTGTCATTGAACCAAAATATGACGATATCTTATTTGGATTTAACGAAGGTTTAGCTCCTGTATTGTACGAAGGTTCTTGGGGCTACATTGATAAAACTGGTACAATGGTCATTCCAGCTCATTTTAATTATGCAGGTTTGTTTAAAGAAGGTTTGGCTGTCGCTCAGTCAGAGGGTGTTTTATACGGTTATATAGGTAAAAATGGTCTATACAAAATTCATCCTCAGTTCGATGATGCCAAAGATTTCTTTGAAGGAAGAGCGAGTGTGAAATTTGCAAGTAAGTGGGGAGCCATTAAAACAAACGGAAAGATTGATGTTAATCCATTATACGACGAAGTTTCGTGCTATTCCAATGGTTTTGCTGCTATGAAGTTGGATAATATGTGCGGTTACTTGGATACAAAAGGTGATATGGTTGTCAATGCCCAATTTGCTTGGGAATCGGAATTTTTCAATGGCTTTGCTGTTGTAAAAACATTTGATCAGTATGGAAACTATTCGTATGGAGTGATAGACAAATCTGGTAAATATGTTGCATTCCCGAAATTAGATGATGTTAAGAATAATTTTGTGAATTATGCAGAAGAAGATAATTATGCAAAATCTGACTATTACGATGCTACAGAATTCATTACTAATTTTATGAAGAAAGTAACAGAATCCTCAATTGATGGTTTTGGTGCTAAGGCAACATTGCAAAATGTGGCTGATAGTAAAATATATGGAGATTTTGCAAATGCAACAGATACGCTTACAGTGGTTGCTTTCAATTTGCAACGTGTTACACCGGAAGTATATGTGGATGCTGTAGAGTTTGATTTCTCTCATTCTATCGTTGCATTAGATTCTACTGATGCAAAGACATTGGTCTATAAATTTGACGAACCTATGCAAACAATTGCATACAAGTTTGCTCTTACGTATAAGGCATTCGACAAAGGTAATGCTATCGCTAGGGCTTTGAATAAAGCTATGGCAACGAAGATAGGAGCACATCCAGAAAGTCGTGAAGGTTTGTACTTTGCTGTTCAGGAAAAAGGAAAAATGAGTTATGCAATCTTGTATACCGATACAACAATTAGTATGTTGGTTGGATATGACAATGAATTAATGCAATCGCTTATTACAAATATGGAAGCAGTGCCCCCTATGTTTGTAAAGAATTTTTTCAATGTAAAAATTGAAGATTTATTTCAAAAAGCAGTTGAAGATTCTGCAAATCAAGAAGTTAAACCTGAATAATATATAGAACTATGAATGTTTTACGGTATATAGGATTAATCAGTGTGGGAATGTTGGTGGCCTTTGCCACAGAAGCTCAGTCGTTAAAGGCTGCTTCGGAAGTACAGAATAATGGTGTGGTAAAAACGCAGGATTCACAGAAATTTTTGGTACAAGGAATTCCATTTACGATGATATATGTAAAAGGTGGTTCTTTTGATATGGGTGCAACTGCAGAGCAGGCAGAAGGTAAAGATGCTGATGAAAATCCAGTTCACAAAGTGGCTTTGTCAAGTTTTTATATTGGCGAATGCGAAGTTACTCAGGAATTGTGGCAACTTGTAATGGGAACTACTGTTACACAACAGCGTGATAAAGCAAATCCAGCTTGGCCACTTCGTGGTGAAGGTGCGAAATATCCTATGTACTACGTTAATTTCAACGAAGTACAGGAGTTCATCGCTAAACTAAATGAAATGACTGGACAAAATTTTGCATTGCCAACAGAAGCTCAGTGGGAATATGCAGCAAGAGGTGGAAATAAAAGTGCAAGAAATAGATTCAGTGGAGATGCAGTATTGGAAAATGTTGGATGGTTTGCTGGTAATGCGAATGAAACCAATCATCCCGTGGCACAAAAGTCTGCAAATGAATTGGGTATTTACGATATGAGTGGAAGTGTTTGGGAATGGTGCAACGATTGGTACGCAATAAGATCATATAGCGATAAGCAAAATGCAAAGGCAAATCCACAAGGAGTTGCTTCTGGCGAAGATATGGTTTTGCGTGGTGGTTGCATTCTAACTGAAGAAAATAGTTGCAGAAATTCTAACAGAGGCCACATGAATCCTGAATATAGAAACAGTTTTACTGGCTTCAGATTGGTTTTAGTACCATAATTTTATAAAAAATTTGGTTTTATAGAATATTTTGGTACATTTGCAAACCCAAAAACGACAATTCGTTTAAAAGATATATCGCGGGATAGAGCAGTTGGTAGCTCGTTAGGCTCATAACCTAAAGGTCGTCAGTTCGAGTCTGGCTCCCGCTACTAAAAAGGACATTTCACTACGAGATGTCCTTTTTTATTGATGCCGCAGAGCAATGAAATTGGTTTTACAACACCTGCATTCTTCAACCAAAGAAAAGAATTGTATATTTGTTCCACAATTTATCTAAGTATGTTTGTTGAAGACGAATGGAAAATTATAGAGAATTCATTTGATGCTGAACGTCAGATGATTTCCGAAAGTATTTTCAGTATTGGTAACGGTCGCATGGGACAACGTGCGAATTTTGAGGAAGCTTATAGTGGTAAAACCTTACAGGGTAATTATATAGGTGGTGTTTTTTATCCCGACAAAACGAGAGTTGGTTGGTGGAAAAATGGATATCCCGATTATTTTGCAAAGGTAATTAATGCACCTTCGTGGATTGGCATTCATATTTGGGTTGACGGAGAGTTAGTTGATATGGCAACCGTTTCATTTGTTTCGTTTGAACGTATCTTGGATATGAAACAGGGCGTACTTTCAAAGACTTGTGTCGTGGAAACTCCGAAAGGAATGCGCTTGTCTATCGTTAGCCAGCGTTTCATAAGTATGACGCAGTTTGAAATAGGCGCAATTCATTATGAAATAACTCCGGAAACGAAAAAATGTTCGGTATGCGTTAAATCATTCATTCAATCGGAAGTCTATAATCAGGATTCGAATTATAATGAATGTTTTTGGGAATCTATCAGTCAAAAGAACGAAGATGGCGAAATAGTTGCAGTTGACAGAACAAAAAAATCACCGTTTAATGTTCCGCAGTTTACTGTTGCTACGGCAATCAGAAATACGTATTCTAAAAAGGTCTCTGTCGTTCATCAAACAGAACGTTTGCAATTGAACGAGATTGCTGGTTTGAACCTTGCAAAGGGCGAGACGCTTATTATTGAAAAATTTGCTTCACAGGTGTCTTCATTAAATCATCCTGTAGAAGAACTCGAAAGCGTTGCATTGGAGCGTGTTAATTTCGCTGCCAAAAAAGGATTTAAGCCCCTACTCTCGGAACACGTAAAGGCTTGGGCAGAAAAATGGTCTATGAGTGATATTGAAATCAAGGGAAATGTGAAGGCGCAACAAGGAATCCGTTTCAATATTTTCCATTTGCAGCAGACTTATACAGGCGATGACAGTCGTTTAAATATTGGCCCAAAAGGATTTACGGGTGAGAAATATGGTGGCGTGACATATTGGGATACGGAAGCATTTTGTTTCCCATTTTATTTGTCAACTTCGCAGGAATCTGTTGCGAAAAATTTGTTGCTGTATAGGTATAAACAACTCGATAGGGCAATCGCCAATGGCGAAAAGTTGGGATTCACAAAAGGGGCAGCTTTATATCCTATGGTTACGGTTACTGGTGATGAGTGCCACAACGAGTGGGAAATCACTTTTGAGGAAATCCATAGAAATGGTGCCATTGCGCACGCTATATACGATTATGTGACATATACCAACGATAAATCCTACATAGTTGACTATGGTTTGGAAGTGTTGATTGGTATTTCACGTTTTTGGGCTCAACGTGTATTTCTGTCTCCAATAAAACGGAAGTATATGATTTTGGGCGTAACTGGTCCAAATGAATATGAAAATAATGTTTCAAATAACTGGTACACAAATTATTATGCACGATGGTGCTTGTGCTATACGTTGGAATGTATCACTTGGGTGAAATCGGTGGCAATGGAACAATATAAAGATTTGTCAAAGAAAATTTCTTTTGACGAGTTGGAAATTGCCCGTTGGTCCGATATAGTACAAAATATGTACTTCCCATTTGATGAAAAATATGGTTTGATACTGCAACAGGATGGTTATTTGGACAAAGAACCAGTAACTGTTGCCGATTTGTCAGACACGGAACGTCCTATTAATCAACATTGGTCGTGGGATAGAATATTACGTTCGCCATACATTAAACAAGCCGATGTTGTACAAGGTTTGTATGTTTTTGAAGACGATTTTGAATTAGATACCATACAAAAGAATTTTGCGTTCTACGAGGCGCGCTGCGTTCACGAATCTTCGTTGTCGCCTTGCATTCATTCTGTCGTTGCATCAAAAATTGGTAATGAAGAAAAAGCTTACGAATTGTATTTACGTACGGCACGTTTAGATTTGGATGATTATAACAAAGAGGCACAGGACGGTTTGCATATTACGAGCATGTCTGGTTCTTGGTTGGCGATTGTTAAAGGATTTGCTGGAATGCGTGTACATCAGCGTTCTCTGTCGTTTGCGCCATATATTCCAAAATCGTGGAAATCATACTCATTTTCAATATTGTATCAAGGTGCATTGCTGACTATTAAGGTGATGAAAACAAAAGTTGACATCATTTTGAAATCTGGTCGATTGCCTAAAATTAAACTTTACGACGAAGAGTATCATTTTGATAAAGGGAAAATATCAATAGAATTAAAATCTAAAAAATAATTGTTGCAAGTTGCCGGATAAAAGTTGATTTTTGTGACGTGTAACAAAAAACTTAAAACTATGTCTCAGGTCTCGGAAAACCCTGTAAAAAACCGAAATCAGTCTTTTTTGACTGTGGTTGCTGCGTTGTTTGTCACCAGTTATTTGGCGGCGAATGTAATGGCTGTGAAACTCATAGAAGTTTGCGGAATAACTATTTTTGATGCGGGAACAATAGTTTTCCCGATAACCTATTTCCTGGGTGATATTCTCACGGAAATATGGGGATTCAAAGTCGCACGTCGCATTATCTTTCTTACGTTTTTCTGCGAAATTTTATTTACGGTCGCGGCCTTGATTGGCGTTTTTCTTCCGTTTCCAACGGAGACAACCGAGATAGCGGTTTCCTATAAAAATGTGTTCACTTTTGTTCCTCGAATCACGATTGCGTCGTTGGTCGGTTTTCTTTGTGGAGAATTGACAAATTCCTGGACCATGGTTCTGATAAAAAAATGGACTAACGGCAAACATTTATGGATGCGAACCATTGGCTCGTCGTTGTTTGGATATGTTTTCGATACGATTTTGTTCGTCGTTATTGCTTTTGCTGGCGTTGTTCCGAGCGAAGATTTGATTTCGATGATTGTTATTCAAATTGTTGTGAAATTGTTGCTCGAAGCCGTTTTTGCCACGCCAATAGCATACGCAGTGATTTATAAATTGAAGAAAAAGGGTGGAAGACGGGGAATGACGGAAAATTTCATATTTTTGTAGAAATATTTCAATATGCAGGAAGAAACATTTGAACAGGCAAAGAACTTATTGATTTCGTTGGTTGAAACATTTTCTATCAGTAGAAATGAATCGGGAACGGCGGAATTGTTGTGCAATTTCTTTAAGAAACATGGAATTGTTGCGCAACGAATAGAAAACAATGTAATTGTCCGTTCAAAGAACTTTGACAACAATAAACCAACAATTTTATTGAATTCGCACCACGATACGGTAAAACCATCCGATGGATGGGAAAGCGATCCGTTCAACGCAATTTGTGATGGTGTAAAAATCATTGGGTTGGGTAGTAACGACGCTGGTGCATCGTTGGTTTCGCTCATCTTTACGTTTCTTCATTTCAACGAGTTGGAAAAACCGTTTAACTTGATTTTAGTTGCCTCGGCCGAAGAAGAAGTTTCAGGAAAAAATGGGTTGGAATGTGTTATTCCGACTTTGCCGGAAATAGCATTCGGTATTGTGGGTGAACCAACAGGAATGCGAATGGCAATAGCCGAAAAAGGTTTGATGGTGTTGGACTGCAAGGCAATTGGTAAATCAGGTCATGCGGCACATTCAAACGGCGTTAATGCAATTTATAAAGCACTAGAAGATATAAATTGGTTCCGTACATATCAGTTTCCGAAAGAATCGGAATTTTTGGGGCCGGTGAAAATGAGCGTTACGGTTATCAATGCCGGAACGCAGCACAATGTGATTCCTGGCGAATGTACGTTTGTGGTGGATGTTCGTAGCAACGAATTATACGGCAATAAGGAATTGTTTGACTATATTAAAAAATCGGTGAAATGCGACGTTGAAGCTCGTTCATTCCGATTGAATTCGTCATCAATTCCTGTAAATCATCCGCTTGTGGAAAGTGGGAAAAAATTGGGATTGGAAATGTTTGGCTCTCCAACATTGTCAGACCAAGTATTTATGACGAAATTTCCGTCAATGAAGATTGGCCCAGGCGATACACTCCGTTCTCATACCGCCAACGAATACATTTTTGAATCCGAGTTGAAACAAGGCATAGAAACATATATAAACTTGTTGGAGAATTTGGCAATTTGACGACAACAAACTTTTTTACTATCGGCATATCATTCCCAAAATTTATATCTTTGTCTCGCTGAAACGTAATGCGAAGGCTCTAATTTAATTGAAAATGGCAGAAAAACATTCAACAACTCTTTGGCAGAAGGACGTTACTCCAAACGAAAAGGTTTCAACTTTCACAGTTGGCAAGGATAAAGAATTTGATGTGTATTTGGCGAAAGCCGATGTGCTTGGTAATCTTGCACATACGCGTATGCTTGAGTCAATTGGTTTGTTGACTAGGGAAGAACTTGACGCTGTTCAGGTTGAATTGAAAAATATTTACAAACAAGTGTTGAATGGCTCGTTTAAGATTGAAGATCACGTTGAAGATGTTCATTCGCAAGTAGAATTTTTGTTGACCGAAAAGTTAGGTGATGTTGGAAAGAAAATCCACAGCGGACGTTCGCGTAACGACCAAGTTTTGCTCGATATGAAATTGTACATTCGTGATGCAATTCAGGGAACTGTCGAAAGTGTAAAGGATTTGTTTACACTTTTACAAAAGTTGAGTGAACAATACAAAAACGTTTTGATGCCTGGCTACACGCATTTACAGATTGCAATGCCGTCGTCGTTCGGCTTGTGGTTTGGTTGCTATGCCGAAAGTCTTGCCGATGATTTGCAGTTGCTTTTGGCAGCTTACAAAATCGCCAATCAAAACCCACTTGGGTCTGCTGCTGGTTATGGCTCATCGTTCCCACTGAATAGAACAATGACGACAGAATTGTTGGGATTCGAAACATTGAACTACAATGTAATGTATGCTCAAATGGGACGTGGAAAAGTTGAGAAAATCACATCGTATGCGTTGGCAAGCATTGCTTCCACGTTGTCGAAAGTGGCAATGGAAATGTGTTTGTTCATGAATCAAAATTTCCATTTCGTTTCGTTTCCAGAAGAATTGACGACTGGTTCGAGCATTATGCCGCATAAGAAAAATCCTGACGTGTTCGAAATTATCCGTTCAAAGAGTAACAAACTTCAGGCATTGCCAACGGAAATCACATTCATTACGACAAATCTTCCTTTTGGTTATAATCGTGATTTACAGATAATTAAGGAATGCTTTATTCCTGGATTTACCGAAGTTAATAGCTGCATAGATATGATGATGTTGATGTTGAACAACATTAAAATTTCGGAAAATATTCTCGACGATTCAATGTACGACTATATTTTCAGCGTTGATGAGGTTAATCGTTTGACATACGAAGGTATGCCATTCCGTGATGCCTACAAGAAAGTTGGTTTAGATATTAAACATGGCGACTTTAAGGCCGAACGTAAAGCAAATCACACTCACGAAGGAAGTATTGGCAATCTTTGCAACGACAAAATCAAATCGAAATTTGATGCCATTTTCGCCGAATTTCCATTCGAAAAAGTTGCTAAGCAGTTGGAAAAATTAGTGAAATAGTGACACTCTTTACGTATTGAGCTACACATTCCTATAGTATTGCGTTTCCGATTGTATACACTACAAACGCAGTTATCCATGCGATAATGGTAGGATAGATGATGGAGAATACAATCCATCCTTTCTTCCTTGATTCGCTGTAAATTGCTGCTAATGTTGCCAGACATGGGAAGCAAAGCAGCATAAATACCATAATTGCTAGTGCTGAGGCGCTTGTAAATGCTCCGTCTTCCAAAATTGCTTTGCCCAATGCTTTGCTACTACCGGTTTCATCTTCTGATTCGGTATCGTAGAGAACACCAAGTGTGCTGACAGCAATTTCCTTTGCAGGGAAACTTGCAACAATTGCAATACTTGCTCGCCAATCCAAACCAAGCGGTTTCATTACTGGTTCCAAACTTTTCCCGAATTTTCCCAAATAGGAGTTTCCAGCATCAATAGTATTTGGAGTAGCTTGTACCATAACCGTTTCGCCGTTTTCGTTAACTTCTTCAACCATAGGTCTTGGGTAATAACTTAATACCCATATAACGACAGACGCACCAAGAATGACAGTGCCAATCTTTTTAAGATATTGCAGGCATTTGTCCCACATGTGTTTTAGTACGGCTAGTACTGTCGGCATTCGGTATGGTGGAAGTTCCATGACAAAAGGTGTCTCATCTTCTCCGAATTTAACGGCACGTAGCAATTTCGCACTCAGTATGGCCGCAACAATACCGAGTACGTATAAAGCAATCATTATAGTTGCTGCATTGTTCGGGAAAAATGTGCCTGCAAACAACACGTATATTGGTAATCGTGCGCTGCACGACATAAATGGCACAACCAACATGGTAATAATTCTACTGCTTCGACTTTCAATTGCGCGTGTTGCGAGTATTGCCGGTGCATTACAGCCAAATCCCATCAGCATAGGAATGAATGATTTCCCGTGCAACCCCATTTTGTGCATAAAATTGTCCATAATGAATGCTGCACGCGACATATAGCCGGAATCCTCCATTAATGAGATGAAAAGATAAAGCAGAAGAATATTTGGAACAAATGAACAAACTGCACCAACGCCACCAATAATTCCGTCAACAACGAGTGAGCGTAATGCGTTATTTGGCATAATTCCGTTTAACCAGTCCGAAAGTGCCGAAAATCCAGCATCAATCCAATCTTGCGGATAAGAACCAAGAGTAAATGTAACGTAGAACATCAACCACATTATGGCTATAAATAATGGAAATCCTAACCATTTGTTAGCCACAAGTTTATCTATTCTTCTCGTATTCCGGTTGATGTCTTTTTTCCCTTCAATGAATGTTTCGTGCAAAGCACCTGAAATAAATCCATATTTTGCATCGCTAATGGCTGTTTCCACATCTATGTCTAATTGGCGTTGGATGTGTTCTGCTGCAACTTTTGCTCTTCCTTCCCATTCTTGATAATGTTCGCAAGTTTTGAGAACTTCTATTGCCTCTTTATCGTTCTCAATCATTTTGATTGCCCAATATCGGGCTGGGAACTGCTGCGGTAAATCGTTGGCTTCGTGCATTTTTTCGCCAAGTGCAACAATTTCAGGTTCCATAACATTACCATAATTGATGTGCACGTGTCGTGCTTCTCGGTTTTTCCCTTCAAACAGTTCAATAACAGTGTCAAGTAATTTGTCCAGTCCCTGACCATTTTTAGCAATAGTTGGGACCATTGGTGTTCCCATCATGGAACCAAGTTTTTCGTAGTCGAGAACTGCACCGCTTGCCGAAAGTTCATCAAACATATTCAACGCTACGACAACGCGTTGGCTGAGGTCGATTAATTCGGTTGTCAAATAAAGATTTCGTTCCAAATTTGACGCCACCACCGAGTTAATAATGACATCGGGCATAGTTGTTTGTAATTGTCGGCGCACGTATATTTCTTCAGGTGAATATGCCGAAAGCGAATACGTTCCAGGCAAATCCGTCACGTTGAAGTGGTAGCCACGATAGTTGAAGTGGCCTGTTTTTACGTCAACGGTAACTCCGCTGTAATTTCCTACGTGTTCGTTGCTACCCGAAAGTGCGTTGAATAACGATGTCTTCCCACTATTAGGATTGCCAACAAAGGCAATGTTGATAATATTTCTTTGGGTTGTCTTGTGCAGATTGGTAAAACATTGAGAATTGCAGGCACCACAATCGCCACAGGCAAAATAGCATGGTGCGGTGGCATCCTCGGCAGACAAGTGCGAATCGGCGTCTTCTTCGGAAAGAACAGTAATGAGTTCGGCTTCGCTTCGTCGTAATGAAACATCGTAGCCCATAATGGAATATTTTATGGGGTCGTTCATCGGCGCATTAATGACCGACGTAACTTTTTGCCCACGGACAAATCCCATTTCCATAATTCTTTTACGGAATCCACCATGTCCAGAAACTCTAATGATGACGGCAGTTTCGCCGTTTTTCAATTCGGATAACTTCATTTGACTCGTTTTACCAATTACAAACGTACTAAATAAATCTATAAAATGGTAGGGTGGTTATGTCCTTATTTAAGAGTAAAGATGACTATATGAATATATCATATTTTCTCTATGAAATGACTATATTTGTCTGGATAAATAAATTAATTAAGTGTAGGAAATAGAGTTTAAATATTAACATATTGCATTAGCTATTTAATTGCGTTCTAAGAAAAAGCCTGAGAAACTAATTCTAAGAAGCTGGATGTAGCGTTGTTCACGGAAGTATACTCTGTTCAGAAGTTAATGCTCGCATTGATGAGGTGTGGGCGTATTCTATGAACAGAGGCGGGTTTCTTCTCAGGCTTCCCGTGAACGCAAATAGGAAGGCTCACACCTTTCTCGTTGTCCAAGGAATTTGATAGTTATGCGAAACTATCAATTATGGGTACACACAAAACACCGTTTCGGGGGCAGAATGAAGAAGTATTCTATTTAGAGAATTTAGATGGGTTACGCTTTTTTAGTTTTTTGTTAGTCTTTTTGTATCATAGCTTTTATACTGAATATGATTATATTCAAAAAAGTTCGTTATACCTATTTGTAAAAAAATTTTTGGTTGCTAATGGTAATGTAGGAGTGAATATATTTTTCGTGATTAGCGGATTTCTCATAACGTTGTTGCTGATAAAAGAAAAAAGTTCTAAGGGTACTATAAATTTAAAAAACTTTTGGATACGACGAATATTGAGAATTTGGCCGTTGTATTACTTTTGCGTTTTATTTGGTTTTGTTGTATTTCCGTTGTTAAAAATTTTTATGGGACAAATCCCGAATGAGACAGCTCATATTGGTTATTACTTAGTCTTTCTAAATAATTTTGATTTTATAAACAATGGTTTGCCAGATGCTTCAATTTTGGGTGTATTGTGGAGCGTTGCTATTGAAGAGCAGTTTTATTTAGTTTGGCCTATATTGTTATGTTATTTGCCAAAAAATAAATATTGGCTAGTTTTTATAGTGACTATTTTCTGTTCCTTGCTATTTCGTTTTATTTATATAGACGATTTTATTCGTTTAGAACATCACACGTTTTCGTGTATGGGCGATTTGGCTGTTGGAGCAATGGGAGCTTGGTTAGTTTCTGAAAAACAAAAATTTAAATATTTTATAGAAAATCTGCGAAGGTGGCAAATAGTAGTAATTTATGCTCTACTCTTATTTTATTTGTTATATCGTAAAGAGATAATGATGTCTGGAGATATAGTACGTTTGTTTGAACGTTTGTTTTTAGCTGTGATATCTCTATTTATAATTTTAGAACAATGTTATTCAAGAAATTCATTGTTTAAGATTGGAAAGTTAAAGTTAATATCACGTTTGGGAATTATCACGTATGGTTTGTATTGTTTACATTTTATAGGCATATTGATAACTATAAATTTTACCAGTCTGCTTGGACTAAATACTGAATTGTGGCAGGTGATTTTTTTCGAAATGCCTGTATCTTTACTCATCTCCATAATTTTAGCGAAGATTAGTTTTAAAATATATGAAACACCATTTTTAAGGATTAAGAAAAGGTTCTCCGTTTTGTAATTTCTTAGAGAATATGTGAATTATTGTCTGCAGAGTGCCTTTCCTACAGTTAATTGTGTTAACTTTAAGAACTTTTAAATTATTCTATGAAATTTCGTCTTTGTACATTGCTGATACTTGTTGCCGCTATTTCTATGCTGATAGCTTTTCTCATGATAAAAAAACACAATGGTGGCAATGCACATCTTGACGAAAACGTTACTTTTGTAAATTCAAAGGAGTGTCAAGATATGAAAAATCAAGTTTACAATCCATTTTTGCCTTTAAACGAATATGTTCCCGATGGAGAACCACATGTATTTGGAGATAGAGTGTATATATTCGGCTCGCACGATAAGGAAGCAGGGGAAACATTTTGTATGTTGGATTACGTGTCATATTCAGCATCAATTTATGATTTGAAACAGTGGAGGTATGAGGGCGTAATTTATAAGGCAAGCCAAGATCCTGATTATCCAAATAGGAAATATATGTATGCGCCCGATGTGGTTCGTGGCAATGATGGTAAATACTATTTGTTTTACTGTATGTCGGGCGATTTTGGTGTCGGTGGCTATTTCGGTCCGATTAGTGTCGCCGTGTGCGATAGTCCAGCTGGAAAATATGAATTTCTTGGCTTTGTGAAATATCCAGACGGAAAAATCATGAAAGATTTTGTCCCATTCGATCCGGGAGTAATCAACGACAATGGGGTAATTCGCTTATATTATGGAACGCAGTATTCTTTTGAAGAAGAACCTGATTTCTTTGAGAACGAAAACTATATTCAAAGTGAGATGAATATGTTTGGAAAATCTCGGGAAGAAATTATACAAATGGCTCATGGAGAGAGCGTTATGGGCGCAGTTTCTCTTGTCTTGGAAGATGATATGCTTACGGTAAAACAGGCTCCAAAACATATTATTCCCTATAAAGTAAAAGGAACATCATTTGAAAAACATCCATTTTTTGAGGCAAGTTCAATACGTAAAGTAGGTGAGACGTACTATTTCATATATTCTTCTATGCTAAACCACGAATTGTGCTATGCGACAAGTAAATTTCCTGACAAGGATTTTATTTTTGGCGGAACAATCGTTTCCAATGGTGATGTTGGACTGAATGGTCGTACAGAGTTGGATAGATTGAATATGACAGGTACGACGCATGGAAGCATAGAACAGATTAATGGCGAATATTATGTATTTTATCATAGATTAACACACAAGTCGGATTATAGCCGACAGGCCTGCGCCGAAAAGATAGTGATACAACCAGATGGTAGCATTAAACAAATTGAAATTACATCGTGTGGCTTAAATGGCGGACCTTTGTTGGCTCAAGGAACATATCCGGCAGTAATTGCGTGCAACATAACAAATGGGGCAATGCCACATGGTTCCAATAAAATATACGAAACATCGTTCCCGAATGTGAATAATGTTGATAATGAGCGTTTTATAACGGAGATTGGCAATAATACATTGATTGGATACAAATACTTCGCTTTCAATGGTAATTCAAAACTGGTTATTACGTATCGTGGTAATGCCACTGGAACATTGTTGATAACGCAGCAACTGAATGGAAAATCTGTTGGCGAATGTACGATAAAACCAACTCAAAATTGGAAATCTATTGCCATCGATGCTGATTTTGAAGATGGCGAAAAGCCTTTGTATCTCCTTTATAAAGGGGAAGGAATGTTCGATTTGTTGGAATTAAAATTTTAGTGAGCAAAGAACTAAAAATCAAGAATTACTATGTTCTTGGTTTTTAGCTTCTGATTCCTTCTTTGCAAGCACTTTTTTGAGTGCTGTTGTGAGTTGATCTGGACACGACGTAGTTTTGTAACCGCAGCGTATTCCTTCCAATTTTTTGATTACTTCTGTTACAGGCATTCCTTCAACTAATTTGCTGATACCCTGCAAATTTCCGTTGCATCCGCCATAAAAATTGACATTTTTAAGAATATCGCCGTCAAGTTCAAATTCAATTTGTTGGCTACACGTACCAACTGTTTTATATCGGTATTTCATAGTCTTAATTTTTTGTAAATATATAGAAAACCAACGGCAAAAACTATTGATATTGTGAATGGCAATATTGGATTTTTTATCTTCAATCTTTGTCATATCTTTACCAACGATATGCGTAAGTTATTTTTGATATTGTTTTGTGTGATTGCATTGTCGTCGTATGCGCAATATTGCCATACGGATTTTGAATCGCAACCGGCGGGAACAGCTTACGTGCGCTCGATGTGGCAATCCGATGGATTTACTACCGCAACGTGGGACCAAGGTCTGGCAACGCGAACTATGATAGACAACAGCACGTCTGTTTCGGGAACAAAATCATTGCGTATTACTTATCCGGCTCAAACTTTCGGTCCTGATATAAATGGAGCTCAAGTTCCGTTGCTTGTGGAGCCTGCCGACGAATTATATATGTCGTATTGGATTCGTTTTAGCGAAAATTTCACATGGGGGACAACAAATTTCGGCGGAAAAATTCCTGGAATAGCTGGTGGAAATGATTGTAGTGGTGGAGAATATTGTGATGGGACCAACGGATTTTCGTGCCGCTATATGTGGCGCGCTGGTGGTCGTGCTTGTCTCTATTTGTACGATATGACCAAGGAAAATTTTTATGGTGAAGATCACGATTTGCTTTATCCTGATGGTTCAAATGTGATGTATGTTCCTGGTCAGTGGATGCATATAGCAGAACGTGTGAAAATCAATTCCGACGCGTCGAAAAGCGATGGAGAAATTGAAACGTGGGTAAATGGCGTGCAAGTGTTGCATTTAACGGGACGGAAATTTGTGACGAATGGCGACAAGGCCGATAAATTATACATTTCCACATTTCATGGTGGCGACGACGATACGTGGTGTCCGCTTGAAACGTGTTACATCTGGTTGGATGATATAAAAATCTCAACAAATAAATCCGATGTGGAATATCAGTATTGCTCTTCTCCAAAATTGGGCATAGATAGAACTTTGTGCGGCGAAACTTCCATAGAACTTAATTCGCAGATAACAAACGAATCAACAATATGTACGTGGCAGTATAATGGAACCATCGTTGGTGTTGGTAAAACCTATCAGGCAAAACAGGCAGGAACATACATTGTAACTGCCGATAGTCTTGGTTGTACACGCAAAGACACAATAGTGTTATATTCCGATGTGCATCCGTATTTAGGAAATGACAGACATATTTGCGATAATTCTTACGAAACCCTCGATGCGAACGTCGTCGGAAGTTCGGTGTCGTATCAATGGTATAAAGACAATGTGCTGCTGGCTAACGAAAAGTCGCGTACAATTCGTGTAAAAGAATCGGGGACGTATGTGGTAAAAGTATCGGCAAATTCGTGTTCCGAAGCGTCTGATGAGGTTGTCGTCACATCTAGTTTGATAGAAATTCCTGATGTCGAAGCAGAGGCAAATCAATCCGTTACGCTAACGATTAAAAATCCGGAAACGACAACTTACGATTGGTACGATGCTGAAAAGAATGGCACCTTACTTAATTCGGGAAATTCCTATGTTGTAAATTCTGGTGCAACCACAAAAACGTATTTCGTGGAAGATAAATATGGCTTGACCGCATTAGTCGGAAAACCACGAATTATTTCCGATTATTCATGGACGTACGCCACAGGCGATGAAGATGAAGCAAAAGAACGTCGGATGAAATTCGAAGTGTTCAAAACACTTTCGATTGATTCGGTGACAATGACGTTGTGCGGTGCACAGGATATAGTCATTAATATTTACGGAGAAGATAATTCCACATTAGTTTATACAACCACGATAAAAAATCTTCCTGCAGGTGACCAACGTATGGCTGTCGGGGCAACACTTGAACCTGGTGTGTATTATATGGGTACAAAAGGGTCAACTGGACGTATTCGCTACACTAATGATTCCGATACCGATGTACATTTCCCATATACAATTGACGGCGTTATTTCGTTGCTTGGCTCGAATATCGGTTGGATAGGAACGAAGTATTATTTATTCTTTTACAATATGCGTATATCAACGGGAAATTTCTGCGCTCGAACGCCTGTTTCGGTTATTGTAAACAGACCTTCGGATTTGCAGGTTCAGACCGTTCAATTAAAAAAAGGTTGGAATTTGATTTCTATAAATGTACATCCAACCGACAGTACCATAGAAACGTTGTTTGCTGGTTTATCGGTTGATTTAGTGAAAGATGAAACTTCGTTTTGGAAGAGCGAGCACGTATCGGAATTGCAGTCGTTAATGTCAATTACAGCAGGTAAAGGATATTTGGTGTATATGAACGAAGCAGGAACGTTATCGGTTGAGGGAAATCCAATGAACCCGTATGTTGCTCCGAAAGGGAATGGTTGGTCGCTGATAGGTTGCCCGTATCAAACCGATACGCCAATAGAATCAATTTATGATGCAAATAATTGTCAGATGCTGAAAAATTTGAATGGAGTTTGGCAACCCGAAAAATCTGGCAACACACTCGAAAATATCCAACCAGGGCAAGGTTACTTTTTGAAATAGAGATTAGTGTTGAGTGATGGATGGTTAATAGAGAAAATCTTTTCTATCTTTGTCAAAAATAAATAATAATGGCAATTCCATATAAGGATTCAACGAAAGGCAAAAAAGGGCAGATTATTGATATGTTCAATAATATTGCTGGGAAATACGACTTCTTAAACCATGCGCTCTCATTGAATATTGATAAACTATGGAGGAAAAAGGCTATAAAAGCCATACAACCATATAATCCAGAGTCAATTCTTGATGTTGCAACAGGGACAGGCGATTTTGCTATTTTGTCTGCTCAAAAATTACGGGCCAAACGCATAGTTGGTATAGACATTTCTGAGAAAATGTTAGAGGTTGGTAAAGAAAAAATTCAAAAACTCAATCTTCAACAGTTGGTTGAATTGCAACTTGCCGATAGTGAATCCATGTCGTTTGCCGATAATTCGTTTGAGGCGATTACGGTTGGTTTTGGAGTGCGTAATTTTGAAAACTTGCAGAATGGCTTGCAGGAAATGTGCCGTGTGTTGAAACCCAATGGCATTGCTGCTATATTGGAGTTTTCAATGCCGAAATATTTTCCAATAAAACAATTATATACTTGCTATTTTAAGCACATACTTCCGTTTATCGGAAAATTGTTTTCAAAGGATTACGACGCATATTATTATTTATTTCAGTCGGTTCAGGAGTTTCCTGCTGGCGAAAAATTTGCACTGGAAGCAGAGAAAGCGGGCTTTAAACATACTAAAATCGTGTCACTTTCGTTTGGCATTGCAAGTCTATACCTATGTACAAAGTAATGTAATTGCGAAATCTTTGTACTTTTGCAAAAATTAAGTCTTTGAAACGGATTTTTTATATTGTGTTGTTACTTTTGATTTCTGCGCAAGGTTTTGCGCAAAAGAAGAAAATTTTGCACGATCAATCCTACGACAAAAAATGGTTCCATCTTGGTTTTACGCTTGGTACGAATCAGATGAATTACCGCATATTTCCCGATTCTACTCTGTTGCTTACAGGTTTAGCTGATTCTGTGTATAATGTGGAATCACACGGGACTATGGGCATTGATTTGGGTATTGTCAGCGAATTACGTTTAGGTAACTATCTTTCATTGCGTTTTCTTCCAGGTCTGATGTTTGGTCAGCGAAATCTTGTCTATCAAATGCGAAAGCAAAATTCTCCACGATTTGAGCCAGTGTTGAAAGAGTACAATATGAAAATTTCAAGTATCTACATAGATGCTCCTATATTGCTGAAATTCAAAGCACAACGTATTAATAATTATAGACCATATTTGGTCGCTGGAATGGCATTCCGTTATGATCTTGATACCAAACGAATTGGTAACGACAACTCCGATTATACCATTAATCAGAATCCTATGGATTATTTCTATGAATTCGGCTTTGGAGTTGATTTTTTCTTAGTCTATTTTAAACTTGCGGCAGAATTTAAATATAGTTTTGGCATACAAAATATTTTGCAGTCGGAGCCAAATGAATATTGTTCCGTTATGGAAGCCCTGAAAAGCCGTATGTTTATTTTATCTTTCCATTTTGAATAAATATGGTTCAAACACTTTCGTTCCAAGTTTCGCCAAAGGTTGCAGCAAATGATTTTTTGCTGAAAAAAACTATTGCTGAACAGTTGTCTTTGCCGATACACGAAATTCACGATTATAGAATCACCAAACGTTCTATAGATGCACGTTCTCGGAATATTAAGATGAATCTTACGATTTTGGTTGCCTCCGGCGATGATGCCAATCTTCCAAAGGAACATTTGATTTTTGAAAAACGCGATGTGTCGCTTCGCCCTGAAGTTCATATTGTTGGCGCTGGCCCTGCTGGTTTGTTCGCCGCATTACGATTGATAGAGTTGAATATCAAGCCCATCATTCTTGAACAAGGAAAAGATGTCTCGGAACGAAAAAAAGATATTGCTAAACTGAATTTGAACGAAGGTTGCAATCCTCTGTCAAACTATTGCTTTGGTGAGGGTGGTGCAGGAACATTTTCCGATGGAAAGTTATATACGCGTTCAAAGAAAAAAGGAGATAATCGTCGCGTTTTTGAACTGTTTGTGATTCATGGAGCAAAGTCTTCAATATTGGTTGATGCGCATCCACATTTGGGCTCAGATAAATTGCCGGAAATAATTTCCAATATGCGTAAGACAATTATTGAATGCGGGGGAGAAATACATTTCAATAAGCAAGTTATTGATTTTGAGATAATTGGGAATCGTGTAAAAAAACTGGTTTGTGCCGACGAGACAATTGCTGTAAAAAATGTAATTCTCGCAATGGGGCATTCTGCTCGTCCATTGTATTATGCGTTGCATAATGCTGGTGTTGAGCTGGAGGCAAAAGCCTGTGCCATGGGCGTACGTGTGGAACATCCGCAGAATATGATTAATAATATTCAGTACCACGGAAATATGATGAAGGAGTTGCCAGCAGCGAATTATTCTTTAGTGCATCAAGTTGATGGCCGTGGTGTGTATTCGTTTTGTATGTGTCCTGGTGGAATTATTGTTCCTGCAATGACGTCAGAACGACAAACGGTGGTAAATGGAATGTCAAATTCTCGAAGAAATTCCCCGTATGCGAATTCTGGTATGGTTGTGGAATTGCAGGTTCAGGATTTTGCTGATTTTAAGGAATATGGAGAGTTGGCAGGATTGAATTTTCAAGAAAATTTAGAAGCGTTGGCTTTTGCTAATGGAGGACAAAACCAAGTGGCTCCGGCACAACGTATTTCCGATTTTGTACGTAATAAAATCTCTGGCTCGTTACCGCAATCTTCGTATTTACCAGGATTGGTAAGTTCTCCAATGCATTTTTGGATGCCGTCGATAATTTCAAAACGTTTGCAGGAGGGTCTCAAATTTTTTGACCGTCAAATGCACGGTTTTGCAAGTTCCGAAGGAATGATTGTCGGTGTTGAATCGCGTTCGTCATCGCCGGTGCGTATTCCACGAAATCCCGAAACGTTATCGCACATTCGAATAGAAAATCTCTATCCGTGCGGAGAAGGTGCCGGATATGCTGGTGGAATTGTTTCTTCGGCAATAGATGGAATGAACTGCGCAGAAGCAATTAGTTACCCGAAAAACTAATCATTTAGTTTCAGTACGGCAAGGAATGCTTTTTGCGGAATTTCCACGCTTCCAATTTGTTTCATTCGCTTTTTACCTTCCTTTTGCTTTTCAAGCAATTTACGTTTACGGGAAATATCGCCGCCGTAACATTTTGCTGTTACATCCTTGCGGACAGCTTTAACGGTTTCACGTGCGATAATTTTAGAACCAATTGCAGCTTGAATGGCCACATCAAATTGTTGCCGTGGTATTAAATCTTTTAATTTCTCGCAGATGCGTTTCCCAAAGTCGTAGGCGTTGTTTTGGTGTATCAAAGCTGAAAGAGCATCAACGCCATCGCCGTTAAGTAGTATGTCGAGTTTCGCCAATTTTGATTCACGATATCCAATAATGTGGTAGTCAAACGAGGCATAGCCTTTGGAAATGCTTTTCAGTTTGTCGTAAAAGTCAAATACAATCTCGCCAAGTGGCAGTTCAAAGTTAATCTCCACGCGGTTACCAGTTAAATATGTCTGATTTTTAAGGATACCACGTTTGTCTATGCACAATTTCATAATCGGACCAATGAATTCTGCATTAGTGATGATTTGTGCAGCAATATAAGGTTCTTCAATGTAGTCAATTGAACTTGGATCTGGCAAATCGGCTGGGTTGTTTACCACAATTTTCTCGCCTTTTTTCGTGTAGCAATAATACGATACGTTTGGCGTGGTGGTAATCACACTCATATTGAATTCGCGGTCAAGGCGTTCTTGAATAATCTCCATGTGGAGCAAACCCAAGAAACCACAACGGAATCCAAAGCCAAGAGCAGCCGACGATTCTGGCTGATAGGTCAGCGACGCGTCGTTCAGCTGTAGTTTTTCCATAGATGCACGGAGAGGCTCATAGTCTTCTGTGTCTATTGGATAAATACCTGCAAACACCATCGGTTTCACTTCTTCAAATCCGGCAATAGCTTTTTCGCACGGATTGTCACGGTGGGTTATGGTATCACCTACACGAACTTCGCGAGCAGTTTTTATACCCGAAATAATGTAACCTACGTCGCCAGTTTTTACCACACTGCGTGGCTCCATGTCAAGTCGTAGGACACCAATTTCAAGTGCTTCGTATTCTTTTTTCGTATTGATGAACTTTACCAAATCATTGGTGTGAATTTCGCCGTTCAAAATTTTGTAATAACCAATAATGCCACGGAACGGATTGAATACGGAGTCAAAAATAAGAGCCTGCAATGGCGCATTGGGATTACCAACGGGGGCAGGAATTTTTTCGACTATGGCTTGAAGAATTTTTTCTACGCCAAGTCCTGTTTTCCCACTTGCTTCAAGAATATCCTCGCGCTTACAACCGATTAGTTCAACAATCTGGTCCTTCACTTCTTCTGGCATCGCGCTTGGTAAGTCCATTTTGTTGAGTACAGGAATAATTTCAAGGTCATTTTCAATAGCAAGATATAAGTTTGAAATCGTCTGAGCTTGAATACCTTGTGTGGCATCCACTATAAGTAAAGCTCCTTCGCAGGCGGCAATGGAACGCGATACTTCGTACGAAAAATCTACGTGTCCCGGAGTGTCAATGAGGTTCAAAACATATTTCTTTCCATTGTAGGTGTAGTCCATTTGGATGGCGTGGCTTTTAATGGTTATACCACGTTCACGCTCCAAATCCATATCGTCCAAAATCTGATCTTGCGCTTCGCGTGCCGAAACAGTGTTTGTAAACTCCAACAACCTGTCGGCCAAGGTGCTCTTCCCGTGGTCGATATGTGCAATGATACAGAAATTGCGTATGTTCTCCATTTGTCCCGATGAAATTTGCGACAAATATAATGATTTTCAAGATTTATCGCGCGTCAATTTTTTAGCGTTTTCGGAAAATCTTGTTCAATAAACTGAATAGTTTTTTATATTTGTAACCCGTCAAATTTTAGGTTATGAAAAAAGTTTTACTATTTATTTTAGCAGTGGTTTTGTTCACTTCGTGTTATACAAACTGGGTTACTATTGGGAATTATGATGAGTTGAAAAAGCAGGGAATGGAAGAGTATCAATACGAAAAAGACAAACAGTTTTATCTGTTAGATGGCTTAATTCCACTTGGACACTCCCGTCCTGAAATTCCAAATGGTCCGTGTGAAATAAAAACAAAGACGAAGTTCGTAGATTATTTGGTAGAATTCGCCACTTTGGGAGTTTTGTCTATGCGTACGGCAGAGGTGTATGCTTTGCGTCCTGCCACGTCGGTACCAGCAGAATATTCAGCACCAGTAGCCGAAGAAAAAGTAAAAAAGGAGAAGGCACAGAAAGAACCAAAACAGGAAACTGTAAAAGCCGAAAAGGTTGAGAAGGAGAAAAAGGTTTCCGAGCCCAAAGAGCCAAAACCTGAAAAAGTAGTAGAACCTAAAGCGGAAAAAGCTTCAAAGGTTGAAAAAGAAAAGGCAGCTGAAACGGCAAAAGCAGAAAAAGCGCCAAGGGTTGAAAAAGAGAAAACAGCTGAACCAGTAAAAGCGGAAAAAGCCCCTAAGGCAGAAAAAACAGCAAAAGCCGACAAAACAGAATCTCCAAAATCTGAAACGGTTGTAGAACAATCTGTACCACAGGTCCCACAAATCGATATCAAGAGTTTCAAAGTGGGGGATAAGATTATGTACAAAATCAGGGAACAATGGAGACCGGCAACAATTATTTCGTTGCTTCCTGGTGATAAAGCAAAAATTGAAACAGAGGAAGGACTTCAACTGGAAAGATTCTTAAAAGATTTACAAAAAATTGAATAAAATACGTTCGGTATCTGTTGTCTGTTACTTTCCCGACAACTAGATAGTGACGTCTGGAAGCATTTTTTCTAAATTGCTAAATTGTTGTATTTCAAGTGCCATTATTTGCAAATATTTTTTAATTTTGCCACGGACTGAAATAGAACCTTTTAGCTAATGGAATATTTAGAATTTACCCGTCAACAAGTTACAGACCTGCAAAGTTCTTTGCAGCGTGAGTTTCTCCGTACAAACAAGGCAGGCTCGTATGCGAATTCAACGATAATTGGCTGTAATACAAGAAAGTATCACGGTTTGTTGGTGTGTCCTGTTAAGGAAATTGACGGTGATAATTATGTCCTTTTATCATCCTTAGACGAAACAGTTGTTTTGGAAAAAACGCCGTTTCAATTAGCGACTCACAAATTTGGAAACGATATCAATCCTGCTGGTTATAAGTATCTTGAGTCATACAAAAATTCGCCAGTGCTTACGTTCGTGTATCGTGTGGGTGGCTTGGAACTTCAAAAGGAAATGGTGCTTGTCGATAATGACGAGCGTTTCTTGATTCGTTACACAGTTTTGAGTTCCTCTCAAAAAACTGCGAAGTTGCAGCTTCGTCCATTTCTTGCGTTCCGTAAGGTTCACGAGGTAACACATGCAAACTTGCAGGCAAATACGCGCCATAAAACAATTGAAAATGGTATTTCAAATTGTTTGTACGAAAAGTTTCCGACACTGAATATGCAGTTGTCGAAGAAAAACGAATTTCTAACAGCACCTGACTGGTATTATAATTTTACATACGACCGCGAAAGTGAACGTGGCTATGAATGTCAGGAAGATTTATTTACTCCAGGATATTTTGAAATTTCATTGAAAGAGGGCGAGTCTGTTGTTTTTTCAGCAGGTTTGCAACCAATAAAATCATCAACGTTGAAATCGTTGTTTGAGAACGAGATAAAAGGTCGTGAACCTCAAAACAATTTTGAGGAATGTTTGCGTCACGCAGCCCGTCAGTTTATGTACCGTTCTTCGAAGGGTTGTGAAGTTATTGCAAGTTTTCCATGGACTGGCTTGTGGGGACGCGATAGTTTGGTCTCTCTTCCTGGACTGACATTGGCTCAGGGTGATTGGGATACTTGCCGTGCTGTGCTTGACACAATGGCTCCTGATATTGATGGATATGTTTACAAAAACAAAGGAAACATAGAACACACCAATATCGACTCAATCGACACTGCATTGTGGTACATACGTTCTGTTCAGCAATATAATTGGAATACTAAGGATATTGCGCAGACGCGGAAATTATATCAAAAGAAAGTAGAGGAAATCCTTAATACGTACATGTCTGGTGAAAATGGCAACGTGATTATGCACGAAAATGGCCTGTTGTATTTGCCAGATGAAAACAAAGCTTTAACATGGGTCGATGCAAAAATTGACGGTGTTCCTGTTGTAAAACGTTGGGGATATGTTGTTGAGGTTAATGCATTATGGTACAATGCAATTTGTTTCGCGTTGGAATTAATTACAAAGAAATCATTCCAAGACAAGTGGAAAGATATACCAAAGAAAATAGAACAATCGTTCGAAGAAATGTTTTGGGACGAGGATAGAGGATATTTGGCAGATTTCTGTGTTCATGGTGTAAAAGATTTTTCTATGCGTCCAAGCCAAATATTTGGTGCGTCATTACCATTTTCTCCTCTTGACGACGATAAACGTCACTCTGTTTTAGAGCACGTAAGAAAAGAATTATTAACTCCTTGTGGCATTCGTACATTGTCACCTAAGAGTTCAGAATATATAGGTACAGTAACAGGTTCGGTTGCCGAACGTGATAAAGCATACCACAATGGTGGTGTGTTAATGTGGCTTCTTGCTCCGTATGCCGAAGCATATTTGAAATTACATGGGCGTTCTGGCGTATCGGAAATTAAACGTATATATGCTGACTTGGAAACATTAGTACAGGAATATGGATTGGGAACTATCGGCGAGGTATTTGATGGCAATCCACCATACACACCACGTGGGGCAATTTCTCAAGCTTGGTCGGTTGGTGCGGCGTTGAGAATTTGCAAGTTGATAGAAAATTTTACAACAGAGGAACAAAAATAGGTGTGATATGAAAGTCCTTATGTTCGGGTGGGAATTTCCACCTCATATTTCAGGCGGTCTTGGTACTGCATGTTTAGGTCTGACGAAAGCAATGCTTCGCCAAGGTGTTGATATTATTTTTGTTGTTCCTCGTGCGTATGGTGATGAAGATCAGAGCCAAATGCAGATGGTTGGTGCTAATACAATAAAGGTTAAAATCAACCAGTATCATTTTGGTGGCGATGTTGAGAAAAGAAAAAATTTGCAGTATGTCACCATCGGAGCGAATTTGATTCCTTATGTTACCGAAGAAGAATATTACGACATTATAAATAACCGTATTTCTGTTGATCGTCAGTTTAAGGCATACGCACACTCCGATATGGGTACAATAGACTTACACGGAGGATATGGCGGTGGCTTGATGAACGAGGTGAGCAGTTATGCCTATATTGCCGAAGAAATAGCAAAGAATTTCGATTTTGATGTTATCCATGCACACGATTGGATGACATACGATGCTGGTATAGCTGCGAAGAATGCTTCTGGTAAGCCGCTTGTCGTCCACGTTCATGCAACTGAATTTGACCGCAGTGGTATGAATGTCAATCAAGTTGTGTACGACATGGAACGTCGTGGTATGCATTGTGCCGACAGAGTATTGACAGTAAGTAATTTGACGCGTAATACTGTTATCAATCACTATGGTGTACCTGAATCCAAGGTAACGACAGTTTACAATGGTGTTGAGGCAATTGGTGCAAAGTCTTCTCTTCATTTTGAAAAATCGTTCGACGATAAAATCGTGACGTTTTTGGGACGTATAACTTTCCAAAAAGGTCCGGAATATTTCTTGGAAGCTGCAGCAAAAGTTTTGCAGCGCAAGCAGAATGTTAAGTTTGTTATGGCTGGTAGCGGCGATATGTTGGAGAAAATGATGTGGCGTGCTGCTGAATTGGGAATTTCAAAGAATTTCTTCTTTACAGGTTTTCTTCGTGGTGACGATGTCATTCACATGTTGTCTATCAGCGACGTATACGTAATGCCTTCTGTTTCGGAACCTTTCGGTATTTCTCCGTTGGAGGCTATGCGTTCGAATGTTCCTGTTATTATTTCAAAACAGTCGGGTGTTGCAGAAGTGTTGCAACATGCTATAAAGGTCGATTTCTGGGATGTAGATTCAATGGCTGACGCTATTTATGGAATTATTTCATACGATGCTCTCGGTCAAATGTTTAGGGAATATGGGAAAAAAGAAGTTGACAGTATTAAATGGGACAACGCTGCCAAGAGAATTAAAGATGTGTATAAAAATTTATCAGAAAAGTAATACGTTATGAAGAACATTTGTTTACATTTTTCGGTTCACCAACCATTCCGTCTAAGAACATACAGATTCTTCGATATTGGTGTTGATCATTATTATTATGATGACTTTGCAAACAAGTCAACCGCACTGACATTGGCCAAACGTTGCTACGTGCCGATGAATAATCTATTGCTTTCTTTGATAAATGCGAATAAAAAAGCTTTCAAAGTAAGTTTTTCAATTACAGGAAGTGCTTTGGAGCAATTTGAGTTATATACACCGGAAGTTATAGAAGGTTTTAAGAAACTTGCTAAAACTGGATGCGTAGAATTCGTAACGGAAGTCGACACACATTCTTTGATTTCAGTTACAAACAACGTTGATGAATTGACAAAACAAATCAACGACAATGCTGAAAAAATCAAGGCTTTGTTCGGGCAGGAGACAAAAATCTTCAAAAACACCGGCCTTGTTTATTCTGATGAATTAGGAGCACAACTTGCAAGTCTTGGATTCCAAGGCGTTT
The DNA here is from genome assembly GCA_937892155.1 of uncultured Bacteroidales bacterium. Classification (GTDB taxonomy): domain Bacteria; phylum Bacteroidota; class Bacteroidia; order Bacteroidales; family UBA1715; genus UBA1715. Next base: position 31,007 of record CALAUG010000014.1, on the reverse strand, counting down.
TGGCAGAAGGCGCAGAACAGATTCTTGGTTGGAAGAGTCCAAATTTTGTGTACTGCTGCGATAAAAATCCTCGTTTAAAAATACTTCTCCGTAATTTTAAGTTGAGCGATGACATTTCTTTACGTTTCTCTAATCAGGGTTGGAACGAATGGCCATTAACGGCGGAAAAATATGTCGCATGGGTATTGTCGTCTCTGGAGAAGGAAGAAGTTGTTAATTTGTTCATGAATTATAAATCATTCGGCGAATATAATAAGGCAGAATCTGGAATCTTTGATTTCTTCTCAGCCTTTGTGTCAATGATTGCTGCAAATAAAAATGTTGCTTTTGCAACTCCTTCTGAAATTGTGAAATCTACGCAACCAATCTCTGTATTGAGTGTTCCTCAATATACGTCAAATGCCGATGAAGAAAGAGATTTGTCTGCATGGTTGGGTAATAATTTGCAGAAACAGGCATTTGAAACTATCAATTCATTGCAAAGATTGGTGCGAGCAGTTAACGATCCTGAATTAACAATGGATTGGGATAGACTACAGGCTTGTGAAAACTTGGATTATATGAGTACAAAATACTTCAATCACGAAAAAGTATCAAGTCCATATCAAACTCCATACGAAGCATTTATTAATTACATGAATATTGTTTCTGATTTCGCAGAACGCTTGAATAAAGCTCCAATGAGTACGAAATTTGGAACACTTACTAAAGAAGAACTTGAAGCAGAAATTGCAAAACATGAAGAAATTCTGAAAGTGCTTACTGATGCGAAAAAGAAGCAAAAAGAAGTAAAAACCGTAGCTAAAAAATCGGCTGTAAAAACTGCGACGAAATCAACAGCAAAGAAGGCGGAGCCAAAGACTGTAAAATCTACAAAAAAGGTTGAACCGAAAGCTGAAAAAGCTGTTAAAACAGTTGCTTCAAAGACGACGAAGAAAACAGCGACAGAGAAAAAAGCAGCGGTAAAGAAATCAGCTACTAAGACAACGGTTGTTAAAAAGACGGCTACAAAAACAACAACAAAGAAAACAACAAAAAAATAACATAATAATATAAAACTGTACATGGCAGCTAATTTAAATCAGAACAGACACAACGATCCACAGTGGAAAAGCGTGATCGTACAGTCAACATTCCCAAAGAATTTGCAAGATTTAAGTGTATTGGCAAATAACCTTTGGTGGACATGGAACTACGAAGCAATGGAATTGTTCCAGGAAATCGATGAAAAACTTTGGGCTAAAACTCAAAATCCAATCGCAGTATTGAAAGGTATCAGTGCTGAAAGATTGAATCAATTGGAAAAAGATCAAGCTTTTATTTCTCGATACAACGCAGTATTGAAGAAATACAATGATTATATGGCAGTTCTGCCAGATTCAACAACTCCAAGAATCGCATATTTCAGTATGGAATATGGTCTTGACGATTCATTAAAAATCTTCTCTGGCGGTCTTGGAATTTTGGCTGGTGACTATTTGAAAGAAGCCAGTGATACTAACACAAATATGGTTGCTGTTGGTTTCTTGTATAAATATGGTTATTTCAAACAGACATTGTCAATTGATGGTGATCAAATGGCAATCTATAATCCACAAAATCAATCGGAATTACCAATTTCGCCTGTAACCGATGCAAATGGTAATCGTGTTATGATTCAGGTTGGTATGCCTGGTCGTTTGATGCACGCTCAAGTATGGTTGGTGAAAGTTGGTCGTATCAAATTGTATTTGATGGATACCGACATTTCAGAAAACCGCGACGACGATAAAAGCTGTACTCACGCATTGTATGGCGGTAACAACGAAAACCGTTTGAAACAGGAAATGTTGTTGGGTATTGGTGGTGTTCGCCTGTTGGAAGCTGTAGGTGAAAACTGCAATTTATTCCACTGTAATGAAGGTCACGCCGCATTTATTAACTTGGAACGTTTGCGTAAATTGATAAAACACGATAATTATTCGTTCCCTAAGGCATTGGAAATCGTTCGTGCTTCTTCATTGTACACAACCCATACTCCAGTTCCTGCAGGTCACGATTCATTCCCAGAAGATTTGATGATGACTTATCTTGGTCAATTCCCAGAAAGATTGAACTTGAGTTGGAATGAGTTTATGAATCTTGGTAGAATGTATCCAGACAACAATGGTGAATTCTTTTCAATGAGCCACTTTGCAATTTGTACTTCTTGTGGTGTGAACGGTGTTAGTCGCCTTCACGGAGAAGTTTCGAAAAAAATGTTCAAGAATTTGTGGCCAGGTTACACAATCGAAGAATCTCCAATTGGTTATGTAACAAATGGTGTTCACTATGGAACATGGACTGCTAAGATCTGGCAAAAATTGTACAAAGAAACATTTGGCGAACAATTCTTAAATGATAAGTCTAATGGTTCTTATTGGAGCAAAATTTACGATGTTGCCGATGAAAAGATTTGGGAAATTCGTCAAGCACAACGCGAAAAATTAATTACATATGCAAAAGAAGCTCTTCGTAAATCTTGGACAGATAAGTTCGAGGATCCAAAGAAAATCGTTCGCGTTACACAAACATTGAACAAAAATGTATTAACGATTGGTTTCGCTCGTCGTTTTGCAACATACAAACGTGCATATTTGTTGTTCAGTAACTTGGAACGCTTGAGCAAGATTGTGAACAATCCTGATTATCCAGTTCAATTCGTATTTGCTGGTAAAGCTCACCCTGCTGATAAACCAGGTCAAGATATTATCAAGGAAATCGTTCGTATTTCTAAATTACCTGAATTTTTGGGTAAAATTGTTTTCTTGGAAAACTACGATATGAATCTTGCAAAACAATTGGTACAAGGTGTTGATATTTGGATGAATACTCCAACTCGTCCTTTGGAAGCTTCTGGGACATCAGGTATGAAAGCCGTAATGAACGGTGCAATGAATTTCAGCGTGCTTGATGGTTGGTGGTGCGAAGGTTACCGCGAAGGTGCAGGTTGGGCTTTGCCTGAAAAACGTACATATCAAAATCAAGATATGCAAAACAAACTTGATAGTGAAATGATTTACACTATCTTGGAAAACGATATAGTTCCTTTGTTCTATCAACGTGGTGTTGATGATGTGCCTCATGCATGGATTCAATACTTCAAAAAATGCGTTGCTGAAATCGCCCCAGAATTCACAACAAAACGTATGATTGACGATTATCAAGAACGTTTCTATAGCAAGTTGGGCGAACGTACAGCTATGTTGAAAAAAGACAACTATAAAGCTGTTGACGAAATGGTAGCTTGGAAACAAAAAGTTTCAGAAGTTTGGGATCAAATCTTTGTTGAATCGGTTGAAATCGACAAATCGAACGAACCATTCAAGTTGGGTGAACCATATTCGGGAACAATCAAGGTTGATTTGAAGGGCTTGAAACCAGAAGACATCAATTTTGAGTTCATTCTTTCTGAACAAAACGAAGCTGAAGAACGTGAAATCGTTGAATGCAAAGAATTTTCGTTCTCTGCAATGGAAGGTAATTTGGCAGTTTATACATTGTCATTCGTACCAAACCGTTCGGGAATCTTCAACTACGGAATTAGAATGTATCCGTATCATAAGAATTTACCATATCGCCAAGATTTCTCTTATATCCGTTGGATATAGTAGAAGGGTTCTTATTGGAATTGTCATAGAGGCACCACACTGTGGTGCCTCTATTTGTTTGTAGAAACATTGAATATTTTGCCAAAGAAATTTCTTTTGATTTTGGTGTTTTTCAAAAAATTATCTACTTTTGTGCACCCTAAGCGGATATGGTGAAATTGGTAGACACGCCAGACTTAGGATCTGGTGCCGCGAGGCTTGTGGGTTCGAGTCCCCCTATCCGCACAAATTAACCGCTCTCGTTAGCGGTTTTTTTTTAATTACTTAATAATTGTACAATGAACGTAACAAAACAAGGTGAAGGTTTGGTGTCGGTTCTTAAAGTGCAAGTTGCACAAGCCGATTACGCTGAAAAAGTTAATGATGTATTGAAAGACTACCGCAAAAAGGCAACTATAAAAGGTTTCCGCCCTGGTACAGTCCCAATGGGTATGGTAAAACAAATGTACGGTAAGTATGCAACAGTTGAAGAAGTGAATAAAATCGTTTCTGACGCTTTGCAAAACTATTTCAAAGAAAACAAACTTCACGTTTTGGGCGAACCTCTTCCAAACGCAGAGCAAAAAGAAGTAAACTGGGATAAAGACACAGATTTCGAATTTGCATTCGATGTTGCTGTTGCACCAGAAATTAATATTGAGCTTTCTAAGAAAAACAAAGCTGATTACTATAAAATTACTGTTGACGACAAAATGATTGACGAACAAGCTGAAACATACTGCAGCCGTTTCGGAAAACAAGAAGACGTTGACACAATCGAAGGTACAGAATTTATTGCCGGTGCATTGAAATGCGTTGGTGCCGAAACTTGTGTTGAAAGAGGTTCAATGCTTTTGACTCGTTTCAAAAACGACAAAGAATTGGCTAAATTCAAAAAAGCTAAAAAAGGCGATACTGTAACTTTCAATCCTAAAAAGGCATTCGACGACGAAGAAGAAACAAAATTGTTTACAGGCGCAAAGGTTGATAACAAGGAAGCTATGGAAGCTGACTACGAAATCACTCTTGAAGCTGTAAAACGCTATACAAAAGCAGAATTGAACCAAGATTTGTTCGATAAAGTTTTTGGTAAAGATGTGATTAAGAGCGTAGATGAATTCCGTGCCCGCATTAAATCTGACATGGAAGCTAATTTCGCTGTAAATAGCGACTACAAATTCTTGGCAGACTTCAAGAAAAAATTATTGGAAGCAAACAAAATTGAATTGCCAGAAGAATTCCTAAAACGTTGGTTGGTTGAAGCAAACAAGGAAAACGAAAAAATCACTCCAGAACAAATCGAAACTGAATTCCCATTGTTTATGGAAGATTTACGTTGGCAGTTAATCAGCGGCAAATTCGTAAAAGACAACAACATCCAAGTTTCTCCAGACGAAGTTAAAGCTGCTGCAAAAGAATACACTCGTTTCCAACTTGCACAATATGGAATGGCTAATGCAGAAGACAAAATGATTGAGCAATGGAGCCAGGAAATTTTGAAAAATCGCGACGAAGTAAATCGTTTGTACGAAATGGAAGAAAACAAAAAATTGATTGCTTTCTTCAAAGAAACTATCAAGTTGAACGAACAAGAAGTTTCTCTTGAGAAATTCAACGAAATGGCTTCTGCAAAATAGTTTAAACCGACATTGATTTTGAAAAAGGGATAGACGAAAGTTTATCCCTTTTTTGTTGTGAACACATCTTGATTACTGACTCTTAATTTGAAAACAGAATAGTGCCACATTGAAAATAGCATATAATTCTAATTATTTTCTACCTTTGTAAAAATTACATTTTTATGATACAAAGGAAATTCTCCATATTAACATGTCTTATCGGCTTGTTGTGCCTTGTTTCGTGTACAAAGCATTCAAAACAGTCTCTCTATATGCCAGAAAATACGGCTTCGGTTATTGCTGTCAATATTCCGTCGGTAGAGAACAAGTCAAATTTTGGTGGAGAAAGTTCTACACAAAAAGTCTTAAGATATTTTAGTAACTATGGATTTTCTAATGAGACTTTTGATTTCGCTATGAGTACGTTGTTTAATCGTGCTGATTCTATTGGTGTAAATCATAATTCGCGGTTGTATGCTTATTTAATTCCGTCAAAGGAATTTCGTAATGCCTATCGTTGCATATTGGTGTCTCTTACTGATTCCTCGCGATTCGCATCTTATGTGAGGAATAATGCAGGCATTAATTACAACATGTTGTCCGGCGCACAAAATTGTGTTTGTTATATCAATACAAACGATAGATTTTCGTGGATTGCATACAATGATGAGGTTGCTGTTTTTGGATGTTCGGCAATTCATACTAAAGGTATTCTAGAGTGCGTCAATACTATTTTTGATAAGAAGAAATCGCTTGCTTCAAATAGAGATTTCTGCACGTTCGATTCGCAATTGTCTGATGCAGGAATGTGGACTTCAACCACAGATATGCTTGAGGCTTATTCGTTGTGGTATAATGATTTACCCCAAAATCCTATCGTAAAAAATATCCCAGAGAAAGTAATGAAAGATAATTATATTCATTTGAATCTTGCTTTTGAAGAATCTCTTTCTGTCAATTTTGAATGCATACCGAGTAGGGCATTGAGAGCTTATTGGGAAAAAAATAAATTTACAAGAAAACCAGATCATAACAAATTTTATGAATTGTGTCGTCACGTTAAGGAGCCGCTGTGGTTTGCATCTCTGGCTATTAATCCAGAAAAATTGCTAAATTTATGTAAGGATTCCGATGTTGCCACATATATGGACAAGGAACTGGCTAAATTAAATCTTACAACTCTCGATTTTGCAAATTCTTTTACGGGTGATTGTGTATATGGTATGTACGATGTGACATTTGAGAGCGTACGTACGTTTAGATTTATGCAGAATCCGGCAACTACAATGTTGTGGAAGCATTTGCAAAACGACGAGAAAACTTTGTTCCCCCATTTGGTGTTTGCATTTGCCTTGAATGACGATAAAATTCCAAATATGGTTTTGAATCATATTTCTTCTGAAATATGCGAGCAGTTGGCTCCTGGATATTTTAATTTTTCAAAAATTATGGGATTTCCGCTATATGTGGTATGCAAAGATAAAACGTTACTTGTGTTAACAGACAAGTCTTTCGCAGAAGATGAGTTGAAACAGGATTATACTCAGTCGTATGTTTTGACGCCACAACTGTCTCAATTCTGCGAAGAATCTTCAAATTACACCTCGTATCATTATATGGATTGTACAGTTAAGAATTACTCTCAGCCATTACTGGATTATTTGCAGCAACAGAATATTCTCTCTTTGGTTGAGTCGTATTCTTCTATTGTTAAATCTGCAAAAATGTACCTTACTGATACGTATTCTGGTAATATTGTCGTTGATTTTCAAGATACGACAAAGAATAGTTTGGTACAATTGGATTATTTGTTAGAAATAGTTTTCCCTTAATATGTTCACGTATACAATAACTCCGCGTGTAGCTGATACAGATGCGCTAGGACACATAAATAACACGGTGCTTCCTTGTTGGTTCGAGGAAGCCCGTACACCATTGTTTAGAATTTTAAATCCTACTATGGATTTTGAAAAATGGAACCTTATAATGGCTCGTATGGAAGTTGACTTCGTTAGTCAGATTTTTTTTCATAGTCCAGTGGAAATAAAAACATGGATAGGAAGGATGGGAAATTCTTCATTTGATGTTATTCAGGAATTATGGCAAAATGATGTGCTATGTGGAAAATCAAAAGCGGTAATTGTACATTTTGACTTCAAAAACCAAAAATCTGTTCCGATTGTTGGGCAGATGAGGAACGATTTGGAAGCTCACTTGCAATAATCTCCAATTCTTAATCAATAATCTCTAATAATCAGGCTACGTCTGCCCAAGGGACGAATTTTTAGTCAGGATAAATTTGAGAATTTCACCCCTCAAATGCTTTTTTTACACCTTAAAACTGAATTTTGCGTATTTGAAGAGGTGCATATACCTTTTTTTTGACCCGTAAAAAAAATCATCCGAATTTTGCAGAAACAAAACGTAAAAGTTATGCCAAAATTTGTTCAAAGAGATTTTTCAAACATAAAAGATCCTTCACGTTTGTTTGATCTAATAGACAATTACAAAGAAAACTATCCTAACCAATCAATAGTTTTAGCTGGTAAACAAACAGGAAAATGGGTGACATATACAATCGAGCAGTATAAAGAATACGCCGACAACATTAGTTACGCATTAATGGCTTTAGGCATACAGTCAGGAGATAAGGTCGCAATAATTGCGTCAAATCGTCCGGAGTGGAATATGCTCGATATGGGAATTATGCAGATAGGTGCAATTACAGTTCCTATATATCCCACAATCAGCGAGAATGATTATCGTTATATTCTAAATCATTGCGAGGCAAAATTTGTGATTATGGAAGGAGCCGAAGTAATGAGAAAAATTAATTCTGTTAAATCTGAAACACCAGGAATCCAATATTTATATACGTTTGCAGACCGAAAAGAGTATCCTTATTTTGATCAGTTGATTGAATTGGGTAGGAGTAATCAAAATCCGGAAGAACTTGCACGTCGTAAAAGTGCGATATCAAAAGATGATTGTGCAACAATCGTTTATACATCGGGAACTACTGGAACGCCGAAAGGTGTTATGTTATCGCATTGGAATTTTATTTCCCAAATTTTGAGTTTGCGTTTTACGCCTTCTGCACTTTCTACACGTGCGTTGAGTTTCTTGCCTATGTGCCACGTATATGAGCGTACCATTGTGTTTATGTATCAATATTTGGGAATGTCGGTGTATTATGCTCAAAACTTAGGTACAATTGCTGAAAATATCAAGGAAGTTGTTCCAACAATGATGTCGGCTGTTCCTCGTATTTTGGAAAAGATTTATGACAAAATTTATGACAACGGGAAAAAGTTATCGGGTTTTTCAAAAAAACTTTTCTATTGGGCTATAAATGTCGCAAAAGATTATGAAGTAGAACAAGAAGATAGAACGTTTGGATATAACTTGAAATTATTAATTGCAAAGAAATTGGTTTTAAATAAAATCACTGCTGGTATTGGTGGCGATTTTGATATTGTAATATCGGGAGCGGCTGCAATTCCGAAGCACATAGCGGCATTCTTTAGCGCGATAGATGTGCCAGTGTATGAAGGTTATGGCTTGACCGAAACTTCTCCCGTAATTGCAACAAGTGCGCGTCCGAAATATGCTCGTCAGTCGGGAACTGTTGGTTTCCCTTTGCCAGGAGTGATGGTTAAAATTGCTGAAAATGGAGAAGTGCTTTGTAAGGGACCAAATATTATGCTGGGCTATTATAAGGCACCAGAATTGACGTCAGATGTTATTGATGCTGATGGTTGGTTTCACACAGGCGACAAAGGTATGATTACCGATAGAGGACAGGTGAAATTAACGGGGCGTATAAAAAATATGTTTAAGACGGCTGGTGGAAAATATGTAAATCCACAGGCTTTGGAAGATAGATTTTGCGTTTCTCCATTTATTGAAAACATGGTGGTATTTGGTGAAAATCAAAAATATCCGGTAGCAATTGTGTCGCCAAATTTTGAGTTTTTAAAATTATGGTGCTCTCGCCACAACATTCAATACACGTGTCCAACGGAGATTATAAAAGACAAAGATATTATTGCCCGTTATAAACGTGAATTTGATAAATTCAACGCTGAATTTGGTGCTACAGAGCAAATAAAGAAATTTGAACTTGTTCCAGAAGAATGGAATATCGCAAACGGCATTTTAACTCCAACGCTAAAAGTTAAACGTGCGATTGTGCAGAAGCGCTATCAGGAAAATTTGGAGAAGTTGTTCGCCTAATTTGTAACTTCTTTAACTTCATTAAGTTCCACATACCAGAGAAATCCTTTTGTGGAATATCCCATACGTGAGAGAATATTCATATATTCTCTCACTTGGTTTATATGGCTTTCTGTTTTGTCTTTTGTGAATTTGTAGTCAACTATGGTAATTGACTTTCCTTTTATCATCATTCGGTCTGGACGTCTCGTGCTGCGATTATCGTGAATACTCTCTGAATGAGGAAGTAGTAATGGTTGCTCTGTAATAATGCTATCCCATAACGTGTCGTCAAACCAATTTTTTACTTCTTCTTTTGCAATGTACTGTTGCAAACCTAATTTGATATTGTTCTTATCTTCTTCGCTAATTAGTTCTGGAGGACAGTAAAGGTTAACGCATCGCTCAATGTCGCATTCGGTGGTAATATGTTCTAATATTTTATGCATTAGAATTCCGTGTTCCTTTTGAGGATGTGTTTCCAAACATTCGGAAAAATCGTTTATGCTTTTATCTGCCAACAACGTTGCGTGTATGTCGTAAATTGGGTAATTAATTTGTTTTGAGTTGCCATTCTCCGATTTCAAGGAATGAGTCTTGCTCGTTTTATTCCCAATTTCTAAAATGATACTCTGTTCTTCTTTTTCGTTACCTGTATTTTGTGTTGCTTCAATTGTGTCGGGCAAAACATTCGATTCTGTTGCTGCTTGTTCTTGTCTGTCCGTGATATCAATGCATTGTAAAATGGTTTGAGATTTTTTGTCGCTCGTTATATCCTTGTTGTTGCTTTGCTGAAAAATGTATAATTCTTCGGCAGCACGCGTACATGCGACGTACATTGCATTAATATCGTCTATAGATTTGTTAAGTTTTTCTTCTATATATTTATCTCTGAAAGCTGTTCCTGATAAATCTCCTGATAGAAAAACAAGTTTTGGCTCTTCATATTTCGTCTCATAAAGTACGGGAAATCTATCATTAGATTCTTTGATAAATACAGGCATAATGACGATAGGATATTCCAATCCTTTGGAACTATGTACGGTAGTTGCTAACATACAGCCTTTGGCTTTGTCTTGTTGAAGGTATGTTTTTGATTTGCTTTCTTCCCAATAATCAAGGAAACTAGAAATACTTGCGTTATTATTTTTTGAGTACGAAAAAATAATATTTTGAAAATCAGTTATGAATGGAGCTATTGATGGTAAAACAGTGAAGTTCCCATTTTCATCGTTACTGCAGAGATATTTCTGTATTATTTTTTCACACGTGTCGTACAAAGACAAATTTGAGTGAATGAGTTCTGCATCAAACAATTTATTGTGATCCAACAAGGTGTTGTCGTCACGTTCAACTGTTTGATTTTCCTGTCGTATCGTATTGTATGTATATGCCAAAACAGATTGTAAATATTCGATTTCTTCTGCTTTTGTAGGATTGGTAAGTAATTGTAAATATGCTAATAAAAACTTGATTGCGTGGCTATTGTCGAGTAAGAGCGCTTCCCGACTCATAATGGACAGTTTTGAACTGAGTTCCGGATTTGTGTCTTGTAATTCTTTTTTCTTTTGATAAAAGTATTCTACAAGGTCTGCTATTTCCGAGTTTCTATAACACAAAAATACCACGTCGTCAGGTTCCCAACCTCTATTAAACAAATCAACAACTGTATCAAAAAGATAGTCAAATTTACAAAGTTCTTCGTCGGTGTTTGTTTGTGGATTTTTAGGAATTATTTGGACTTGTACATATCCGCCTGTATGTTTTTCACGTATACTTTTGTCGGTTGGTAGATTTTGTTTGATATCATCAAATATTTCGGGAATAGTTTGCTCGTGCAAATTAAACGCCGTGTTAAATGAATCCTGCAATACGTTAGCGTAGCGTTTAAAAAAGACGTTGTTAAATTTTATAATATTTGATTTGCTACGAAAATTAATGTTCAAAGGCTTGAAATCCGCAAATGGCTTAAATTCATCGTGAATGCCTATGTTGTGTAGCAAGTGCCAGTTACCATTTCTAAAACGATATATTGATTGTTTTACGTCACCGATTATGAGGGCATTTCCATCAACTTCGCTGAACACATTCAAAAGTAGTGGTTTAAAATTGTTCCATTGCAGTTCCGATGTGTCTTGAAATTCGTCAATCATAATATGCTTGATGTATTGACCTATTTTTTCATACACAAATGGCGTGTCGTTCTCGTTGATTATATCTGTAAGAAATTTGTTCGCAAATGAAAGTATGAATGCGTTTTCATCACGGCAATACTTGTCCAATTCTGTTATAATGTATTGAGAGAGAATAATCCCTTGTTTTTCTTTGATAAGTAATTGGATGGTGTTGTATTCAACAACAATGTCGTATAGTTTTTTTAGCAAATCTGAGAAAGAATCGGAATAAAGTGCTTCAACTTTGCTCACGAATTCGGGTTTCTTTAAGTCTCTTGAATCGCAAATAGTAGTATAATCTAATGCGTCTTGAATCTTGTTTGCATTAAATTTTTTCGTGCCGAATATGTCGTATTGTAGTGTCTTTTTGAAATCGTTTTCACTAAAATCGTGCTTGACAAGACTGGCTTTCATTTGCTCAACAATATCATCAATTTTCTTTTTTGTCGATTTGAGTGATGCGTCTTGTTCTTTGAAAAAGAATTTTAATGTTTCTATTCTTTCATCATTTTTTTCTTTCGTTGATGCATTCCCATAATGGTTTTGATAGAGCTCTGTGAAAAATTTTTTACTTTCTTCACGAATGACGTTTTTTAAATTTGTTGTTTTCCCCTCTTCCAAATCTTCTGTTGCAAATTCAACTATAGTTTTATGTAGTTCTTCGTTGTCAAGCGAATTGATTAATAGATTTTTAATGATGTTGTCGATTATTGTGTCGGTGTTGAGTTCAAGATTGAATTTTGGCTGAAGTCCTAAATCTTTTGCAAAATTTTTCAATACGCGTTGGGTAAATGAATCAATGGTTTCGATATAGAAAAACGAATAGTTGTGCAGTATTTCTTTACAAAGTATCTTTGCGTATTCTCTAACTTTATTGCTGTCAATTTTTTTGTCTTTTAAGTCTTCTAAAAGCAACTTTTCGTATTGAGTATGGTTACCGACTGAAAGTTTGTATAAGGCGCTGAGAATTCTGCCTTTCATCTCATTGCTTGCATTGTTTGTAAAGGTAACGGCAAGAATCTCTTTGCTTGCGATATCTTTGGGACTAGTTCTGTTCAGAATTTTTTGAAATAAAAGTTTTATGTAGATATATGTCAGAGTGTACGTCTTTCCTGCACCCGCCGAAGCTTTTGATATTTGTAGATTCTTGTATTCGTTTTCCATACCCAAAATTTTTATAAATGTACCAACAAATTTGTTTTTGTAAAGTATGTGTTACTCATTTTTATGATTGTTGTTTTTTGCACAAATAAATCTTTACCTTTGTAGGGTATGGAATCACAGATATACATTGGTTTAATGTCGGGGACGTCGGTAGACGGCTTGGATATTTGTGCAGTATCGTTTAATCAAGATGGGTATAAAATAGTAGCAACTGCAGCAGAAGTGTATCCTCCTTATTTGCGCGATAAGTTGTTACATTCTCATTTGTTGTCTGCTGTTGATTTGGCTCAGTTGAGTGTGGATTTCGGCATTTTTTGTGGCAAACGGGTTAAGGATTTTGTGCAGCGCAATAAGTTGAGTGTCGCCTATGTTGCAAGTCACGGGCAGACGGTTTTTCATACGCCGCAAACAGGTGTAACGTTACAAATAGGCTCTGGCGCTCATATTGCAGCGGAAAGTGGCATAGCCACAATTTGTGATTTCCGTGCTCTCGATGTTGCATACGGAGGTCAAGGTGCGCCATTAGTTCCTATTGGTGATGAATTGCTTTTCAAACAATATGATTATTGTCTCAATATTGGTGGTTTTGCGAATGTTTCAACAAATGTCGAAGGAAAACGTGTTGCTTGGGATATTTGTCCGTCCAATATTGTTCTTAATGCTTTTGCCCAGCAAAAAGGTTATGAGTTTGATCAGGATGGAATAATTGGAAAGTCGGGTAGTATTAATGCTGATTTATTGTCTGCATTAAATTCATTAGAATATTATTCACAGCTTGCTCCAAAGTCGTTAGGTAGGGAATGGGTTGAGAAATATATCAATACGATGTTCAACTCTTACCAACTTTCTACAGAGGACGCTATGCGCACGTATTATGAACATTGTGCAATGCAAATAGGGAATACATTGAAAGGGAAACATACAACTACGCTTTGTACTGGCGGAGGAGTAAAAAATATCTTTTTAATGGAACGTATTTCGTATTACGCTGATTCTCAACTGATAATACCAGAAAAGCAATTGATTGATTTTAAGGAAGCATTAATTTTTGCTTACCTTGGTTATCTACGTGTACAAGGATTGCCGAATTGCCTATCCTCGGTTACGGGTGCATGCAAGGATGTTTGCGGTGGCGTAATTTGGTTGCCTTAATCAAAAAGCGAATCAATAAAATCTTTTTTATTGAAGAACTGTAAGTCGTCAATTCCTTCGCCAACACCTATATATTTAACAGGGATTTTAAATTGGTCGGAAATTCCAATAACAACTCCACCTTTCGCAGTGCCGTCTAATTTCGTAAGAGCAAGAGCATTTACTTCTGTTGCTTTTGTAAATTGTTTTGCCTGTTCAAATGCGTTTTGACCAGTAGAGGCATCTAATACTAGAAGTATCTCGTGTGGTGCTTCAGGTATTAGTTTTTGCATAACGCGTTTAATTTTAGTTAATTCGTTCATCAAATTAACTTTATTATGCAATCGTCCAGCTGTATCTATGATGACAACATCTGCATTGTTTGCTATGGCCGAATTAAGAGTATCGTATGCAACTGAAGCAGGATCGGAACCCATTTGTTGTTTTACGAGTGGGACGTCTACTCGTTGTGCCCAAACTTCCAGTTGCTCTATTGCTGCAGCACGGAATGTATCGGCTGCTCCTAAATACACTCTTTTGCCTGCAGCCTTAAATTTTGCTGCTAGTTTACCAATTGTTGTTGTTTTTCCTACACCATTTACTCCAACAACCATAATAACGTAAGGCTTTGTTTGTACGTCAAGAAAATTTTCGGATATATCGTTGTCATTTTCGGCAAGCAAACTCATAATTTCTTCACGGAGTATTTTCTGTAGTTCATCGGTGCCAATAAATTTATCTTTGGCGACTCTGTTCTCAATTCGTTCAATGATTCGGAGAGTGGTGTCAACACCGACATCGGAAGTTATAAGAATCTCTTCTAGATTGTCTAAAACTTCGTCATCAACTTTAGACTTACCGGCTATGGAACGTGCTATTCTCTTGAGCACAGATTCTTTAGTTTTTTCTAACCCTTTGTCTAAGGCTTCTTTCTTGCCACTCTTAAAAAAATCGAATAAACCCATTGAAAACTAATTTATTGCAATGTACAAAAAATAAATAATACCATAAATCAAAATCATAAAAAGAATCAAGAATCTGAAGCTAAGAAATATTGTTTGACAACTTCGTCGGCAAAACGGGCCGTTGGTTCTTTATGTGAAAATGAATTGTTGATTGCAAAAGTGGTATTTGGTGCGCGTTTCGAGTCGGATGTAATGGTAAAAAAAAGCCTTATCAATTTGATAAGGCTTTTAAATATATATTTCTCAATCTTGAGATTACTTCTTGTTCAAATATGCTTGAACTTCAGCATTAGGAACTATTTCTTCAGTGAAGACATAAGCACCTGTTTCTTTTGACTTTACAGATTTGATAACTTTTGTAAACTCTTTACCAGCACCTTTTTGAAGGGTTGCAACAACTTTCTTTGCCATATCTTCTTATTATTTAATTTCTCTGTGAACGGTTACTTTTCTCAAATATGGATTGTACTTTTTCATTTCCAATCTATCTGGAGTGTTTTTACGGTTTTTCGTCGTGATATAACGAGACATTCCTGGTACACCGCTTTCTTTTTGCTCTGTACATTCAAGAATAACTTGAACTCTATTACCTTTCTTTGCCATTGCCGTGAATATTAATAGTTTTGAATATATCCTTTTGCTTTAGCATCTTTAAGTGCTTGACTAAGGCCTTTTTTATTGATTGTTCTCAATCCATTTGCTGAAACACGAAGGGTAATCCATCTGTCTTCCTCTGCTAAATAGAATTTCTTTTCGAGCAAGTTTACGTCGAAAACTCTTTTCGTTTTTGCATTTGAGTGGGAAACGTTGTTACCGCTCATTGCTCTCTTTCCTGTAATCTGACAAATTCTATACATTGTATTTACTATTTGCTATTTTGTACTATACTTCCTTCCAAATCGGGTTGCAAAATAACATAATTTTTCTCAAACAAAAAAATATATGAACAAGAATTTTTAGAAAAAAGAAGGGCTTTGTCAGCCCTCCTTTTTTGTTATTCAAATTGTTTGAATGTTTTCTTGATAATTTCGATGCTTTCGCGGATTTGTTCTTCCGTAATTACTAGCGGTGGAGCAAAACGAATGATGTGTTCGTGTGTTGGTTTTGCCAACAATCCGTTGTCGCGGAGTTTCAAGCAGAAATCCCATGCCGATTTGCCGTTCTTTGGCTCAATAATAATTGCATTCAAAAGACCTTTACCACGTACCAATTTTTTCATTGGGTGTTGGAATGAATTCATTTCGTCGCGGAAAATCTTTCCAAGTCTTTCTGCATTTTCAGCAAGTTTTTCGTCTCTCAAAACAGACAATGCTGCGATTGCTACTTTACCAGCGATTGGGTTTCCTCCGTATGTCGATCCGTGTTCTCCTGGTTTGATAGTTAGCATAATGTCGTCATCGGCAAGTACTGCAGATACAGGCATCATACCACCACTAATAGCTTTACCTAAGATAAGAATATCAGGACGAACACCTTCGTGATCGCAGCAAAGCATTTTACCCGTACGAGCCAAACCTGTTTGAACTTCGTCGGCTATGAAAAGTACGTTGTGCTTTTTACACAAATCGTAGCATTTTTTCAAATATCCATCGTGTGGAACATATACACCAGCTTCACCTTGAATCGGTTCTACTAAGAAACCAGCTACTTTGTCGCCTTGCTCTTCCAACACTTTAGCCAATGCGTCAACATCATCGTAAGGAACTTTTATGAAACCTGGAGTTAGAGGTCCGTAGTTTGCATACGAATCTGGGTCGATTGACATTGAAATGATAGAAATTGTACGGCCGTGGAAGTTGCCTTCGCAGCAGATAATTTTTACTTCATCATTAGGAATACCTTTTTTCACAACACCCCAACGACGAGCAAGTTTCAATGCTGTTTCGTCGCCTTCGGCACCAGTGTTCATAGGAAGAAGTTTGTCGTAACCAAAAAATTTTGTTGCGAATTCTTCATATTCACCAAGTACGTCATTAAAGAAAGCACGTGAAGTTAAAGCCATTTTACCAGCTTGGTCAGTCATTGCTTTTACGATTTTTGGGTGGCAGTGACCTTGGTTTACAGCAGAGTAAGCAGACAAATAGTCGTAGTAGCGCTTACCATCTACGTCCCAAACGAATACACCTTCGCCTCTTTCTAGTACTACAGGGAGTGGATGGTAGTTGTGTGCTCCATACTTAAGCTCTCTGTCCATGTAATCCTGAGAAGTCATTTTTGACATTATCTTTAAATATTAAATGGATTAAACTTTATTTTAACGTGGTCAAAGGTAGAAATTATTTAGAAATGCTGTCTGAAATTGACGTTATTTTTCAGAATTATCTATTTGAAATACATTTCTATTCTGCTGGAGAAGGGTTTATATAGAACAATATTGGATAATGCGACAAATAAGTATAAGGTTGTAGGGTTAAAGTATAATATAGGACATACGGAAACTCATCAATCTTGTTAATAACATTTTATATTGTATGTAAATCTCTTTTGCCTTTTTGTATATTTTTGTCAAAATGAAACAACGAGTTTTTATACTGATTGCAATACTTCTCTCCGTGACCTATAGTTTCGGACAAGGTGTTGATTCCACTAAAATTGCAATTGTTGACAATGATATAGCCACGGCACAAAGTTTTTACGCAACAGGCAATCTTGATTCTATTTTCCATTATTATTCAGAAGCGCAGAAGGCGGCCAACTTATATCATTTAAAGGATAAGTCTGCTGATGTGTACTATGAGCTCGCGAAGTTGTATCTCATGATGAATGTTACAGATTCTGTAATGTTTTATTTTAAAAAATCTGCAGATGTTGCCCGTGAGGCTGAATATTGGAAAGGACTGAATAAGGCAATGGGGCAGTTGGCGAGTACGTGTTGGTCGTTGGGAAACAACATTGATGGTATTCAGTATGCCAAAGAGGCAATTGAAGCAGGAAAGAAAGCTCAATACGTCAGAGGTACAGGTATCGGTTATCTTCAGGCTGGTAATATTTACCAAAATTTGGGTAGAACCGAGGAAGCCTTGCATCATTATTTGGAAGCAAGTAAATGCTTCGCTGAATGTGATTTTCAATCAGGTGTTGCATCTTGCTGGACAAATATGGCTGGCATTTATTATACTTTGGAAAATTTTGATTTGGCTCTAGAGTACAATAGAAAGTCCATGGAACTACAGAATACATTGGGAAATAAAGGAGAAGTTGCCAATGTTATGCAGAATATGGCTGCAATCTATACCGGTTTCAATAGAAAAAATGCGGTGACTAAATACCAACACATGGATTCTGCGTTCTATTATTATGAATCTGCTGAAAAAATCTATGGTGAGTTAAAAGATTCATTAAACATAGTAAGGTCACGATGCAATTTGGGTATTACTTATATGATGATTGACAACTTTCCGCAAGCCCTGAAGTATTTTGACTCGTCATATAAGATTGCACTCGATAAAAATTATGTCAGCGACATTATTGCTATCGAAAATGGATATGCGCTGTTATACCAAAAGAAAGGGGATTTTGAACGTTCTAAGGAATATTTCTTAAAGCAATATCCGAGAATTATCGAAGGAAATTTCAAGGAAAAAGAATTTATGTGGTATAGGGATATGTCACGTACTTTGGATTCTTTGAAAGACTACAAAGGTGCCCTGCGGTATTACCAGCAGTATGTAGATTTGCATGACACATTGCGGCGTTATGATGTTGAACGTCAGATGAATCAGTTGTCTGCCCGCTATGGTTCTGAGTTGAAAGACCAGGAAATCGCTGCTGCAAAGGAACGTCAGGAACTTATGAAACGTGAGCAGGATGCGTTGCAGAAACGTTTCTTTATAATGGTAGGTGCTTCGGTAATAATCGCTATCTTTTTGATTTTCGTTGTTTATTTGTTTATCAAGTCACGTAAGTTGAACAAAAAAATCCAGCAACAGAATAAGGAACTTGAAACAAAGAATGAAGAAATCAATAATCAAAAGCAAGAAATAGAAAGACAAAAAGACGAGGTAACAGCCCAAAAGGAACAAATAGAAGTACAACAGCAGAATATTTTGGATAGCATCCATTATGCAAGCCGAATACAGTCTGCAATTTTACCGAAACCGGAATTGGTTGAAGATTTATTTCATGAGCATAGATTTATTCTGTTCAAACCTCGTGATATCGTTAGTGGTGATTATTTTTGGATTGGTCGTAAAAATGATTGGAAAATTGCCGTTGCAGCCGATTGTACCGGTCACGGAGTTCCGGGAGCTTTCATGAGTATGTTGGGTACTGCATTTCTCAACGAAATTATTAACGATCCGACAATTGAAGATATCCATGCTGGTGAAATTCTTGATAAACTTCGTGAAAATATCATTAAGGCATTGAAACAGACGGGTGCAGCTGGAGAGCAAAAAGATGGTATGGACTTGGCTATGTGGATGTATAATGAAAAAACAAATCAAATACGTTTTGCTGGTGCAAATAATCCATTGGTGCTTGTACGTAAGGATTTTGTTGAAGGAGAAGTGGAGGAATCAGAACGAATTAAATTGCAGGAATTTGTTTCTGAAACGAATGGCGAAACGTACCACATCATTCAGGTTGCAGGTAGTAAGCAGCCAATCGCTATTTATCCAGAAATGGTTCCGTTTGAAGAAGTTTGTCTTGACGTAAAACCTGGAGACACAATGTATACTTTCTCCGATGGTTTCCAAGATCAGTTTGGTGGTCCCAAAGGCAAGAAGTTTATGATTAAAAGATTAAAACAAGTCTTCGTTAATATATATGAATCTCCAATGAACGAGCAACGCGATATGCTTGATCACGAATTGGTTGATTGGATTGAATCGGGAAATACCGAACAAATTGACGATATTCTCGTAATTGGATATAGGGTGTAAAACTCTCCAATGCCCATTGCTCGCGCCAGCCGTGGCTGTGCGAAAATAGAGTGTAAAAATCACACTTTTTGTTTGCTTTTTTAAATTGAATATATGTATTTTTGCGCACTTAGATTTGTGTGTGTATATCTAAGTGTAAAAGTGTGTCTATTAACCCTCTACAGGTCGTGTCCCTGTAGATTATATGTGTGTGATTATGAAAAATTCACGTTTTTCATCGTTTGTAGGATGGGGAAATTCCATCTCAAACCGTTTTGTGTTTGTTGGTAAGTTAGAACTGTTAACAAAATTTGTTGGTGCTTTGCTGTTTGTGGTTGCTTTTGGAGGTAATCTGTTTGCAAAAGATATTAATTCCGACGCAGACTGGGCATCTGTTACTGCTACGGATGAAGTTTATGTTAAATGTAATACAACAATTCCAAGTGATATAACGTGCAAATCATTATATCTTAATAATCAAGGAAATACTTTAAATTGCGCGAATCATAAAATAACAGTTTTAGGTAAATTATCTATAAATGGTTATGGAGCTAAGATTACAAATGCAAATTTAGATGTTAGTGGGGATCTAGAACTTCTTAGTCAAAATTCTTCTATTTCGGGGACACTTGTTAAAGTTGGCGGAAATATTACAATTAATGGATATGAAGCTAAAATAAATGCAAATGTTGAATGCGCAGGAAGTTTGTCGATGAGCAATCAAAATACAAAAATCACAGGTTCAATAAATATTGGTAAAGATATTACAATATCTGGGTATTCTGCCGGTGTTGGTGGTAATGTTGTTTGTGGCGGCGATTTTACAATGACATCACAAAATTCTTATATTCAAGGAGATGTGAGTGTTAAGGGCGATATAAATATGTCAGGTTATAGTAGTTCAATTTCTGGCTCTGCTACAGCAGGTGGTTCTATTAATACTTCGAATAATTCTAATATTTCAGGAAGTCAATCTCAAAACGACCCAAATGGAGGAAGTGCTCCTGGCGGAGAAGAGCCCGGCGGAGAAACTCCTGGCGGAGAAGAACCTGATAATAATAGTGCATGGCAAATAAAATGTACTGGTGCTAATAAATGGGGAGGTGTCAGTGAAAATTCATTTTACAATTTTAATGAATGTACAAGTGATTTATTATTTATTTCAATGAATATAACTGGAACTTGGAGTGATCAAGCAAAATTTCAATTATATTATAATGGAAATCCTATTCATTGCGATGTTAGTGGTGGTAATCTTACACTAAATTGTTATAGTGGAGATGCAAATTACGTTATAAATGATGCTACTGAAGGAATACGTTATTTAATTTTAAATAAAACAACAAATAAAATTTATACACAAACTGCTGAACCTGAATGTGGTCCTAAAAAGCCAGTCATTCCAGAAATAAATGATGTTTGTATAGAATCAATTGCTTCATTATCCGAGCCTATTGTAACATGGGGTCAAGCAAAATCACAGGCATTTTGGTCAAAAGATGGAACAAATTCTTTTACACCATCTTCTTCTACGCTTAATATTGGGGAAGAATTTTATTATGTTGCAAAAGATGCAAATGGTGCCGACCCTGTACTTTCTAATAAAATAAAAGTTATGGGAAAGCCTTCCATTTCTCCAATCGGTGATATTTCATATTGTGCTGCAGATGGAGGATATGATTTATCAAAGCATATAGTTACCGATAATGGAGCAACAACAACCACTACTTGGAAACTGAATGGGACAACAATCAGTAACAGTAGTAGTCCGACATTACAAGCCGGCGATATATTGTATGTTGAAGCAAAAAATACTTGTGGAACCACATCGGCTACAATGAATGTCTCAAATGGTTGTACTCCAAAAATTCCAACATTGAGCAATCCAACTGCAATTTGTTCTGGCGGTTCAATTGTACTGCCTACACCTACATTGCAATACTATGATGAAAGCAAGCCAACCAATAAAAAAGAATGGCAAGTATCAACTGATGGTGGCACTTGGAAGACATTTAGTAATTCTAATCTTAGTTATTCTACTTATAATGGCGCAAAAATTAGACTGAAAGCCACAAATGAAGTAGGAACTGAATATTCAAATGAAATCACGTTGACCGTAAAACCAAACACGCCAGAATTTACTGTTTTGGCTTCAGGAAATTCTGTAATGGAATCACTTGGTGGAAGTTCTTCATCTGTGACATATACAATAACAAAAGAAAATGAATGTAATAGCGATGATTTAGAAGTGACATTATCGAATGATAATTTTACCTATAGCATAAACGATAATAAAGTTACTGTTTCGTTAAAAGATGGGCTTGAGATTGGAACTTATGAAACAAAGGTAAAGTTTGACATAGGGACTGAAAGTAAAGAGGAAACATTAAACGGACTTGTTGCAGAATATCCAAAGACATTCATCTTGAAAAAGATTTGCGGTGGGACAGAAAGCGATTATCCAATTACAACAGACGAGAACGGAAAACTTAATATACAATTGCATTCTGATGATAATTGCGAATATATAAATGAAGGCACAATAGAATGTACAGAATTCACATTGACAACCTCGGCAAGTGATCACTTCAGTGGAAAATTTGTAAACAAAGGAACTATAAAGGCTGATAAAATCTATTATGGTACATCTAGCAAAAAACTGGGTGGAAGTGATGCTGTTTATTTTGATTGTGGCGGCACATTTATAGCAAATGACTTAGAAATGAATTACAATACAATAACAACTTCATTGAAAGGAACATTTTTAATTTACAACACATTTAAGATTGCCCCGGCACAAGGTCAAAACTTTGAAATAAACAAATGCACTGAAATAAAGACTTATTCTACTGACATTGGTGTTAGTGGAGGCTCAATGGAGATAAGCATTCATGGTCATGTAAACACTGAATATTTTGACGTAAATATTCCAAACATAACATCATACGAAGATGCTGTGATAACAATTGGACATTTAGAAAATTCAAATCTTAATATTGTCATAAGTGAAAGCAGTTTGTTGAATCTTTGTACAAACCCAACAATTGGTGCTTCAGACAATATTGGATACATATATGGAACCATAATGTATTTATCAGATGAATCCACAGGATGGAAAGATGACATAAATCCAATAACAGAGGAAGATTTTAATAAAAAGGGAACAAGCGAATACTGGACGATAAAAGGAAAATATGGAGAACCGATTGCAAAAGATGTTATCCCGGCATATAAATCGTATAAAGATTGTATAGATGAAAAAGCAGATCCTAGCTTTTTAGGTATCGACGACGATCCATTCTTACCAAAGCAGAAGGAAATAAAACACTTATACAACTACAATCCGTGCGATGACGAAACGCTGTATAAATTTCAATACGGACCGGAGATTTACCGCATTTTCGAACAGCATTTTATCCGTTGCGAGAAAGACAATAAGAGATAAAAAAGAATAGCAAAATGAAACAGGATGAAGCCTCGCTTCATCCTGTTTTTGTCATTACTTAATGCGAAAAATAATTCCTAAGAATTGTCACATAAATTAGAATCAAGATTACCGACAATTCTAACTCACGAATTGAAAAAATAACTCACTTTTTCTATTGCTTTTTTTATCAGGATTTTCTACATTTACACACTTGGGTTTGTGTGTGTATTCCCAAGGAAAATTGTGTCTATTAACCTTCTACAGGTTGTGTCCCTGTAGATTATTTGTGTGTGATTATGAAAAATTATCGTTTTTCAGCGTTTTGTAAATATGTGGTTTCCACTATGGTGGGTGTGTTGTGCTTTGCGGGAGTGAGTGTGGGACAGACGTATGAATTGGTTCCCTTGAGTAATGTAAGTAGAATAACCTATTTACCAAGTTGTTCTGTTGGTGGGGAAGAGTTTTATGAAGTTGTTGGCACGACATGGGGGCAGGCTTTTTATTTGAAAAAAAATGGAGTAAGGGTGAGTGAACAGTGGAGCGTACAAGGTAGTGATTTTCAAGTAAACAGTAATTATTGGACAGGCTCGGAACATATTGTGGCTTATGTATTAAATAATCACGATAAGGGTTCGTATTATTTTTCTTTGAATCCTACGACGAAAAAAGTTTCTTTTTTATCTACTATCCCAGACTGTGCCATTGATTGGACTCAATCTATAACGGCATGGGCAACACAAAGTTGTAATTTAGGTTCTATGCAGAATTGTGGTGCGGATAAGATTTGGTTTAAATTGACGGCAACCAACACCGATAATATTGGTTTCCGGGTAAAACTAGGAGATGTTGAGTTGGGGTCTGAAATGTTAAGTTCAAGTTTGACGTTCAATAATGGATGGATAGGTTGGATTCCTGGTTATCTCAACAATGGAACAGAACTTTACATTGTAATTGACAAAAAAAATAAGACATTAGTATCTCAATCCTCTGAACCTACGGGTTGTGGCTCTCGAATTCTCACTGCTTCTATTTTGTCAGATGAGACATGTTTGTCAAAAAATCCAGTATTAAGTTCTAGTTATACAGAGCAACAAGTTACACCTCCTGTTTATTATCAGTGGTATGAAGGTAATAACGCAATTTCAGGAGCAACAAGTTCATCGTATAGTCCTTCTGCTATTGGTTCATATAAGGTGAGAGTGTATGTTACACAAGGAGATGAAAGTACATCTGCAATTTCAGATGCTATAACAATAACTGGTCCTACAATCACAACAGCAGCTTTGTCAGCAGATAATACTGTATTTTGTATAGGCAATACAACCTTATCGGTTGAAGATGATGCTGCTTGTTCTCCAAGTGGCTATCCAAAATACGAATGGTATAAAGATGGTACACTCGTTGAAACAACTACATCACCAACGTATCCAGTATCTGGTAGTGGCTCTTGGAAGGTAAAAGTATATGTTAGTGCTGATGTATATAAAGAATCATCGACTATCAATATAAAATCAGAAAATCCAACGCTTTCCCTTAATCAATCAAGTTTGAGTTTTGAAAATCTTCTTGATAATCCTATCGCGTCTGCACAACAAATTATTCCATCTGTAGAGGGAACTTGTAAAACGTATATATATTCATATACAGCATCAAATAGTAATTTTTCAGTGGATGCGGATGGGAATGTCTCATTTACTAATAATACAGGTACTTCGGGAATTTATAATGGAACTATAGGAGTTACGGCAACGCCAGTGGGTGGCGGTACTCCGTTAACAGCAACTGTAAATGTATCGGGAACTCTTTTAGATTGCGTTCCAGCCGCAGTTGTTAGTGGTGGAAATATGGAAAGTGGATTGCCGAGTTGGATACACCCATCTTCTTCTAATGATTTTACCTCTTCAAATGATAATAATATAACCAACAACTATAATGATTTTTATCGTGTATCAGCTACTAAAGTTGGAACCAATATCGGCAATTTCCAATCAACTGATGGAAAGGTCTTTCATACGTTCTCAAAATCAGCTGATTGTACAGTATTTACAATACAGAATAGTGACAATGTGTCTGATGATAGAAAATATGTAGTTTCTTTTTCTGTTGGAAATAACTCTGCCGATTGGCAAGACTTGGATGGAGACCAAAGTAAACCTGAAACAGATAGAGGAGCTGCAAAGGCAAAATATGGTGTGTACGATAAAAATGGTATGGCTGTATCTGTGGGTAGTACGGAATTGGGATTCTTGCAACAAAATACCAAAGGCAATTATTCTATTGTTGTAAGTGGTGCGGATTTGAAAGCTGGTATAGGTGTAAAATTACATATTACAGGAAGAAATGGTGGAAAAACATCTGCTTATTTCGATGATATCCAAATAGAATCAACATGTCCACCAAAAATAGAAATAACTGATGCAAGTGACATTTGTTCTTCGTCTCCTTCTATAACAGCTTCAGTTATTAAGGGTTCTGCTGATATTGCAAAATATGAATGGTATATAAAGGGGGTTGCTGATTCTGATATTTCTTTATTAGAAACAAATACTTCTACTTCTCTTACGGATTTGTATAATTCATCGTCAGAAATACCTTCGGGTAGTATTATTAAAGCCGTAGTATATGATAAAAATGGTTCCAAAGCAGAGATTTTATATGAGGTTTCGTGTGGACCTATTATAGATCCAATAAATGAAATTGAAACGATTTGTGTCTCGGGAAATATTACAGATTTAGAAGTGCCACATTATACAACGACATCAACTGTTTCTGCCCAAGGTTGGGAGGTTGCATCTTCACCAGATGCAGTCGGTAGTGAATGGGTTTCTTTAACTACTTTGAATAATATCCCTTCAAAATATAAAAATTATTATATTCGATATTATGCAGTAAATGAACAAGGTAAGGGCAAGAGTAACGCAGTACAAATTACTATGTTCGATGCTCCAATTGTTAATCCAATCAGTGTGTCAAATATTTGTGTTGGTGAGTCGTTCGTCTTAAATAATCCGACAGTTGTTTTCTCAAAAATTGGCGATGAACAAGAAGGATGGCAATATAAATATAGTGAAGATTCCGATTATGAACCATTGGAAAGTAGTACTATATTTAATACAGAAGGCACTATAGATATTCGTTATTTGGCATACGATGGTTGTCAAACAGCTTACAGTTATACAACCGCTGAAGTTCATGAGCCTTCAATTGAGATAACGGAATATCGTACCTATATGCGTGTCGCTGGTACTCAACAAGTGGTAGCAGATGCACCAGTTTTAGACGCAACTTGTGTTGGTGAATTAAGCTATTCAATCACTGATGGTAATACTAATGGCTATTTCTCAATAAATGAAACTACTGGTGTCATTACAATGACAAGTGCAGCAACTGAAACGGGGAAATTCCCTATTACTGTAACAATAACCGATGGAACTACAACCATTACCAAGGATTTGATAATCACAATAACAGAAGAACCAACTTTAATGTTGCAGTGTTCTGGTGAAACAGATTATTATGCATATACTAAATATCAAAAATTAAATATTCAAAATGTTGTTACAAGTAATTTTGTTAATGATGATGTAACATTAACCTTGTCTGGATCTGCTGCGTCTTATTTTACTCTAACACCAAGTTCAGTTACAAAGAATACTCCAAATGTTCCAGTAACGATTGCTCAAAACGATTTCTTTACAGGAGTTGGAGACTACACGTTGAAGTTGACCGCAACAACGGAAGGGTTAACAAAAGAATGTAATGTAAATATTCATGTGAAAAATTTGAATATCACAGATTATATTAATGATCAAACAAACTGTTCAAGTGATGCTCCATCGTTGATGGTTGAAGTAACAGGTGAAGATGCTACAAACCTACCTTTAACATATCAATGGTATAATAATGGAGTTGCAGTGAGTGGAGCTACAAGTAAGACATTTAAACCGACCGTAGATGGAGATTACTATTGCGAGGTTTCTACTGGTGGTACGTTGTTACACAAATCAAAATCAGCAAATGTGTTCTTTGTAAAGAATATGCCTGTGTTATCATTCGATGAAACAGCAGCGCCAATTCCTTCAGAGGTATTCTGTACAGAAGAGGTTGGCGCAGTTATGAAGGTAACTTTAAATGGCGCAGACGTTACCTCAGATTATAAACGCTTTTGGTGGTTAATTGGATCTGAAAGCGATGGATTGACATCAGATAACATACACACATTCTCATTCGATTGTGCTTCAAATGATTATACGGCGACAATAGGTGCATATATAATGGAAAATGCAACCAAGTGTGTTATAAGAATGGCTAAGGCTGTTACTATCAAGAAGATGGCAAATACGTATTATTATTATGGACCAACAGGAGATAATTCGGATGTAACAGATAGAAAAAATTGGTATAGTTGTGTCAATAAAGCAAACGGAGAGAGTGTCTTTATTTACGATAATAATGTTCAGTATACTAATTACCCCATTGCAGATAATAGTGAAACTCGTATAGAAATGCACGAAGGCGATATTCGTTGTTTCAATGGTAATCCAAGTAACCACCAGTATTTGTATCTAACGTGTTCTTGTCCTCATGCAGATCCCTCAACGAATGTTTTTGATGGTGAAGGATGTAAATACATCGTTAATACCGATGGTGTAAAACTGAAAGATGGACAGACATGGACAGTAAGTGGCGAAGGTTCTACTATAAGTGTTGGCAATGGAAACTGGTCTTCTAATTTGTCATCGGTTGGAGGAACGTGGTCTAAGGGTTCTCCTAATGCAGGATATAATAACCCGAATAGTTATTATGAATATAGTTCTTCAGGGGTTAATGGGAAAAACCAACTTGAAGCATATACCAAAATAGCAGAACACGATTATCGTAGTCAGGCAAAAGAATTTATCATTGAAGGTACATTGAATACCTACGATGGAATAAAATTGGATGTTAAAACTGGTTCCACTCTCACAATTGCAACCGATAATGGTAATTTTGAATTGGGGACACTCGATCCAGACCGTTTAACCAATCAAGGCGGTGACGCAAATACTTTTTACCATACATGTATAAAACCAAGTTCAAGTGTCACATATACTGGCGATGGTGCTAAAAACATCCGTTCTGGTCAATATGGTCAGTTATATATTGATGCTGATGAAGTTGCTTTTGAAGAAAATGCTGATATCAAAATTATTCAAGTCTTTAAATATGATAGAGACACAGATTTTGATAAGATAAATCCTAATGGTTCTACAATATCATACATAGGCAGTGTGAATCAAGATGTGGCATCGATGCCATATCATAATCTGGAATTGCAGGGCGCTACCGAAAAAACTTTAACGGGAAATATTGATGTGGAATCATCGTTCTTAATCGGTCAGGGAGTTACGTGTAAGGCGGGAGCTAACACAATAAATATTAATGGAAGCGGTTCGGATGCGTTGGTGTTTGAAGGCAAAAAATTCGATTGTGGTACATCCACGGTTAATTATAATTCTACCAATGAAACTACAGTTGCTGCAATGTCGTACTATAACCTTAATTTGGGGAGTGGAGACAGAACATTACAGGATAAAAATGTCATAGGAATTGCTGGTACATTTACGGCTGGTGGCGATGAAAGTACACACTATACGGTAACAGGAAGTACTGTGGAATTCAATGGCGATGGTTCTGTAACTCAAACAATACCAGCATTTAATTTCAATAATTTAACGATAAACAGTTCTGCCCTTGAACATAATACGTCCAATTCCTTTAACGACGCCTATTATGTAACATTGCAAGGTGACGTTGATGTTGCAAATAGACTAATTTTGACAAAAGGTGTATTAAATACAAATGGTAATGTATTGGAGGTTTCCAATACTGGTGCCGATGCCGTTGGACAGGGATATTATACTTCAACACAGGATGCTGCGTTTATTTATGGTGATTTGACGAGACAATTTCCTGCAAATGCATCATCTGACGGTCAAATGTATTATTTCCCAATTGGCGATAAGGATGGATATAAACCGTTTATCACCTCTCAAATAACAACTACAGGCGTGTCGGAGGTAACGGTAGGACTTTCCGATGGTATGTCGGGAACTTTTTCCGAAGCTGATGGCGGCGGAACAGTGTCAACAATGTATTCTTGGCATCTAACTGCCGACGATAATTATGTTGATGGTCGTGTTGCCGTATCAACATCTCAAGGCTTGAACAATGCAAATGCCATTGCGTACGGAACAGCTACTACAGGCGATGATTTTGCAAATATATATGGCTCAACATCGGGTAATACGATTATGTACACCCAGAAAAAAGGTGCGGGCTATTATTCATTGGTAACTCGTACCATACAAAGTCATAAGTACTATTTTAATTGTAGTGGGACAACCGATATTTCTGATATTAATGCTTGGTACACTCAAGAAAATGGTGGTGGTACTGTCGCTACAAGTTTCGATGAACCTGATGCAGAATGGATTATAAAATGTGGTACCACAATAAGTAGTCCATTGGCTATTATGGGTGCTAATTCAAAAGTAACTATAAATATTCCCAAGGGAGAATCCTTAAAGATAAATTCTTCGGCTGAGTTCATAACAGCGACACACGAAGAGGGAACTATTGAGATTGGCAACACGGGAGAAATGAAGGTTGACTATGGCTTTTCTATGAGTGATGCTTCAATTTCTAATAGAACAACTATTAGTAATAAAGGACGTTTGGATTTACGAAATGCAGATATTCGTTTAACGAATAGTAATATTATCAATGATGGTATGCTGTATTCAGAAAATGTCAATTGGGAAATGACATCTCCTGCAAATCAGGGTTACTCAACTGCCGCTAATGACAAACATACCAAATTCATCAATAATGGAACTGTGCAGATGGTCAATGCTAATTTTGACGTTCCACGAGGCGGCGGAGGCGATGGAAACATCGTACACATTAGAAATGCTGCTGGTGCTGTTTGGTTGATAGATAATACAAATGCTTCGGGAGCAAAACACGTAGATTTTAATGGATGTAATTTCGAACATGAGGATGTTGGACACGGTGAAATATTTGTGGATTTTCAATGTGGTTCTTCATTTGTGGTGAAGAAATCCGATATGAAGATGGTTTATGGCTCAGCTGGAATGGTGCAAAAAATCGGTGGTGAAATAGTAGTGGAAGATGGTAATTTATTTATAACTAGATATAGTTCAACAGGTGGTAATTTTACACTGGAACAATCGTGCGGAGCAATGTATTTAACCGATACAGATAAAAGCGGTGATGGTATTTTGCAACTACAAGGTGGCGGTGGCGGATACGAAGTTAATATTGCTGGTACAATGTATGTTATGGGTATGGTTGAACAAGGTGGTTCTGGCGCATCGTTTAATGTGTTGGACGGAGGTACGGTGTTTATTGGTAATATTGGTGCCTTAATGCCTGCATATTCTTGGCAATTCACAATAAATATTGAAGATAAAGGAACTTTGTATTATTGTGGAAATAGATCCGCAGGACCTGATAATGTTGGAACAAATAATGGCGAATTGTTTTACGCCGGTAGCTATTATTATGATTCGGATCCTGTTTCTGAGAAAGATTTTAAGAACACTGGTGAATATAATTTGATGTTTGTCGGTGAAGAAGATTGTATGGCACAATACTGGGAAGGTATTCCTGCTACCGACAAAACCACTCTGTTACCTATAGAATTAACAATGTTGTATGCCGTTTGCAACGAGCAAGGTGTCGTTGAACTTCACTGGCAAACTGCTTCTGAGCAAGGAAACCGCTACTTCACAATCCTTCGTTCATTCGATGGTGTTCATTTCGAAGAATTGGATATTG
>CALAUG010000013.1 GCA_937892155.1 uncultured Bacteroidales bacterium | reverse complement strand
TATAAAAAGTCTCGCAGATTACGCGGATTTTTTCGCAGATTTTTTTCACCACGAACCACCACTAATCTCACGAATCGCTGATTTCTCACAATCACTTTCCCGACTTTCTCCGGTTGCAGTCTTTGCAGAGCATCTGGCAGTTTTCGGCAATGGTTCTTCCGCCTTCGTTTTATATTAGTTTGAAAATTGCCTTCCAGTCAAAATCATTTTTATTGAAAATTTGAGTAAATATTCTGCCAAGACATCTTGTAATGTATGCAACCATTAAGATTATTGCAAACATTATCAATATGTTGGCTGGAAATATTTTGTTCATTTTGTCAGTGAACAATGCGAATTGAACAATGTAAGCTTCCAAACACAAACTTGCAATTGCTTGTATGGCACATCCGATTTTGCCATTCATTATTTTTTCCATAAGTTTGGTTTCTCCAAATGAATATAGAGATGTAATGAATCCAGCCAATGGGATGACGGATAATAATCTAAGATTTACAATTGAAATACAATCACATAATGCTAAAAATCCGTAATATGCGAGTAGTGACGTGAAACAAAGCAGAATGCTGGTCTTTGCTTTGTGTTTCTTCAGTTTGATTTTGCCGGAGCCAATATATGCACCGATTAGCATGAACAAGAAGTACAATGCCCATGCAAAATAATTTCCAGAGGAATATATGTATGGATTTTCAAGAAAGAAAATGTACCAAACCAATATCGCTGATGTTGATATGGAAAAAGGTATTATTTTCCTGTCAAAGAAATATTTTCTGAACAAATACAGAATCACGTAATAAATCATGATGCAGGAGACGAACCATCCGCCTCCGTGAAGCCAGATGTTTTTCATGTCAAGATGGGTATTGAAAAACGTACTTGCAATCAGTGCCCAAGCGAAAATACTTGGGTATATTCGATTTATTCTTCGCTTGTACCAGTTGTCGAATCTGTCGCAACGACCTAAAAACAAGGTGAATCCAGAGCAAAAAAAGAAGAGTGCGTCTCCGATGGCACCACCAGTGGCTAAATAATGAAATTTTCCATACAATATCCCCATGTGACTGTTAGCAACGAGAAATACTGCGACAAATTTCAGAAATTCAATTGATAAGTTCTTTTCTTTCATTTTTGATTGATAGTTTTTGCAATGCTATCAATCACGGAACGCAATAAAAAAAGGTGCTTTCCTTATTGCGCTTACCAAGGCTGCCCACCACGGAAACCTTTTGACGATAATAAGTACTCACACCAATAGGCATGAGCATAGCTGATTATACATCGTCAAAGGTTGTCTGTTGAAGGCAACCATCACTTATTATTTCTGTGTTTTATTTCCGTGAAGTTGGTGGGCTTCGGTAAACGCGAAATAATAGCTAATGCGTTAATTTATAATATGTTATTTAAAATTTCTTTTTCTGTTTTCTTGTTTGTTATAATAAGTTTTAGTTGTTATTTAATTCATTTTCAATATCTTCAATAGAAGGGAGTGAACTTTTTATATCTTTTGGCAGTGCTTGGGCTAATTCATATTCCGAAATGCCAATAGGCTTGTTAACGTCTCGCAAGGCATATTCTGCTTTTATTCTATCATTATTCTGGCACAACAGTAATCCGATGGTTTTATTGTCTTCGTTTTGGCACAGGATGTCGTCAATAGCAGAACAATAAAAGTTCAGTTTCCCAATATATTCAGGTTTAAAATCTCCAATCTTTAATTCTATAACCACATAACGATGTGTAAATACATGATAAAAAAGCAAATCTATATAGTAATCACAATCAGAAACAACAATGTGGTATTGACGGCCCATAAAAGCAAATCCGTTGCCGAGTTCTAAAAGGAATTTTTCGATATGATTTATTAAGCCAAGTTCTACATCCCGTTCAGAATACTCGTCTGTAAAAGTCAGCATATCAAATACGTAAGGGTCTTTCAGAAGATCCTTTACTTGTTTTGATTGAACCGGTGGAAGGGAGTTGTCAAAATTGTTTGTCAGTTTGCCTTGCTTATCATAATAATTGAGTTTTATGGCTTCCACTAAGAAATCCCGGCTCCAACCGTTTTTTATGGTTTGAATCATGTACCAGTAACGTGCATCTATATTTTTTACGCGTTGCATCAGGACAATATTGTGCGCCCAGCTGATATGGATTATTGGCAGTGAATATTTGTCGGATTGGAATTGTGAAACGGTCGGTTTCCCGATAGATGCGCTTTTAGGAGCTTTTATTTGTGAAACGGTCGGTTTCACAAATGTAAGTTCCTGATTGTATTCACGGTAAAATTGCATCATATACCTGCAATTTCGACTGGTAAAACCTTTGATTTCAGGGTATTCATTTTTTATTTCCGAAGCTATTTTCTCAAGAACCTTGTCTCCCCATTTGGCATTTTCTAAATGGCTTTGTAAAAGTCTTCCTATATCCCAATACATACGTAGCATCTCATCATTGGCAGAAAAAATTGCTTTCTGCTGTGCAATTCGGACACGTTCTTTTATTTGCTTAATAAGTTGTATGTATTGAATCTGTTCCATTGTCCAGGATAAATACTAATGCGTTAATTTATAATATGTTATTTTAAAATTTCTTTTACTGTTGTTATTTATTTTTTTGTTCTGAAAAATTGTTCCTTGCTATGGCAATTGCTCGTTGCAGTTTTTCTGCAAGAAGTTTTTTGTCAGGTAGCTGTGTATAGTATTATGCGTTTCTGTCTTCCTAAAAAAGCGAAATCGGTACCCATTTCACAAATGAAGTCCTGCATTTGCGAAACAATAGCCGATTCCAAATCCTTTTCCGAGAACACATCCGACAATCCCACACACATCTTCGAACAATGCTCTCTCTTGAGGTTTTTCTATGTCGTTTTTTTCTGTCATTTTACAACAAACGCTTTGATTTATAATATCTTATTTAAAATTTTCTTTTTCTGTTGCTTGTCTGTGTTTGTGAAAATGATGCCAACCTCTGATGTTTCGGAGATCTGCATGGCCATTTTTTAATCTGGCAGAGATAGTCTATTTTTCATTTCGGTGAAAAAATATTTCAAGAACAAATGCTTATTT
>CALAUG010000012.1 GCA_937892155.1 uncultured Bacteroidales bacterium | reverse complement strand
TCTTAATTCTTAATTCTTAATTCTTAATTCTTAATTCTTAATTCTTAATTCTTAACTCTTACTTCTTACTTCTCAAAAAAAGAGAAATGTGCTTATTTTCTGAACAATTTTGAGTGAGAACCTAATCTTATAAGTGTTAAGATGCGCAATTCACTTTTTTCACAATCATTCTTTTGATAAATCAGCAACCAATCTGGACTTATATGGCATTCCCTACAATCTTTATATAGACCCTCCAATTGATGATCTTTGTTTTGTATTGGAAGTGATATATCCTGTTGTAGTTTTTTTATTATTTCATCTAATTTGTCAATTGGTAAATCTTGCTTTACTGCGGCTTTGTAGTCTTTTTTATACTTTGTGGTGATAACTATATCTCTCATTTTTCTAATTCTTTTTTATAGTTATCAAAACTTCCACAATGAATAACCTTTCCCTTTCTTGCTTCTTCAATTGCTTTTTTTGTCGCAGGGTTTGGTTCTTCAGATTTTGTTTTAAATATTCCTGTAAGCAATAAATTGTTTATCATTGCTTCTGCTATTCTGTTTCGACCATCATAATTTAAAACAATCGTTGCCATAACTTTAAGATTTAATCTGTACAAATATACTAACTTTTTGGTAAATCAATCAGTTGGGGATAATTTGTATGTTTTGCACCATAACATAACTACTTAAATAAGTTGAATACTAAGAATAACTTATTTGTTTCGTTTTTTTCGTTGCAGAAAGAAATGAACAGAGTAGTCTATTTCTGTTACTCTACCGATATGAAAGCCCGCTGGGCTTTTGTTACAATAACGGCATTTTCTCAATTTTCAATTGTCAATTGTCAATTATCAATTCTCAATTCCTGACTCCTGACTCCTGACTCTCTTGTTTACTTCCTGTTAATTACTTTTTTGTTCGTTTTCCGCCATTTTTTGTAACAATTTTCTTTAAAAGAACGTCTTGTTTTCATAAAATGATTATTTTCACGCGGTTTTTGATTTAGGTGTATTGATTACACTAACATTTTAATGGTTATGGCTATGAAACTAACTAAATTATTAGGAACTCTATTGATTGTGATTGCTTTTGCTGGGAATCTGTTAGCAAAAGATATTTATTCTAATGCAGATTGGGCTTCGGTTGGACCAAATGATAATGTAACTATAAAAATGAGCGGAACAACCAAGATACCGTCTAATGTTACATGCAAGCAGATTGATTTTGATAAAGATAATACAATTCTGGATTTGGACGGACATACATTGATAAGTGAAAATATATATATAAGAAACCATAGTGGTCTTAAAATAATCAATGGAGGTACGGTCCATGCAACAAATGAATTTGCATTTCAAAGCACTAATGGAAAGATCGAAGCTAATGTTATAGCAGACAAAAATTTTAGCATGAGTAATAATGAATCAATGTCCATAACTGGAAATGTTTCTGTTGGTGATAATTTTTATATTGAGTCAAGGAATAGCTCAATAACCGGAAATGTTTCTGTTGGCGGCGATTTATATATGAGAAACAATGAAAATATACAAATCATAGGAAATGTTTCTGTAAATAAGGATTTCATTATCGAATCAAAAAATAGCTCTGTGACAGGTGACGTTTCTGTTGAACAATCATTAACAATGAGAAATAACGAAAATATAAAGATAGATGGTAATGTCGCCGTTAAAGGAGATCTTAATATGTCAGGTCAAAATAATAATATAACGGGTTCCGCTGCGGTCGGTGGAAATGTTAATACATCTAATGGTTCTACAATTTCTAAAGGTACAACAGGGTATACTGGGCCAATAAGTGGTGGAGAAGAACCAACAGGTGAAGATCCTGAAACAGGAGGTGGAACGACAGGCGAGGAAACAGCTTGCACTTATAAGATAAAGGTGGGTAGTTATTGTAATGTGGTTCAAGATTTTAAACCATTAAATGGTTCATCTTCAGAGTTTTATGCGAAGATTGCGCGAAGTAATGGAAATAATGAATCTCAATTCTTTGTATATGATGGCAATACAAATATTTCGAAAAATATTTCAGTTGAAGGCTCAATAATAGTTGAACATAGAAGTTGGGGCGGATCTAATGCAGACTGCCTTTTCTTATACAAAAGTGACCAGGGTAATCCTGAAGAATATTATATTGTATACAACGTTTCTACAGGAATGATATCTGCACAAGTTGGTGATCCGTCATCTGGAGGAGAAGAACCAACCGGCGGAGATGATTATACAAAGTATTTAGTAGATGATGGTGCTTGTAAAAAACTTGTCATACCTGATTCAAAAAATGTTTCTATACCAGCTGATGTAGAAATTGATGTCACCAACGTAACAATTGGCAAAGGTGCAAAATTAACCAATAATGGAATTATAAATATTAAAGATTGTAGTGGTAATTATATTGATTATGATTTCATAAATAATGTGTTTTATAGTTCTGATTATAGCAATTCTGGAACATTGGAGAATAGTGGGGTTATACATTGCAAGAATTGGGGAAATAATAAAAATCGTGATATAGTTTATAATTCAAAATCTTTTAAGTTCTCAAATAAAGGAAGCATAATTTGTGAGGAATCTTTTTATTACCAGAAAGGTGCTACCCATGTGTTTGAAACGGGTTGTAAGACAATTATAAATGCATCTGATATAGTAATTTATACATCAGATAATTTCGCTTTAAATGGTCAATATAATTGTAAAAATATGACAATTGATTCGCAAGATGGTAATGATCCTTTTGATATAGGAAGTGATGTTTGTACTGATTCAAAAATTACTGTAACGAATACATTGTCTCTAAAAAGTCAACTATCATCTGTGGTTGTAAAGGGAGATGCGGTAATAAATAATATGGCATCATCAACATCTAATTTAGCATCTATGGAAGTTCAGGGAGAAGTTATATTGGGTCCAGCTTCTGGTAGACTCGCTATCAATTCAACGCCACCTTCAGTAGTTACATTGTGTTATAATCCAACAATAGGAAAAGAAGATAACTTTTTGGATCCTGAATCAAAATCAACTTATGAAGGTACTATTATATACCGTGTTTCAACAGATACTAAGATAGATCAAAATTATTGGACGGCAGAATCAACACCAATAAAAGAAAACGACATTAAGGAAAGTAGTTTTACGGGAAAATTAGTTGGAAATGTAGTTAGTTTTGAAGAATGTATGCAAGGTTTGCAACACTTTTTAGGCATCGACGACGATCCATTCTTACCAAAGGACAAAGAAATACGCGGTCTTTACAATTGCAATCCATGTTCAAAGGATTTTGAGAATACCAAGATAGAACTTCGTGAGATACACGGCAGAACCTTCCGTTTAATCAACGGCGAGCTTATTTACTGCGAGAACGATAACTAAAAGATTGTTCTTGTTCATTTTCTACTGATATGAAAGCCCGCTGGGACTTTGTTACAATAACGGCATTTTCTCAATTATCAATTGTCAATTGTCAATTCTCAATTCATGTCTCTTGGCTCTTGGTTCTTGATTCTAAAAAATTAAGAGTTAAGAATTAAGAAGTAAGAGATGCCGAGTCTGTCGAAGGCAGAAATTTCTCAATTCTCAATTCTCAATTGTCAATTATCAATTCATGTCTCTTGGCTCTTGACTCTAAAAAATTAAGAGTTACGAATTAAGAAGTAAGAGATGCTGAGTCCGTCGAAGGCAGAAATTTCTCAATTCTCAATTCTCAATTCTCAATTATCAATTGTCAATTCTCAATTCATGTCTCTTGGTTCTTGATTCTAAAAAAATAAGAGTTAAGAATTAAGACTTATATGTTGTTATAAAAAACAATATATTTGCACAAAGAAATGATATGTCGAACAACGAATTTTGGGAGTCAATACGTGCAATTCTAAAAGAAGGATTTACGTCTCAAAATTTGCAAAAAATAGATTCGTATGCAGAACAATTTATTAGCGGGAAACTTTTATATAAACGATTTTCATCGTGCGAACAGTATGGCTGCACAACGGGAGGTTCAACGCATGTCATTGCATCCATACTCGCGGGAGCAGATGTTCCAGCAGATTTCTCAAATCAAAAAGAATACACATTCAAAGAAGAGTGCGAACTTGGAAAGAAGCAAGAACTCAATATAGAATTGTGGGCTCGTGCCACAGGTTGTTGGACTGAAAATATCAATAATACACTTTCCAAACTATTAGGTGAAAAACTTACAGAAGGTGGTGAGGCTATTGTGTATGCAAATGGAGGGGCACTTGTGAAATCAATTGGGTTGGATTACTTTATCCAGCCAATTCTTGCTCTCGACAGAATAACATTACATAATACCTATTTCCCAGAAACTAAGTTGCGGGTTCTTGGTTTTGGAAGAAATGAAGATGGTGACTTCAAAATAATTGTAGAGCAGTCCTTTATACAAGGTTCGCAAATATCCAACGATGAAATCGTGAGTTTTGTAACTAGTTTAGGTTTTGAATTGAAAAATCTACGCAATTGGACATACGCAACTCCCGAAATATATTTAAGTGATATGCACGACGAAAATATTATTAAGTCAAGTAACGGCAGTATTTTTGTCATTGATTGCGATATACGAATCAATACACCAGAATTAAAATCAGGTGGAACACGATTACTAACAACAGAAGTGGAATTTGTTTGATACTAATGGTTGAAAGCCCGCTGGGACTTTGTTACAATAACGGCATTTTCTCAATTGTCAATTGTCAATTCTCAATTCATGTCTCTTGGCTCTTGATTCTAAAAAATTAAGAGTTAAGAATTAAGAAGTAAGAGATGCTGAGTCTGTCGAAGGCAGAAATTTCTCAATTTTCAATTGTCAATTATCAATTGTCAATTTTCAATTCTTGACTCTTGGTTCCTGGCTCCTGACTCTTAACTCTAAATCACTTCTAATATAGGAATTACCACGGCGGTAACGATTCCCATAAGTCCAATAGCCATTCCTGCAACGGCTCCTTCAATTTGTCCCATCTGCATTGCGCGTGCGGTTCCAACTCCGTGTGCGGCAGCTCCCATGGCCAAGCCTCTCGCAACGGGACTTTTAACTTTTAGCTTGTCTAATAGCCACGGACCGACAACGCTTCCCAAAATGCCACTGATGGCTACCGAAACTGCTGTCAACGACAAAATGCCACCTGCGCGTGATGAAATTCCTAAGGCAATAGGCATGGTCACGGAACGTGGTTCCATTGATGTCATAATTTCAATAGGTGCGCCAAATAGTTTACAGATACCGACTATGCTGAGCACACCGACAAGACTTCCAATACAAATTGTGGTAAGAATGCTTTTGAGATTCTTTTTAATAGCTCCAATCTGCTTATGCATTGTGTAACCAAGCGCAACAACCGTCGGGCCTAATAAAAAGGTAATTACGTGCGTGTTTTTCTCGTATGTCGGATAATCAATGTCTAATAGCAATAGGATAGGAATCAGTATGATGATTGCAATGAGAATGGGGCTTGTGTACGGTTTATAAAACTTCTTGTGTATAACTAATCCTATCCAAAAACAAAATACTGTTAGGAAGAGAATAAATGGCTCGCTGGTAAGTAACTCTCTCATTCGTCTTTCCCGATTTTGTCTTGAAGTAAGCCCACAACTGTAATAACCAATAGCGTGCTTACGATTATTGATAGTAAAATTGTGATGATGTTGTCTCCCAGAATTTTGTATGATGCAATGAGACCAATGCTCGGTGGCAGGTACAAAATCATCATGTTGTTTGTTAAAAACGATGCAATTTTTTCTATTGACTGCTCTTTAACAAATCCTGTCTGTAACGACACGAACAATAAAACCATTCCAATGACATTGCCCGGAATGAAATTGTTAATAAGATAACTCAGGCATTCTCCAATACATAAAAAGAGGAGAATAATAAAGATACCTTTAAGCCCTTCTTTCATTGTTGTAATACCCTTGAATGGTGGGTATCATTAATTTTCAGATTTCTCTTCCTTTTTGACCCTTGGTGGAAAATTTGTCTCGATGATTGCGCCAGTTGGGCATTCTTCAACGCATTTTCTGCAAAGTTTACATTTATTTACATCAATGTATGCCAAGAAATCTGTAACGGTTATTGCTTCGTTAGGGCAGACCTTCGTACATTTTCCACAACCGATGCAGGCAGCAGAGCAAGCTTTGCGTGCAACAGCTCCTTTGTCTTTGTTGGAACAACCGACGTATATTTTGAAATCCTTTTTGTTGGTCTTTCTAATTTCAATCAAATGTTGTGGACAGGCGTTTGCGCATTGTCCGCAGGCCGTACATAAACTTGTTGTAACTGCTGGAATCTTTGTGTCAGGATTAACTTTTATGGCTCCAAATTGGCAAGCTGATTCACAGTCGCCAAGGCCAAAGCATCCAAAGGAACAGCCGGTGTCGCCAGCATAAAAACTTGCTGCAAATGCGCACGACGAAATTCCTTCATAATTGTTCGTTTTTGGTCGTTTGTCGCACGAACCAGAGCAACGTACAACGGCAACCTGCATGTCTTTTTTCTCAACGTTTTTGCCTAAAAATGTTCCGATTTTATCCATTGTTTCGGCGCCTCCAACAGAACAATACAAACCTTCCAAAGTAGGAGAGTCAACCATGTTTTCTGCAAGTTTTCTGCACCCCGGGAAACCGCATCCGCCGCAGTTCGCACCAGGCAACATTGCTTCCACTTCGCCATAGAGAGGATTTTCGTCAACCTTGAATTTTTTTGCCACAAAATACAATGCGAAACCAGCGACTACGCCGATAATGCAAAGAAGTAGGATAGTGTTAAGTATCGTCATAGCTTATTGTATTATTGAGAACGAAAATTTCCGTTCAAGTTTGTTCTTGTTTTTATGTAAAATCA
Organism: uncultured Bacteroidales bacterium; assembly: GCA_937892155.1. GTDB lineage: Bacteria > Bacteroidota > Bacteroidia > Bacteroidales > UBA1715 > UBA1715. The sequence continues at coordinate 12,185 of CALAUG010000012.1, read as the reverse complement.
AAAAATGACAGGCAACCAAAGCCAATGCAATCGTTGTTGCTAGTATGTCTGTTGTAAACTGCAACAAAATGAACAGCGTTGCTATAAGAATAAAAAGCGGTATTATGTATGCCAATAATACCGCTTTTGTTCCTAATGTGGAATCCATAGCTACTGCAACTTCGTCGCCAACTTGTACATTGCGTGCGGAATTGTTTTGCACGTGGACTAATTTCTCCGAAACTTCAGAAAAACCACAAATTGTTTTTGCGTGACAATCTCCACAAGCCGATTCCGCTGCTATTGCAACGGTAATCATATCATCCGAAATTGTGCGGACGATTCCTTTGTGGGCGATTGCGCAATTCATGGTTTCATACTATCTGAATATTGTTTTATCTCTGTCTGGACCAACTGAAACGATTTTTACAGGAACGCCTGTTTCTTTTTCAATGAATTCAATGTATTCCTTGATTTCTTTTGGCAATTCGTTGAAGTTTGTCGTATTCAATTCTTGTTTCCATCCTTTGAATTCTGTGTAGATTGGTTCAGCATTTTCCAAATCGTTAGGCAAGTAGTTGATTGTTTTGCCTTTGTATTTGTATGCTGTACAAACTTTCACTGTGTCGAAATCGTTCATTACATCAATTTTCATCATAAATAATTGAGTAACGCCGTTCAACATAATGGCATATTTCAATGCTACTAAGTCTAACCAACCACAACGGCGTGCGCGGCCAGTTGTTGCTCCGAATTCGCCACCATTTTGACGAAGAAGTTCACCAGTTTCGTCAAATAATTCTGTTGGGAAAGGACCGCTACCAACACGTGTGCAGTATGCTTTGAAAATACCGAATACTTCGCCGATTTTGCTTGGTGCCAAGCCAAGTCCGGTGCAGGCTCCAGCCGTAATTGTGTTTGATGAAGTTACGAAAGGATACGAACCGAATTCTATGTCGAGCAATGTTCCTTGCGCCCCTTCGCACAACATTGTCTTTCCTGAATTTAATGCTTCGTTTACGTAAAATTCAGTGTCAACAATTTGTAATGACTGGATTAGTTTAATGCCTTCGAACCATTCTTTTTCGTAAGCATCAATGTCGAATGTGTATTCGTAGTTTTTAAGAATGTTCAAGTGTGTTTCCTTGCAGTTCTTGTATTTTGCTTCAAAATCGTTCAACAAGTCGCCAACACGCAAACCTGTTCTTGCAATTTTGTCGGTGTAAGTAGGACCGATACCTTTTTTCGTAGAACCGATTTTATTTGCGCCTTTAGAATTTTCGTATGCTTCGTCCAATGCTTTGTGTGAAGGTAGGATGATGTGTGCGCGGGTAGAAATAATCAATGTCTTCTTTACATCTATGCCTTGCTCTGCAAGTTTGTCGACTTCTTCTTTGAAAATAAAAGGATCGATTACCACGCCATTTCCGATAACGTTGATTGCGTTTGGACGGAAAACACCTGACGGAATCGTGTGAAGAACGTGTTTTACGTTGTTGAACACCAACGTGTGGCCAGCGTTAGGTCCACCTTGGAAACGTGATATAATATCGTATTTTGGTGTTAATACGTCAACGATTTTACCTTTTCCTTCGTCACCCCATTGTAAACCTAAAAGCACATCGGCCGATTTACCATTATTTTTTGTATTCATTTGTATTGTTAGATTATAAAACTCAAAAACCTTGTAAATATAGGCAAAAAAATTGTTCCTGTCCGAATTTGAATGGTTAAGTTACGAACAATTGCGCAAAGTGTTGTGCATTACTTGGAACAGTTAATTGCTTTATGTCGCCTGAATTATTGTAAAAGTATGTTGCTCAACGCGTTGTACTTTCTCAACTCCTTTTACTTTCTGTAATTCCATCATGATTGTGTTCAACTGCTGGCTGTCGTGTATGTATAAGTCGAAGTAGGCGCCGAATTCCTTTTCTATGGTCTCAACGTGAACGGTTCTAATGTTTGCATTCAATTGTCTTGCGATGATGCCCGAAATATCGTGTAGCATACCAATTCTGTCTTTCCCTTTTATTTGTATTGAAGTAAGGAACACTTGCTCCTGACGGCTGATCCATTTGATTTTTTCAGCTTTTTGTGTCAGTTGTTTTTCTATGGCAATAGGGCAGTTTTGACTATGTATCTCGTATCCGTCAGCTGTCTTAAAGCCAATAACAGAATCTCCGGGGATAGGGTGACAACATTCTGCAATTGTATAATGTGACGAATTCTCTATAATCTTAACATCAGAATTTTCATCGCTTGTGTCGTTATTGTCATTGTTGGAAAGCAATTTTAATCCCCAGAATAGAATGTTTTTCTTTTTACGCTTTTTAGTCGCATATTCAACAATCTTGCTGGTGTCTAATTCTCCGGCGCCAAATTTTTCCAATAATTCTTCTTTGTCAACAACGCCGTAACCTTGAACTAATTTGGTGATAACCGTATCCGTATTGGGAATTTCTTTCTCAGCTAATAATTGGGCAAGAGTCGCCAATCCTTTTATTGAATCTTTTTTCTTTTCGTTCTTGAATGCTTGTTGTAGTGCGTTATTTGCTTTTGCCGTAGAAATAAAATCAAGCCATTCTCTTTGTGGAACTTGTGTGTCCGATGTCAATATTTCGACTTGATCGCCGCTGTGCAATTTGTAGTCAAGTGCGACGATTTTCTGTTTGTTGATTCGTGCTCCTATGGCGTGATTACCAATTGCTGAGTGAATTTCGTAGGCGAAGTCGAGTGCAGTTGCTCCGACAGGGAATCTTAGCATATCGCCTTTGGGTGTAAAGGCAAATAAATCAGAAGAATAGAGATTTAATTTAAATTCGTCTAAGAATTTGAGTGCGTTCTCGTCGGGACTTTCCAACGATGCGCGGACGCGTTTCATCCACACTTCCAATTGGTTTTGCTCATAACCTTCAACGTTTTTGTATTTCCAGTGTGCAGCATATCCAAGCTCTGCAATTTCGTCCATTCTTTCTGTCCTAATTTGCACTTCAACCCAGGTGCCATCTGGTCCCATGACGGTTGTCTGCAACGATTCGTAGCCGTTGTCTTTCGGAGTAGAAATCCAATCTCGTAGACGTTCTGGATTCGGAGTGTAAATGTCTGTAATATAAGAATAAACTCGCCAGCAAAGTGCTTTTTCGTCTTCTGGAGCAACGTCTTTCAAGACGATTCGCACAGCGAAAATGTCGTAAATGTTGTCAAATGACAAATGCTTTCTTTGCATTTTTGCATGTATGGAAGCAATTGATTTTGAACGACTTGAAACATTGTAATTGATGTTGTTCTGCTCCAAAGTCATCATAATCGGTATCATAAAACGGTTCAAATAGTGAACTCGTTTCTTTTCGCTCCCTCGCAGCTGGTGCAGTATGTCGTAATATGCATCGGGCTCAAGGAATTTCAGACATAAATCTTCCAAATCGCGTTTGATTTTGTTGAATCCCAGACGTTCTGCCAATGGAACGAATAATGTTTTTGTTTCTTCGGCAATACGTTTTTGCTTTTCCGGCGGCATGGAATCCAACGTACGCATATTGTGAAGTCTATCGGCGAGTTTCAACATTATTACTCGAATGTCTTCCGATAGGGTGAAAACGATTTTTCTGAAATTTTCTGCTTGACCTTCTTTGTTTTTCAGGACACCGCGGATTTTTGTCAGTCCGTCAACGATTTGCGCGACTTTGGGGCCAAACATTCCATTGATGTCTTCCAACGTAGTGTCGGTGTCTTCCACAACATCATGGAGCAGGGCGCAAATAATGGAGGTAGCGCCTAGTCCAATTTCTTCCGATGCAATTCGTGCAACGGCAATTGGGTGTAATATATATGGTTCTCCAGATTTTCTTCTAACACCGTAATGTGCTTCGTTCGCTAACGTAAATGCTTTTCTAACAGATGCAAGCGTTTCTTCGTCCTTACGGCATTTTGTGGAATTTTTGAGAAGTTCGTTGAATTGAATTTCAATATTGTCTTTTTCTTCTTGAGAAAATTCAGCCATCGTTTATTTTTTTACATCCTTACAAAGGTATGCATTTATTTAGAAAATTAAGAGTTAGGGTTTAATAATTTAATTTGATTAGGAACTGAAAATCTATGACGCATCGTTTAATTTACGCATTGTGCGTTATTTATAAATAAGTTGTACCGTTCCGTGACGTTCAATGTTTTCGCCGTTAGGGAGTACAATGTTTATTTGGTAGTTGTACATTCCTGTTGGGACGTTTTTCCCTTTGTGAAGTCCGTCCCAGCCAACGTTTATGTCGTTACTGGTGAAGATGCAGGTTCCAAATCTGTCAAAGATTTTCATTGTGTATTCGCCTGTGAGAAATGCGAATTTTGGCTTGAATGTCGTATTTTCTGTTATATTACTAAAAGGATTGAATGCGTTCGGTATCAGTAGTTTGTATTCTTTATTTAAACAAACGCTGTTAGAAAAAGAAGAGTACGATTGCGAACGTGCTTCAATTCTGTAACATTGCGAAAAATTGCGCTTGAAATTATCGGTTAAATCGTCGATATATTCGTGCGTATTCGATTCTACTGTTGCTTCAATTTGCTCTGTTTCATTGTTTATTGTCCGTAATATGTTGTATTCGTATTCGTCAGTCCAAGGAGTGTTTGACGACCATTCTATCATATTTGTCAGTTCGTCAAGTTCTTGAACAGATTTTAATTTTATGGGTGAAATGGTTGGTGTCTCGAGGATTTTTGTACCGCAATTGTCAAATACAGCACTTTTGTAATAAACTGCCGTGTCTTTTTTGTAAGCAAGCGTGTCTATCAAGGAATAATATTCCGAACTGTTTGAGTATAAGTTGATTGTGTCAATTCCAACAAAGTGATTCGTGTCGAATTCTGATTTGTAAATGATGTAATTTCTATAATCCGATGTCACGTCGTATTTGAAACGGAGTGAAATGTCATTGTTGCTTTCTATGCTAATATTCTCTGCAGCAATGAATTGTGGCAGGGTAGACGTTTTTTCTGAGACAAAGCACATTGACGATGTTGATGTCCTTTTGGTACCACGGCAATCGTTGAAAATTGCCCGTACAAAAAAGCTTCTTTCTTTTTCTTCGTTTAAATCAACAATGCATGATGTCGTTGTGCCAAGACATTCTTTTACAGATATTTCTGTGCCGTTACTTGATTCAATGATTTCATATTTGTCAATGGTAATTCCATAGCCAAAATAAGGTGTCCACGAAATTTGTATTTGCGATGGACAACGGGTAACTCGTGCCGATGCAACCATTGTTGTATGGTATTCACGCAATGATGTGCTATTGTTTCCGTTTTCTGAATATGCATCGACGGCTAAAGACATTGGCTTTTCGTTCGCTTCGTACGATATCAACGAAATGGAATCAGTTTTAAAGAGATATGTATTGTCTTCATTTCCAGGTACATCTACGATTCCTTTGCCTTTGATTAAAGTCGTTTCATCGTAGATGTATAATATGCGTGCGAATCCAATATTTGCCGATTCACTCTTGTACCAACAAACGGAAACTTCGTTTGTGTATGGATTTACAGAGACATACGAAACGTCTGTTGGATCAATTTCTTCTGCGTGCAAGATTGTTGCACTTGATAAAAATGCGATACAAATCAAGAATTTTTGTATGTTACCCAACCACAATTTCATACATGGAATCTTCGTTTAGATAATCGTTTGCAAGTTGTTGTATATCTTTTGGTTGTATGGATTGAATTGTCTTCCAATATTGATGATAATATTGTTTAAAATCCAAATTGTATCCAAGAATATTTTTCAACATTTCGCTCGTTGCTATTGCTCCGTCAAAATTGCGTACAAGGGTAGAAAGCATGTACGTTTTCACCATTTCCAATTCGTCCTGCGAAACCAATTCTTTGCGAATTCGTCTCATTTCTTCGTAAATGGCCTCCAAAGCAGGTTCCACAACTTCTTTACCGACTCTTGTGGTTATGATGAAATAGCCAGAATGTTCGTACGAAATGATTCCAGAACCGATTCCATACGTGAATCCTTTGTCCTCACGGATATTGCTCATCAATCTGGAACCGAAATAGCCGCCAAAAATTGTGTTAAGAACTTGTAATGGTACAAAATCTTTGTGGCTTCGGTTTACCATTATTTTACCAATATTTATTGAAGATTGAACGGCTTGCTCTTTGGCAATTCTAAATTGTTTTTGCTCGTTGCTAATTTGTTTGTAATTAGTCGTTTGAAGCTTTTTATTTAAACTTTTAATTCCGTTTTCTTGTAGTGTCTTTATTAAGTTTTTAACCTCCTGAGATTTTGGATTTCCGCAGATAATTATTTTGCAATTTTCTGCCACATAATTCAAAGAATGGAATTTTATTAAATCATCGTGCGACAGTTTGCAAAAATCTTCTAAAACCGCTGAACGACCGTAAGGGTGGTTTTCCCCATACAAAATGTTTGCTAATTTTTTTTGTGAGAGAACTTCAACTCGCTCAATGTCAATTTTATAGCGTTCTTCGCGTTTACGGATGTGTGTCTGGAATTTGTCTTCTGGAAACGTCGGATTGATAATGAAGTCCGTTACGATATTCATCGTTTCTGCCAAATGTTTTTCCAAACAGCACACACTGATGGTTGCGTCGTCTTTTGTGACGTTGTTGTAAATGTAGGAACCAAGAAAATCAAGACGTTCGGCGATTTCTTCGCCTGGTTGCGAAAGTGAACCTTCCTGCAACATTGCCAATGTTGAAAGTGGTACCAATGCTGATTTTGCAGCATAGTCGCCTGCTTTGAAAATGAAATCAATTTTTACGATTTCCTGGTCTTGAATCGGCAACAAATAAATTGGTATGCCGTTGTGCGCCAGAAAACATTCTGGATTTTCAATCGAAAAGTTTTTAATCGTTTGAAAATCAGGAGCCTTGTCTCTATGTAGTTTACGTATTTGCATACCTAATTTTGATTTTTTGCCAAATAATACACGGTGGAATCGTTTTTCTCGTCAAATAACTTGTCGCTTACGCGTTTGACGTCGATAAGCGAAACATCGCCATAGTTTTTCAAACGTGAATTGACGAGATTTACATCGCCTAAGTTTGCATAATAAGCCAACGCACGTGCTTTTGATAAAACGTCAATTTCACCCAAAATTGTCGTGCTTTCGTATTTATTCTTAACTTTTTGTAGTTCGTAATCAAATACAAATCCTTCTCGGATTTTGTCCAATTCGGTGATGATTGCTTTTTCGGCATCGTCCATTGTGATTCCAGGATTCAAGTTACCGTTGATTATGAATAATCCTTCGTCAATTTCTCCAGTAATATAGGCATTTATGTCGCTGAATAATTTTTGGTTCTGCACGAGATTTTGGTACAATCTTGCTGATTTTCCGTTAGAAAGTATGTCGGAAATCAAATCAGTTGCGTAGAAATCAGCGTGAAGTTGGTCGCACATGTGGAAAGCTTTGAAAATGCTCGAAGCTGGCACGTCGCGTTCAACTGTCAGTGTTCGCTTTTCTGTTTGTTCAGGTTCTTTTTCGTACGTGCGTTGAGCAATATCACGGCGTGGAATGTTGCCGAACCATTTTTTTGCCAAATGTTTTACAGTGCGTAGGGAAACGTTTCCCGAAATTGCAATCACAGCATTATTTGGCGCATAATGCGAAAAAAAGAATTCTTTCACATCCGATAACTTTGCTTTTTCAATATGGCTGATTTCTTTGCCAATTGTTGCCCATTGGTATGGATGAACTTTGTAGGCAAGAGGACGTGCAAGGAGCCACATATCGCCGTAGGGACGGTTTAGATAACGCTGCTTGAACTCTTCGCATACTACGTTTTTCTGTACATCGAGACTTTTTTGGGAAAAAGCCAATTCCAACATTCTGTCCGATTCCAACCAGAATGCAGTTTCCAGATTGTTTGCCGGGAGTGTAATGTAATAGTTTGTGATGTCGGTTGTGGTGAATGCGTTGTTTTCGCCGCCGACTTTCTGCAAAGGTGTGTCAAACGAAGGAATATTTTTGGAACCGCCGAACATAAGGTGCTCAAACAGATGGGCGAAACCAGTCCGTTCCGGAGATTCGTCTTTTGAACCGACGTTGTATAGCGTATTTACGGCAACAAACGGCGTGGTTTTGTCAACATTGACAAAAAATCGTAGTCCATTTTTCAGTTCAAATTCCTCGAATTGAATCATCGGTATTTTGTTTGTCCAAAATTACGAAAAAACTTTTCACGCATTGATTATTTTGGGCAAGATGTTTTTATAGTAATGTTTCACCTTGAATGAGAAAATTATAGGTGAAGTAAAATATTAGTTGTGAATTTCAATCTATTTTATTCAAAATCAAAAAAATATATAAATTTTTCGGTTTTGAGGGCAATTTATGCGTCGGAATCAAAAATTGAAGATACGGAATATGGTAGATTGTACACATGTGGTTTTGATTCAGTTAGTTGCCGCGTTGATTTTGATTTCCGCGACCAAGGACGAAGTGTTCGCCCAGTACAGAAATAACAGATTTGTTATAAAATAAAAATGTCCGACTTAATGGCCGGACATTTTTTTTATTGAAGAATACAATCAATTACTTTTCGGTAACGATTTTGTACGTATCGCGGGCAATAACGATTTCTTCGTTAGTTTGAATGACGAATACTTTAATTTTTGAATTTGGTGTTGAAATAACCCAACTTTCGCCTTGTTTGCTGTTTGCTGCTTGATCAATCTCAATACCGAAACATTCTAAGCCAGAAAGTATGTTTTTACGTACATCACCATCGTGTTCGCCAATACCACCAGCAAAAGCGATACAGTCAGCACCGCCGATTTCGGCAAGATATGCACCAACATATTTCTTGATACTCAATGCCAACATTTGTTTTGCAAGATTAGCTTTTGCGTCGCCGTTTGCTGCCATGCTTTGTAAATCGCGCATATCAGAAACGCCAGCAATACCTTTCAAACCACTTTGTTTGTTTACAATGTTGTCTATTTGGTCTATAGTAAGATTTTCACGACGCATCATTTGGAATGCAGCACCCAAATCAACATTTCCAGCACGAGTTCCCATTATAACGCCCTCAAGAGGAGTGAATCCCATAGAAGTGTCAACCGATTTTCCGTTTACAACAGCAGTTACCGACGAACCGTTACCAATATGGCAAACAATCGTTTTGCAGTTGTTCAAAGGTTTGTTCATCATTTTTGCAGCTTCTTGCGAAACGTAGCGGTGGCTTGAACCGTGGAATCCATAACGACGGATTTTGTATTGTTCGTAGTATTTGTATGGCAAACCGTACATATATGCAACAGGTTCCATTGTTTGGTGGAATGCTGTATCGAATGTACCACAGTTAACAGCCTTTGGTAGAGCAGCTTGTGCAGCTTTAATACCTTTAAGGTTTGCTGGATTGTGGAGTGGTGCAAAATCATTGCATTCTGCGATTTTTGCAATTGCATCAGGAGTAAGTTCAACACTTTCGCTGAAATATTCGCCACCGTGTACAATACGGTGACCAATAGCTTTGATTTCATCTGGGCTTGAAATTAAACTGCGTTTTGGGTCCAATAATAGATCGATAACTTTGGAAACACCAATTTCGTGGTTTTCTACAGGTAAATCGAAGGCTTCTTTGTTGCCATCAATTTCCATTTTGATTTTTCCCATTGGTTCGCCAATACGTTCAACAACGCCGACAGCCATAACTTTTTCTGCTGGCATTTCCAATAATTGATATTTAATTGAAGAACTTCCGCAGTTTAGGACTAATATTTTCATAAGTACATGTTTTATTATTTGACCCACAAATTTCATAAATTTTTATTAAAGTTCAAAGAGGTTAAAATAATTCTTATATTTGGAGACCCAAGAAGCATAAGGGCGGGAAAGGATTGAATTCATATCAGATTTGCAGGGCAGGGCGTTCAAATGTCTTGGTGGGTCGCAAGCCAGAGGTGATTATAATGTGGAACACAATAAAGTTTTGATTGTATAATAAATATGAAAACCACAAACAACATAGCAAAAGAGCCAACTGTTGCATACGGAAATTCTGTTCAACAAATGAAAGCACAAATTGTTGAAGCCGTGAATGCGACGAATAATGCTAAAATTTTGGAGAAACTTTTATTAATTATAAAAAAGCAAAAGGTTTCTAAATGTGGTATGGATGAAGCGATTGAAGATATTCAAAAAGGACGCGTCTATAAAGCCGAAAGCGTTGATGATATGTTCAAACAAATTTTGGGATAGATGTATAAATTAGAATATACCAATCGCTTTAAAAAAGATTTGAAGCGTTGCCAGAAACGAGGATACGATATGAATCTTATTTCGAATGTGATTAAAATTTTGGTTGAAACTGGTTCATTACCAGCAGAATATAGACCACACGTATTACAAGGAAAATACGCAGGGAAATGGGAATGTCATATTCAAAGCGATTGGCTTTTAGTGTGGGAACAAAATAACAATGAATTACGAATGATAATGACAAATACAGGAACACATTCCGATTTGTTTGATTAATACTAACTTTAAAACTTTTTGCCCATGAAGTAAACGCGTAGTTGTACGCACATTTATAAAATAGCCACTTAGGTGGCGGAAAAAGCGTTTTAAGAAAACTTGGCTTTTGAAATCTGGACAATTTCAAAAAAGTTCTACCAAGTAAATCTAATGAACGCTCACGTCGTTTTTGGCGTGGGTATTTGTTGTCGATTTTGGTAGAACAGGTCAGTCCAGAACCCCAAAAGCTAAATGAAGATTAAACAAGTACCTGCGCTTTTTTTATGTGCGTATGTGAAGTAAAATGGTACTCCGAGATATCCCACTTGGTAATGCTGGGAACATTGTAATTAAGAAAAATGGATAAGAAAAATGGATAAGAAATATTTTATTTGTGATTTCGCTCGCTCAAATTCGGGAAAAACAAGTACTCTCAATCTGTTCGTAAATAAATTAAAGTTATTTCCACAAGTTACACATACAGATTCAAATGCTTTATATAATGGCGATGTATGGGAGTTGTTTGAATATGATGGGAAGAAAATTTGTGTCGTTACAAGTGGTGATAATAGTGAAGATATGAAAGAATGGTTTGAAGAGGCATTCGAAGCAAAGGCTGATATTGTAGTATGTGCTTCACGTAGCAAAGGCGAAACTATAGATTGTGTAAATGAATATGCTCAAAAAGGAGGGTATGATGTGATTTGGTTTTCTAATTTTTACAGTAATACTAGTAAATCGATAATTGATACTTTGAATGCCTGTACTGTAGATTCTTTACTACATCTAATAGAAAAATTGTTAAATATTAAATTTTTAGAAAAATGAGAAAAATAATAAGTTTTATTTTAATGTTGTTTATAACCCAAAGTGTTTTCTGTCAAATAGGTTATTCTATAATACCTGATACAAAATGTGTTTCTGTTCATTTCGGCTCTACTAATAACGATATCCATACTTTGGGAGGATCAAGGTCAATGAATGGTTCTTTTTTTACGGCAGATAAAGGTGTTCAAACAAAAGGTCAAATGGGAGATAAAGCAGATAAGGTTTTATTTGTATTACGATCATTAGATGGCGGTAGTTTTGAGTTTCTGTCAGGAACGGAAAGTCAAAATGAAATAGTAAAGATGCAATCTTCGGAAACCGTATTCAATGGAGAATATACACACATAATAGCTCAGGTTGGTGAGCTCGTTTTCTTCACTAATGAAGGATTAAAGGTTCATGGGCAATTTAGAATCCTAAACTATGTTGAATCTACGGATGACTTGTTAATAGAAATTTTACCGAAGGATGATGTGACTGAAAATCTTATCATTCCTAAATCGATTTTTGTTGATAATGTAGAATATACAGTTACAAAAGTATCGGATTTTGGTTTTGCTAACTGTACAGGCATAAAGTCTATAATTATTCCAGAGAGCGTCACGAGCATTGGAAGATATGCATTTGAGGGTTGCACAGCACTTTCAAGAGTAACTTGTTATGCGGTTAATCCACCAGATGCGGATGCTTCGTCATTCAGCAATTACAATGGGTATTTAACAATTCCGTGTGATAATTTCGAGGCATACGATATTCATCCTGTGTGGGGCTCCTTTAAACACGTTGATTGCATTTCTGCCGAGTCAACCGAATTATCAAGTGACGAAGTTGTTGTTGAGCCAGAAATCAGCGAGGCAGTATTTTCAATGCCAACAAATGCTTCGGCAAATTCCT
>CALAUG010000011.1 GCA_937892155.1 uncultured Bacteroidales bacterium | reverse complement strand
AGCGAATCAGTTGCGTTTATGCTTGACTATCCAGATTGTTTCGTCCCCGCAGATGGATAAGATGGTTTGGCGTCATTACCTTGCAAATATGTGACATTTTATTAATGCTTACCATTGATGGATTAAATTTGCGGAAATAAAGATTGACTTAATTGTCTGAATTTTATTCCAGACAACCGCTATACGGCAACCCTTTTATGTAATCCTCCATCCATTGCCAATCGGGTTCGTATTCGCCGGCGGCGGTTTTGATGGCGGGAAGTTTGATTTTTTCTTTTTTGATTTTTTCTAAAATTCTAGCGTTGCCATAATTATAACGATAGACTTCTCTATTTAATATTGTGCATATAAACATCGCAACATAAGGATTCAAATACGGACTTCTTATCGTGTAAATTTTTACACCAGTAAGAAAACTTTCTGGCTGATAAAAGGCAAGTATTCCCTCGGCGCCTATTGTTATACAATTCTTTGGATATACAACTTTATCTTTTTTATCTACATAATTACTTACTCCATTGTTAATTGCACTACGAGAAACGAAAGGCGTACTTCCTTTATCCATTTCATAATCAATACAATGAGAAGTAGTTTTACATTGAAAGATTTCTCCTACTCTAAACCACTTCCACTCAGCCACTTTCAATTCCAGTTTTTTGCTTAAAAGTGGTTTCGAGTTGAATTGTTGTTGCCAAACTGATTTCGATTTTGATGGTAATTTGGGAATAATCGTTTCTTTTACATAATTCTCTATCCATTGCCAATCGGGGACAAATTCGTTGTTTTCGTTTTGGATGGTAGGTAGTTTAATTTTTGATTCTTCCATGAGTTCTTTGTCCCATTTACGACCATAGCAAAATCTATACTGTTCCTTTTGAATTATTGAACACAAAAACAAGGCTATATTTTTATTCAATTTAAATTTCGGATATAAAACATTTACATCATCTGTTGCCCAAAACTCTTTGTCTTGATAATAGGCGTAACCTATTGAACCATTGTAGGAAACTGTTATTGTGTTGGATGAATGTATGTATGCATTATTTCCAACCCAAGCCGACAACCCATTATTTGAATCTATTGCGCCAATATACCGAATAGAGCCTTCTTCCATATCTGCTTTTGTCAATCGCTTACCCTTTTTAATCTCAAAGATTTCATCATAACGAAACCATTTCCAATTCTTTGTTTCCATACCTTATAAATCTTCGTTTTGAACCAAGAATGCCGCATAATCTCTCATTTTACGGATAAAATCTTCATCGCACAACGTGCTATAATCCGTTTCCATATAAGCTTCGGCGCACCATTCGTCGGTAGCTGTTACTTCTTTGCGAACAGAAAGACCTGCGATTTCATCTAAATTGCGATATGCACTTAGCCAACGTTCTTTGATGCCAGTATATCGGTTGCGTGCATCGATGCGACCAAGATTTTTGCGCTTTTCAAATCCATCGTCCTTGAAATATCCGAACCAAGTTTTGCGACCTTCGTTAGGTTTGTTGGCTTCAAAAACCATAATGCAAGCAACCACACCAACGGGATAAAACAAATCGTCGGGCATACTAAGTACTGCCTTTAGGTGATGTTTGGCAAGTATGCGAGCCTTTACTTCTTTCAAATCTTTTTCGTCTTTAATGCCACAACTCATTTGTACGATAGCAACCACTCGTCCTTCGGCTTTTGCGTCTATGGTTTTTAATGCGTGTTCCACAAACTCCATTTGTCGAGCACAACTTACCGTTTTACCATAAGGTGGATTTAAAAATGCTACTGTTGGTTTATGGTTGTTCCGAATCGTAATTTCATTTGTAAAACAATCACCATTATAAAGATTTGATTTCCCATCGCCACGAAAACGCATGTTAGAACAAGCATACGTGTACATATCGGTGCGAAGTTCGCACCCACAAATCTGCTTGCGTTTAATATGTTTTCGTTTTTCTTCATCGCCTTCAGCCAACTTAAACAAACGCTGAATTGCCGCTACAATAAAACCGCCTGTGCCACAACAAGGGTCGTAAACAATATCATCTTTTTTTAATTCCGCCAAATCGCAAAATAATTCAGTGATATGTTGTGGTGTGAGAACAAGCCCTAAACTTTGCTCACTTCCTGCGTAACGTATAAATTCCACATAAAACAAACCAATAACATCATATCCAACGGAATCGTGCTTAACCAACGGATAAACATTCTTGTTCAAGTAAATGATTAATTCTTTTACGATTGTAAGTGTAGAATCTTTTTTCTTCCCCTTGTCGTAAGTTAGTTCAGGCTGACTAAATAAAGGCTCTTTCAAAATGCTTTCAAATTCTTTATGAAGCAGAGAAGCATTTCGTACAATATCCCGGTCATCGTCTTTGCCTTCTGCTAAAAATGAGGCATCAATCGCACTAATTATCGATTCTCCAAGTTCTTTGATAGAAGAAATACTTTCATATTGATTTTTAAAATCCTCATCGGTTAACGCTAATAATATGGCACTTATAATGGTGCAACGCGACAATTCTTTTATTGAATATTGATATAATTCTTCGTTAAGTTCACGTGCTTTGGTTGCAATATCACGAAAGATGAAATCAGATAAGAAAAAGTGGTCTTCAAACAATTTCAAGTAACTTGCTATATCATTTAATCTTGAAATAGGAAGTTCTGTATAATTTCGAGTGCTCTTTTCGAAATAAAAATGGCTTACTAAAAGTTCCGTCTCGTTTTCGCCACTAACAGCTATGGCTATCACATTAAACTCTTCCGACAATGCTCGTGCGTAATGCAAAACGCCATCAACAGCAAAATCTTTGGGATTGTCGAGATTCGCACTACGATGTTTGCTCGGTTTTGCCTTACATTCCACCACTATCAAATAATTGCTATTTGTCGGGAATGAAATAATAAATTCGGGATAGCCATTGCCTTTTCCACCGCCTTTGCTTTCGCCTTTAAGCAGTTCTGCAATACGCTTGTTATTAGATTTTTGTTCCTCCCATTTTATGGATTTGAATAGTGCATCACCCTTAAAATGATCGCGCACAATTTCTTCTGTCAATCTTTCATTTGCCATAAGTTGCTACTCTTTCAGCGTCAGCAACTTGTCCCCTACGAACACAGAACGTGGGCAAAACTTGCCCAAACTCTGCGGTCGTAGGAAACCGATTGATACAGACAAGAGTGCCCACGTAAACGTGAACATTCACAATCTGTTCTCGGTATCAACTTTTGAAATTTCCTACGTTTCAGAGCTTCTCGAACAAATAGCAAACGCTATGATTTATAATATGTCGGTTATTAATTATTTCATTCAGTTATTTCATTTAAATTATTTTCAATTTCCTCAATAGTAGGCAAAGATGATTTTACGTCGGCAAATAGTTGCTCTGCAATCCAGCCATACCTAAAAATCCAAAATTGTAAGGGTCTTTGAATATTGATTTTGCCAAGTCGGATTGAACATCGGGCAATGTTTGGCTGAAATTAGTTATCGCTTTCCCTTGTCGGTGATATAGATCAGAATCAATTTGCAACAGCATCACATCTCGACTCCACCCATTTTGAGCTGTCTGTTGAATATAAAATGCTCGTTCAACAATATCTTTCACCTTGGTTATCAACGAAATATGATGATACCATGTGATTTGTGCAAGCGAAACTTGCACAATTTCCTCTTCGTCATTTTGTGCAAGTGATACTTGCACAATTGGGAAACTGGGATACGATTCGGCAAATGCACGCATATATTTTAGGTTGCGCATCGAAAAGCCTTTCACGTCACTATATCTATCAGACAAATCGTGCGACAATTCATCAATTACATTGCTCCCCCAGCCCAACAGTCGCTGTTTTTCAAGTATCTGATTACCAATAAACCAATACAATTGCAACAAATCATGATTCACCTTCAATGCCGAAACAATACGACACCTATCAATTTCGTTCATAATCGTCTCTTTCCAAACTTTGTATTCGTTTGAAGAAGTGAAATCTATATTTGTTATATCATTATTCATTATTTTCAGAATAGCAACAAACGCTATGATTTATAATATTTTATTTTAAAACCTTTCTCTTTGTTTTGTTAATTGTTTGATATTTAGCAATTTATAAATCTATAAATTATTCCATGCATTTTTTGCAAAAATACTCTTTTTCTAAAATAAAAGGTATAGTTTCTAATAAAAAATCCCGGCAGAACAAACCACCGGGATTTTTTCATTTAAATTCGTGTCATTCGTGGTGATTCGTGGTGACAAAAAATCACACGAACAATATGACATCATTCGTGTGATTCGTGCAATTCGTGTTGATTCGTGATAATTCGTGGTGAATTACTTCTCAACTTCCTTCTTGAGGCGTTCCGTGAGCATCGGAACGATCTTGTGGAGGTCGCCGACGATGCCGAGGTCAGCCGCGCTGAAGATTGGAG
>CALAUG010000010.1 GCA_937892155.1 uncultured Bacteroidales bacterium | reverse complement strand
AGACATTACACTGATTTTATTTCTTTCTTAATGGTTCATGGACAAGAAATTGATACAAATGGAAAATTGATAAATCATATTTTGAATATGACCTGTATCCCAATTTTACTTTATCAAATTTTCCTTATTTCTGTTTTCATTTTTAAGGAAAGTTATTTGACTTCACTTATTATTTTCATATTTTTTATTATGTCTGCTTATGTTGCTTGGAAATTTAACTCAAATTATTTACTTGATATCTACTCTTTAAGAAATGAATTATCTCATTATGAATCAAATATGGATTCTATTGGAAATAATGCTTTCGACCGCTGCACCAGTCTTGTGTCCGTCTCTATTCCAAATTCGGTGACGGGCATTGGGGAATATGCTTTCTATCAATGTTATAGTCTTCAGACAATAACAATTCCCGAGAGTGTGAACAATATAGGTAATAGTGCATTCCTTTACTGTAATGCACTTCGTTCCGTGACGATATTGGGAACAATTAATAGTATAGATATCGAGGCGTTTGTTCAATGTTGGAATCTTTATGATATTTTCTATTTTGGTGATAGCACACCTACTGTTGTAACGGGATCTAATGCTTCCTTTAAGTCTTGTCCTGCTACAATCTATGTAAAGGATGCCACTGGTCATGACAACTGGGGCGACCGTCCTGTTCGCTCGTGGCGTTCGGGTAGAGGTGACGGAACTCGTGAGAAGCCTTTGGAGATAGAGAACTACATAAACCTTTATGGCTTTGCCCTTGAGGTAAGTATGCTCGGCAGTAAAGACCTATGCGGAAAACTGACATCCGACATATTAGGCAACAGCAATGTGCTGAAGGCTGACGGCAGCCTTAACGGAACTCCTTCCAAGGAGTGGATGCCGATAGGCAGTTCCGACAAGGTGTTCTGCGGAGAGTTCAACGGCAATGGCCACACCATCAGCGGACTGTACCATAACCATTATGATGCAGGTTCGTGCGTAGGTCTTTTCGGTAGGACGGGCGACGGCGCTTATATCCATGACCTCGGACTGGTTGACAGCTACATGAGCGGTGGCGGCTTTAATGGCGGTATCTGCGGCGACCTGGCTTACGGACGCATCGACAACTGCTACAATGCAGCCACGGTGGCATGGGGTGGCGGCGTTGCGGGATGGTGCCGTGAAAACGCAAGTATCACGAATTGCTATAATGTTGGCCATGTCTTCAGCGAAGGCAGCGGCATTACTGATGCTGTATTTAAAAATCCAAACGTCACCTACAGCGTGGAAAACTGCTATGCACTCGAAGGAGTGAGCAGAAGTGCAATAAATAATATTTACGGCACAACCAGCAAAGTAGAAGAGAAGAATGCCAATGCCTTTACCGGCGGCGAGGTGTGCTGGCTGCTGAACGGAAGCAAGATTGATACGAAATGGCGTCAGCAGATAGGCAAGGACAGTTATCCTGTGTTCTCCGGCAATTCCCTTGTTGTGAACGATAACGGGGAATATTACAACGAGGAAATGTGCAACCCATCACCGGACCACATACATCATTTAGAAATTGCAGCATACGGAACCATACCGACAACAACCTCTACAGGTAGATACGGATACTATAAATGTACCTATTGCAATAAGGAATTCATGGACAAGCATGGCTGCATTCCTGCAACGCAAGAGAGGCTGATTATCCCCAAAGCCAAGGACAATGAGATATGGTACACGACATCAAACCATCAGAAACTGACACCATTCAATACAAATGCCTTTGGTGCGGCATACAACGATGCCAATAATGTATATGAATATGGTCTGGGTGTCATTAGATTTGAAGATAATGTCACGAGTATTGGAAAAGAAGCATTCCATGAATGCTCAGGCTTGACTTCGATAACTATCCCAAACAGTGTCACGAGTATTGGAAAAGAAGCATTCGAGCTATGCCACGAGTTACCTTCGGTAATCATACCAGAGGGTGTCACGAGTATTGGGGAAAGTGCATTCGATCATTGCTATGGATTGACTTCGCTAACCATTCCAAACACTGTCACGAGTATTGGAGACCATGCATTCGAGCAGTGTTGGAGGTTACCTTCGGTAACTATTCCAAGCAGTGTAACGAGTATTGGAATCGCTGCATTCTATGGAGGCACAGCATTGACATCAATTACTTTCAAATCCTTACCAGCTATCGGTCAAATTTACGTATTTTCAGGTTGTCCAATATCCACTCGAGTTCTCGACCTCACCGACAGCGATAAGCCGTACATCGGAACTTCATTGAACAACTACCCGAGTGGAGGCTTCACGGAGGCACGCTACCGCCGCACGTTGGAGAAGGACAAGTGGGGAACTATAGTTCTGCCGTTTGCTCCTACAGATGGAATGGATGGATTAGAGTTCTACAAACTGAAGGAAATGGCAACGAATAACGGCGGTTCGCTGGTATTCACGAAAGTGGACGCACCAAAGGCTGGTGTTCCGTACTTATTCCGAAATACATCTTCCACATCAGACTTCACACTGACGAATAATGAAAAGCCTGCCGTGACTGTCGGGATAACCAACCAAACCGTAGGCGACTTCACGCTGAAGGGCAGCTTCCTGCAGGTTTCGCTGAATACGCCAGAGAATAAAAACGGAAACCTCTACTATCTGAAGGACAATGAGTTCTTCCATGCCAACGGCAAGATTAACATTGCTCCGTTCCGTACATACATTGAGGGCAGCGGAGCAACTCTGGCAAAGAGTTTTATGCTGGTAATCAGTGACAATGGCGATGACGTGACAGCAATCCCAGGCATCCTGGACGAAAACGGCAGCATCGACGAGACGGAAGCCATCTACGACCTCAGCGGCAGACGGCTCGCAGCTCCGGTGAAGGGACAGGTAAACGTCGTCCGACTGGTGTCGGGAAAGACGATAAAGAGAATGTTCTGATGCAGCGGTAACGAAATAAAAAAGCATAGGAATATGAAAGAGAGATACATACAACCCACGATGAGGGTAATAGTGATTCAGGAGAGCCAGATGGTCTGCGGCAGCCCCGTGTTCGATATTAAAGAGGGCTCGACCGAAGAACAGGACGTGGACACCAGAGCGCACCACAGCTTGTTCGATATCTGGAGCGAAGAGTAAGACATTCCCTGTCCATACTTTCAAGGCAGCCATTGACAGAAAAGTGTCGGTGGCGGCCTTGCTGTTTCGTAAGCATCCGTTAAAGTAGGGATTGTCGTTTAATTCCAAGAATTTGATATTGATTGACGAGGGTACTCCTACCGAGGATGCCCTCGTCTGCTATATTTCGTAGTTTTGTTGTTGTTTGAGTTGATTTTTGTATCGTCAGGACAGAGTTATCCCTTAGATGATGGATAATGTTTGACCGATATTTGTTTAGGCAGCCAGGCTGAGTTCTGCCTTTGCAAATCTCCTTGCCAATTGCACCGCATTGGCCGTATGGATGCCGAAGAAGATAATCAGGATCTCCGTCTTCTTGATTCGGCCGTTTATCCGTTTGAGTCCGTAATGTTCCTTCTGCGTTCCAAATGATCCTTCCATTGCCGTGGCGCGTACTCGGGCAAGTTCTTTTTTGACCATGCTGACAGGAGCCGTCACGTCCCGTTTCCTTCCTTTCTGTGAAAATGACGTCTCGATGTTTCGCTTGCTGCAGAAGGTGCGGTTGTCATTGCCCGAGTAGCTGCAGTCACCTCCCACCTTCGTAATCTTCTCGCCGAAGAGCTTCTCTGCGAGCTTTACGCAATGTACGAGGCGGGTACCCTCGTTGAAGGCGTTGAAGGAAAGTCTCTCGATGAACGAGATACCGTCGACCAGGATGTTGTTGCACTTGGCTCCGAACTCGACCTTCTTTATCTCCTTTCCTCTTACGATTGGGCGTACGTATGGCTTGTTGACGCTCACGATGCGGTTAGGGATGCTTTCCTTGGCGTTGCCGCTCTCGTGATGGTTGCGCTGCTGACGGTATATCTTCGTCATCGTCTCTATTTCTGCGAGTTGCCTGCTCGAAAACAGTTCCGCACAGGGATTTTCCCTGCCGAGCCTCCTGAGCTCTGTGAGTATCTTTCCCAGCAGGTTCAGCAGGCGACAGATTATCTTGCGAGTCCGTTTCTGGGTGTGACGGCGTTGCTTCACATAGGCCATGTTGTCTCGGGACACGTCAAGGTATTTTGTCCTCATACGACGGATGCCGAGTTTGCGGCTTGCCTCACACATCATCGGATACGCCTTCTCTATACATTCCCACAGCAGTTTCGCGTCAGTCGGGTAGCGCATGGCACTTTCGTAGCAGGTCGCATCGGTATAGAGAGTGTCGAGATTCTTCATGTACGGCTTCCATGCCTCTGCCAACACCTCCTGCTGATTCTGTATCTTCAGACGGCGGGACAGATCAAGTGCGATGTCGTCTATGAGCTTGTAGTTGGACAGCGGATTCCTTGTGTCGATCCGGATGCCACAGAATATCTGGTAGTGGATGTTTGCGTTGAGCTGCTCCATGAGTTTGGGAGCAGACAGCCCGGTGTATGACTTGAGGAACATGAGTGCCACCTTGCCTTCGGGGCTGAAGTAGGACTTGCGACCGACTTTCTTACGTGGATGCGCTTCTATCAGACCGAAGCGGACGGCCATTTCATGAAGGGGAAGCAGGGAATATACATGTCCGAGTTCACTTTTTTTGAATGATTCCTCATATTCTTTATAAAAATCATACTCCGTGAACGCAAAACTTGGTGTTAATTCAGAAATTTGTTGTATCTTTGCCATGACGATAATTTTTCGTTTCCCCCAAAACAGGCAGTACAAAGCAGTTTGGGGGATTTTTTTGTTTCTTATGCAAAGATACAAAAATCTTATAATATTGGCAATTAAATCGTTAGATTTATTTCGCTTAATTTGCGACAATCCCTAGCTATAATAATTCATATTCACGGCAACAAAAAACGTTGCAGTTGGAAATTTGCGATATTGTTATTCCCTCGCTGCAACGTTTCTTTTTGTATCATTTGACCTGCGTAAACCCCTGAGCCTTAACCTGAATTTAGTCCAGAAGATGATTCCTGCCAATGTCAATCCGAATGGTATTCCTGCCCAAACCCCAGCTACACTGCTCCATGGCCAACCTGACCCGAAGGCAAACCAGTAGCAAAGTGGCACGCATACTATTATATACGAGAATATAGCCCCATATGCCAATGGTTTTGTGTCTTCTAATCCTCTTAAAGCATTGGCATATACTATCTGCATACAATCACCAAATTGATAGAGCATAAGACACGGCATGATTAATTTCATATATTCTACCACCGAACCGTCATCTGTAAAGAAGAATGCTATAGGCTCGAAGAACAAACAAACAATAAGGGAAATAAGTGCCACCGATGCAAGTCCAATAAAAAAGGCGGTTTCTGCAGTTTGTTTGATATTTCTCCAGGCTTTAATACTATAAAAATAACTGATTAAAATGGTTCCTGCTGCTCCTACTCCATATAATATCTGAAAGAACAGTGTCGAAATGGTGTACATCGCCTGATGAGCAGCAAGAGGCAATGCTCCAAACCATCCCATAAAAATACCACAGATATTGAATACGCCGATTTCAAGTCCTAATTGAAGACTGATAGGCAGGCCTAACTTGAATTGATTCTTTATGCCCTCATACGTAGGTCTCACCTCTTGATTTAAGGGATTTGTATGGCGAAAATTAGTTTTAGTCTTATATACGACCCACCCAATCAAGGCTAACTGTACGACTCTTGAAATAAGTGTGGATACACCTGCTCCTAACAATCCCATTGGTTGAATGTTACCAAAACCAAAAATCAATAACCAGTTTAATCCTATATTCAGCATATTTGAGAACAAGAGAATCCACATGGAAATCGATGTATTTCCAATTCCATCCAGATACTGTTTACAAGCGTAGAATAGTGTAAGGAAAGGTATAGAGGCTATAAGCATCAGCATATACCCCTTTGAAATATCAAGAATTTCAAACGGCTGATGGAAAAACTCTGAATTTTGATTAAAGAATAATTCCTCTAAATTGAAATATACAATTAGAAGTAGTGTGACAAAAAATAATCCGACTAACAGATTTACTATAATACTTTCTCGGAATATCTTTAGTACACCTTTATAATCCTTTCTTCCAGAGGCCTTGCCTATTAGAGGAGTTGAGGCAAACGACATTCCCAAAGTCAGGAAAATTACGTAATAGAATATGCTGTTGACAAAACCTGCTGCGGCAAGTTCTTTGGTTCCATAATGACCAACCATGATTGTGTCGGCAAACTGTTGTGCTATGGAACCCAGTTCACCAACTATTAACGGTACACCCAATAGAAATATAGCCTTTGCTATGTGCCAACGGCTCCATCGCTCTGACGAAATTGCTGGTACATTCGTATTTGCTATATTTCTAAATATATTATACATTTAATTCTAATGCGGAATTTAAGCGATTTTATTGCGTATAAATCTATAAAGGTCACCAATTACAAGCACTGGGCAAGTAACGACGATGAGCCACGCCCATTCATTGAGCGAAAGAGCTTCGACGCTAAACATTTCCCCGAATACATTAGTAATCAGAATTTGACCAATTAATATCACAAAGATAATATATATGAATCCTGTACTATAGTGTTTTAAAACCGAACCAGGATTACAAATCATATCTCCAACATCTTGAATGAGACTTCTGTCTGTTTTGTAATATCGAGCATTGAAGATATTCCAAAATTGCAATAGCACAAAGAAGGTAAAGAATATGCCCAATTCGTGAGGATTACGCACATGAGTGGCCTTTGAGAAGTCAGTAATATGAGCAATATCGAAATTCTTTATCAAATCCAGAACATTAGTATAATCGCCATGGCTTAACATCTGCCACAATACAACCAATACAACGAAGAAGAACAACCCGAATCCAAGTATCATTGTGGACATACCAGCATCTATAATCTTACTGTCAGTCTTTCTCGGATAATCACTCATCACGCGGTGGTCTGCAGGCAATGAAGATAAGGCCATTGCTGCAAAAGTGTCCATAATCAAGTTTATCCAAAGCATTTGGGTGACATTCAGCGGAGAGTCAAGTCCCATAAATGCTCCATATAATACAATAAGACAAGCTGCCACATTGATTGTCATCTGGAATATGATAAACCTACGGATATTCTGATACAAGGAACGTCCCCATAGTATAGCCGTATTGATGCTGGCAAACGAGTTGTCAATAATGGTAATATCACTTGCTTCCTTGGCTCTGGCAGTGCCATCACCCATTGAGAGACCGACCTGAGCTTTCTTCAGTGCAGGAGCATCATTAGTTCCGTCACCAGTTACTGCCACCACATGACCTAATTCCTGAAGTAGTCCAACAAGACGAGCCTTGTCATTAGGCTTTGCCCTGGAGAGGATTTTGAAATCAGGATTACCAATTATATCTATAGCCTCTGCATCGCTTAATGCTTCAAATTCGTTGCCAGTCAATGATATGACATTTTCGCCTTCATCAGTAAGACCTGCTTGTTTGGCTATCTCTCCTGCAGTCAGTGCGTTATCACCTGTCACCATAATGACACGCACATGAGCATTGTTTCTACAGATATTGATAGCTTCTGCCACATCGCTTCTTACAGGATCGGCTATAGCAATAATTGCTTGGAATTTAAGACCATCATTACAACTTATTTGATAAGCAAATGCCAATGTGCGCATACCTTTGGCTTGATATTCTTCCAGTTTACTCAGAATATCTTCTTTCTTGACAGAACCAAAGTCATCGCACATATCAATAACAACCTCTGGAGCACCTTTTACGAAACGATAACCATCAGTTGTTACGGTTTCCATTCTTTTAATCTCTGTTGAGAAAGGAACGACACTACTTACAGATGCGTTTTCACGAATAGTTTCGTAATCATAGTCTTTTATACCTATCCATTTTAACAAAGCTCCCTCTGTTGGATTTCCGATTGTCGAAGCTATTCCGTTCTCATCATTTGATAGAGTAGCAGTTGAATTTATGGCAATACTTTGAACCAACAAATCCATATCTGTTTCATCCAAACCATAGCACTCCATCACCTGCATTTTATTTTCTGTTAGAGTTCCGGTCTTATCAGTACAGATTACAGTAGCAGCTCCCATTGTTTCGCAAGCATGTAACTTTCTTACAAGGTTGTTTTCCTTCAGCATCTTGCGCAGCTCCCATAAAATCTTCTCCGCCGAAATACCCAGCACGAAGTAAATAATGACCGTAGCCTCATAATCATCCATCAAATAAGGAATTGCCTGTGCCATCCACT
>CALAUG010000009.1 GCA_937892155.1 uncultured Bacteroidales bacterium | reverse complement strand
GTGTTGAAGATGGTATGGCACCAGTACTTAATTTCGAGCCTGTACCAAATGGAACTGCTTTTGATGAATATATATTAATTGAACTTTATACTCCAAGCGGTTTAAATTATTTTGACTCAAAATATGAATATCAACATAATGCAACATATAAAGGTGCAACAATTCCAGGATGTCGTATATGGCACGTTGATAGTAGACTTGCATCATACAATACATCAACAAGAAGTTTTGTTCTTGAAACAAACCCTTCAATTTCTAATACAAAGTATTACACTAATGCATTCACTAACTCTACATGGAAGTCTTCATCTGATGGCAGAGGTTCAATCCTTGCTTCAAGCTCAACTGACGCATATGCAAAATATCGTCAACTTCAACTCATCAGAAAGAATTACACAACTGATGAAAAATGTGGCGATATGCTTAACTCAAATGCATTATTCAAAACAGGTGATACTTTCGATATGACAACATATAAAAACTGTTTCGTTAATAAGGGTAAGCTTAATAACGGAAACAATTTAGGTTTCTCAGTTCACTTTGATCAAGTTTCATCTACTGGTGCAACTATTACAATTACAAAGGTTTAATTTTATGAAAATCAAATATCTTATCTTCGATTTAGACGACACTCTTCTTAGAAAGAACAAAACACTCAGCGAGTTTACTATTCAAGTGTTAAAAGAAGCTCAAGAAGCTGGTGCAGATTACTATGGTCTTGACGAATACGTGGAGAAAATCAAAGGTGGTTGGACAGACGTTGATGTTATCATCACAATGCCAACAATCATGGCTAAGATTGGTGCTCTAGGTAAAGTTCTTGGCCCACGTGGTTTGATGCCAAACCCAAAGAGTGGAACCGTGACAATGGATATTGCTAAAGCAGTTGCGGAAGTAAAGGCTGGTAAAATTGACTTCAAAGTTGACAAATTCGGTATTATTCACGCCTCTGTAGGAAAAGTTTCTTTTTCTCCGGAAGACCTTGCAGACAATGCAAGAGAATTTGTAAACATGATCAACAAATTGAAACCAGTTTCTGCAAAAGGAACATACGTAAAAAGCATCTATATTTCTTCTACTATGAGTCCTGGTGTTCAAGTAGATACAAAATCATTAATGTAATTGTAAAGCGAGAATAGTTATGGATATAGCACAAAAAAGAGATATAGTTGAAAATATCGTAAGCAAAATCAACGAGAACGGTCATTTCTACATCGCTGACATAGAAGCTTTGAATGCTGCTGACACATCAGCATTACGTAGAAAATGCTTTGAGAACAACATTGAAATAGTTGTAGTAAAAAACACTCTTCTTAAGAAAGCTCTAGAACAAGTTGAGGGTGATTTCGAAGAACTTTATGGAGTTTTGAAAGGAACATCATCTGTTTTATTCTGTAAAACAGCTAACGCTCCTGCAAAAATGATTAAAGAGCTTCGTAAAGCTGGTAGCGCAAAACCTATTCTAAAAGGTGCCTTTGCAGAACAATGTATTTATATTGGTGACGATCAATTGGATTCATTGGCTACTATCAAATCTAAAGCAGAACTTATCGGAGAAATTATTACACTTCTTCAATCTCCTATGCAACAAGTTATTTCTTCTTTGGAATCAGGAAAGAATACAATTGCGGGCATAGTAAAAACATTATCAGAAAAAGAATAAATAATAATAAAGTAATAGTAACATTTTAAATTTTCAAGTTATGGCAGATTTAAAAGCATTAGCAGAAGAATTAGTAAACCTTAGCGTAAAAGACGTTAAAGAACTTGCTGACATTCTTAAAAATGAATATGGTATTGAACCAGCAGCTGCAGCAGTTGCAGTAGCAGCAGCTCCAGTAGCAGGTGGTGCAGCAGCAGCTGAAGAAAAATCAGAATTCGATGTAATTTTGAAATCAGCAGGTGCAGCTAAACTTCAAGTTGTAAAAGTTGTTAAAGAACTTACTGGTCTAGGTTTGAAAGAAGCAAAAGATATTTGCGACCAAGCTCCTAAAGCAGTAAAAGAAAAAGTTTCTAAAGACGAAGCTGAAAAAATCAAAGCACAATTAGAAGAAGCTGGAGCTGAAGTTGAACTTAAATAAGATATTTTAATCTTATAACATTACCAGGTTTTAGCCACAAAAGTGGCTAAAACCTTTTCTCATACATTTAGTTCAATATTTCAACTTTGCACAATGAAAACAAAGGAAAGAATCAGTTTTTCATCGATAAAAAACAAATTAGACTATCCTGATTTCCTAGAAATTCAGTTGAAGTCTTTTAATGAGTTCTTCAACGTAAATTCAACACAAGAAGAACGTAAAAATGAAGGTTTAAGTGAAGTTTTCAACGAGAACTTCCCAATCGCTGATACCCGAAACAATTTCGTATTAGAGTTTCTTGACTATCAATTAGATCCACCAAGATATTCTATCGAAGAATGTTTAGACAGAGGTCTTACTTTTAGTATTCCTCTAAAAGCGAAGTTAAAGTTATATTGTACAGATCCTGAACACGAGGATTTTGAAACAGTTGTTCAAGATGTATATCTTGGTACAATTCCATTTATGACGCCAAGAGGTACGTTTGTCATTAATGGTGCTGAACGCGTAGTAGTTTCTCAATTACACCGTTCTCCTGGTGTGTTTTTTGGTCAGAGTTTACACACCAACGGTACAAAGTTGTACTCTGCAAGAATCATTCCTTTTAAGGGTTCTTGGATTGAATTTGCAACAGATATCAATGGCGTAATGTACGCCTATATCGACCGTAAAAAGAAATTACCTGTCACCACTCTATTAAGAGCAATCGGATACGAAAGTGATAAGGATATTCTTGAAAAATTTGATTTGGCTGAAGAAGTTAAAGTTACCAAAACTGGTCTAAAAAAAGTTGAAGGTAGAAAACTTGCAGCGAGAGTTTTGAAATCATGGATTGAAGATTTCGTAGACGAAGATACCGGTGAAGTTGTTTCAATTGAAAGAAACGAAATCATCGTTGAACGTGAAGTTGTAATCGAAAAAGAACATATTGATCTTATTTTGGAATCTGGTCAAAAGACCATCCTTTTACACAAAGAAGATCCAAATGCATCTGATTACGATATTATATACAATACATTACAAAAGGATCCTTGTAATACAGAAAAAGAAGCAATCTTCTATATCTATAGACAATTACGTAATGCAGAATCTCCAGATGAAGCGACAGCACGTGACGTTATAGATAAATTGTTCTTCTCCGACAAGAGATACGACTTAGGTGAAGTAGGACGTTATAGAATTAATACCAAATTGTATAGCAACCTTGGACCTAACGAAGAAAAAGAAACTACAAGAGTTTTAACAAAGAAAGATATTATTGAAATTATCAAATATCTTATACAGTTAATAAACTCGAAAGCTGACGTTGACGATATTGACCACTTGAGCAACCGTCGTGTTAGAACTGTTGGTGAACAATTAAGAAATCAATTTGGTGTTGGCCTTGCACGTATGGCAAGAACAATCCGTGAACGTATGAACGTTCGTGATAATGAAGTATTCACCCCTATTGAATTAATAAACTCTAAGACTCTATCTTCTGTTATTAATTCATTCTTTGGGACGAACCAACTTTCTCAATTTATGGATCAAACCAACCCACTTGGAGAAATGACCCACAAAAGACGTCTTTCTGCACTTGGTCCTGGTGGTCTTTCTCGTGAAAGAGCTGGTTTCGAGGTTCGTGACGTTCACTATACGCACTACGGCCGTTTATGTCCTATCGAAACACCAGAAGGTCCGAACATCGGTTTGATATCTTCTTTGTGTGTATTCGCAAAAGTAAATGACCTTGGTTTTATCGAAACTCCATACAGAAAAGTCACAAATGGTAAGGTTGATTTGTCTGCTGAAGGTCTCGTTTATTTAAGTGCAGAGGAAGAGGATGGCAAGACAATTGCACAGGCAGATACCCCATTGAACAAAGATGGTTCCTTTGCAACAACAAAAATTAAAGCTCGTTTGGAAGCAGACTTCCCTATTGCTGCTCCAGAAGAAATTTCTTATATGGATGTTGCACCGAACCAGATTACATCAATCGCTGCATCTTTGATTCCATTCTTGGAACACGATGATGCTAACCGTGCCTTGATGGGTTCAAACATGATGCGTCAGTCAGTTCCTCTATTGAGAGCGGAAGCACCTATCGTTGGTACTGGTATTGAAAGACAGGTAATTCGTGACTCACGTGTTCAAGTTACTGCCGAAGGTGATGGTGTTGTTGAATACGTAGATGCTAGAGAAATTCATGTTAGATATGATAGAACTGAAGAAGAAGAGTTCGTAAGTTTTGATGATAGTCTAACTGTATATCCAATCATTAAATTCAGAAAGACAAACCAAAATACTTGTATAAACCTTCGTCCAATCGTGGTTAAAGGTGAAAGAGTTGTAAAAGGTCAATGCTTAACTGAAGGATATTCAACTCAAAATGGTGAGCTTGCAATTGGTAGAAACCTTAAAGTTGCTTTCATGCCTTGGAAGGGTTACAACTTCGAGGATGCTATCGTGATTTCAGAACGCGTTGTTCGTGAAGATATCATGACATCTATCCATATTGATGAACATATTTTGGAAGTTCGTGATACTAAGAGAGGTATTGAGGAATTCACTTCAGACATTCCAAATGTTGGTGAAGATGCAATCAAAAATCTTGATGAACACGGATTAATCCGTATTGGTGCATCCATTAAACCGGGAGATATTCTAATCGGTAAAATTACACCTAAAGGAGAATCAGATCCTTCACCAGAAGAAAAATTGTTACGTGCCATCTTTGGTGATAAAGCTGGTGATGTGAAAGATGCATCGTTAAAAGCAAGACCATCGTTATATGGTACTGTAATAGACAAGAAATTATTCAAGAGAAGTATTAAAGATAAAAAGGCAAAAGCAAGCGAAAAGCCTATTTTAGAGCAATACAAAGTTGAATACGAAACAAGTTTGAAGAAAATCAAAGAAATACTTGTTCAAAAATTATTCAAAGTTGTAGAAGGCAAGACTTCTCAAGGTATAAAAGATTACGCTGGTAACGTAGTTATCTCAAAAGGTGCAAAATTCACATTAAAAGCTCTTAATGACGTTGCAGACTATACAAATGTTGTAACTGACAAATGGACTACAGATAATGCGAAGAACGAAGTCATCTCAAAACTTTTACACAATTTCTGCAAAAAACAGAAAGAATTGGAAGGAGATTACAAACGTAAAGAATACGCACTTTCTGTTGGAGATGAGTTACCTGCAGGTATTATGGAACTTGCAAAAGTTTACATTGCTCAAAAGAGAAAACTAAAAGTTGGTGATAAGATGGCTGGACGACATGGAAACAAAGGTATTGTTTCACGTATTGTTCGCGATGAAGATATGCCATTCTTGGAAGACGGTAGCATTGTTGATATCGTATTGAACCCTCTTGGTGTGCCTTCTCGTATGAACATCGGTCAGATTTACGAAACTGTTCTTGGATGGGCTGGTAGAGAATTAGGTAAAAACTATGCAACTCCTATTTTTGATGGTGCATCACTTGACGACATCACAAAAGAAACAAGAGCTGCTGGAGTTCCTGATTTTGGTAAAACATTCCTATTCGATGGTGGAACAGGAGAACGTTTCGACCAACCTGCAACTGTCGGTGTAATCTATATGTTGAAGTTAGGTCACTTGATTGATGATAAAATGCACGCTCGTTCAATTGGTCCATACTCATTGATTACGCAACAACCTCTTGGTGGTAAGGCACAATTTGGTGGTCAGCGTTTCGGAGAAATGGAGGTTTGGGCAATAGAAGCATTCGGTGCATCAAATATATTGCAAGAAATTCTTACAATTAAATCAGATGATGTTTATGGTCGTGCTAAAGCATACGAGGCTATCGTTAAAGGCGAACCATTACCAACACCTGGTTTACCAGAATCATTCAATGTATTATTGCATGAATTAAGAGGCTTGAGTCTTAACATTGATTTTGAATAAGCAACGGAAAAATAAACTTTTAAAGTTCATATAAAATGGCTTTTAGAAAAGAACAAAAAGGAAAAACTTTTTCAAAGATTAGTATCAGTTTAGCGTCTCCAGAAGATATTTTGGATCGTTCAAGCGGAGAAGTTTTAAAACCTGAAACTATTAACTATAGAACGTATAAACCAGAACGTGATGGCTTATTCTGCGAACGAATATTCGGTCCTGTAAAAGATTACGAATGCCATTGTGGTAAATACAAAAGAATACGTTATAAAGGTATTATTTGTGACCACTGCGGTGTTGAAGTTACCGAGAAAAAAGTTCGTCGTGAAAGAAGCGGACATATAAATTTAATAGTTCCAGTTGCTCATATTTGGTATTTCCGTTCTCTACCAAACAAGATAGGTTATTTACTTGGTATTCCAACTAAAAAATTGGATCAAGTAATCTACTATGAAAGATATATCGTCGTACAAGCTGGTTGTAAAGCTGAAGACGGCGTAAGCGATTTAGATTTTCTTACTGAAGAAGAATATTTAGACATTCTAGAAACTCTTCCAAAAGAAAATGACAAACTAGACAATAGCGATCCAAATAAATTCATCGCAATGATGGGTGCAGAAGCTTTGGAAGAACTATTGAAACGCTTAAATCTTGATGAATTATCCTATCAATTAAGAGATATAGCAGGAAAAGAGACTTCGCAACAAAGAAAGAACGAAGCTCTAAAACGTTTACAAGTTATAGAAGCATTCAGAGAATCACAAGGTAAAAACAAACCAGAGTGGATGATTTTGAAATGTATCCCTGTAACTCCACCAGAATTGCGTCCTCTTGTACCACTTGACGGTGGACGTTTTGCTACATCTGACTTAAATGACTTGTACAGACGTGTTATCATTAGAAACAACCGTTTGAAACGTTTAATAGAAATCAATGCTCCTGAGGTAATACTGCGTAACGAAAAACGTATGTTACAAGAAGCTGTTGACTCATTATTTGACAATTCAAGAAAAACAAATGCGGCCAAAACTGATGCAAACCGTTCTTTGAAATCATTAAGCGACAGCTTGAAAGGTAAACAAGGACGTTTCCGTCAAAACTTACTTGGTAAGCGTGTTGACTACTCTGCTCGTTCCGTTATTGTCGTTGGACCTACATTGAAACTACACGAATGCGGTATTCCAAAAGACATGGCTGCAGAACTTTACAAACCATTCATTATCAGAAAATTGATTGAAAGAGGTATTGTAAAGACTGTAAAATCAGCAAAGAAAATAGTAGATAGAAAAGATGCAGTTATTTGGGATATTCTGGAAAATGTGATGAAAGGTCACCCAGTTCTACTGAACCGTGCTCCGACATTGCACCGTCTTGGTATCCAGGCATTCCAACCTAAAATGATTGAAGGTAAAGCTATTCAACTTCATCCACTTGCTTGTACGGCATTCAACGCCGACTTCGATGGTGACCAGATGGCTGTACACTTGCCTCTTGGAAATGCTGCAGTACTTGAAGCTCAAATCTTAATGTTGTCGTCACACAACATTTTGAACCCTGCCAATGGAGCACCTATCAAAGTGCCTTCTCAAGATATGGTTCTTGGTTTGTATTACATTACCAAACCAATGATTGGTGCGAAAGGTGAAGGATTCTATTTCTACTCTCCTGAAGAAGCAATTATCGCTTACAATGAAAAAAGAGCTGACTTACACGCAATTGTAAGAGTTCCTAGAAAATTGTGGAGATTTGCCGTTGAAGAAAAGGAAATGAAAAAACTTTACAAAGACGACAAAGACAAGGAAAAATGGATTATCACTACTATCGGTAGAATTATCTTCAACGAAATTGTACCTGAAGAAGCAGGATTCATTAATCAATTATTGACAAAGAAATCTTTACGTGACATCATTACTGATGTTCTACAAGTTGCAGGAACTCCAAAAACAGCAGACTTCCTTGACGATGTTAAGAACATGGGTTATAGAATGGCATTTGAAGGATGTTTGTCATTCAAACTCGACGACGTCGTCATTCCTGATGATAAGAAAACATTGGTTGACAAAGGATACGCTGACGTTGAAGAAGTTTTGAATAACTACAACATGGGATTCATCACTAACAACGAACGTTACAACCAGATTATTGATATTTGGACACATACCAATGCTGATTTGACAAATAAAGTGATGGATCGCTTGAAATCAGATCAGAAAGGATTTAACTCTGTGTACATGATGTTGGATTCTGGAGCCCGTGGTTCTAAGGAACAAATTCGTCAGCTTTGCGGTATGCGTGGTTTGATGGCTAAACCTCAAAAATCTGGTGCTACAGGAAACGAAATCATTGAAAACCCAATTTTGTCAAACTTTAAAGAAGGTTTGTCTGTCTTGGAATACTTCATCTCTACCCACGGTGCCCGTAAAGGTCTTGCCGATACAGCTTTGAAGACAGCTGATGCTGGTTACTTAACAAGACGTTTGGTAGACGTTTCACACGACGTAATTATTACTGAAGAAGATTGTGGTACATTACGTGGTTTGGATGCTACAGCAGTTAAGAATAACGACGAAATTGTAGAAAGCTTGTACGACAGAATCCTTGGTAGAACTTGTGTTCACGATATCTATCACCCACAAACTGGTGAATTAATCATCAAAGCTGGTGAAGAGATCACTGAGGAAATTGCACAACAAATTGAAAATTCTCCAATAGAACACGTAGAAATTCGTTCCGTATTGACTTGTGAAGCACGTAAAGGTGTTTGTGCAAGATGTTATGGTCGAAATCTTGCAACAGCAAGAATGGTTCAAAAAGGTGAAGTTGTCGGTGTTATCGCTGCACAGTCTATCGGTGAACCTGGTACACAGTTGACACTTCGTACATTCCACGTCGGTGGTACCGCTTCTAATATTGCAGCAGAATCATCATTTGTTTCCAAATATGATGGTATCGTTGAGATAGAAGAGTTAAGAACTATCGAAGGAGAAGACGAAAACGGAGAAAAATGCGATATCGTTATCGGACGTCAAGCAGAGTTGAAAATTGTTGACAAAAATACAGGAAGCATCTTAACGACTCAAAACGTTACATACGGTTCTAAGTTGATGGTTAAAAACCACACCGAAGTAACAAAGGGTACGTTGATTTGTTCTTGGGACCCTTACAATGCTTCTATCATTTCAGAATCGGCTGGTAAAATTGCATTTGATTACGTTGTAAAAGATGTTACTTACAAAGCTGAAGCCGATGAGCAAACAGGTTTCGAAGAAAAAGTTATTATTGAATCGAAGGATAGAACCAAGAGTCCTATGATTAAGATTCTTAACAAATCTGGAGAAGCAATTCATACTTACAACTTGCCAGTAGGTGCCCACATCACAGTTAACGAAGGTGACAAGGTAAAAGCTGGTCAAATTTTGGTTAAGATTCCACGTGCTATCGGAAAATCTGGTGATATCACCGGTGGTCTTCCACGTGTAACCGAATTATTTGAAGCTCGTAACCCTTCTAACCCTGCTATCGTTTCGGAAATTGATGGTGAGGTAACATTTGGTAAGATAAAAAGAGGTAATAGAGAAATCGTTGTAACAGCTAAGAGTGGTGAAGAGAAGAAATATCTTATTCCACTTTCTAAACAAATTCTTGTTCAAGAAAATGACTATGTAAAAGCTGGTACAAGTTTATCCGATGGTTCAATTACACCTTCCGATATCTTAGCAATTAAAGGTCCTACAGCAGTTCAAGAATACATCGTTAACGAAGTTCAAGCCGTTTATCGTTTACAAGGTGTAAAAATCAATGATAAACACTTTGAAGTTATCGTAAGACAAATGATGAGAAAAGTCCAAATTGAAGATCAAGGCGATACAAGATTCCTTGAAGGAGAAATTGTTGACAGATGGGATTTTATGGACGAAAACGACAGAATATATGACAAGAAAGTTGTCACTGATGCAGGTGATTCAGATGAATTGAAACCTGGACAAATTGTTACTGTCCGTCAATTGCGCGATGTAAATTCTCAATTGAAACGTAAAGACCAGAAACTTGTTGAAGTACGTGAAGCAAGACCTGCAACTGCAAGTCAAATACTTCAAGGTATCACGAGAGCTTCTCTTCAAACTCGTAGTTGGATTTCGGCATCTTCATTCCAGGAAACGACAAAGGTTCTTAACGAAGCTGCTATCAATGCAAAAGTCGATGAACTTGAAGGTTTGAAAGAAAACGTAATCATCGGTCATAAGATTCCTGCCGGAACTGGTTTGAACGAATATGACAATATTATCGTCGGCTCAGCTGAAGAATACGCAAGTTTGAAAAACAGAGAATAATGCGGTTCTCTTTTGAATAAGCAAAAGACAAAGGATTTGTTAATCCTTTGTCTTTTTTTATCTAAAAATTAATACTATGGAAAACAACAACCAACAACAAATTAGCATAGATCTCTCTGCTGAAGTTGCAGATGGCATCTACTCAAACTTAGCAATAATCTCGCACTCTAACAGCGAATTTATTCTTGATTTTGTGCGTATGATGCCGGGAATGCCAAAGGCAAAAGTTATGTCACGTATTATCCTTACACCGGAACATGCAAAAAAACTATTGTCTGCTTTGCAAGACAACATCAATAAATTTGAGCAAAACAACGGAACAATAAAAAACTCCAATAGTTTCTCTATTCCAAATTTAGGTCAAAACTCTGCTCAAGCGTAAGAATATGGGACAAGACATTATTTATGGCACTCACGCTATTTTAGAAGCGTTACAGGACTGTAAACCTATTGACCAGATATTGATAAAAAAGCAGTCCGACAACGAGCAAATTCGCGAGATTATTTTCCTTGCGAAAAAGCAGCATGTTACTATAAAAAGTGTTCCTATAGAAAAACTTAACAAAATTACGCGAAAAGCACATCAAGGAATCATTGCATTCACCTCCCCTATAGAATTTCAAGACATTGAACAAATCGTGCCTAATTTGTTCGAAAAAGGGTCAAATCCGTTCATCGTTATTCTTGACCAGGTATGTGATGTGAGAAATTTCGGTGCAATTACACGTACCTGCGAATGTATGGGAGTAGATGCCATAGTGATTCCTCAAAAAGGCGCTGCCCAAATTGGAGCCGACGCAGTGAAAACATCTGCCGGTGCGCTACTCAAAATCCCAATCTGCAAAGTCACGTCGCTCAAATATACCATTACCTATTTGCAGGAATGCGGTATTTCTGTTATCTGCGCCGCAGAAAAATTCTCGCAGAATTGTTATGATGCTGATTTAACAGGACCCATAGCCTTAGTTATGGGAGCCGAAGAAGACGGCATTGAACAATCAATTGTTGAATTGGCCAACGGAAACATTAAAATACCTATGCAGGGAGAAATTTCATCCCTTAACGTTTCGGCAGCAAGCGCAATCTGCATCTACGAAGTGTGCAGACAGAGAAATACAGTTAAATAATTGACCGTACTCTGCTCCCAGCAGTAAGTTTTGAATCTTGATTACTTTTTCATTGTGCATTGAATATTTCACATTCAACAAGATTTTTCCTATCTTTACCAAAACGAAAAAACAAATAGAAACAAAAACAGAAAATAATTAACATACATACAGAACTTTAGCTTCTATATTCTTACACGGTAAATCGGCAAATTTAAAGTGAAACAAGAATAAGTTGCGGGGGTTCACGTCCTCGGGCGTGGATTGTTCCGTGTTTATTTGGTTTCATATGCTTTGCCGAGCTATCCGTGTCAAATAAACGACAAAAACGAAACGATTTACGCCTTTTTTATGGATACTCAGCAGCCAAACATACACGTAGGAAAACTTATACAAGCAACCCTCAAACAACAAGGACGGTCGGTTACATGGTTTTCGGAGCAGCTTTGTTGTAGCCGAACCAACATATATTTGATTTACAAAAAGAAATATGTTGATATTGAATTACTTGTGCGTATTTCGAAAGTTTTAAACATAAACTTCTTTCAATATATAGCCAACGAGATAGCTAAAGAACTGTCATGAAATTCATAACAGTTTTGTGAATTTTTTCATAACACAAAAATCTAACATTTAATAGAGTAGAACGATATATTTGTAATACATAAAAGTGGTTGTATTGTGGAATAATTTCTTCTATTTCAACTGTTTTGGACATAATGCCACCAATTTTTTCTTTCGTAATACAAATTATGAAAATAAAAATAATTGGCGTTATGAAAAAAATATTAAACATGATGGCATCAAACGTTGCATATCTGGGAGGAAAAGATTGGTGACATTATGATTCAAAAAGTGAATAGAGAATGTTTCTTTAACATATCAACAGTTATGCGACTACCATGAGGCTATGTCATATAGACAGCCTCATGCCTCCCGCCATAAAATGAAACTTTAAATTATTAATAGTATGAATAAAACAGATGTAAAAACTTTAGAAACAGTTTATGAAAAATTAGATGAAATCATGGCATTAGTAGGTACTATGAACTTAACCCCCAAAGATCAATCGTATGAAGTACAAATGCAAGTTGTCAATTCATTGAAAAAAGCAAGTTATATATTGTACATTTTAATCCCATATTTAAATACACAAGAAGTACAAAATCATTAGTAATTTTTATGAAAAAATTATTTACATTTTTTCTCACCCTATTTGTAGCAAGTAGCGTGTGGGCATACGATTTTGTAGTTGATGGAATTTATTATGATATTGATGAAGAGCTTAACTCATCCGTTAGTGTTACTGATGGGCAAGATTCTTATGTAAGTTCAATTACAATACCTTCATCGGTAACGTATGATGGTAAAACATATAGTGTCACGAGCATTGGAGGTCGTGCATTCTATGATTGCAGTGGCTTGACATCGGTAACAATACCTAACAGCGTCACGAGCATTGGAGAAAATGCATTCTGGCGGTGCAGTGGCTTGACATCAGTAACAATACCTAACAGCGTCACGAGCATTGGATATGGGGCATTCCATGGTTGCAGTGGCTTGACATCGGTAACAATTCCGAACAGTGTTGAATGGATTGGAGAGGAAGCTTTCTATGGTTGCAGTGGTTTGAAGAACGTGGTTATTGGCGAAAATGTAACTTCAATTGGCGAAAATGCGTTTTTAGATTGTTCTGCACTTTCAAGAGTAACTTGTTATGCGGTTAATCCACCAGATGTGGATGTCTCATCATTCA
Organism: uncultured Bacteroidales bacterium; assembly: GCA_937892155.1. GTDB lineage: Bacteria > Bacteroidota > Bacteroidia > Bacteroidales > UBA1715 > UBA1715. The sequence continues at coordinate 195 of CALAUG010000009.1, read as the reverse complement.
GCAATTACAATGGGTATTTAACAATTCCGTGCGATAATTTCGAGGCATACGATATTCATCCTGTATGGGGCAACTTTAAGCATGTAAATTGTATCTCTGCCGAATCAACAGAGTTGGCAAAAGACGAAGTTGTAGTGGAACCAGAAATCAGCGAGGCAGTATTTTCAATGCCAACAAATGCTTCGGCAAATTCCT
>CALAUG010000008.1 GCA_937892155.1 uncultured Bacteroidales bacterium | reverse complement strand
TCAGGATCGTTTACGATCTCACTGGCGCTTTCAATGATCTTCTTAGCCAGGGGATATGCCATCTCCACAGCATCACGATCAGAGATCGGATTCAGTGTGAACCGGTTCACCGCAGCTGTCAGCTCATCCTTGATGTCCTCATACTTAAGCGTGGATGAATAGTCCTTCAGGATCTTCTCACCAAAGCGCTTAATATCCGTATCACGGATGTGAGGAGTAGATGTCTTAGTCTCGTTCTTCCAGTATGCTGCCAGCTTTACAGCTGCATCATACTTCCGGTTAAGAGCTGTGTACTCACGATTGGTTATTGCCTTGCTTGCCTTGGGGAATACATCAAATTTCTCTTGACTTCCGTTCATGAATTGTGTTATATTTCCTTCATAGAACCCATCAGCAAAGGCCGACCCAAGCAATTGGAGCTTGGCATTCGGAATTGCAGATGCGGTTCTTTTTTTATTGAAATACAACATTTTTCCTGACGAAACCACTCTGTTTAACGCATTGACAATATTGTTTTTACCATAAACAGATGTAACAAAGTTTGCTGCAATAGAAATTGAATTTATTTGTCCTTTTCCATCAGGATGAACAGAAACAATGACAATGTCACCGTTATCATCTTTCATGTCCAAACCTAATACAACATCTTCCGGATGACTCTCTGAAGAATAAATAAACAAAGGTTTATTCATTTTTTCAGGGAGCTGTTTTAATTTTTCTTTTTAAATTATTAAATAATCCAGCTCCATTCATAAGACTTGCACCAATCCAATGTAAACAGTTTCTAGGAAAAACAACTTTATGAATTCTAATTGAATCTTTCATCTTTTGAATCTTTTTGAAATCTGGAGTGTCAACTAATTCTTTGATTTCTTCAATAAATCTTTGATAGAATCCAACAAACATAGTAACTCCTCCACTTAAAACAATATTTGATGCTAATTTTTTTCTAAATTCACAAGGAATATTTTCAGAGATAACTTTAACGAGCTCATAAGCAATATTATTTTCATTATTTGGATCAAAAATATTTTCTCCAATTGTAAATCTTGATAAATAACTGATTTTGAATGGTTCTAGGTCAGAATAACAATCAACAACACTGATATTATCTTTTAAGTTTTCTCTTTTTTCATTTGAATCAGGAGCTAATAATTCTTTTGAAACTGCCTTTTTTAAAATAAAACAAGTTCTCATCAATATTTCATCAATATGCTTTGGTAAGTTTTCATGAAATTTTATTTTACTTCCAGAAATGTCATTGAATTGATCATTATCAATAGCAATCATTTTATTTGAAATGCAACCCTAACGGGGTTGAAAATTGTGTGTTGGTTTAATTTTTTATTGACATACATCCCCTACGGGGATTTTTGTCTCAAATAAATTAATTAAAGAGTTTCTATGTCAAAAAACTCATGCAAGACATCTCTATTGTTGATTATTCGAAGGCTGCATAGTTTTAACACTCACCAATCTAAAATTCTGACAATATTTTGAGATTTCATACATTTGTACCTGTATGCTGTCTGATTTAGGATATTTTGGTTTGTTTGTTGGTTCGTTTTTGGCATCAACGGTTGTGCCGTTCAGCGCCGACGCATTGCTGGTTGGTTGTCTCGCAATCGGACTAAAGACAAGTCTTTGCCTCGTTCTCGCAACCTTGGGAAATTGGCTCGGAGGACTCACATCGTACTACATTGGCCGCATAGGCAATATGGACCGCATTGAAAAATGGTTCAAAATCAAAAAAGAAAAACTGGAACAGCAACAAAAACTTGTAGAACGCTGGGGTTCGTTGTTGGCTTTTGTTACATGGTTACCAATTGTGGGCGACGTGTTTGCCATTGCTCTCGGTTTCTACAAAATCAATTGGAAACAATGTGCATTTTGGATGCTAATAGGTCGTTTTATACGATTTGTTTTTTGGATTTTTATCTGGCAAAAGTTTGGCATACAATTGTTGTAACTAATACACTTTGCTTTGCGATTCTAGTATAAATTGCCTAATATTGCACGTATAATTTAATACTATGCAAACTATCGACTTAGCATCTGCGGCAAAAAAAGCATCAATAGAATTGGCCGCTCTTTCAACAGAAAAGAAAAACGAGGCCTTGAACAATATCGCCAAGGCATTAACCGAGCATTCAAGCGAGATTATCGCTGCCAACAAAATAGATTTAAAACGAAGCGAAGAAGAAAATTTAGCTGCGCCTCTTCTTAAACGTTTAAAATTCGACGAAGGAAAAATCAACGACGTAGTTGCCGGAATCAAAAGTCTTATCCAATTACCGGAACCAATTGGCGAAACTCTTGCAGCAACCGAACTCGACAATGGTTTGGAACTGTACAAAGTAAGTTGTCCTATCGGTGTTATCGGAGTGATTTTTGAATCGCGTCCCGACGCTTTGGTCCAAATTTCATCACTTTGCCTAAAAAGCGGCAACGCAACGTTGATGAAAGGCGGTCGCGAAGCAATCGAAACAAATAGAATTTTGGCAAAAATCATTCGCGAAGCATCGGAACAAAGCGGCGTTCCTTCGGGCTGGATTCAGCTGCTCGAAACCCGCGAAGATGTGAACGAAATGCTAAAACTCGACAAATATATCGACTTGATTATTCCTCGTGGCTCGAATGCGTTCGTTCAATACATTATGAACAATTCCAACATTGCTGTGATGGGACACGCCGACGGCATTTGCCACACATACATCGACAAAGATGCCGATGTGGAAATGGCTGTGAGAGTTGCCACCGACGCAAAAACACAATATGTATCGGTTTGCAACGCAACTGAAACAATCTTGATTCACAAGGACATTGCACAAATAGTTCTGCCTAAACTTGCCGAATCACTACAAAGCCACAATGTGGAAATTTATGGATGTGAACGGACAAAACAAATCATTTCCTGCGAAACAGCAACCAATTGGAAATCAGAATGGTTGGACTATAAGGTTTCTATCAGGATTGTTGACTCTTTGGAAGATGCAATTGAACACATCAACACATACAGCAGCCGCCATACCGAGGCTATTATCACAAAAAATCCTCAGGCTGCCGAAACATTTATGAATCTTATTGATTCGGCCGATGTATTCTGGAACTGTAGCACACGTTTTGCCGACGGATTCCGTTATGGTTTGGGCGCAGAAGTGGGCATAAGCACAAATAAACTTCACGCACGTGGCCCTGTTGGACTTGAAGGCTTGACAATCTACAAATGGAAATTGAAAGGTAACGGACAAATTGTTGCCGACTACGTTTCGGGCAAATCAACGTTCACTCACAAAAAGATTGACAAAAAGTTCTCAATATAGAATTATAAATTTTTAGGAATATGTTAGATGCTTATTCACATTTTTTCTTTGTTGGAATTGCCGGTACGGGAATGAGCGCCATTGCCCAATATCTCCGTGGCAAAGGCAAGGAAGTTTCCGGTTCCGATAGATTGTTCGGTCAAGAACAAAAACTATTATCGGAAACACAATTCGAGGCAATGGGAATCAACTGCTATTTTCAAGACGGAAGAGGAATCACTCCCGATGTTGATGTGGTTGTAGTTTCAACGGCAATCGAAGAGACAAATGTAGAGTATCAAAAAGCATTGCAACTCAATATTCCTATTATGAAACGTTCTGCAATTTTAGCAGAAATTTCGAATAGTGTACGGACAATCGCCGTTGGCGGAACCTCAGGAAAATCAACCACTACGGCAATGGTTTTCCATATTATGGAACAATGCGGAAAATCTCCTTCGCTTATTACCGGTGCAGGTTTGAGCGTTTTGCAGGAGAAAGGCTTGCCAGGCAATGCGTGGGTTGGCAAAAGCGATTGGTTGGTTATTGAATCGGACGAATCGGACGGTTCGATAGTAAACTATAAACCAGAAATTTCATTGTTGCTCAACATTGACCGCGACCATAAAGAATATGACGAATTGGAACAATTATTCTCTACGTTCCGTGACAATACAAAATCGTTTTTCATTGCAAATCAGGACTATGCGCTAACGAAAAAACTTTCCCAAAGCAACAACTATAACTTTGGAACAGTTGACGGAGCTGCAATACGAGGAACAAACTTCAAGCAAGAAGGATTCTCCATTTCTTTTGACGTGAACGGTGTTTCGTGTACAATTCCTGCAATTGGGAAACACAATATGGAAAACGCCTTGGCTGCGATTGCGGCAACATCGGCGGCTGGAATTTCCATAGAAGAAAGTACAAAGGCATTGGCAACATTCCGTGGCATTTACCGTCGTGCGCAATTAGTGGGCAAAACAAAAAATAACTGCTACGTAATAGATGACTTCGCACACAATCCTGCTGAAGTTGCAGCAGTAATAAAAGCCTGCCAACAAATTGGCGAACGAGTTATTGCATGGTTTCAACCTCACGGCTACGGCCCAATGCGTTTTATGCACGCAGAACTTTCACAAATGGTTGGCGACGCGCTTCGCGAGCAAGATATTTTCTTGATTGCCGATATTTACTATGCCGGAGGAACGGTTGACAGAAATATTTCATCAACAATAGTGAGCGACGCAATGCAGTCAAACGGAAAAAATGCCGAATACGTCGGCGACAAAGAGCAATCGCTCCAACGAATCAAGGAATTGGTAAAACCAAACGACGTGGTGATTGTTATGGGAGCCCGCGATCCTCATCTTGATGAATTTGCAAAAGCAATATTAGAAGCTATCAAATAAACAAACTGAAGAGACTATAGATAAAAAAAGAGACTTTCATTGAAAGTCTCTTTTTTTATCTATAGTCAATTGAAATCTATTTCATCTTAAAGATTTCATCTCCTTCATACTTTTTTAAACCATCCTTTTCTGATGCCGAAGGAGTTTTTTGAGCAGGCTGAGTTGTTGGAGCTTCTGGCTCATCTTCAACTTCGTCCATAATTATTATTGGGGAAGAGGACTGCGCTGGAGCAACTTCTGAATTGCCATTTTCTTGTTCTTCAATGAATCCGTCCTCCACATCCTGTTGTTCAAGTTCTTCCTGAGGCTCCTCACCTTCCTTATACAAAGAAGTACCATCAACCTCATCGACCATCTTCTTCTGAGTCTTAATTTCTCTGTTGATTTCTTCAAACAATTCTTTTTCGTATTCAATATCAACGGCTATGATTTCTATTTTACGTTGATAAGCTGCAGCAGGACTATATACAGACATCCATTTTTGACGACGGTCAGAGATTGCACTTACCTGTGCGCCAGAACTTGTATAGAATGTATTTTCCATCTTTACAACACCTATCGGCTCGTAAATATATTTTAAACTACCTTGACCAGTCTTTGGCTCATTAGTCAAATACTTATTCAAAATACCATTCTTATACGAAGTGAAATAGTTTTGAATACACGAAATACGCTTTTTAGCAACGATTTCGTTATATGCCAAATTACCTACAGGGCTCGCATAACCTTTAAATGCCACAACGATGTCTTGTCCATCACCAAGAATAACTTCCATCAACTCGGCAAACAAAGCCAATTTTTCCCATTCTTCAGTCAAATCATTGAAGAACGTATGAACAGTTTTCGTGTCATATTCCAATCGTTCTGGCGGAGAATAACGAGTATATTCTTTAATATATTCATCCTCCTTCTTAACAAAATCGTTATACAAATTCTTGTAAATCTTATCTGTTATAGAATCCTTTGAACGAGGATCAGGATAGTCATTATCAAAATACAATGTAATTGGCACAAGGTCGTTAATTCTTGCAATAGAACGACTAATCAATGAATGAGAGTAGATATCGTTACTATATGCTTTACCAATTAGTTTTACTGATTCTTCTCTATTGGAGCACCAGTACGCACGGAGTGAATCTCGCGAATACGCATAATACAAATCGTTATAGGAAGAATTAATAGGTGCGCCGATATTTACCGCATTCGACCAACGTCCTGTTGTTAAATCGCCTTTTGAAGAGAAAATATCATAACCACCTAAACTAGTATGCCATTCAGAGCTAAAATACAGCAAAGAGTCACGAGAATCATAAAATGGAGTTACATCATCGCCCAACGTATTTACATTCTTACCACAATTCTGTACAGAACCAAAATTACCGTTAGCATCAACCGGAGAATACCAAATATCATAGCCACCTTTGGAACCTTGACGATTTGAAGCAAAGAACAAATAATCTCCATACGGCGTGTACGCGATTTGAGGTGTTGTATTGCTTGTATGCGCCATATTAATAGGTGCAGGTAACTTCGTAATATTTGAAAAATCTATAAACTGCGGATCGAAATCGGCTTTATAAATAGCACAATCATATCCAACACATTTACTAAAATATGCCGTTTTGCCATCATGAGTAAATGTCAAGTTGCTTACATGCGCTTTTGGATCGATTAAGGACTTAACCTCTTTCACATCAGACCAAGTGGAGTCACTATGACGAGTTGCCTGCAACACACGAGTCAAATAGTTTGCGTAGATATATGAAGTATCCGCCAATTTTGCATCCAACGGACGAACACCAGCAAAAAAGAAGATGGAATCATTGTACTGACACGGAGAATATTCCGCATACATTGAGTTAAGATTTTGTTCGTCAATGTGTTTTGCCTCCAACCCAACAGATTCACCAATTCTATTAATTTTTTTTGATAAAACGGTTATTTCCTCTTTTGCGCGCTTGGTATAATAATCGTTTTTATTTCTATTCATTTTGTAGTGAATCTCATATTGTTTCTTTGCTTCGGGATATTTCCCCTGCAACTTCAACATTTCTGCATACCAATAATTTGCCAAGCGGAATGTAACGGAATCTTTGGAGATTGCTATTTTGTAATATTTTTCAGCAGCGGGATAGTTTTGATACCCACGACAAGCTTCGGCGCATTTAAACGCAATATTTTCATTATCAACATACTCCAACGCTTTTTCGTATGCCTGATGAGCTCCATAGAAATTTGAATGTGCAAAACACGTATCACCAAGAGCGATATACGCTTCATAATACTGTTTTTTCCCTTGAGCAAAAGACGATAGAGAAAAAACGAGTAGACAAATCAAACTACATACTATATTGCGTGAAAAATTCATAGACTATCTAAATGGATCATTTACTATACCCTCAGGATTAACCCTAATTGGAAGGCGGCAATTCAACAATTTCAGTGACAATTCAAAACTATCACCCTTTACGTTTCTTGTTGAAGCCCATTTATTTGATTTTCTAAAATCAGAAACAGTAACATCGTAGCTACATCCCAATTGAAGTGTCCATTTTTTATTTAATGGTTTATCAAACATCAACCCGAAGATTATAGCATCTTTCACACGATACCATACACCTGCATACACAGCGTCAACAATCTTGGTATATTCTCCAACACCATATTTCACATACGAACCAAAATTCATTTCGTTATATTTCTTCTGGTTTGTATAAATGAAACTTGGCAACAACGTGAAGTGTGTATTGATTGGCCATACTGCATTAGCATTCAACGAGAAACGTCTGTAATTATTTCCCATATCATCTTTTGCGACGGCTAAACCACCACCACCAGATCCAAACAATCGGAAGAATGTGATACCGAAATTAATCGGGAATGTTGGATTAATATTATACTGAGCATTCAAGCCTAAGCCCATATCGCAATAAAAACGTGTTGTGTGTTCGTAATCGCTCCAACCAGCTGTTTTCTTACCCGTAACAGGGTCTATACCACTTTCAAGAGCGACGTTTGCTTCATCAATGCTCATAATATCGCACATCATATCCAACCCTGCTGATATTCTCAACGTACCAGGAATGACAGTATAATGATATGCAGGCATCAATTTAAGTTGAGTATTACCATACGAACTTTCACCAGCATAATCTGCAACAACCAAACCGCCTATACCAATAGTACCACCAAACAACTGGATTTTTTCCAAATGCTGGTCATAGGAAGCCATAAGAGTTGTATATGTTCCCCATTGTCCTTTATAATTGGTATAAATTCTATTGTGACATTCATTTACACCAGCCAAAGCAGGATTATAATATAACGGAGCGGCATCAAATTGAGAGAAGTGAGTATCCTGACCAAAAGAATACATAAACCCAGCCACAATAAGCATTGCGCTGGCAAACAATCTCTTTGATCTTATATCCTTCATCTTACTTTGAGCAATTTTTCGCAAATATATAATAAAATTTACGAAAAAGTGATTTATTTAACAAATTGAACTTCCCTCTTTTATATTTTTTTCTGGCGCCACAAATTGCAGTTTCCCATCTACATTTTCAGCCATCAGTATCATGCCCTGAGAATCAATGTTTTTCATTGTTCTCGGTTGCAAATTCACCAACACGCTTACTTGACGTCCGACGCATTCTTCTGGAGTAAAATGTTCTGCTATTCCAGAAACAATTGTTCTCGTATCAATTCCAGTGTTAACCGTCAACTTCATTAACTTGTCAGTTTTTGGGACACGTTCTGCTGCCAAAATTGTTCCAACACGAATATCTAATTTTGAAAAATCATCATACGAAATTTCTGATTTTTGAGGTGCAACAGGTGCATTCATAGCTTCCTCTGCTTCACGAGCTTTTTTCGCAGCATCCAATTTTGCTATTTGCGCATCAACCTCCGCATCTTCTATTTTGCGAAACATCAGTTCTGCTTGACCAATTTCGTTGCCTTCTTTCATTATGTCTGCATTTCCAGCATCAGCCCATTTAGCTTCTCCTAAATTCATCATTTTCATAATCTTAGCAGATGAAAATGGCAAGAATGGTTCAAACAAAATTCCGCAGTTTGCGGTAATCTGCAAACAAACGTTCAATATCGTAGCAACACGTGCTTCATCAGTCTTAATCAACTTCCACGGTTCTGTTTCGGTCAAATATTTGTTACCGACACGAGCAAGTTGCATTGCATCTTTCAGTGCATCGCGGAAACGATAGTTTTCAATATTTTTAGAGATGTTTTCTTTTGCCTCGGAGATTGCTTGCAAGGCTTGTTTATCAACATCTTCCAAAGTTCCTTGCGTTGGAACTTTTCCTGCAAAATATTTTTGAGTCAAAACAACCACACGATTCACGAAATTACCAAGAATTGCAACCAATTCGTTGTTATTACGGGCCTGAAAATCTTTCCAAGTGAAATCGTTGTCTTTTGTTTCCGGAGCGTTTGCTGTTAGAACATAACGCAATGTGTCTTGTTGGTCCTTAAAATCTTCCAAATATTCGTTCAACCAAACTGCCCAATTATGCGATGTTGAAATTTTGTCTCCTTCCAAATTCAAAAATTCATTTGCTGGAACATTTTCTGGCAAAATATATTCTCCATGAGCCTTCAACATTACAGGGAACACAATACAATGGAACACAATATTGTCTTTACCAATAAAATGTACCAATTTAGAATCTTCCGATTTCCAATATTTTTCCCAATCAGGAGTACATTCCTGTGTAGAAGTTATGTAACCAATTGGAGCATCAAACCACACATACAACACCTTTCCTTCTGTACCTTCCAATGGTAGAGGTACACCCCAATCCAAATCACGACTTACGGCACGAGGATGTAAACCACCGTCTAACCACGATTTACATTGACCATATACGTTCGTTTTCCATTCTTTGTGACCTTCAAGAATCCAGTTTCGAAGAAAATCTTCCCATTTATCAAGGGGTAAATACCAATGTTTTGTTGCTTTTTTAATTGGTTTCGCTCCCGATAACTTGCTCACTGGATTTATCAATTCTTCTGGAGAAAGCGAACTACCACATTTTTCACATTGGTCGCCGTAGGCTCCTTCTGCACCACATTTCGGACAAGTACCGACAATGTATCTATCAGCCAAAAACTGTTGTGCTTCCTCATCGTAATATTGTTCGGAAGTTTGTTCTATAAATTCTCCCTTGTCGTACAATGTCTTGAAAAAATCAGAAGAAACTTTTGTATGCAAATCGTGCGAAGTACGGGAATAATTTGAAAAACTTATTCCAAATTCTTCGAATGATTTTCTAATGATTGCATCGTAGCGGTCAACAATATCTTGTGGAGAACAATTCTCTTTTTTTGCTTTGATAGTAATTGGAACGCCGTGTTCGTCGCTACCGCATACAAAAAGCACATCCTTTTCATTCATTCGCAAATAGCGAACATAGATATCGGCTGGAACATAGACACCTGCAAGATGTCCGATATGAACTGGTCCATTCGCATACGGAAGGGCTGCTGTAATGAGATAACGTTTATAATCTTTCATCAGAGTTTATTTTAAGCGTCGCAAAGATATGTTTTTTGCAGAAAAAAGGATTGAATTGAATGGTAAAACTATCTCTGCAAAATCATCTTACCGCAATTTTTGTTCAAACCAATGGTTTGCTTCATATTCAGGTTCTTCCAAGAATCTTTATTATCAAAATGCAGCTGATAAAAATAAATACCGTTCGGCAGGCTCAAACCATGGGAATCATATCCATCCCAATATACATCCACATCATTGGTTCCGACATGCACATTGTCTATCGCAATATTACGCACAAAATTCCCTTGAATATCATACAATGAAATGGAAACGTGTTCCGGTTTTTCAGTTCCTGATAAAACAAATCTAAATGTAGTAAAACCACCACAAGGATTTGGATAATTGTATAATGTGGAAACTTTTTGTTCAGCACTTATTTCAAACTGCACGGTATAATCTTGGCTTGACGCATTATTTCCCGACTCATCGCATGCCTGAACGCGCAATTCATATATTCCAGGTTCTGTAAACGTAGGACATACATACATAGTATACAAAAATTCTCCATTATGTGCTGGTATGAACGTTACCGCACTATCCGACGTTTTATACGTTATTGTCTCTTTAGTGTCAAGATTGACGATTGATATAGACACCAAATTTGAATCTTGCAAGAAGTAGAATTTATTTTCGTCATACACAGTAATCTTGATATCTGGTTTCGAAGAAACATTATCGCCATTGAGTAAATGACGTCCATCAACTAGGACATCAATAACGGGTGCGGTTTCATCAGTAAATACATAGAATTTATAATAATACGTATTATTAAAATGAATCTGTTCTGGTTGGTCATACACGCCCGTCTCAGGATTAACTGGATTGTACTCAATTTTCAGCGTGTAGTTGCCGGAAAGGTTGTCGGTTGGGATTCTTTGAATTGCAGAAGCATTGCTAAACGCATTTACCGCACCAATTCTATCGTACGACAAGTACAACAATTCATTTTGTTCGTTACGAATTTCATACATTACCAATACGCTGTCGGAAGCAGTTCCAGAAACATTTTTGATTGATGAAAGGATACGCAAACTATCACCTTGCTGAATGCTGTCGGAATAAAAAGAGAACCCATCTTCTGGAGCAACCGCAAATTCAACCGCTGGAGTATAATATACTTTCCAATAATTCAAATCGGCAGGAGTGCGGGTTGAATCATTCATATAACAGTCAAGCTGCATATAAGGGAAATATTCGGTATTTATGAGCGTGTCTAAACGATTTCTTGAAGATTCAAACAAATTCTGAAATGCGTAAATGGTATTGTCTTCGGAAACGGAGTACAAAGTTAAATATGTATAATCACCTTCCGTTTTGTTTACGTCCCACTCAACCTTTTCGAACTGTTTTGCCGGACCAATATTTTCGGTATGTATATTACCTTCGTCATGATTTGCGTACAGAATCTTATTAAAACGTATAAGGTCTTTTTCTGATGTTCCAACTATCTCTTCACACACGGATTTGTTTCCTTTTTGAGTAAAGAATATATATGGGTACGTATCCGGTGTAGTTTTATATGCCGTAAATCCAAGCGAATCCATCGCATCCTTCAAACTTTGGTCCCAAGATTGGCAATATGGATTTTTAAAACTAAATCCAATTATATAATTTCCCGAAGGTACGGAATCAAGGAACAGTTTTGCAATATTTTTTTGAGAGGTAACATTGTTCGCAGTAAATTCCAACATACGGTGATTATTAGAAAAATTTCGTTGTCCATAATTGATTTTGTTAGACAGCCACGGATTCAACGATGCTGAATCGAGTACAATGATGTGTAATGCAGGACTCGACAATGGGAATCCACTAATGCCCATTTGAGTTGCATCCTGTACATATAAACATTCAAAATATTCTTTATCTGTGGAACAGTTTCCGCGCGTTTGAATAAAAATTTCGTGAGGCACAACCATAAACGAGTATTTTTTTGTAGTATCCACATAATCAAGATGTTTTAAATCATTGTCGATAAACTGATGATGATGTATTTGTGCCCAACCACTTTTCCCTTTTTCGTACGTAAACGATGCTTCGTTCCATTTAATAGAATCAGCAGCAGAAATTCTCCAGAAATATGTTGTACTGTCGTCTAAAATAATTGACGGTTTCCATGAAATTATAGCTTTACCACCGGTTGGCAATTGAATTGTTTGGAATAACGGTGAATCGTAAGTTTCAGTCGTGTCCAATTCAAACACAACTTCTTTAGGCGCATTAAATGGGTCAACGGCCGATGCAATGAGCGTAACCGTATCTGTCGGAATTATTGCATAATTCTGAGGATATATAGGAAGAACATCTTGAGCGCTCACGAAAAATGAAATTGAGGCCACATTATTTTCTTCGGACAATTCCGTAATGGTGTTTTCTTCGTCAACAACGACACTAACCGTATATTCGCCAGACACAAACTTTTTCATACTCATTTGTATTGCGAACGTATCGCAGCAGTACGAGCCAGCGAAAAGTGTATCCAACTCAAATGAGTCGCCCTTAGCAGGAGTAAATACCATTTTGACAGGAATATTACCACTATATGCGCGACCATTATTTTTTATGGCAACATTAAAAGTAACCATTTCCATATCGGTTGTCAGCATTGCAGGTGTAAAAAACAAAGACGACTCGTCAACCGCAAAATCAGGATTTGCGAAAGTATGCAGTTTTATGGCAGGATCGCCCTGCAAAGTAAAGCCAACAATACCATCATACAAATCTTCGTAGATAATGTTTCGTCCCGACAAATCCGTCATTGTCTGAGCAATGCTGGAACCTATGGATTTCCCATAATTGTAATATGCTATATTTCTCACAAATGCAGACGAAAACATATTCAAATAACTTGGAATTCCCACATCGACATTGGCAAGGAAACCAATACAGCCACGGTTTTCTGCATAAGTCCATATTCTGCTGACATTGTAGTCGTTATCCGCAAAAATATCGCCCGAATAGCACGAATTTGCCAAGATTAAAGGATATTTTCCCTGATTGTTAAATCGTGATGGATGATCAATATTTTGATCAAAGCCACTACCCGATGCGTGACCGAAAAAGGTTAACATTGCCGTTCCTTCATTCATATATTTTCGAATAGCCTCGGGCTCCGTTGTTTCGTACACGTCAGAACTTTCTTTAAAAAACGAATGTACATTCGCACCAAAATATTCTCCTTCCAATGTGCTTTTATATCGGTTCAGATAATATTTAAACATTGCTTGTTCCACGGCTGTTGAACCACCGCCAAAATGCATTATGTTTTTCATCCACGGACTTGGAGCCTGCGATTCGAAATCTATTACCTTATTCAGATAAATTTGTACTTCTTCTGGCGTTTCGGCAGCCAAACGGCCAATTGCAATCTTCGTTTTTATTGAATTTCCACGAACGCTCATAGTATACAACAAATCACTTGCAGGATTTCCCATTGGCGGTATGAGCGTACGTGCATACATTGTCTCATTGTTCCTATATGCAGAAAGATGAAAACCTTTACCAATCAGGAATACATGTTCTGGTTTAACCGACCAATTGTTTAACGCATAATCAATAAATGCCTGTATTGCTACAGGATGTTTCCTGACACCATACGCAAACTGATTGTACAATTCGTCTATGTCAACCAACACAACTTTCTTTCCCGTTGACTGACGATAATTCGCATACGAAAGTGCTTTTGACCACAACGATTTTTCTGTTATGATAATGTAATCACCCTGATTACTTTCTGCTGTGAAATCAAAAAACTGATTTGTATAGGGTGAATTTTTAGACTTAATCGGTTTTATTTCTGACACATGCGATTGTGCATTCTGTGACGCAAGTATACACTTCAACTCTTTATGTTGATTCGGCACAAGAATCTTGTATTTACCGTCTATGTATGATGCAAGAATACGTTTTTGAATTTCTGGGCAATACAACACTGGGGCAGAACTTCCAGCGTTGAAGTTAGTTATTTCCAACAAGATATAATCGCCCTTTTCTACCTCCGGCAAAGTAAAATCAAACATAGTACGATTACTAAAATTCAATTTGCACGGATACGTCACTTCCAAATACGCCACACAGTTTTTGTCGGCAGTTTTATCTCCCCCCAGGCTTTGAAATTTCACAATCGATGTAGGATTCAAGGCCTTTTGCGTTGTGAAACTTTTACAAATTGCGGCATAATCAAAATATGTTGTATCCCAACGGAACGACTCATCAGACTCAAGCGTAACAACTATATCGTGCTGTGTTTCGGAAAATCCTCCTACACAAAATGAAAATTTAGAAGGAACATCAACATCGGCATAATTAGCGGTAATAATTCCTTTTTGAGTGCTTCCACCCATATCGAAATAACTGTCGCACCATCCCTCTGCGGGCATTATGTATGGAGAAGCCTTCGTTTCGTTAAAAATAGACGAATAACTTGAGCGTATCGTTTTTAAACAATATTGCAAAGGGCTATAACTATCATAATTTGTAACACGGCTTGTATCATACCTCGGACTCTCCAACGTGTTTGCAATCGTTAGGAAATACGCAGCAGTATCATTGTACAAACTAATAGCATCGTTGAATGTTTTTCCCGAATAATATACACGCGAATCCAACCAGCCATCGTTTCCGCCTTTTGCATAAAACTCTATATAATCGGAAGTACGGAAAATTCCATCTGGCTGGGCAGAGACGAACAACGGCAGAACTTCACCATTGTGTACAATCTGCAAATTTCTATGGTCAAAATCTCCGACAGAAATTCCATTACTGACCAAATCTGCATAAGTAATTTTATATACTCCTTCCGATGTTATTGGAATACGATAGTATCTTTGCGAATAATTAATCCAATCATTGGTATTTTGCCCG
Source organism: uncultured Bacteroidales bacterium (assembly GCA_937892155.1). GTDB lineage: Bacteria > Bacteroidota > Bacteroidia > Bacteroidales > UBA1715 > UBA1715. The sequence continues at coordinate 4,891 of CALAUG010000008.1, read as the reverse complement.
TAAGCCAACGAACACCACAACAATACCAAAATAGACAATAAACGCTTCATATTCATACCGAGTTATTGCAAATGTAAAAATTAATTCACAATGCATAATGCACAATTGATAAAAAGATTCGGGACCCCAAATTCAGGATTCTGGATTTTATTAATCGCCAATATTTTTTCAGTTTTTTATGATGACCGGCTGATTTGGCAATGCTTTAAATTGCACGTAGTTCGCTGTTTGTTTGTCTATCGGTATTGCCATTCCATTTTGCGTAATAGACAAAACTTTTTTGTCTGTTTTTATACAGAGCGTTAGAGGAACCATTTCGGTTTCCGGTACAAGTTTCAACAAATTTTCGTCGGTAATATTAGCCACAACAGTAATCTCGTTTGCATTGGATGAAGGCAATTGTTTCAATATCGCCCGATTTGCTTCGCGGTGATACAATACAGCATTTTTGAATGTCGTAATCCATAATTCGTTCTTATGTTTTTTTAGGAAATCCAATTGGGCACACAATGAATCTAGTTTCACTTGTGCAAACCACGTATCGTTATACGAGCCCAAATCATCATCTACGCTATGATAAAGAAACGTGAGTAAACCTCCACCAGCCATTACTTTTTCCACTTGATTGTAGAATTGTGAATTCTTTGTCTTTTCGTTCAATCCATAAATTTGGATACGATAGTAATCATCGTCACTTTTCGCAAAATTGTATGAATAATTCCACTCGCCATACACACTTCTTGCGCCAATGTGTCCACATGCTTTAAGTGAATTTATTACGCGTGCGTTATCGGCACCGGCGCCATACGGATATGCGAAAGAAGTCACTTTGTTACCTACCACATTTGTTTCTATAATTTGTTGTGGCTCACGAATTTCTTGCAGCATAGTTTCATCCGACAACGTAGTTAAATTTGGATGAGTCAAAGAATGATTACCGATTTCATTGCCGTTTTTTATTGTAGTCTGTACAGCTTTCCAAGCCAAATCCGATTTTGTAATATTTCCTGGTATGGGGAAAAATGTTGCAACCATTTGATGTTGTTTCAATGCGGGGACAACCAACGGGAATTGTCCCGGTGTCCAATCGTCAAATGTGAGAACCACGGTAGCTTTTTTATTGGAATCCCATTTACAGATTCCACCAATTTCGGATGAATATGCAAATTGACTTGCATCGTCAAGTTTTTGTGAAAATGCCGTCATAGAGAATAAACACAAGAAAAACGTATAAAGTCGCTTCATAATTTTGAGATCAGGAATATATCTGCTCCGATTTTAATAGTCCTCATCGTCGTAGTCGTCAAAATCGTCATAGTCGTCGTCTTTTGACTTTTTTGGTTTCTTTACTTTCGGCGATTTAGCAGATTTATCTTTTTTATCTTGCTCTTTTGGTGCAGAAACTACCACTTCCTCGTCATCATATTCATTATAATCGGACTCTTCCTGACGAGGTTGAGAATCAGGAGCGGCAGCGCTTTGTTCTGGTGACGGATTTTCTGTTTCCTCATAATCTTCTTCCCAATCTTCGTCGTATTCAGAATCTTTATGTTTTTTCTTTTCCTTTTCCGCCAATGCAGCCGCTGCCGCTGCTTTTTCAGCAGCTATTTCCTCAGGATCTTTATTATAATCAGCATATTTGCCTTCGGTATCTTTCAATAAATAGTTGTCTATATTGAGATATTCCATAGGATCCTGCGCTGGTGCTGCTTGCGTTTCGATCTTTTTTTCTTCTTCAACTTTAAACGTTCTTTTTCGAATCAACGTACTCGGAATCATACGTCCCGCACGGGTAAAGATTTCTTTAGTCGCACGATTTTTCATATCGGCCCACACGGCATTACACCATTCCTCGACTTCCATACATTTACCAGAAGGAACTTTTTCGTAGGCCATCAACCTGCCATACGATGTTTCTCCATATTCGGAAAAACGTGCTTCGTGAATGAAATTCGAGAATTTTGCAACGATAATTGAGTCCTGAATTTCAATATCAATAGTAAAAATGATACTTCCCTTTGTTTTTTCCGCAGCGTGTGACGAAAGATATATATCGGGAATCTGCACATGATTAGAATATGGGAAATAGCCCTTGCCCGTTAGTTTGCGTTCTTTCCAGTTTTTACCCAGCAACTTCTGACCTTTCTCCTTTTCGAACCATTTTTCCACGTTTTTATACAGGCGCAATTTACTTGTACCGTGTTTTATAGGAATTGTATCGTTTATAACAAACGGCTGTGCCGTGGTACCGAGTGCAATACCAATTAAACATATAACGCTCAATAATACTCTTTGTATCTTCATTTATCGGTCATCAGTTTTTCTACTTCGTATTTCGTCCCTAATGACAGACGCCGTCTCGAAATCCTCGTCTTCTATTGCCTTCGCAATTTTCACCTGAAGTTCCTCCATAGTATCAAAAATATAATCGTAACGGCGTTCGTCTTCAAATTCCTCAGGCAGTGGTTCTTCGCACTGCTCTTCATCATCTCTCACGTTGAGGCCTGCGTTATCTAAAACCTCACTGTTTGTGTAGATAGGACTGTTTAAACGCACTGCCAGCGCAATTGCATCGGATGTGCGCGATTCCACTTCGAACACTGCATCATGAGCGTCCTTACACACTAATTTGGCATAAAATATACGATCATCATACTTATAAATGTACACATACGACAATGAGAGATGCAATTTCTGAGCGAAAAGCACAAACAAATCGTGAGTAAGCGGACGCGGAGTGGCAATGTGCTCCAATCCCATTGCTATGGCCTGCGCTTCGACATCACCGACAATAATAGGAATACGATACTGCTGGTCGGCAGTTTCCAATACCAACATACGGGAGGTGATTTCCATGCCAGTCCTTGAAATACCTACTATATTGAGTTCTATCTTATCCATACGTGTTTCAAATGTAAACAATTTCAATGTGATTATAACAGAAAAATTTATTTTTGAACGATAATTCTAATTAAATCGTATTTTCGCAAAAAAATAATTTTATGGCACAGCAACCTTCTATTCCCAAAGGAACACGCGACTTCACTCCTACGGAGATGATGAAACGCAACTATATTTTCGACACAATCCGTTCTGTTTACAAAACATACGGATACCTGCCTATTGAAACACCTGCAATGGAAACATTGCAAACATTGATGGGAAAATATGGTGAAGAAGGTGACCGACTGATTTTTAAGATTTTAAATTCAGGAGATTTTAAGACCAGTGTTGAATCTGCCGACTACGCAAGTGCAACTTCGCTTGCTTTGGCAAATAAATTTTGTGAGAAAGCACTCCGCTACGATTTAACAGTTCCATTTGCCCGTTTTGTCGTTATGCACAGAAATGAGATTCAATTGCCGTTCAAACGGTTTCAAATTCAGCCAGTTTGGCGTGCCGACCGTCCACAAAAAGGACGTTACCGTGAATTTTATCAGTGCGATGCCGATATTGTTGGTAGCGATTCATTGTTGAATGAAGTTGAATTGATACAGATTGTTGACACTGTTTTCTGTAAATTCGGTATCAACATCAGCATAAAATTAAATAACAGAAAAATTCTTACTGGCATAGCCGAAATTATTGGCGAGCCAGACAAAATCGTCGATATTACCGTTGCAATAGACAAACTCGACAAAATTGGTATTGACAACGTAAACGCAGAATTGCTTGAAAAAGGTTTGACGGCAGACGAAATAAACACATTGCAGCCTATTATTTTATTGGAAGGAAGCAACGAAGAAAAATTTGAAAAGTTAAAAACGATTCTTGCTCCGTCGGAAACTGGAATGAAGGGTATTGCAGAATTGGAATATATTTTCGGAATGCTGCAAAACGTTTCCATGCAGGCAGCCGTTCAACTTGACCTTACGCTTGCTCGTGGTTTGAATTATTACACAGGTGCAATACTCGAAGTTAAGGCAAACGATGTGGAAATGGGAAGTATTTGTGGTGGTGGCCGCTACGACAACCTTACCGGCATTTTTGGTATGCCTGGACTTTCGGGTGTGGGAATTTCTTTCGGCGCAGACAGAATATACGATGTTTTGAACCAACTTGATGCTTATCCAAAAGATACCAAAGAAGCAACCAAGTTGCTGTTCGTGAACTTTGGCGATGCAGAAGTTGCATATATTATGCCTATTATTGCAAAACTACGTAAGGCAAACATAGCCTGTGAATTGTATCCAGATGCTGCAAAAATGAAAAAACAGATGCAATATGCCAACGAGCGGAACATTCCTTTTGTTGCTATTGTCGGCAGCGACGAAATAGCGCAAAACAAAGTGATGGTTAAAAATATGCTCACTGGCGAACAAACGCTCATGGACAAAGATGAATTGACTTCAATTCATACAGCATAATTCACAAAAGAAAATCAAGGAAATATAAAAAACGGGAGAAAAGTATCAAATCGCAAATATGTGTGTGATTGTGTCTATTAACCTATTATCAAACGTAATTGTGTGGATTACGCGCCACTGAGATGGCGAACTTGATAGCGGTACGATCCGATACGTAACACCCCCGTTTTTTTATTTTAATCTGTCAATCAAACTTTCAAATCATAAAGTGAGCAAAAATATACATTATTTGCATAATTCAAAGATATTTTATGCAAATAATGAGTTGTATTATCAAATTTTGTTCATAAATAACTCAATAAATGGGTTGGCAAAAGTTAGAGACCAGGATTTCTCATGCAAATGCGATTGCTCTCATCACTGATCTCTAACCTCTAATCACTATCTAATGAATTTTTCGCTTGTGATTGTTTTTGAATCAATTACGGAAATAATGTAGATGCCTTTACGTTGTGGCGCAGCAATTCGTGCGGCTTCGGTATTTCTAAACGATTTTGAATAGAATATCTGACCTGTAATTGATG
>CALAUG010000007.1 GCA_937892155.1 uncultured Bacteroidales bacterium | reverse complement strand
ATGTTACGGCAGCCGACAAATTGCTCAAACGTGACGACGACAATCCTTCGGTTGGGCTTATTATCTGCAAGGCATACGACAAAACCATAGTGGAATGGTCGCTTAAGGACATTGACAAGCCTCTCGGAGTGGCCGCGTATCAGTTGCGGGAAGTGGTGGAACGGACAGTCAATGAACTTGAACTGCAAAAGAAAAACGAATTACGGATTGAAAATTGAAATAGTTATGAAAAATAAAAAATATACATTCATTGATTTGTTTGCGGGATGCGGAGACACAAATAAAAACTTCAGCAATTAAACTGGAGGAGAGAAAGAACAGACTGCTTCGAAAAAATGGGTAAAAAAGACAAAACGAGAAAATGAACAGCGAATCGCAGAACATAGAATACAAGGAATCGTGGCGTGACGAATACCTGAAGTGGATTTGCGGCTTTGCCAATGCGCAGGGCGGCAAGATTTACATTGGGGTCAACGATAACCGAGAGGTAGTTGGGGTGGACGATTCCCCAAAACACTCGTCCAATCCCCGCAACAATCTCATAGCATGTGCATTCTATCTTCTGGGTTACATTGAGAACTGGGGACTTGGTTACAAGAAAATTATGGAAGGATTCAAGACCGCGGGGCTGAAACTCCCAACAATTGAGCTTGTGGATGGCGGAGTAGGAGTTACGGTTTGGAGGCAAAATGTCACTGAAAATGTCACTGAAAATGTCGCTACACTTTCCAAATTGTTTAAAGTGTCGGAAAGAACCATTAAGCGCGATCTTGCAAAGCTTCAAACACTGGGTGTTGTCCGACGCGACGGTCCTGACAAAGGTGGCAAATGGGTGGTACTTTATGAGAGATAAATTTTATGGAAAAAGAATCTGAAAACAATATTATTAGCGAGGATTTCATAAATCAAATCCATTCTTTGCAAACAGCTTCTGAACAGATTGCCGATATTGCTGCTGCACATTTATATCGTTTGATGTTTCGCCACGAACGGAATTTGAATGTGTTGGATCAATGGGCTGACCAAGTTTTGGAAGGCTGCCTGTGGAGCGAATCCGCTGTGGAAGATTATCGCAATTACATAAAGTACTTAAAAGCCCACGATGAAAAATTGGCTGCGCAATATCAGAAAATGATGGACGAAATGATAAAAGAAGAAATTGAAGGTGATTTTTAATTATCTTTGCAGCTCTTTTGTGAGAAGAGTGTTGGTGTCTCAGGCAATGCCGATGGAAATAGGATAAGTTATGAAAAATAAAAAATATACATTCATCGATTTGTTCGTAAGAATGTGCTAAAGAAAAATGATGACGCAAGAATAATAATTGAAAAATAAAAATGATCTCCCTCCCCGAAGAACACCTGCCGAACAAGCAGTTTTTAGAGTGGCATAGGGAAAGAGTGTTTGAAAAGTAAAAAATGATAATATATGGCGAAGAAAAAATATACATTCATTGATTTGTTCGCGGGGTGCGGAGGATTGAGTCTTGGCCTTGAGCAAGCTGGCTTTACCCCTTGTTTTGTAAATGAAATTGTAGAAACTTTTTGTCAAACATACAAGGTCAATCATGATTTGTCAGAAGACAGATATTATGTTGGAGATATTAATGAACTCAATCAAGAAATTGATAAATTTTTACCACTATTTAAGGATGTCACTCTAGTATGTGGAGGGCCTCCCTGCCAAGGGTTTTCAATGGCAAACCGTCAAAGAGTTATTGATGATCCTAGAAACCAACTATATAAAGCATTTCTTCAATTTCTTAGTAAAGTAAGACCCCAATTTTTCATCATGGAGAATGTAAAAGGCATGATGAATAAAATCGATGAAATAGAACAGAATTACAAAGATTTCTTGGGAGATGAATATGCTTTTGCTTATGACGTGTTAAGAGCGCAAGACTACGGTGTCCCTCAAAATAGAGAACGGTTGATTTTTATTGGGAACAGAGTTGGAGTTAATCCCAAAATGATTTTTGAAGAAATCTACAAACAAAAAAGAATATCGTTTGTGCTGCGCGATGCGTTGTTTGGGTTGCCTCATTTAGAATCAAAAGCTGATAAAGGTCAGAAAGATATTGAGAATGAGCTGTCTGGTTTTACTGTTCGAGATTTTGAGTATATACAAAATGATTTTTATCATTTCATTAATGGGGATAAAGTATTGACCAAACTGTACAACCATAAGAATAGGTATAATAATTCTAGAGATATTGAAATATATAGACGCTTGCCGCAAGGCGCAAACTCACTTCACGAATCTATCGCTGACATTATGCCATACAAAAGCAGAACTGATATATTTAAAGACAAATATTTCAAACTTGATGAAAATCAAATTTGCAAAACTATAACTTCTCACATGAAATTCGACTGTAATATGTACATTCATCCATGGGAAGCGAGGGGATTGAGTCCGAGAGAAGCGGCGCGAATACAAACATTTCCAGATGATTTTGTTTTTACTGGCGCACAAAATCAGTGGTATGCTCAGATTGGGAATGCGGTGCCAGTTAAATTAGCAAAAGCTATTGGTGAAGGAATAATGAAATTTATAGAAAAATGAGACATTTAGAGTTATTTGCAGGTATAGGTGGTTTCAGAAGAGCAATGGATTTGCTCACTAAAGATAAAATAATGAATTTTAATTGCGTTGGCTATTCTGAAATTGACAAAAACGCAATTTCTACCTATTGTGCTAATTTCAAACCTAATAAGGATGAAACAGCCATAGGGGATATTGTGGCATTTACTGCACAACCGCAAAATATCCAATCACTTCCCGATTTTGATTTGCTCACAGGAGGATTTCCGTGCCAGACGTTCAGCATGATGGGGAAAATGGCTGGCTTTAATGAGGATAGAGGACAGATGTTTTTTCGAATCATGGATATTCTTAAAATAAAGCACCCACGTTATGTTTTACTTGAGAATGTCAAAAATCTTATCAATCATGACAAAGGGAAAACTTTTTCAAGAATCAAGCAAGAGTTGGGGGATTTGGGTTATCATGTTTTTCCAAACATATATAATACAGCCGATTTCCATCTTCCTCAAACCCGTAATCGTCTTGTCGTGTTTGCCACAAAAGATGATATAGATGAAAAATGGATGAAAAAAGCATTTACTCCCAATTCTGTAAAAGAAACATTTGATAATGTTTATAAAACATTAAGCACAAATCATTATTCTACGGTAATCGACGTTCTTTCTTCAAAAGTTGAGAGTAAGTATTTCCTATCTGAAAGGATCAAACCGACCATACTTGCCGATGGTTCGGCAAACTTTAAGTCAAGATCGGACATTAATATGAGCATTGCTCGTCCTTTGACCGCTACAATGCACAAAATGCACCGTGCCTGCCAAGACAACTATTACAGTCAGGATTTCATTGAATCCCATGGCAAAATCAATCATGTAGAAGATTACACTAAGGAGCAATTGGCACAATTACCTATCAGAAAACTCACTCCAGAAGAAGCATTTATGTTGCAAGGTTTCCCAAAACAGTTTGCTATTAAGAGCCGAAACGCTGGAGTGTCAGATGGTGCGTTATACAAACAAGCAGGAAATGCTGTAAGTGTCAATGTTATTTATGCAATACTATATTTTTTGATTACTAATGATTTAATTGTTGAATAATTATGTTTTTTTTCTTTTTTAATGACGAAAACAGAATTGGATTTAAGAAACTGACTGGGGCAGATTTGGGGATTTCTGAGACGAGCCATCAATCTCATATTGGTTTATACGAAGGTGTTCTGGAGTTTTTAGACGATTCTGATGTTGTAAGATCTGCAATGTTGATCTATGGAGACTACTGCAATGTGTTGGATTGTTCGTTCGACAGAATAAAAAATCCAGATGACTCTTACCGAAGCCCTAAAATACGAATAGGTCAAGATTCAGACAATTCAGTTGTTTCAAAAATCAGAGAGTTCGCAAGAAAAAATCCAAATGACGATTGGTACTTGGCCTGGATGGGATTAGAGAGCAAAGAACTGGTATTTTGGCTTGTCAAAAGTGGTACGACTGACTACGATACTGCAAGAAGTTTTTTCCCTAAAGATAAAATTGTATTACAGGAAGATTCACCAACCTATAATGCTGCAAAAGATTATCTGTTGAATCGAATAAACTTTCTAAGCGTTGATGTTCAGAAGGATATTGAGGTCAAAAGTTTGATTGGTGATACGAAGAGAAAATATAAAGTGAGAGACCTTGAAAATGCAGAACGTCAATTCAAACTGACGGGGAAGGAAGGTGAAGAATTAGTCGCTCAATTTTTGGAGAAAGAGAGGTTTGCAAAACGAATAGAGTCCTTCGTGTGGGAGAATAGATCTTGTGAATCGGGATTGCCGTATGATTTTATTGTTAATGGAAAGATTTTTGTTGATGTTAAATCTACAAGATTTGATTTCGAGCAATTTTTGTTCTATAGCAATCAAGAGATAGATTTTGCCGCAGCCCAAAGTAATTATACATATTCTGTTTATAGAGTGTTTGATATGAATGTGGAACAAAGAAAACTTGTTATATGTAATGACTGCCAACAGTATATGAAATCTGTTCAACAGCCGATTGTTGATTTTAAAAAAGCCGTGAGAACACAACATGCTCTTATGCAAAGCATAAAATTAGGATTAAAACCATCTATTTGTTTCAATGAAATAAGCAACCCTATTTTATTATAAGCGATGGAAGAAATAGTTAAACATATAAACGATACAAATGCTAGTTTTCGTACTCCGAATGCTGGTGATGCAAAAAACACGGATTTATTTTTGGATAACGAACATTATGACTTATTTAAAGACGAAGGTGAGCAGATTACCGTTCGTTATAACAAAGAAAATCTTTCAAAAGCCATTCTTTTCATAGCGTCCATACTTCCAAGAAAATATGATAATTCTGGAACGCATAAATCTATCACTTATTCTTCGGAATTTGTATATGACCAACTTGCTTTTCTGGATTATTTCTTCAAAGAAAGTGGTGTCTCTGTAGATAAGAAAACTCAAAAATGGAATGTTCGTAAGAATGTGCCAAAGAAAAATGGAGAAATAGATAATCGATTCTATTTTAATGGGCTTTTGGACGATGTTGAATATGTTAATGTCAAAAATGAGCGGGTTTCCTCGAAATTCACTATACGCAATTATCTTGCAGGTGGATATTCCGACCTCCACATAAAAAGGGCTAATGATGGCATCTTTGATGTATGGGTGACAAATGTCCAACAACCATATTTTGATGATAAAGAAAAAGGATTCGAAATTGAGGATAAATCATCACATAAAAACGTATCTCTCCAAACCATCTTCTACGGCGCGCCCGGCACAGGGAAAAGCTACAATGTAAAAAGCGAAAAATTGGCAGGTGTGCCCGAGGAAAACATCTTCCGCACCACATTCCATCCGGATTACGATTATGCAAGTTTTGTGGGATGCTACAAACCGACGAAAGAAGATGACAAAATCACTTACTCCTTCATCCCCCAAGTCTTCACCAAAGCCTACATCAAAGCGTGGGAGGAAATGAAACAAGAAAATCCACAGCCCGTTTACCTCGTCATCGAGGAAATCAACCGCGGCAACTGCGCCCAAATCTTTGGCGATATATTCCAACTATTAGATAGAAATAAAAATGGTTATTCAGAATATCCTATAGACATTGACGAGGATTTGAAGAATTACCTGGTTCAGCAACTTGGCGCAGACAGCGAAGGCATCAAAGACGGCAAACTCTGCCTGCCGCCCAACCTCAACCTCCTCGCCACGATGAACACCTCCGACCAGTCGCTCTTCCCGATG
>CALAUG010000006.1 GCA_937892155.1 uncultured Bacteroidales bacterium | reverse complement strand
AAAAGATTAAGGACTGCCGTTGGATTATAGACCACAAGAGCGACTTCGAGGACTTACTTGAGGAATGTTTGGACAAGACAGACTTCTTGGAGTTTGCCTTCAATGAGAACAATACCCATTGGGAGAACGAAACTGATGACGAGGGGAACGAAAGGCAGAGCCTTATCTATGACGGATCGCTTGAAGATTTGGCAGAGGAACACGACATAGATGTTGACGATGTCTATGAAGCCTTCGCTGAATACGAGGACGAGAGCCGAGAGGCAGTCGAAGCTGAGCGAGAATATCAAAGAGCAATGAGAGGAGAATAAAATGATTAAGAAATGTAAATATTGTGGAAAAGAATTTGATACCCATAAAAACAACTTGAACTTTTGTTGTGAAGAGTGTAGATATAATTATAAGAAAGAGTATCAAAAGAACTATTTTAAGCTGAGAGCTATGGACGATGTGTTCAGGAATAGACACAACAAGTCGAGTGTAGAATGTATTAAAAGAAAGAATATCGAGAAGAGAAATAACATGTTTAGAAAGGAGGCACATACAATCTTCGGAATGAAAACAGAAGACGAAGTGTTCAATTACATTATTAAAAAATTTAATATGAGAGGACAAAGATAATGACAAAGAAAATTACAAAAACACAGGCAGAGTCAAAGATGAATGTAGCCCTGCTTATAGGTATCATAGGTTTATTCTTCTGCTCTATTCCGTTTGGAATATGGAGTGCTTGTATCTATGGTAAGTATGAGGAATATTTGGAAGGACACGAAGGTAAGAGGGCGGCAGTCATCATAGTTTGTATTATTGATATTGTCGGTGGGTTGATTTGCTTGCTTTCTGAATTGTAGGTGGTTGATATGCAGTTATATCCTTATCAAAGAGAAGCAGTCGATGAGTTACTGGCTGGAAAATATATTGTCTGTGCTGGCATGGGTATGGGCAAGACGGCAATGATGATGACTTGGCTGAAAGAGAAGTGCGAGCAGACTGGCAAAAATAAAATCCTGATCGTTACTACCCCATCTAAACGAGACTCTGGTGATATGGAAGCCGAGGCAGACGAGTGGAACGGGAAAGAGTGGAGAGCATCACTATCATCTTTTGAAGTTATATCGTGGCACGGCTTGGCTAAGTGGGAAAAGAACCTAAAATTCGGAGAGGCTAAGAATTATGTGTTCGGTTTCGATGAGGTGGCGAAGGCAGGAGCTGGCATATCTTCTGGTATGGGAACAGCATTTCTTAAAATTACAAAGCAGACAAGAGATTGGGCTGGATTTACTGGAACACCTGGCGACACTTGGATGAAGTTCTACCCTTACTTCGTAGCGACTGGGAAAGTTCGTAATAAGACTGCGTTCAGAAACAGATATGTTCAAGAGCAGACATTCAAAGGTTTCCCAGAGATTGTCGGTTATAACTTCGTAGATGAGTTAGACAGAATGTGGAGAGACATTGCGGTTATCCCAGATACATCAGTTGTGGAGAGCCAACTTCCAGAAGAGACAAGCAAGACAATTCACTTCAAAACACCGACTGGATATAGAGATATTATCAGAACTCGTAGAGATAAAGATGGCAATTTACTTGAAACAAATATGGCACTCTGTCATTATCTAAGACAAGCCTGCTTCAGCAAACAACGACAACAATGGCTGTCAGACTTTATCGAGAACCTCGGAACGAATTGTGTGTTCTTCTGCAACTATATCGAAGAAGAAGAAACCCTGTGTGAAATTGCTAAGAAAGTTCTACCAGATGGAGCTAAGGTTTGGAGAATTGATGGCAGTCATCACGACATTCCGACAGTAGAAACTATTGGTAAATATGATATTGTGGTCGCACATTATGCTTCTGGTGGTGAGGCACTTAACTTGCAATTTATTAACTACTGGGTATCAGTATCACCGAATTATTCCTACTCGGTATCTAAACAAGCCAAAGGTCGTATCCGTCGCATAGGACAGAGGAAACCGATGTTCTTCTTCTTTTGTTATTCTTGTGATACAATAGAAGAAAGTATTATGAAATGTCTAAAAGCGAAATCAGATTTTGCAGAAAGGGTATGGTGTGAACAGAACGACATCACAGAACAAAGCTGAGGTTAAAGCCAGAAGCCTAGTTCGTAAAGCAATAGTTCATAACAATTTGTCAAAAAAGCCATGTGAAATATGTGGAGAATCTCCATCACAAGCACATCACGATGACTATAACAAGCCGTTAGAAGTTAGATGGTTATGTGTTAAACATCATAAAGAATGGCATATGAACAATAAACCGATTAGAGCAGAGTATGAGGAAAGAGAGATATACTGCGAAAAGTGTGGGAAAAAATTTCATCCAGAGGGTGCTAACACTAGATATTGCAGTAGCGAGTGTAAAAGGGAAGCTACGAGAGAGGTTAATAGACGTTCATTCCGTAAGAACGGTTATAAACAGACGAAGCGATATAAAAGGATCATAAATGATAACCCAGCGGTATGTGCAGAATGTGGAAAAGAATTTTTCCCAAAGAATAATGAAAAGTATTGTTCAAAAGAATGTGCCCATACGGTTAGGTTAAGACAAAAAAGAGAGGAGTATGCTAGACATAGAGAGCATTATAGGCAAATCCAAAAAGGATACAGAAGGAGAACATGAAATGTGATGGAACAATCGAAGACGCAGTGTTCGCTTCTCTACAAGCTAAGAAAGTTTTCTCGGAGAAGGAATGGTGCATAGCAAATAATATAAACGAAGGAGAATAAAATGGACGAAGGTGGACATTATTATGACAACGGAGAGTGGATAGATGAAGATGAATTATATTGACAAATCATAAGCAGTGATATAGAATAATGTTAGGGGGAATATAAAACTTAAAAAAGGAGAATATAATATGGGGTTACCAGTCGTCTGGAAAGATGTTGTTGGTTGGGAAAACAAATATCAAGTAAGTTCAGACGGCAGAGTCCGTGGAAGAAAAGGAGAACTAAGACAATGGAAAAGTGAATTAGGATATTGTGTCGTGAGTCTAGAAAAAGGACGAAAAGGAATTGATAGGATTAGCAAATTTGCTCTAGTTCATAGGCTTGTAGCGATGGCTTTCATTCCTAATCCAAACAATCTCCCACAAGTAAATCATAAAGATGAAAATCCATCTAACAATAGTGCATCTAATTTGGAGTGGTGTACAGCTAAGTATAATATGAATTACGGCGAAGGGAGGAAAACTAGACATCTAAAAATAGACTATAGCACACAAGCTAGGAAAGATTTGGCAAGAATAAATGGAGCTAAAACTACTAGCAAAAAAATATATCAAATTACTAAACAAGGAGAGATGATAAAAATGTATAAAAGCATAAAAGAAGCATCCCGAGATACTGGGATAAACCCATCCCATATAAGCGAGGTCGCTAATGGCAGTAAAGTTAGACGTACAGCAGGAGGATTTGTTTGGTCCTTCTCGAAAGGGGGTGTATTATAGGCCTTCCAGTTCTTTTGATTGGGCGTAGTGGTTCTGGTAAGTCGGCTTCTCTTCGCAATTTTAGCGAAGACGAACTCGCACTTATCAATGTTATTAACAAGCCACTCCCATTCAAGAAAAACTTTAAGTCGGTAGTAGCTACTGACGACACAACAGAGATTGCAAAGAAAATCTTTGCGACAGAAAAGAAAGCAATCGTTATTGACGATGCTGGATATTTAATAACAAACTACTTTATGAATAACCACAGCAAGGCTGGTGGTGGAAATGCAGTGTTCTCGCTGTATAACGAATTAGGCGATCGCTTCTGGTCACTGATAGAGTTTATTAAAAATCGTTTACCAGATGACAAGATTGTTTATTTGATTATGCACGAAGAACGCAACGAGTTCGGAGAATTGAAGCCAAAAACAATAGGCAAACTACTGGACGAAAAAGTCTGTATCGAAGGCTTATTTACTATCGTTCTTAGAGCTACCGTTAATAACGGCAAGCATGTGTTCCTAACACAGAGCGATGGCGGTGATGTCACTAAAACTCCAATGGGAATGTTTGAAGACATGGAGATTGACAACGATTTGAAATTCGTGGACAATAAAATACGTGGGTATTATAACTTAAATAGTAAAGGAGATAAATAATGATTGACATTAACTGGGTAGAACTAGAAGAACAATTTGGTTCTAAATATAAAGACTACGCACCAGCTGGAATTCACACAGTTAAGATTGGCAAGGTTGAACATAGAACATCAAGCACTGGAACTGTGTGGGAAGAATTCAAACCAGACGATAGCGATAAATATTCGTTCCCAAAGATTAGTCATCCACTCACGGCTAAGACTGAGCCAAAGAGCGTGAACTGGCGTCGCTACCACTGGCGTGAACTGTTTATCTTGTTTGGAGCAACCAAAGACCAGGCACAAAAAGCAGTCGCACTATGCGAAGACCATGATACTTTTGAACAAATTTCCGAAGCATATCTTGGTTCAATGAATAAGCTCATCTCTAAGAAACCAGAAGTGGAAATCGAAGTTTGGGAGGACGGAGATTATAGTCGTGCAGACTTTACTTCTGGCATTAGAATGAGCAAACCAGAGGGTAAAAAAGAAAACGCCTTAGACGGAGCTATCGAACTTACTCAAGAAGAAGTCTCAGATATCCCGTTTTAGTATAACTTAACAAATTGGTAGTGCCACATTAAAGGGAGATAATTTCATAAGATACTAAAACTCTCAAAAGGTTATTTTGGTTGAATTATAACCGTGCCTCGCATGTGCCTGAATAAGAGATGGAGCTTTCTCCTTTCGGGACTCCATCTCAGCAGGAGAACAAGAGTGGGCTAGCCACAGGGAATCTAGCACCCTGCCACTCTTAAGAAAAGTTAAATGAGCCAAAGCGAATGTCCTCCACCGTTAAAATCAGTAGAAGCTAAAGCTACCATTAAGGGGAAATAATATGGAAAATATAAATGAAATTTTAGAAGAATTAGAAACTAAAAGAACTGTTAGCCCAGTTATCACCAACAAAGATATTGAGCTAGTAAAGTTCTGGAATGCTCCAGCGAAGAACGGAGCAAAGCTGCTAACAATGCCTAACATTCCTACGCCACTACAAGGACCAGGATGCCAGCCGAGAACTATATTCGGGGCATCAGCATGGAATAAAATCCGTAAGAAATGTTATGCAGACGCAGACTATCACTGCGAAGCCTGTGGAAAAGATTGCCACGATAGCACGCTCCATGCTCACGAAGTATATAATATTAACTACAAAGAGCATACCGTAACTTTTATTCGTGTAGTTGCATTGTGTCCGCTTTGTCATCTCGGTGGTATTCACACTGGCCGCAACTTAACTCTGTATAAGAGGGGTGTGCCATATGTTACTAAGCAGAGTATGTTAGATGGTGCAGAAAACGCATTCACTATCATCTCTGCCTACAACAAGACGCACAAGCGAAGGCTCAAAGCTTTTAGCACGTTCGTGGACTACTCACGCCAGCCAGAATTACACGATGAGATGGAACGGCTAATAAAGAAATACGACATGGAATTTTATCGTATCAACGAAAAGTCTTGGTGCGGAAAAAACTGGAATAAGTGGAAACTTATTATTGACGGAGTGGAATACCCAACCCCATACGAAACGAGAGAAGATTGGGAAAAAGCTATGGAGAAGAATAACGACAACAATAGAATAAATAATAGTAAATTATCTTTTAGTGAAGAATTGAACAAAATAATTGACGAAATTGAAAATAAGCATTGACATTATTGTGCTCATGGTATATTATCAGATTAGGGGGACATTAAAAAATAAGTAAAAGCAAAGGAGGTAACACATGCTTTTCAAGAAACATAAACCAGAAGAGACTGACGCAGAGCAGGACTTCATGACGATAATCAATATCGTTAAAAAATATGACCGACAAGGTTTTAATCGTCTTATAGATGCGATTGAAGATTGTTGGCGAGGTTACGATAAGGTTTTAAGAACTAAAACTCGTGACGAGAAAGAAAACGCAGACATTATTGAGTCTGAAAAAGTATTAAATCTAATTGAAGAAGGAGAGAACTAAAATGCCTGGCACAAAAGCAGGAGCGGCCAAAGCTGCAGCAACCAATAAAGCTAAATATGGAGAAAACTTTTACAAAGAGATTGGGCGTAAAGGTGGATTGAATGGTCATGACGGTGGATTTAAGGCTTATCCAGAGCTAGCTAAATTAGCTGGCAAAAAAGGTGGAAGTATTAGTAGTAGAAGCCTTGATGGTAAAAAGGATCTAGAAACTCGCAGAAAAAATTACAACAAAAACCACAACGAGTTATCGCAACATCTAGAGTTTGAAAAAGCAAAGAGCAAAACTCCATTGAAGCCAAAAGCCCCTAAAGTTAAAGCGAAAACGGAAAATGATGAACTTATTGAAGACTTGCGAGAATATGAGAAAAAAATAAATGAGCCAGTGAAAGTAGAGAAGAAAGGCTTTTTCTCTCGCTGGTTTAGGAGATAATTATGACTGACTTCGACAGAGATAAATTCGCCAATGACTTCGAGGAAGAGCATGGTTGGTGTCCTGATGCAGGCTATGACATCAAACAGTGGGGTAATCTCACAGTAGAGCAAGCCCTAGAGTTAAATAAAAAGGCAAAGGAAAGTATGGAGGTAGATGGATGAAAGAATTGTTAAAAGACATAATAGTTCGGGTAATTACTATTGCAATAGTTGTCGGAGCGGTAGCTTTAATCGTATATGGATTTTTATGTTTATGTAGTATTCGGGCTCATGGTAGTGGAGGAATGGACGCTTATATAGTCCAAACTGAACGAATAGGAGATAGAGTTTTTGTGAAAGCAAAAGACTCGGCAGACTCTAGCAATACTTATGGAGGATGTGCGGCTACTTCTGATGAGCAAAAATTCAAAGACGTTATTGGAAAAAAAGTAAGACTTGAATGGGATGGAGTGTTCTCTTTATCTCCATTCTGGACGGAGTGTCCTGCTCCAGTGAGAATAAAGGAAAGTTGTGAGGTAGATGAATGAAACACTCAAGAAAATGTGGCAACTTTCCGTGGAAGAATAAGTGGCATACAAGAATGAACAATAAACCACCACGATACTTCTGTGTTAACTGCGACCATTTATTTTATACAGGTAAGTATTGGAAAAGCGACCCAGATATGTATGATGATGTCTGCCCATATTGCGGATGCTATCCAACACTAACATTTGAAGAACTAGCTAAAGAATATATTGAGCTAAGAAATGAATATTACACATTACTAGGAGAGGAAAAAAATGAAACTCAAGAATAAAAAGACAGGGAAAATCGTAACAGCAGAAACTTATCGTTGTGGTAGTAATTGCTCAATAGAATTAGTATTTGCTGAAGAAGACCAACCACCTTGTGAATATAACTCTCTCGCCGAACTTTGTGAGGAGTGGGAGGATTACGAAGAACCGAACATTTATTGGTATATTACTTCTCTTGGCGAAGTCGTGCACAGAGGTTTTTCTTTGAAAAAATGGGGAAAATATGACGATGATAGAAAACAAATGGGAAACTATTTTTCAACCAAAGAAGAAGCCGAGCGAGCAGTAGAGAAACTCAAGGCTTGGAAAAGGCTACAAGATAAAGATTTCAAAATTTGTGGTTGGAATATGGCAATGCGAGAATTAGATGTTAAAGTGCCAGAAAAATTCTTTGATAAACAAGGGCCTATAACTATGAGGATTAGTGACGAAACAAGAAAAGACCTAGACCTACTATTTACTGGAGATGAAGAATGAGTAAAAAGGAATTACAGGAACTAAAACCAGCAATCAAATTTATACTTGAAGATATAACACATAATAATATCTCTGATAAAGATTTAGATATATTCGTCAATAATGGAAGAATGAACTTCAGGAAACATGTTGGCTATGACTATGACATTTCAGGTAGTTTCAAAATCGTAAAAGACACAGATATTTTTGGAGATGAAGAATGAGAAAACGAAAGACTAACGCAATAATAGACAAAAATAACGGTGAAGTATTTATTAATGCTGACACCGTTATCGAGCTAGTAAAACTTATCACGAAATCTTGTGTCAGGGATTTCACTGCTAAGCGAAACGATTGGATACAAGAGCGACTGGATAATGACTACAATATTGATGTGCGATTTGAGCGTGACTACACTAAGAAGTGTGCTAAGAATATGAAGATAGTAGGGAAGGCTATAGCAAATCATTTCGCCGAAAAAAATAAAGAACTTAAAGAGGAGCAGTAATGGAAGAGAACTGGGGATGTATCACTAAAAAAGTGGAGCAGATTGGTGAAATAGCTGACAAGATGAACTGGTCAGAGCTTGCTAAGGTAGTCACTGATGCCTTTACTATCGCCGAAGAAGAGACAGATCCAGCAAAACTCTTTTTCGACGTATATCAATTCATGTTCCGTCTATATTATCGAGTCAAGGATATGGATGAACCGCAACCGTTCAATGAAGTATATGAAACTACGAGGCTTATTGAACACGATAATAAGCAGTGCTACCAAGTATCCGACTACGATTATAAAATGTACATGTGGGCAAAGAAAAAGGGGTTGGGAGATACAATAACGAATAATTATTTTTATATTCCAATAGAGAACTTAACCGAACAAGAGAGAGCGAGCTTTAGGAAAAAATGTAAAAACCCTATTTCATAAGTTATTATTAGAGTATGAAATATACTGTTCGTGACTTCTCAAAGAAGTTCAGGCTCTTGGCTGGTGATACATCTGAAGACACGCCAGACGAATTCCTAATCAATGGATTAAACTGGGCCTTCAATTCATTGCCTTCAGTACCAAAACTAGACAAGGCTTTCTCGAAGCACTTGCAATTCAACCTAGACGCAAAAGACCACTATAAATGGCCTCTCAATGCTGGGTTCAGAAGACTGTCGGATATTCCGATGTTAAACTTCTACACATCTACTGGTGGAGAACCGTGCAGATTAAATGTTTGCCACAGAGACCCACAGGAATTTTATGCTAAGAATGGTTTAATTGCTTTGAAAAAATCTGGCACTCCTTGCGAATATACTATTGAGCAGGAAGACGATAACATCTATCTAGTATTAGACAGACCGTCCAATGTCCCGATTATTATTGATTACATTGCTTTTGGATATCCAATGCCAGTAACTTCAATGGACGATGAAATTGAAATCTCAGCTCCTATCGAGAACCTGGTTCTCCATACACTACGCAAAGTGTGGTTTGAAGAAAGCGATGATTTGGCTTTTGCTGGAGCATTCACCGATTATATGGATAACAAGATGTTGCCAGAGGCAATTCAGATGCTTAACAAGCGTTGGGGCACAGAAGAATATACTATCTTAGGAGAGATGTAATATGGCTCTCAGATATCAGAACAATTCACATACTACCAACAGAGTTCCTGGATATTACTCAAATAATAAATTATACCCAGGGGCATATACTCGTAACGATTACCCAACCCGAACATCAAGAAGAGTCCACGATGGTCTTTCCATTGATAAAAACTTCGGTCTGGACACCGTATCTGATGATGTAAATAGCTCACCGTATTCTAGTCCATACTATATCAATGGTCGTTACAATTCAGACAACCTTACCACACAACGTTGCAATTCCGCATCTGTCCAAGGTATCGAGAGATTACTATCTATCCACGATGAGGAAAACGATTTTACTGACTCGGATATCCAAGGGTATATTGAGCTTTGGCAAGGCAAACAAATTAAGTTTGATATCCCATACAACGGAAAAATTGTTGGCAATACAATAGAAATCCGCAACCCAGACAGGTGTACTGGGATATTGTCTATATATTTCTCAGCTACTGATGGTGGTGCCCCACTTTATGAGACGGCAGTTGATTTAAGAAAAGTATCTGCTGACTATTTTCAACACTTGAAAGTGTATAGCTCGAAGGTATTTTCAGCCAATGCTAACTCTATAAATACTTTATTCGTTCGTATGGAGATATGGGACGAAATCTCTGAAGAACGCTCAGAAAACCCATTCAACACTGGGAAAAAGATTGAAATCGCTGCTACTGGTTTAGGCAACCACTCTGCCTGTGTGTATAAACTCGGAGACAAGAATGTTCCAGCAAAAGAAACCTACGACTATAACAGACTTCCATATCGTCCGCTTATCGGCTTAATCTATAACAACTGGGAATCCGTACCGACCAACCGAACAGAAAATGAAAAGAATGGTGCGTTGATATCACTAGATGGATATAGATATGATATATACTGTGCCAAAAGCACATCTTCTGCCGAGATACTTATCTATGATAAACAGATGAACCAATTTGTCCAAGGTACCGATCTAACCGTTGATGGTAGAGTAGAGAGACTGAACATTGTCCAAGCTGCAGATTATGTATATTATGTCGATGGCTATTCTCCACTACAGAAATTCCGCATCGGAGATTGGACAAGCATTCAGTTCGACTCAACTGTAGCAGATGATATTCAAGTTAGCGTAAACCTAGCGACATGGCAAGCATCTGGCGTAGCTACAGCTTCTGGAACTTATAATATCTACTATCGCTCTGGTTCTTGGCAGCTTAGTGGTGCAACAGTTAATTTGTCTACCTTGGGTATTACTATTTCTGGGAACTACACAGAAGGTGGGCATATCACTATCATCTATTCTATGGCATCAGGGGAGACCGAAGCTAGCGTAACGGCAAGTTATTCAGACAACCGACCAGTAATTGGTGCGTCAGTCATAACACTCCACAATAACCGAATTTACCTTTCTGGATTTAAGACAGACCCGAACCTAATCAATTATTCGGAGATTGCTTCCATTGGTCCAGATTTCGATAGCTACCCTTATAGATTTTACTCCCCATCGACTTCTCCATTGTCGACATCGCTTAACAAAATTATTGATATTGTAGAATATCAGAGCGACACACTGTGTATCGCTGGTGAACATTTCGTAAGCCTATATACGAGCAATTCATCAGTAGAAAACGAAACACCGCAACAGATTTCGACATTCACTGATGGTATTGGCATTGAGGCTCAGGGAGACATCGTAAACTATAAAGGTATTCTTTACAGCTTCGACCAAAATGAGGGTATTCGCCGCTTTACTGGTGCACTGTGGAATAAAATACCAGCATCCGTAGATAGCCATATTGAGCGTGTAGATATGGATAAGCCACGAAAACTATGGGGGTATGATAACAAGTTATACTTCAACTATGTAGACAAAATTGACGGTAAACGCAAATGTCTCGTATGGGATATGGAAATGAACTACCAACAATACCCATGGTTTATGGATGTAGATATGCCGTTCTGCGATGTAAGATTTGATAAAGACTATGATTTAACTGGCATCCACCCAGATTACCCATGCGTTATGCAACTCTACAAACAAGACAAATGGAGCAGATTTGACAGTCCAATTACATTTGAACGCCACACCAAGTTTATCTCTCTGCCAGGTAACTCATCAGATATGATTTTGAAACGAGTCCATAATAAGGTCTTAGCCAATGCTGACAGGTGGTGGTGGTTCTCGTTGTCCTACGACAAGCATTCATTAGCCCAATATCGTGGAAAAGATACATGGTACAGATTGCCATGTTGGGATACTATCAATATAGATGAGCCAGTAGAAACTCCGTTCCCATTTGAAGATGAATACGAAGAAGATTCGGTTGCATTATTGACATTATCTAATCTCAGAATTCATGCTATATCTGTCCAAGAGAAAGTAAAATGTAAAACCTTTAGAGACCAAGCAAACCTAATCTCTACGCTGTTTGAAGCTCAACCAAGACAGTATAACTAATCAAAAAAGCCACCCTACAGAGAGAACTAGCGGTGGCTTTTTGGTGTAGGTAACACACTGGTATATTTTAGCATAAAAAAAGTTATTATTATAAATAATAGTGTATGATTATCTTATGGATAATGAAAATTATGTTGATCCGTATATCCAAGCTTACAGAGATAGTCTGCAAGAACAATACAATACGGCCTTCAATAATATTGAAAATCAACGCACCCAAGATTTTGCTAATATAATGTCTCAAGCTAACAAAGCTGGCATGCTATACTCTAATTTCCCAGAAAGAAGCAAAGTTCAGTATGACACTGGAACCTACTACCCAGCTATAGTAAAGGCTAGAAACACTTATCAGACTGGCTTAGATACTATTAGAAATAAGGGCGTGGAATTAGCTAACCAAGTTAGAACCCTTGAAGAAAAAATAGCAGATTTAAACTCGATGTACACAGACTAATAAAAATAACCCCCTTTCGGGGGTATTTTTTTATTCTACTGCTTTCAGAGTTTCTTCTGCTAAACAATATGATGTTCCCACCCTTAAAGTGAGTTCATTGTGCTGCCCTAACGATTCGTCATCTGAGTTTATAATGACATTACTATCTTTATAAGAGTCATAATACCCAATCCCAAACCAAGTAGGCAAAGCACTTGTTGTAGTGTATCCATTGTTTCCCATTAAATAATTGTCGGTCCAATACCTGCATTCTTTTACGCCGTAAGTGTAGCCAATATCTTCACCGTCAGTAACGGCTACTTTATGGCTGACAACTCTGCCACAGTCGATATAATCTAAATGGTCACAAACCAATGGCAACCACTCGCCTTTTTTAAGGACAGACAGAGTATTCTTGTGTTGCGTAATAGAAGAGTGTCTATAAACTTTTTGGTCAGATATAGCACTGAGAATTGGTATCGACATTATTTATCCTTTATAAATTAACTGCTAATCTGGTGCTTGAAACAGGAATAAATAGTTTCTTGCCAGATGCTGAGCTTGTTACTGGTTCTCCGTTAGCACCAACATAGTATTGAACTCCGACTGAGTATGAGTGTCCTTCTGGAATATTCACAAAGCCACAGTTTTGGCAGAGAATTAAGTTGCCAGCAGTCTCGCCAATAGCGAGCATAACTGGTGCATGAGTATTGTCTGCATAACGCATAATATAGGTTGATACTCCGTTCTCGACATATACTGCACGAACTTGATTTTTTGGTACAGTAATCGCCACATTGTTGGCTTCAAATGCGACAACATTATCTAGAGTTCCATTAGGTAAAATTTTCTTACCTGGTGTTCTTGTGAAAGAACGAATGACGTTGCCAGTTGCCTGGTCTACGACATCACGCTCGGTGATAAAGAAATCAGGTGTTGATTCAAGATTATCAATAGGCACATCGCTTATATCTTGAACTTCGACATTTTTATTACAGTTCATATTGCTCCTTTCCTAAGCAAAATATTCATCAGCATATAGGTCGTTCGCTGTATTATGCGTGAACAAACCTTTGCTCTTATTATTAGTATCAGATGGGTCAGAAATCAAATTAATGTTACCCCAAACAATTCTTGCATCGTTTGGAATACCAGATGGCTTAGCGATAACGGCATTAATATCATTAATCTCTCCTTGCAATGTGTTAAGTGTCGAGTTAATGGTATTGATTTGTCCTTGAAGATTATCAATTCTAGTGCTAAGTTGGTTAATTTGTCCTTGAAGGTTATCAATTCTATTACCAAGATTGGTTATATTTTGGTTAATAGTTCCGAGTGCTCCAGACAAATCAAATGGTTCAAACTTTCCAGTAGTCGAGCTATACATATACACATCACCGTTGGTGATATTCGTAGTCTGGCTGACATCTTTGAGTTTTGTCATAGAAATGATGCGAGATAGAGCATCACCAGTAATATGTTCGGCTTCTCCGTCTTCATTACAAAACATTAAGTCGGTAGGGTTATTGTCTGGGTACAGACTTAAATGTGTAACAGTTTCTGCATCTTTAACGGCAGGAGTGAGGTCTAAATAATCAGTCCCCCATGAGCTATCTAAGACTAGCTTGCTTGGGTCTAATGGGTCAAGCGATAAGTCTAAATAGGCATCTACGCAAGATGGGTCAATCTTATCGCACTCTTTATTTAAGAATTGGTCTATTGTTGTCATGCTTCGTACCATCCTATTTGTTTAGTTGTTTTATCAATATAGAGAGCAGCCTTATTTGATGTGCTAGAAAACTGAACTGGCTGAGAATAGCTGAGTTTATTCCCTGCGTTCCATCCTAGCATATAGTATTGAGAAGCATTTGTAGGAGTAGATAGGGATAATGGCTTGCCATCGGAACCAAATCCCATAGCCGTCTGTAGTGAAACAGAGCCATTAGTGGACGAATTCCAGGCCATCCAAGCATTACATTCTTCGTCGAAAACTAAGAGTGAATTTGCTTTGGTATTTTTTAAGTCAACATCTTCTATATCTGCAAGGTGCAAAATAGAGCCGAGTTGTTTTGCCGAAAGAATGTCTTGATGTCTTTCAGCATTGTAGACAATCACTCGTTTGTCTTTGTCAGCAAACACATTAGTATCTGTCTGGGTCTTGTCTACAAGATTTTGGTAATCAAACCAAGTAGAGACACCATTGACATTGAACTTCAGCATGCTTACACTCTCAGGCACTTCGTCTATGCTGAGAGTTGGCTGAGCACATCCACAAGGTTGCTCACAGCACTGTTTTCGGCATCCACATGGGGTCTCATTGCATTTAGAACATTTACAGTTTGTCATGATTTCATTATAACTTGCGAAATAAGAAAACTAAAAAAACTATATCTTTGTCCAATGTTTCCCAGCATATGGTTTGCCTTTAGATATAGCATACGATAAATTCCTACGGTTTAGATGGTATATCTTAGCAGCTTCACTGGTACTACGAAATTCCTCTCCAGTTTCTAAACACATAATTGGTACACACTTAAAATTAGTTTTTATTGTTTTTATATCATACATAGCATGTTCCATGTTGTGATTCATGGTACACCATTCTAAATTATCTACTCTATTATTAGTCTTATCGCCGTCTATATGGTTGACCTGGGGAAGATTGTCGGGGTTCGGTATAAAAGCAGCGGCCACCAAACGATGCACTAGCATTCTTTTACTTTTGTTACCAACAGTAAACATTACTGACAGATAATAATTATCAGTCTTCCAGCCTTGACCAGTCTTCGTCTTTGATAATATATTGCCTCCGCAAATTGTAGATGTCTCTTTCCCATACTTATTGATATAAGATACCTTTCTTGGCAAAGATTTTACATTGCCAAAATTACTTACCAGATATAAACCTTCATATCCTGGTACGTCTTTCCAGATTTCTTCCATATAGTTAGTTCTTCCTCGACCTGCTCTATATTAAGGAAGAACCATAGGCAGGCAGGTCGCTCTGCCTATGTTCTATTCTATTATAACATTATTCTGTGCCTATGCGACGCATATTCTTAAATCCATCAGAATACCTAATTAATGGAGGGTTCCCAGTCCCACCAGGAACAGTCTTCATATTCCCGCTCCATCCAGAGCCATTATAAAACTTAGCCTTGCCGTGAGTTGGACGATTATGAGATAGCCACACGGAGTTATTCCATGTTTTACCAGGTATTATTTCTGGAGGAAGTGTATTACGGAAGTTAATGCCCATCCACATACGGTCAACATACGTAGAAGTATCTGGGTCCCACTCATGGCCCATAACACCGCTTTGATAGAATACTGTACCTCGGCTTGTCGGAGATAGCTCTGTCTGTGGCGGCAAGTCTATCGTAAAAGTGCCTAGGCTCACTGGGGTAGAAGATATAACCTGATTGACAGTTGCGACTAGGTTCTGGAAGTCGCCACCAGGGACTACTCCCCCAGATTTCTCTCGGTTAGTGTATAACTGAATGTGCCACCTAGCAGCCCAAGATTGTCCAGTAGCGTTCCAAGAGCCTTCGCTCCCAGAGCCACTAGCAACACGCTCGATTCTATCTACACTGGATGTTACTCGAAGCTTAATGTGATTGTTATCTGTCTGCTCGATTATCTCCCAGTTATCAGTAATCGTAACCCATACACGAGAAGATATGTCGTTTCTAGCTAACCACGAGTCGTGGTAGTAATACCTAGCAGTCATAGAACCAGATGTGCCAGTGACGTCGGTCCAGTTCTGATGAATACCATCAGAACCTTTCCATTCGCCAGCATAACCACCAGCTACGATATCTACTTGGTTTTTATATTGTAATCCAGCCATCAGTTATCTCCTATTAAACATCTTGCGGTAAAGAATCAATTGGTGCGTCTAATTGGTTTCTGTAAGCGTCTTTTACTGGGTCATAATCAGTAGCCCCTTGTGTTGGCTCGATAAGCACCTGCAAGGCATTTAAGCGAGAAGCTGGGTGAAGAACGCTGTCGAGAGCAGCTTCAGCATCAGCACCCTGGCAGATAGCAAGAACGCGAACGGTCTTACCAGTGCCGTTAGGGAGAGATACGGTACCACGTACCATCTGGTTTGCTTTTTTAGGATCAACTCCTAAACGTACGTCCATATCAACAGATGCATCAAATTTCGTTGTTGTGATTTCTTTAACCAACTTTGCTGCATCTAAAATGGAATATGCCTTCTCTTTGTCTACTTTGGCAAGAGCTTCTTTTCTATTTTTTGTAAGTTTCATAATTCCTATGTTTTAGATTAAAGTGTTGGTTTTTCACCTTCAACTGTTATACCCATGCTACGAGCAGTACCTGCAACCATTTCCATACCAGCTTGAACTGTGAAACAGTTTAAATCTGGCAATTTGTTTTCTGCGATTGCTTTAACCTGTGCCCAAGTAACACTTGCTACTTTTTTTCTGTTTGGTTCTGCAGATCCACTTTTAATTTTTGCTGCTTCCAACAACTGTACTGCTACAGGAGGTGTTTTTACAACAAATGTGAATGATTTGTCTGCATACACTGTAATGATTACAGGAAGAACTTTTCCTGCTTGGTCTTGTGTTTTTGCATTAAATTGTTTGCAGAAATCCATAATGTTCACACCCTTAGAACCTAGGGCTGGTCCTACTGGAGGTGATGGATTTGCAGCGCCACCTTTAATTTGCAATTTAATTAGACCTGCTACTTCTTTTGCCATAACGCTTATTATTTATTATTAAGATTCTTTTTCAACTTGCATAAATCCTAATTCGAGGATGGTTTTCCGACCGAATACCTTAACTTCAACAGATAATTTTTTCTTTTCTGGATTTACTTTTTCAACATTTCCAGAAAATCCGTTGAATGGACCGTCAGTAACCTTCACAACTTCGCCAACTACGAAAGGAATAATAGTTTCTTCTTCACTTTCGGCAAGTTCGTCGACTTTACCTAAAATACGATTAACTTCTGATAATCGCATTGGCATTGGGTAAGCACCATGACGTTCAGCCGTTAAGAATCCTATAACTCCGTCTATGTTGTTGATGGTTCCCGCAATATTTATTTCTGTATCTCCTAATTTTGCTTTTAGAATTGCCTCTACAAGAACATAACCAGGGAGATATGTTCTTTCTTTACTGATTTTTTTCCCATTTTTTACTTGGAAAACTTTTTCAGTTGGTATAAGTACTTGGAAAACGTATTTATCTAGACCGCTACGTGATACTTCATACAGTATTCTTTCCTGTACTCGTTTCTCTTTTCCGCTCATTGCCTTAACAACATACCAGTTCTTTTCGAACATGTGTTTGTCGCTTGGTTGAGAATCTTTTTTATCTTTTCCTGTTGCCATTTTTTTTAATTATTAGCGTAAGAGTTGATAAATCCCGTCCTTCATGATTAATGAAAAAGAGAAATCCATTACTAAAACAATAAGTGCAATAATAAAGGTTGCAACTAATACAACGATTGCACTCGATTGTAACTCTGGCCATGTTGGCCACGTCGTTTTGTGCACCAATTCGTTGTATGATTCCTTTACGTATGTTTTTAATCCCATTGTATTACTTTTAATAGCAGGGGCAGAAGGACTCGAACCCTCGACCAATGGTTTTGGAGACCACTACTCTACCAACTGAGCTATACCCCTAGAAAAAGGGAGTAAAATTTACTCCCTTTCAAAACTATGAATGTATTATTCAATAATTTCAGTTACTTGACCTGCACCTACAGTTCTACCACCTTCACGGATTGCGAAACGCAAACCTTGGTTAAGTGCTACGTGAGAAAGAAGGTCAACTGTGATAGTTACGTTATCACCTGGCATTACCATTTCTACACCATCTGGCAATGTGATTTCACCAGTAACGTCTGTAGTTCTAATGTAGAATTGAGGACGATATTTGTTATGGAATGGAGTGTGACGACCACCTTCTTCTTTAGTCAAAACATAAACTTCAGCTTTGAATTTTTTGTGTGGTTGGATAGAATCTGGTTTACAGATTACCATACCACGTTTGATTTGGTCTTTTTCAATACCACGAAGTAACAAACCTACGTTATCACCAGCTTGTCCTTCATCAAGAAGTTTACGGAACATTTCAACACCTGTACAAGTTGTTTTCAAGTTAGCGTCGAAACCGATGATTTGTAATTCATCACCTGTGTGAACAACACCTCTTTCAACACGACCAGTAGCAACAGTACCACGACCAGTGATAGAGAAGATGTCTTCAACTGGCATCAAGAATGGTTTATCCATTTCACGTGGAGGTAGTGGAATCCAGTTGTCAACTGCATCCATCAATTCCATTACTTTATCTTCCCATTTAGCTTCACCGTTCAATGCACCAAGTGCAGATCCACGGATGATAGGAGTGTTGTCACCGTCGAAATCGTATTTGCTTAACAATTCACGAACTTCCATTTCAACAAGTTCAAACATTTCTTCGTCTTCAACCATATCACATTTGTTAAGGAATACGACGATTCTTGGTACGTTTACTTGTTTTGCCAAAAGTACGTGTTCTTTTGTTTGAGGCATTGGTCCGTCAGTTGCAGCAACAACTAGGATAGCACCATCCATTTGAGCAGCACCAGTAACCATGTTCTTTACATAGTCGGCGTGTCCTGGACAGTCAACGTGTGCATAGTGACGATTTGCTGTTTGGTATTCAACGTGAGAAGTGTTGATTGTAATACCTCTTTCTTTCTCTTCAGGAGCATTATCGATTTGATCGAATGATTTTTGCTCTGAAAGACCTTTCTTTGCCAATACAGTTGTGATTGCTGCAGTCAAAGTTGTTTTTCCGTGGTCAACGTGACCGATAGTACCAATGTTTACGTGATCTTTGGATCTATCAAACTTTTCTTTTGCCATTTCTACTAATATTTATTATTCAACATATAAAATTTCAATTTTTCAAATCTTCAAGAAAGAAGAGCCGATGATGGGAATTGAACCCATGACCTCTTCCTTACCAAGGAAGTGCTCTGCCCCTGAGCTACATCGGCCTGTTCGTTCCCGCACAAGTATTCTTTGCCCGAAAATTCGGACTGCAAATGTAGTAAATTTTTAAATAAAACAAAATATTTTATTTTTTTTCTTGTTTGCCTTTCATTTTTTCAATTTGGTTGCGCAAAGCTTCCGTTGCTAAATCAACAGCTTCTTCAAATGATTTGGCTGATTTTTTTGCAAACAATTCTTTTCCTGGTGTTTTGATGCTGATTTCTGCTTCTTTGTTTTCTTCGTTAGGTGTGTTCACTAATTTGAAAAACACGTCGGCAGATTGTAGTACATCCGAAAATGTGTCTAATTTATTTACTTTTTTAGTTGCAAAATCTATTAATTTTGCATCGGCTTTAAAGCCTACAGATTGAATTTTTACTTCCATAACTCTATAATTTTAGTCTCTCGGGTGAGAATGTTTATACACTTCCTTTAATTTTTCAAATGAATTATGTGTATAGATTTGGGTTGCAGAAAGATTCGCATGACCTAAAAGTTCTTTAATGTCGTTTATGTCTGCGCCGTTATTGAGTAAATGCGTTGCGAACGTATGCCTCAATACGTGGGGACTTGTTTTTGTGAGCGTAGTTACCTTTGAGAGGTAGGTGTGGACAATTCTATATATAAGATTTGCATACGCTTTCGTCCCTTTTTCTGTAATGAATAAACTTTCTGTCTGTGCAATTTTATTACGCTCTACTATATATTCTTGTAATACTTTCGCACATTCTGGTAGAAGAGGAACTATGCGTTCTTTCTTCCTTTTCCCGAAAACTTTCACAGAACCTTCGTTGAAGTTTACTGATGGGACTTCCAAGTTTAATAATTCTGCTCGACGAATACCCGTGCTATACAATAATTCAATGACCGCTTTGTCACGAAGACCTGTGAAATCGTTCGTGAACATCTTTTCGTCTAGCAAGATATTCATTTTTTCTTCTTCAACAAAGAAAGGAAGTCTTTTTTTTGTCTTTAATGCATGAACTTTTCTCGCAATATTTTGAGAAAGTTTGCCGACCTTCTGAAGGAAATAAAAAAAAGAACGAATTGCTGTAATCTTTCGATTGATAGATCGGGGAGCAATTCCTTCTTCTGAAAGTTTGCCAATCCAGAGGCGTATGTCTTTTGTCTCTACGTTGGCAAGAGGCTTGTCGCCAATATGACTTAAAAAATGCGTGAGGTCGTTTTGATACGACGAAACAGTATGTTTTGAACTTTTTTTCTCAAATTCGAGATAGTCCAAAAAAGAGTGCAATAATTCCTCGTTCTGGGAATTATTGCTCATCTGTTAATTGCATTTTTTGTTTGTAGATGGCTTTGATAAGTTGTTCTCTACGTACAACAGATGGCTTTGTAAATGCTTGTCTGTTTCTTAATTCTTTAACAACGCCTGTTTTTTCAAATTTTCTTTTGAATTTTTTTAGCGCTTTGTCAATGTTTTCGCCTTCTTTTACCGGTACGATAATCATATTATTCTCCTTATTTAGAATGTTTATAAAATGGACTGCAAATGTATAAACTTTTATATAATGAACAAGTTTTATTCGCTTGTTTTTATATAGAATTTTAAAATTTTATATTCTTCTTCTGTCACAATGTTGTTGTTCCGTAGTTCTTCGATGGAGGAAATTGTTCCAACAATTTTTTTGTAATTGAAAATGTTTTTTGTCTCTTCGTAACTGATTAAAGGGTGTGCATTGATCTCTTTGAACGTCGCCGTGTTGATGTTTATTTTATTTATTTCTTCTGTGTGTATGATAAGGTAGTTCTTGATATTTTCAATGGTGATACTATCTATCGAGTAAATAGAATATAGTTGGGATAGAGAATAAAAACCGCCGAGTTTGTTTCTTTGTTCTATGATTTTTTTTGCTCTATAACTTCCGATTTTGGGTAATTGTTTCAAATCGTTTGTATCGCACGTGTTTAAATTTACAATATGAATTGTTTTCTCCTTTTTGATTTTTTCGTCCTTTTGTTCTACATTGTTTTTGGGCGAGGTTTTCATTTGTTGTGGAACATATAGGTATTGCTTTATTCGCTCGTAATCGTCTGCAGTAATAGTATATATTTTTAGTATGTCTTCGCATTTGTAAAATTTACCGCCTTTATTTCTGTAGTTAATGCAACTTTGTGCCTGCTTTGAAGACAAACCGATTGCCTGTAATTCTTCTTTAGTTGCGCTGTTTGGGTTGATGCTTTTTATCTCTAACGGATGATGCTCAGTTGTATCAATGTTACTGACAATTTTACTTGTTTCTACTGATTCCGTGATAGTTTGTTTCTGTGGCTTATATACGTAAAAAAATAGTGCTACAGTTACAATAATGATAAGTGTGGTGAGATTTTTCCCCAGTCTGTTCCAATTTTGCTTGTGTTTCATGACGGTTGCCTAAAATGGGTAACCAATTCCAATGCTAAGATTAAAGTCATCTTTTGTAAGGTCGCGGTTACCCCAAATTAAATGTGAGTTTGTATTAGTTATGTTGTAAGGTTCTCTAATTTTCATGCCAAAATCGCATCTTAGGATGAGAAACGAAAAATCAAATCGCAATCCAAGTCCGGCGCCGACGGCTAAATTTTTGTAAAAGTCTGCAAACTGGAATTCTGCGCCTTCCAGTTCGTCATTCCAGAAAGACCAGATGTTTCCAATGTCAACAAATGCGGCTCCGTCAATTAACCAAAATAGATGGAATCTGCTTTCTAAATTCATTTCTAATTTTACATCTCCAAGGAAATATTTAAATGAATTTGTTGTGTCGTTGTGTGAACCCAATCCAAGGGAACGACTACTCCATGCCCGCATGCTGCTCGCTCCTCCGGCGTAATATTTCTTTACGCTTGGTAATCCTTCTGAATTTAGATAAGGGATTGATAATCCACCAAAAATTCGATATACAAATGTTAATTTCGGAGAAATTACATCATAATAACGAAAATCTGCTTCGCCTTTTACATATTGTGCAAATGGCAAGTTGAATGTTTCATACTGATTGTTAGAATTTGTTTCTTTCCCTGCTGCTTTACAATATAAATAGGCGAGATTACCACTTGTTTCACCATAGAATCGAAAATATTGGTAATCTCGTGTTTCGTTTTGGCGTTTATTGTAGAATACAATAGAAAAATTATTACAATATAGTAGGTAGTCTTCATAACTATATTTATAATAATCTCTACTATTTATAAAATTGTTGAATCGCTCGGAAATGTCGTAATAACGGATGTAACTAAAGTCAATAGGGTTAAGCGTGTATGTTACGAATCTTCTCCCGTACCATGTGTATCCCAAGTTGAGTTCTGTCGTTGGACGTGTGTAATCGGGAGTTTGTAAATAATTGTATTCGATATGGCAGTTCGTTTTTGCTCGAAATTTTCTATTGTCTTTGTTGATGACAAAAGGAGCTAAAAATTTTGGCGTAGAAAAATCGGCAGACACTCCGTATTCCTGTGAGTTGAATAACTTAATGTTCTCGTCTTGTGTCTTGAGCACGTTATTGTATTCTTCTGCAAATTTGAGCTTTAAGGTAAAGTATTCAGCTCCGTGAAATAGGTTCCTGTTTATGTATGATGTGTTTATTTCTGCTCCCCAGTCCCCGCTGGTATTTGTCCCTTCTATGTCGAAACTAATAGATTGCCTTTGCTCGGGAGTAATGTTGATATGGCAGTCTAAATCAATGGTGTCTTTACATCTTTGATATTCAGAAGGAACGAATTCTATGTTAACTAATTTGAATAGCGGATAACTATTTAAAATTTTCTGTGTTCTTTCTGCCCTAAAGAGGCTATAAAGTTTTCCGTCCTCAATAAAGTTTGCTTGTTGAATGGTCTTGTCTTTTACATACGAACTTTTCGCATTGTCTCTGGCTGTGCTGTCTGTGTCGTGACGCCTTTTATTAGTTTGTTTAGTGTAGTTTTGATTTATGATTGATTGTTGAATCCTATGCTTTTTTAGAGAATTCTGAGATGTGTTTTTTATAGTAATAACAAGTGAAATACTGTCTGGACCATGTGTCGTGTCTGCGGCAAATACTATGTTGTCTTTTGAAAACGCATAATATCCAACATTTTGGCAAATGGACACAATTCGTTCTTGCTCCTCTTGTAGTAGGGAAATTGCGAATGGTTTGCCTTTACGTAATTTAGAAAAGTTTTGAATTCTGTCGAATAATGGTGCAATTGTAGAATCTTGAAATTGATATGAAATGTTGGATATTGTAAATAATTCGCCAGCAGTTATTGTATACTTATCTATGGCTTTTTTCTGCTTCCTACCTCGATATTCTATGGATGACGATACTTTTGCATTATAGTAACCTAATTCATTTAAGAATAATCTTAATTGTTCCTCATCCTTTTTGACTAGGGTTTCGTCTAATAGAACAGGCCGTTCTCCAACGATGTCGCGCATCCAAGAGCCCAAACGTCGTTCGGAGTTTTCGAATGTGTAATAAAAAGACAGACGTGTATGAAAACCCAGAAAACTTCTATTTGGTTTAGGTTTTACATAATTGAGCATTTCGTCTGTGGCAACTTTCTTGTTGTCGCATTTTATGGTGTGTTTCAATAATAGTTTTTGATTTTCGTCTAAATGCCTTGTTACCGAACATTGGCATAAAAGTAACACAGCACAGCAGGCTAACAGTGTTTTGTGGAGATGTTCCAATGTCCTAAATCTCGGCATTCATTTATGATTTGTGCAAATGTAAAAATTTTATGAAATGAAGTTTTAAAAGAATGATTTTTCTAAAAGAATTTTACATCGACATGCTGGGATTTATAACACAGAAATGAAACATATTAATAAACCACTAACTTTTACTATATTTGCCATCAAATAGAGTAGAATCTAAAGGTGCAGTTTGAAGTTCAACATACGAGTTCCAAGTGTGACGCACGGGCGGGGAAAATTACGACAGATCACGGAGAAATACTTACCCCGATTTTTATGCCTGTTGGTACCGTAGGTTCTGTGAAAGGAGTGCATGCACGCGAACTGCGAGATGAAATCAAAGCACAAATTATTTTAGGCAACACATATCATTTATATCTTAGACCAGGCTTGGATACTTTACGTAAAGCAGGAGGCTTGCATAAATTTAACAGTTGGGATAAACCAATATTGACCGATAGTGGTGGTTTTCAGGTGTTTTCTTTGTCAGAAAATAGAAAATTAACGGAGGAGGGGGTCTGGTTCCGCTCTCATATTGATGGTTCTAAACATTTGTTTACCCCAGAAAATGTTGTGGATACACAGCGTATTATTGGTGCCGATATTATTATGGCATTAGATGAATGTACGCCAGGAACAGCAGATTACGAGTATGCAAAAAAATCCCTAGATTTAACACATCGTTGGCTAGCTCGTGGGGTCAAACATTTCGACGAAACGGAACCATTATATGGATATAATCAGACATTCTTTCCTATAGTACAAGGGTGTACCTATAAGGATTTGCGGCAAAAATCAGCAGAATATATAGCTTCGTTGAATCGTGAAGGGAATGCTATCGGCGGTTTAGCTGTTGGTGAGCCAGAAGATGTGATGTACGAAATGATAGAGGTCGTGAATGAGATATTGCCGAAAGACAAGCCTCGTTATTTAATGGGAGTTGGTACTCCTATGAATATCCTTGAAGCGATTTCTCGTGGCGTAGATATGTTCGATTGTGTGATGCCAACTCGCAATGGACGTAATGGTATGTTGTTTACGTGGAATGGTATCATCAATATAAAAAATAAAAAATGGGAAGATGATTTTTCTCCGATAGAAGTGGGAGGAGCAACTTTTGTGGATACAAATTATTCGAAGGCATATCTTCACCATTTGATAAAATGTCAAGAAATTCTTGGCGCTCAAATAGCGAGTATACACAATCTTGGCTTTTATTTGTCTTTGGTAAAGGAAGCTCGGAAACAAATACAAAATGATACGTTCACGGAGTGGAAAAATAAAATGGTTCAGCAATTAGCTCAAAGAATATGATAAAAAAACTGGATTGGTATATTATCAAAAAGTTTCTAGGAACCTTTTTCTTGTCGATGGTGCTGATTATGGCTATTGCTATCATTTTTGACGTTCAGGAGAAATATGATGATTTTATTTCCAAAAATGCACCGCTGAAGGCAATCATTGTTGACTATTATTTTAATTTCATCCCATATTATGCCAATATGTTTACTTCAATGTTTGTGTTCATTTCGGTAATTTTCTTTACTTCGAAAATGGCGTCGAATAGTGAAATTATCGCAATGCATGCTGGCGGTATCAGTTTTCATAGATTCTTGGTTCCCTATGCTATTACTGCTACGTTTATTGCAGTTATTTCGTGGATATTGGTACTGTTTGTAATTCCAGCATCTAACGAAAAACGAATAAATTTTGAAGATCAGTATATTAGGAACAAGTATCAGAATTGGGAAAAAAATATCCATAGACAGGTGCGTCCTGGTTTGTTTGTGTATATGGAAAGTTATAATGTTGACTCCGAAAATGCCTTCCGCTTTTCAATTGAAAAATATGTGGATGGAAAATTGAAGTCGAAATTAACGAGTGATTATGCAAAGTGGGATTCTACGAAATCCAAATGGGTAGTATATAACTATTTCATTCGCGACATCGAAGGTCCGACAGAAAAGCATACAAAAGGCGCACGTTTGGATACTGCGTGTTATTTGGAGTCAAAAGATTTACGTATGCGTGACTCATACGTGGAAAAAATGAATATTGTGGAATTGAACGCCTTTATTGATAATCAAAAATTGCAAGGTACCGACAATATAGAAAAATTAATGATAGAAAAATATCAGCGTTGGGCATTGCCATTCTCTACGTTTATTTTGACTTTGTTGGGTGTTTGTTTGTCCAATAAGAAAAAGCGTGGCGGAACGGTAATTAATATTGTGGTAGGTATAGCGCTATGCTTTATGTATATTTTGCTCATGCAAGTCAGTACGACGTTTACGTTGAACCTTGGATTTAGTCCGCTTGTTGCTGTTTGGCTTCCTAATATATTGTATGGAATTATTTGCTTTTTCTTGTACAGAAACGCAACAATATAAGTGCTTTTACGAGATTCGTTCTACTAGGTGTACACCTTTGATTGTCTTAATTTTCTCCAAAATCTTGTCGAGATGAAAAATATCATGGATGGAAATAGACAGCATTCCTTCAAAATTCCCGTCTTTTGAATTCAAATTAATACTACGAAGTTTTATACCAGTATCCTTGGAAAGTAGGGTAGTAATATTGCTCACAATGCTGATCTCATCACTACCAACTACACGGATAGAAACATTGAAATCGATATTTGCCTGGGATTTACTCCAACGTGCTTTGATGATTCTATATGGATAATGTTCCATCAAATTCATTGCATTTGGACAGTTGAGTCTATGAATCTTTATACCTCCGCAAGCAGTGACAAAACCAAAAATATCGTCTCCCTTAATTGGGTTGCAGCATTTAGCAAGTTTATAATCAAGGTTGTCGTTCAAATCATCAATGATTAGCAGATTTTCAGCATCTTTTGATAATTGTTTGTTGATTTTGTCGCTAAATTCTTCTGAATCAATTGATATTGGCTTCTTCTCTTCTGATTTCTCCGAAAATGCTGCTTTAATTTGTGTCAGTTCAATTTTATTTGCCATAACGGCTAAATACAAATTGAAAGGTTCTTTTAGGTTTAAATATTTCAGTAATTTTCTGATGTTTTCGTCGCAGAAACGAATGTTGAGTTGGGCAAATTTTCGTGAGAGAGATTCTTTACCTGCTTCTGCCGTTTGATATTGAGCCTCCCGTAGAAACTTTTTAATGTTGTTTCGTGCCTTAGAGGTCTTTACAAATGACAACCAATCTTGTTTGGGCGTTTGATTTTTAGATGTAATGATTTCTACTTTGTCGCCGTTTTGTAGTATTTGTTTGATAGTTACAATTTTTCCATTGACTTTCCCGCCAGTACAGGAATTTCCTACGTTGGAATGTATTTCGTATGCAAAATCGAGCAAGGTTGCTTGCGCAGGCAGTTTTCGTAAATCTCCTTGAGGAGTGAAAATAAAGACTTCGTCGGTATACAATTCCATACGTGAATTTGAGTCGTTTTCGAGACTTTCTTCCGAAGGATTCTCAAGTATGTTACGGATATTTGCCAGCCAATGTACCGAATTTGATGCTGCATCACCTTCTTTGTATATCCAATGTGCAGCTTGTCCTTTTTCTGCAATTTCATCCATTCTCCGTGTTCGAATTTGAACTTCAACCCATCTGTTTTCTGGGCCAAGAACGGTGGTGTGTAGCGATTCGTAGCCACTTGATTTTGGCGATGAAATCCAGTCGCGAAGACGGTTGGGGTTGGGACGATATAAATCAGAAATGATAGAATAGACATTCCAACAGTCCCTTTTTTCGTATTCCAATTCGGAGTCAATGATAATTCGTATTGCAAATAAATCGTAAATGTGTTCGAAGGTAACTTTACCTTTTTGGAGTTTGTTCCAAATTGAGTGTATTGATTTTGGACGTCCTTTAATTTCAAAGGGAGGAATACCTTTGGATTCCAATAATTTCTTGAGTGGTTCAATGAATCTCCTGATATATTCATCGCGACTTGCTTTTTTCTCTGCTAATTTTTGAGCAATGGTTTTGTAAATGTCGTTGTGAAGATATTTCATTGACATTTCTTCCATTTCTGTTTTGATTTGGTACAGCCCTAATCTATGCGCAAGGGGTGCATACAACGAATCCAATTCGGTGCAGAGTGCAATTTGTCCTTCTTTTGGAAGATTTTGAATATTTCTTAATTGATTAAGTTTGTCGCTTAACAAAATAAGTACAACACGAACATCGTCTGCTTGACTGAGAATGAGTCGAATAAAATTTTCTGATTGTAAATTTGACTTTGATGTGTCAATTTTTTCAACCTTTATGAGTCCCGAAATGATGTCAAATATTTTTTCGCCATATTCGGCAATGATTTCTTTTTGAGAAATCATTTTGTGTTCAAAGCATGGTTTGAGAAAAATGCTCATCAATGCTTTTGCGCCAAGTCCAATCAGAGAAATAGCGATTTCAGCCTGACGTTTTATAAATGTTGTTTGTTTTTCCTCAAGGTGTGATTCGCAAAATTTGTATGCTTTTTGTATCTTGGGAATGTCTCGTTCCTGCTCTTTAATGAACGGCTTTGCAAGCTCAATAAGCTCCGATATTGAATACGAATCCATTGTCAGCACAAGTTATATCTGCTGATAAGAGAATTATATGTCTCAAATTCAATTATTGAGCAGATTGGTTCTTAGATCTTTTATCTACTTTGACTTTCTTAACTTGTCCTTTTTTATATTTGGCAAAATAGACTAAGTCGCCTTTTACAGAATATGCTTTATAGTTTCCGTTGCGGTCACCATTTTTGTAAGTAGATTCTTCTTTTAGTGGACCTTCTTTATATCGAATTGTCCATTTGCCATCAGGACGTTCGTCTTTGAAAGTTATTTCTCTTTCGCAAACGCCAGATTCGTTATAATATTGCCATAAACCAGTCATTTTTCCATTGTCATATTGTCCGAAAATGTTTGGCTTTCCATTTAAGAAATATGTTTTAGAGGAGCCGTGTAATTGTCCGTTGGCATAGTTTTTTTCTGATTGTAGCGTACCTTTTTCATTCCAGAATGTTGCTAAACCGTGGTTTAGTCCATTTTTGTAATTTACTTCATATTTTTTCAAATCTGGGTTCTCTTCATACCATCCAGTCCAAAGGTCTGTCATTAAACCTTTCTCAAAATATCCGATGGTCATTGTTCTTCCGTTTTCAAACCATTGGGTGAATTTACCATGCTCTAGGTTATTTTCAAACGTACCTTCGTGTTCTTTTTGGCCATTTTCATAGTAGAACGTCCAAGTGCCAGTTTTTAAATCATTTTCGTAATTTCCCTCTTTCCATACCGCTTCATTGGCATAGTACCAAGTCCAGTGTCCAGTCTTTTTACCTTGAGAGAAATTCCCTGTATTACCAACTTTCCCATTGTCATGTCTGTAATATATCCACGTTCCATCTTGTAAATCATTTACAAATGAACCTTTCATGTCAAGTTCACCAGTAGGAAGCCACCATTGTGCTGAGCCATTTTTTACATTATTCTTATACTCTATTGCGGATAATTGTTGTGTGCCATCTTCTGTCCAGATCTCTTGTAAACCTTCTAACGAACCTTCTTCGTAGTGGTTCTTTTGGGTTATTTTACCATTCTTGTTCCAGGTTGTCCAATCACCATGTTTTTTTTCGTTTCGATAAAAACCTTTTTGATGCATCTGGCCGTTTTCGTAGTAGCTTTCGTATGTACCATCTGTTTGACTTATTTTTTCTTTGATTTTACCGTTATCAAAGTATTCAATCCAGTTTCCAACTTTTTCACCTCGCTTATAGCATCCTTTTGATTTTAGTTTGTTGGAGCTAAAATATTCTATCCATTCAGCTTCTTTGTAGCCATCCTGAATGCGTCCTTCTACCTTTATAGTGCCATCGGGCCATGTTTCCTGGTAGTTACCATTGCCGTTTGCAACAGTACATCCGCCTCTAATGTAGCAGTTGTTCCAAATCAATACGGTATCACCTTTGTAGATAAATTCTTTTTTCAACATTCCTTGAGGGTAGAAGTATTTCCATGACGAATCTTGTTTATTACGTTTGTAGTAACCTTCAACCATTTTCTTGCCTTCATCGTTCCATTCCGTATATGGTCCAGAAAGTTCGTTTAATACGTATGTTGCTTCTTGTATTTTTACGCCATTTTTGTAGATGATGTTTTTCCCATTGACTCTACCACGTAGGAAATTTGTCTCTTGAATTTTATTCCCTAACGAATCCCAGTACGTCCACAATCCTTGTTCTGTTCCATCAATCCAGCTTCCTTGACTTTTAATCTTTCCATTTTTCCAATAATATGTAGAATCTTGTGCAAATGATTGTGCTCCACAAAGCATAAGCGCTATAGCCCAAAAAGTAAATTTTTTCATATAGTTATATAAATGATATGTTCTTAAAAAAGTATCACAAGGTAGTGAATGTTTTGGTATTTCTGTATAGAGTTTAGTAATTTTTTCAATGACTTTTCGGCGTTTATTGTAACAATTTAACGATTGCATACGTTTGACCTGGCATTTCAATTGAAATATCTCCATCCTTGTTGCTGATGGTAAATTGATCTCCTGCGAGTAATTCGGTTTTTGAAAATTTGTGATTTATGTTGAATTTCGCCTGCGCATTTGTCCCTGCAGGATTGAGCATAACCAAAACGATGTCGTTCCCATTGGCACGAGCATACACAAACGGATATGTATCTTTTTCTGCAAATAGGGGTACGAATTCTGCATAATTTGCAAGTGCAGGTTCGGTATGATGCAATGCTATCAATTTCTTTGTCTTGTTCAGCAATGATTCTGTATTGTTTTCTTCTTCTGCGACATTGGGGGCACTTTTCGCAGTATCAACAGGCAAATAAAGTTTTTCCGCATCGGCTTTTGAAAATCCTAAATTTTTTTCTTTTGACCATTGCATTGGGGTACGTGCACCGTTGCGTGGCTGATATGCTCCTTCTATTTGTGGCCACGATGTCGGCAGTTGTTTCATGCCAATTTCGTTTCCGTAGTACAAAAAAGGAACGCCTGGCATGGTAAATCCGAAAGCGAATATTATTTCCATGTCTTTGGCACTACGGTTATTGCATAGTCTAGCATTGTCGTGGTTTCCTAGAGGAATGCTGATGTATCCTTTGCCTTTGGTCGCTTCGTATTGTTCCAAATAATTGGTAAGGAAATCTGTTATGTTTCCTTTTCCAGCAGTATCGAAGAAACTATGGCCTTCGGAATAACCGTTTAGAATTCTCCAGCTTTCTTTTTGGAATAAATCGTTGTAGCCATTGAACCAATGGAAGAAATCCACATGGAAACAGCTGTCAAGCGCATCAATAGGATACGACCATTCTGCCACCATAAATGCGTCGGGATATTCGTTTTCAAGTAATTGACGTATTTCTCGCCAAAATTCTTTTGTGGCATTCACGTGTGTGTTGAAAAATTGCTCGTTGCCGCTCACATTCGCATCTTTTGTAAGTGCGCCGGCCATATCGGCGCGGAACCCGTCGGCACCCATGTCCATCCAAAAGCGAAGTACGTTTTTCATTTCTTCTTTCAAATTGAGTACATCGGGATGATCGGGCGGAAGTTGCCATTTGTAGTTCGTGTCGGGTAGGGCAAAGCCATAGTTGAGAGCAGGTTGGCAATAGTAGAAGTTCCTCATATATTGTCCGTTTCGTTCTCCGTAACCTTTTATAAAATCTGCAGCATATTCTTGTGGAGGATTGTACCACACGTTGTCTGTCCAAATGTACCAGTTTGTATATTTGTTTGTGTCTTGTTGGGACGAAGCTTTGAACCAAGGATGTTCTATTGATGTGTAACTTGCTACGAAATCGAAAATAACGTGAAGACCGCGTTTGTGTGCTTCTGCAAATAATTGTTTTGCATCATCGTTCGTTCCGTAGCGCGGTGCAACTTTAAAATAATCGGAAATATCGTAACCAGCATCGGCAAAGGGTGATTCAAAAAAAGGATTTATCCAAATAGCGTCAACTCCAAGGCTTTTTACGTAGTCAAGTTTTTGTATTATTCCTTGTAAATCACCGATTCCGTCTCCATTTGAATCGTAGAAAGTTTGTGGATAAATTTGATAAAAAACTGCATTTTCTGCCCATTTAGGAACGTTAGGGATTGTGTATTCCCCAGTTATACTATTTGTTCTAATGCATTCTTTTTCATTTTTGTCCTTGCAGGATGTTACTAGTGTGACAATCATGCATAAAGCTACATATTGTAAAGTTTTTTTCATAGAGTTTGCATTTGTACATATTATAATGTGACGAAGATACAATAAAAAATTCTGATTTAAGAATTGAGAATTATGAATTGTAAACTATTTTTGCAGTGCAGTAGGTCGTTCTATCGCTCCCGAAAGGGGGAGGAAAGTCCGGACAACAAAGAGCATTGTGCCTGTTGAAAAAACAGATGCGCGTGAGTGTATGGTATGGCAGAAGAAAATGACCGCCGGAGTAATTCGGTAAGGGTGAGAAGGCGGTGTAAGAGACCACCATTGTGCGGAGCAATTCGTACAGATGTGCCACCGACAAGTTGCAAGACCATGTAAACCGACGCTTGAGGGCTGCTCGTCCGAGTCGGAGGGTAGGTTGCGTTAGATAAATGATAGAATTCCGTAAGGAAACAGAATCTGGCTTATAGACTTACTGCTTTTTTATGCTTCTAATATTCCATCAGGAATTTCCAATACGATTGTTTTTGTTGACTCGTTACAATCCTTTAAAAGTTCGTCAGCGAACGGTACTAGAACTGATTTCCCTTCTGGAGTTTGTATGTCCAGCACGACGTTTATAGAATATTCTACAACTTCTTGTATTTTCCCGATTCGTTTTTGTGTTTTGGCGTCAACAACGTAAAATCCTTCTAGTTCTTGTAATTGTCCATCTTCCGAAGTTTCTTCTTCGTCTTGCTCAATATAGACCCGCGTTCCACAATACATTTCTGCTTTCGACATACTTGTAATGTCTTCAAATTTTACAAAAACAGAATTACTTTTCAGTGTGACGGACTCTATAAAAAAGGGAACTAGTCTTTCTTGAAGTTTGAAAAAGACGTAGTCAAATGATTTGAAATCTTCGTTTGAAATATTTTTCGTGGAAATCAGTACATTGCCCTCGTTTCCGTGCGGGCGGGAAATAAGACCTATTTCTCGGCAATTTTCAATATTAGGAATTGGCTTTATTTCCATACTATTTCAGAAAAAAGAACTATTCGTTTGTAGATTTTTTCTCGCGTTTTCTTTCGTTTTCGTCAAGAATGATTTTACGTAAACGAAGTGATTT
Source organism: uncultured Bacteroidales bacterium (assembly GCA_937892155.1). Classification (GTDB taxonomy): domain Bacteria; phylum Bacteroidota; class Bacteroidia; order Bacteroidales; family UBA1715; genus UBA1715. The sequence goes on along the minus strand of CALAUG010000006.1, from coordinate 21,780 downwards.
CGGAGTTACTTCCAAATATTCATCTTTACGGATGTATTCCATGTGTTCTTCAAGTGACATTTTCTTTGCAGGAGCAATGCTCACTTTGTCGTCGGAACCTGAAGCACGCATGTTTGTCAATTTCTTGCTTTTGCAAACATTGATAACCAAATCGTTTTCACGAACGTGTTCTCCAATTACTTGACCTGCATACACTTCTTCGCCTGGTTCTATAAAGAAAATTCCACGGTCTTGAAGTTTGTCGATTGCATAGGCGTAGGTTTGTCCAGTTTCCATGGCAATCAAGGCTCCGTTGTTTTTGTTTGGCATTTCGCCTTTCCATGGCTCGAAGCCTGTGAAAATATGTGAAATAACAGCTTCACCTTCTGTTGCTGTCAACATGCTGCTTGTTAACCCAATCAAACCACGCGAAGGAATTGAAAATTCAAGGTGAACACGATCGTTTTTCGTTGTCATGTTTTTCATTTCACCTTTACGTTGTGTAATCAGTTCAATTACTTTTCCTGAAAGACGTTCTGGAACGTGAACAGTAACTTGTTCCATTGGTTCGCATTTCTGTCCGTCGATTTCTTTTATAATAACTTGTGGCTGACCGATTTGCATTTCGTAGCCTTCGCGACGCATTGTTTCAATCAAAACCGACAAGTGCATAATTCCACGACCGAAAACGTTGAAAGAATCAGCAGAACCAGTTTCTTCGATACGAAGTGCAAGATTCTTTTCAAGTTCTTTGTAAAGACGTTCGCGCAAGTGACGTGAAGTAACGAATTTGCCTTCTTTCCCAAAGAATGGCGAATCGTTGTTGGTAAACACCATCGACATTGTTGGCTCATCAATAGAGATTGCAGGTAAAGCTTCAGGATTTTCAAAATCAGCAACCGTATCACCAATATCAAATCCGTCCAAACCAACAATGGCACAGATTTCACCGCATTGAACTTCGGTTTTAATTTTTTCTTTACCCAAACCTTCGAATGTATAAAGTTCTTTGATTTTCGATTTTACAATAGTTCCGTCGCGTTTTACCAACGAAACATTTTGTCCGCCCATAAGAGTTCCGCGAGCAATTCTTCCTACGGCAATACGGCCGATGTACGAAGAATAGTCAAGCGAAGTGATACGTAATTGTGTAGTTCCTTCAACTTGTTTAGGCGCTGGAATAACTTCAAGAATTGTATCCAAAAGATACGTGAAATCGTTTGTTGGAGTTTTCCAATCTGGACCCATCCAACCTTGTTTTGAAGAACCATAAACTGTTCTGAAATCAAGTTGATCTTCGCTTGCGTTGAGGTTGCACATTAAATCGAATACAGCTTCGTTTGCGCCTTCAGGGTCGCAGTTTGGTTTGTCGACTTTATTTACGACAACGATTGGTTTCAAATTCATTTCAATTGCTTTTTCGAGCACGAAACGAGTTTGTGGCATCGGGCCTTCGAATGCGTCAACAAGAAGGAGACAGCCGTCAGCCATGTTAAGTACACGTTCAACTTCACCACCGAAATCGGAGTGTCCTGGTGTGTCTATAATGTTGATTTTTACACCTTTATATCGCACCGAAACGTTTTTGGAAAGAATTGTGATTCCACGTTCACGTTCAAGATCGTTGTTGTCGAGTATCAACTCGCCAGTTTCTTCGTTTTCCCTAAATGTTTTTACTTGGTGAAGAATCCTGTCAACCAACGTGGTCTTTCCGTGGTCAACGTGTGCAATAATTGCAATGTTTCTAATGTCTTGCATCTGTGTTATTTTTATGGCGGCAAATTTACAAATTGAATTAAGAATTAAAAGATTAGATGGAATTTTTTTAATGTGCAATGCTCAATGTATAATGTGTAATTGAAAAATGTCATCCAAAAAATCTAACAACTGATAACAGCAACTGAAAACTTTTTCTATCTTTGCATGTGTCATACAAAATTATGCTTAGAAAAACTTTATTTGTGGTAGTCGTGGATGTCATTCAGAAATGAATGGTGTTTGGCTATGTAATATAAAAGCACCATTCTCAATGAGTTTGGTGCTTTTTTCGTTTGAAAAGTGTATTTTTGCAGAGTTACAAAGATTTAAAGGTTATTAAACAAAATAATATGGGATTTCCACTAAGAAGTAACGCATCAACGCAAGGACGATTGATGGCTGGAGCACGAGGATTGTGGCGTGCAAACGGTATGAAAGAAGAACAAATCGGCAAACCAATTATTGCCATTGCAAACTCATTTACGCAATTTGTTCCTGGTCACGTTCATCTACACGAAATAGGTCAAAAAGTTAAAGCTGCTATTGAGGCAGAAGGTTTTTTCGCAGCAGAATTCAATACGATTGCGATAGACGATGGAATTGCAATGGGACACACAGGAATGTTGTACTCACTTCCTTCTCGTGAAATTATTGCAGATAGCGTTGAATATATGTGTAATGCTCACCGTGTTGACGCGTTGGTTTGTATCAGCAACTGCGATAAAATTACTCCAGGTATGTTGATTGCCGCAATGCGTTTGAATATTCCTACAATTTTTGTCTCTGGTGGACCAATGGAAGCTGGCGTTCTTGGAAATGAAAAATTGGATTTGATTGATGCCATGGTAATGGCGCTTGATTCTGATGTTGATGACGCAAAACTTGACGCTGTGGAGAAAACAGCGTGTCCAACATGTGGTTCTTGTTCAGGTATGTTCACTGCAAATTCAATGAACTGCTTAACCGAGGCTCTTGGTTTGTCTTTGCCAGGAAATGGTAGCGTTGTCGCAACACATAAAAATCGTGAGAATTTGTTCATCCGTGCTGCAAAACAAATCGTTGAAAATACAAAGAAATACTACTTCGAAGGTGATACTTCTGTTCTTCCTCGTTCAATTGCGACTCGTCAAGCGTTTTTGAATTCAATGAAGATGGACATTGCAATGGGTGGTTCTTCAAATACAGTGCTTCATCTTTTAGCCGTTGCACACGAAGCTGGCGTTGATTTCAAAATGAAAGATATTGATATGCTTTCACGCCAAGTTCCTTGTATTTGCAAGGTTGCTCCTACTACTAAAAAATATCACATTGAAGATGTTAACCGCGCTGGTGGTGTTATGGGTATTCTTGGAGAACTTGATAGAAAGGGGCTACTTGACACTAATGTCGGTCGTGTTGACGGAATGACGTTGGCTCAATGTCTTGACAAGTTCGACATTATGCGTCCAACTGCTGATGCAAAAGCAACAGAAATTTATTTGAGCGCACCAAAAGGTGGACGTCATATTGAAATGGGTTCTCACGCAACAATGTTCAAAGAATACGACAAAGACAGAACTTCGGGATGTATTCGTAACATCGAAAACGCATATACAAAAGATGGTGGATTGGCTGTATTGTTCGGAAATATTGCAACTAACGGTTGTATTGTGAAAACCGCTGGTGTTGATGAATCAATTTTTAAATTCCAAGGAACTGCACGTGTATTCCATTCTCAAGAAGATGCGTGTGATGCAATTATTACAGACAAAATCCACGCTGGCGACGTTGTTGTAATTATTTACGAAGGTCCTAAAGGAGGTCCGGGTATGCAGGAAATGTTGTACCCTACGTCATATTTGAAATCTAAACATCTTGGAAAAGAATGTGCATTGATTACTGATGGTCGCTTCTCTGGTGGAACTTCTGGGTTATCAATCGGACACGTCTCTCCAGAAGCTGCAAGTGGCGGAAACATCGCTTTGGTAAAAGATGGCGACCAAATTTTGTTTGATATTCCTAATCGAAAGGCTGAATTGCTTGTATCAGACGAGGAATTGGCTAATCGCCGCAAGGCTGAAGAAGCGAAAGGAAAACTTGCATTCAAACCACAACGTGACAGAAACGTTGCTAATTCATTGAAAGTATATGCTCAAAATGTTGCCTCGGCTGACCTTGGCGGTGTACGTATAATAGAATGATTTATAAATATGAAGTATCAAGATTATAATTTTAAAAAGCCAAAGGAGTCCTCCGATTATTATGTTATATCTAACTATATAATAAAACAAATAGAAGATATTTTAAAACATGCTATAAAAAACGGCTTAAACAAAATTATTATAAATACTAATCTTAAAAATGGTCTGCCAATGGAGAATATAAATAAAATAGCGGGACCATTTGTAGAAGCTTGGGCTGGTGAATTATTTGAATCTATATGTCAAAATAAAAATAAATGGAATTTGATTCATACAGAAATTTGTTCACGTTTAGATATGGCTGACATTATTCTTCAATTTAAGAAGACATGTTCTTTTGGTTCTGTTGTATCAGCAAATGTGGATTCTAAAGCAACAGCAGAAGATTTGCCAGAATCGGGTAAATCTCCTAATATAACTTCTTATGCAAGAATTAGAACAGCATATGTGGAAGATGCGGATTATATTTTTGTTATTTTATCACTGAAACACAAGGTTTACTCCAAAAGAAATTCTAAAACTGGACTCATTGATGGCGTCATGGAAGTTGTCAAATACAATGCTTACGACATTAAATACATTTCTGAACCCGATTTAAGTTACAATCCAGCGTTAGGGACAGGTCAAATACAAATAAAAGATATACATTATGTCAACTTAACACCAAGAACAACGTGGGAATTTTGTCAAATTTTAGATAAAAAATACCTTTCTTCTTCAAAACGAACAATTAAAGACTGGGAAACATTAGCTATTAAATTTGGATGGATAAAACAATAAAGATATATACAGGAAATTGTTTGGAGTTATTTAAAAACATTAAAGATAACTCTATAGATTTAATTATTGCAGATCCGCCATACAATATTGGCAAAAATTATGGAAATGAATCTGACAAACAAGATTTCGATGAATATATTAATTTTTCAAAAGCATGGTTAAGTGAAGCCTATAGAGTTTTAAAAAAAACAGGTACTATATATGTTTTTATTGGATTTCGTTTTATTTCTTATATCTACCAAATCCTAGAAAATGACTTACATATGTCGTTTTGTAATTGGATTTGTTGGCATTATACACAAGGTATGGGTAGAACCAAGGGGTATTCTCCTAGACATGACGATATTTTAATGTTTACTAAAACGACTAAGTTTACTTTTAATTTAGATTCTATTCGTATACCTCAAAAATATTACCGAAAAATAAATAATATGAGAGGTGCAAACCCTGGTGATGTTTGGAATATTTCTCATATTCATTATTGTCAAGAAAATAGACAACAACATCCAACGCAAAAGCCTGAAGCGTTAATGGAAAGAATGATTTTAGCCTCTAGTAACGAACATGATATGGTTTTGGATCCATTTAGTGGTAGCGGAACGACATTGAGAGTTTGTCAACAGCTTAATCGTTCTTGTATTGGATTTGAATTAAATGAAAATTATGTTCAACAAATAAAAAACAGATTAGAACAACCATTTTTTGGATTTGACAGTGTTGATGAACGAATGCTACGAATTCCTAATGACTTAAACAATATAGACATAAGAAATGAGTATATACAAAATCACATTAAATGGTTTCTTTTTAATCATTCAAATAAAGTTGATGAATTTCTGGAGAATTTTAAAATAAAATATAAAAAGAATAATCAATTATCTTTATTCGAAGACTAACAAATAAATTTAAACAAATGACTGGTGCTGATGCAATTTTACAATGCTTAAAAAAAGAAGGTATTGATACCGTTTTCGGATATCCTGGCGGAACAATCATGCCTTTGTACGATAAATTATACAGTTTCTCGGCAATCAACCATATTCTTACTCGTCACGAACAAGGTGCAGTACACGCTGCGCAAGGTTATGCCCGCGCTACAGGAAAGGTTGGCGTATGTTTAGCCACATCGGGACCAGGCGCCACAAATTTAGTAACTGGTATTGCCGATGCAATGATAGATTCAACTCCAATAGTTGCCATTACCGCACAAGTTGTTTCTAAATCGTTGGGAACCGATGAATTTCAGGAAGTTGATATCATTGGTGTTACTATGCCAATTACAAAATGGAATTATCAAATTACTTCGGCCGAAGAAATTCCTGAAATTATTGCGAAAGCATTTTATCTTGCAAGAACAGGTCGTCCAGGTCCAGTATTGATAGATATCACAAAAGATGCTTTAGTCAATGAAACTGAATTTTCGTATAAACCTTGCGAATATATTCGTGGATATTATCCTTATCCAAAATTAAATCAGACAGAAATCGACAATGCAGTTGAATTGATTAACCAAGCTCAACGTCCAATGATTTTTGCTGGTCATGGTGTTGAAATTGCTCAAGCGCAAGAAGAATTGATTGCATTATCGGAAAAGGCAAATATTCCAATCGCTTCAACTATTATGAGCTTGAATACGATTGAATACGATCATCCTAATTTTGTTGGTATGCTCGGTATGCACGGAAATTATGCACCAAACGTAAAGACCAACGAGGCTGATTTGATTATCGGTGTCGGACTTCGTTTTGACAGCCGTGTAACTGGACGTTTGGAAAAATTTGCAAAACAAGCGAAAATTATTCATATAGAAATTGATAGAGCCGAAATTGGTAAAATTTTCAAACCGACTCTTTCTGTAAACTGTGATGCAAAAACAGCATTGAAAGCATTGACAAATGCCGTAAAACCAGCAAATCACAAGGAATGGTTTGATAGTTTTAAGCCACTTCAAGAAATTGAAAATAAAGAGGTTATAGAACCAGCAATCCACCCAACAACAGAAGCAATCAAAATGTGCGAAGTTGTTAATATGATTTCGGAGAAAACCAAAGGCACTGCCATTGTTGTTACCGATGTTGGGCAAAATCAAATGGCTACCTGTCGTTATTATAAATTCAAGAAAGGTTCTAAAATCCTTACTTCTGGTGGTCTTGGAACAATGGGCTATGGAATCCCTGCTGGTATTGGTGCAAAAGTTGCCCGTCCTGAAAAACAAGTTATCACCTTTGTTGGAGACGGTGGTTTCCAAATGACAGCACAGGAATTAGGAACTATGGCCGCAAACAATATTGGATTGAAAATCGTATTGTTGAATAACACGTATCTTGGTAACGTTCGTCAATGGCAGGCTCGTTTCTTCGGTCATCGTTATTCTTTCGTTGACATCGCAGGCCCTGATTTTTCAGTTATTTCGAAAGGTTGGAAAGTAAATAGCAAACGTGTTGAAAAACGAGAGGATTTATCAAAAGCAATTGACGAAATGTTGGCCGATGATAAACCCTACGTATTGGAAGTTATTATAGAACCCGAAGAAGACATTTTACCAATGATTGAACCAGGCGCCGGTGTTGCCGAAATGAAATTAAAATAATAAGACTATGGAAGAACAAAAACAATATACAATTACAGCATTCACCGAAAACCATATTGGTTTGTTGAATAAAATCACAATTGTTTTTACCCGTCGTAAAATCAATATTGAAAGTTTGACGGTTTCGGAATCGCAAATCAAAGGAATTCATAGCTTTACTATTGTTGTTAATTCAACAAAAACGACTGTTGAAAAAGTCGTAAATCAAATTGACAAACTTGTTGAAGTCATTAAAGCATTCTATTACGAAGAAGAACAATTGATTGCACAAGAATTGGCCTTATACAAAATGCCTATGTCAGCTATAAAAATGATTAACATGGGTCGATTCATTCGCGAAAACAATGCCCGCATTCTTGATATGCAACAAGATTATTTTGTGATTGAAAAAACGGGAACTGCAGAGCAAACGCAGGAATTGCTTGAAAAACTTCGCCCACTTGGTATTTTGGAGTTCATCCGTTCTGGCCGTGTAATCATAACAAAACCAATGAAAACGTTGGACGAATATATGGCAGAAAAAGATAGTAGCTTCTTTTATAACCTATAGAGAATTTGTTAGAGAAAAAAATCCAGCAACCGTATGATTGCTGGATTTTTATTTTTTTGAGAAAATATTTTATAAACTTGCTTTTGCTGCAATTTTATAAATATTTTCTATATCCTTTGCTTTTAGATGTACAAATCCTCCTGTTTCTCCTTCGCCGATGCCGAATGTTTTTACTAGTTGAGGTATGTCAGAATCTTTTGCACCTAATTGAGTGAAATTTATAGGCATGCCGATACTTACCAAAAATTGACGGAAACGTTTAATACCTTCTTTAGCTGTTTCTTCTGGATTTGCAAAATTCATTTTGCAGCCCCAAACTCTTGTCGCAACTTGGGCAAAACGCATTACGTTGTGGTTCATAACGTATTCCATCCAAGAGGGCATAATAACGGCGAGACCTGCGCCATGTGGACAATCGTATAATGCAGAAAGTTCGTGTTCTATGCCGTGGCTGTTCCAATCTTGTTCACGTCCAACACCCACAATGTTGTTATGTGCGACCATGCCTGCCCACATAATATTTGCTCGTGCATCATAATTGTTTGGATCTGCAATGACGCGTGGCGTTTCCTTAATCATGGTCATTAAAAGGGCTTCGCATAATCTATCTGTCACTTCTACTTCGGTTGTGTTTGTGAAGTATCTCTCAAAAATGTGAGCCATAATGTCGGTTGCTCCGCAGGCAGTTTGATAGGCTGGTAGTGTACAGGTCAGTTGGGGATTGAGGATGGAGAACTTTGGACGGAGGCAATCTCCTCCTGCGCCACGTTTTAACATACCATTTTCTTTTGTGATAACAGAATCACCAGAACCTTCACTACCTGCAGCAGCAATAGTTAATATTGTTCCAACCGGTAATGCTTTTTGAGGAGCTTTACCACTATAAAAATCCCAAAAATCACCATCGTATGGTACGCCAATTGCAATGGCTTTTGCGGAGTCAATTGATGATCCACCACCTACAGCCAAAATAAAATCTATACCTTCTTGCCGGCAAATATCAATACCTTTATAAACGAGCGAATCGTGTGGATTTGGCTGTACGCCCCCTAATTCTATAAATGCGATGTTCTCCTTTTGAAGAGATTTGATAACTCTGTCAAGTAATCCTGATTTTTTTGCTGAAGACGAACCATAGTGTAAAAGTACTTTAGTACCTCCATATTTTTTAACGTATAATGCTACTTCGTTTTCTCTGTCTTTCCCAAAGACAAATTCTGTCGGACTATAAAAATTAAAATTTTCCATATACTATGTATTTTGTTCTTTACAAATGTATGGAGTTTTGTTGATAGAAAGTTTTTTCTATCAACAAAATTGATTTCTAGCAATTTTAACTGTTTCTAAAAGAGTTTTAATTTGCGACCTTTTTCAAAGAATAATTCTATTGAGGCACGTTTTACGTCGGACATTGAATATTCTACGCTGTTGTGAAGATATTTTATTATGTCAAACGTAAATGTCTTATGTGCATCTTGTATTGCTTCGTCTATGTGGGTTACTCCATATTCGCAAGCAGATTCAAATATGTGAAGAAATTCTTCTGGAATTTGTTTGTTTGCAACCCATGCGGCAAAGACAAATGGCATATTGAAGGTTTTGTACCATTCCAATGCTAAATCATAAACATATTCAAATTGAAAGGCATTATTGAGAGCACGGTCGCCTATAATTACTTTTGCGGAGTTGTCATCCTTCAATTCGTAGCCAGCAATGCCCATGTTGAATTTAGGGGAAATATTCCACGCATATTTTGCAAGAATTTGTACTAGAAGATTTGATGTCCGTGATTGATAATCTAAAGTGATTGTAGTTACTTGATCAATTGGTTTGTTGGAGCATAAAAGAACGGAATCAACACGCTTCGTGGCGCTTATACAGTAGTTTGAAATAATGTTTGCATTTGGAATTGATGGAATAGCACCAACAGAAATAATGGACATATCCACTTCGTCTTTACATAGTTTTTGGGCGACCTGTGCGGGATAACCATACGAAAATTCTGCTAGTCCTTGTAATGCTTTCTCTCTTAGTAAACCATATGTAAAAGGGATAGTATTGCTGTAATTTATTATTGCGATGCGCGTTTTCATTCTTTTTTCGCTATAAGCGTCTGACCTCCGCGAACCTTCTGATTTAAACTAACAACAACTTGCAAATCTTTTGGAATAAAAACATCCACGCGTGAACCGAATTTTATAAATCCCAATTCTTGGTTTTGAGTAGCATCCGACCCAGCTTCTGCGTATGTAACAATTCTTCGTGCAACGGCTCCTGCAATTTGACGGCATAGAATCTTTCCGCAATTTGTGTCCATTATAATGGATGTTCGTTCGTTTTTTGTGGAAGATTTTGGGTTGAATGCTGGTAACTTTACCCCGTCGTGATGTTCACTTTCAAGTATTTTTCCCGAAATGGGGTAGCGGTTTACATGAACGTTGAATGGCGACATAAAAATTGAAATCTGTTTGCAGTCACAGTGAAGATAATCATCTTCGAATACGTCTTCAATTACTACAATTTTACCATCAGCGGGAGCAATCAAGCCATCTTCTTTTTCTGTATATACTCGTTTGGGTATGCGGAAAAAGAATACAATAATACCAAAGAATAGAACGGAGAGTGATAAAATACTATAGAAAACAATAGCATGTACTTGTATTTGGTGAAGATATAAATTTAGCAAACATAAAACTCCAAGGACCAAAATAATGGTAGAGTATCCTTCTTTGTGAATCTTCATCTGAGTACTTATCAAAACATTTGCAAATATGCAAAAAATACAGGAATTGAAAAAATAATGCTGTCAAATCTATCAAGAAATCCTCCGTGCCCTGGCAACATTTTTCCTGAGTCTTTGACGCCAATGTAGCGTTTGAAGCGTGATTCAACCATGTCGCCAAGTGTTGAAAAAATGACAATAAGTATTGACAAAATAATTAAACGTCCGTTTAAACCCGGTAAAAGTGTTTTCTCTAAAATTATTGCAATCGCAATTGTGAAAATCAATCCACCGCAAAATCCTTCTATTGTCTTTTTAGGAGAAATTTTAGGACATAAAGGATGCCTTCCAATCAACATTCCTGTACAGTATGCGAATGTATCATTTGACCAAGTGAAGATAAATAGTGCCAATATCATCATTGAGGCATAATTAGAACCTGAATAGCCAGTGCTCAAAACACTGTTAATTTTATAGAATGCAAGTAACGTAAATGGTAGGCATGTGTAAATTATACCTAAAAATCCATATGCGATTCTATGAAATGGATTCTCGTGTTCTCTGAATAATTCTATTGCAAAGAGAATCAATGCAAATAGTATAATAGCTGGCAATGTGGAGAATTTTGTGGTGTACAAAGCTACAATTGGTAAAGTGTAAATACTGATTGCTAGTATGTTGCTCAATACCAAATCAACATCTAAACCTCTAATTTTGAGATTCTTGTAAAACTCATTTAGTGCAAAGAGCATTATTATACCAAAGATGAGAAAAAACACTGGCAAATTTGTAAATAATGCGGCAAGTATTACCGCGATGTAGACGATGCCAGTTATACAACGAAGAATAAGATTTTTCATAAATGCTGTCTTTCTTTTATCTTACTTCACGATAATTACATAAAGATTTTTGGGTCCGTGAGCGCCCAAGACTAGTGTTTTTTCAATGTCGGATGTTCTACTTGGTCCAGTTATAGCAGTTACCTGAGATGGAAATGTGTTGCCATATTTGGCTTCAATCACATCCATGCATTCTGGTAAATCGGGACGGATTTGATTTGCGTATGCTAACACAATATGCGTCTCGGCTGCCGAAACCAAACGTCTTCCCTCAATTTGAGCGGAAGAAACAAATATACTACCCGTTCTTGCTGCAAGTGCTTCACAAGTAGTAAGCGAGAATTTTGCAACACGTGCATATTCAGGATCGGTGTTGTATGCAATGCTTTTTTCTTCAAGGATTTTAAGTAAATCTGGATTGTTGCACAACAAAACTTCTTCGCCAATAATTTCCTTTACTCGCGCAAATGCTGCATCAACAGAATCAACAATTTCAGGTTTTCCTGCAACCAATTTTAATTTTTCGCAGTAAACTTCTGCTAAATCACCTTCTGGTTGCTTGAAATAATCTTTTGCCGAAGATAATTTTTCATAATTATATTGCGGATTAATCGTTACCGATTCCAAATCGCCAAGAATGGCTTGTCTGTTTTTTTCTGAATCAGGATTAGTCATTGTCTTTTTGTGTTTCTTCAACTATTTTTTGTTCTTCGGCAAACGGACGTTTCCCAAAGATTTTTTCCAAATCCTCGCTAAAAATCACTTCTCGGTCAAGCAGCAATTCTGCAAGACGTACAAAGCCTTCTTGATTTTGCGTTAAAATATCGTATGCACGTTGATATGATTTGCGAATGATTTCTTGAGCTTCGGCATCAATCAATTTTTCCATTTCACCCCCGTATGGTTTACCAAATGAATATTCAGATTGACCCGTAGAATCATAGAAACTCAAGTTTCCAATTTTGTCACTCATACCATAATATTGAACCATTGCATACGCCTGTTTCGTAACTTTTTCCAAGTCGTTCAAAGCTCCGGTTGAAATTTTTCCGAATGTGATTTGTTCAGCGACACGGCCACCAAGCGTAGCACACAATTCATCGAGGATTTGCTCTTTTGTTACAATTTGTCGTTCTTCCGGCAAATACCACGCTGCGCCAAGAGCTCGCCCACGAGGAATGATTGTTACTTTGATTAGCGGATGTGCATATTCCAAGAACCAACTTAACGTTGCATGGCCTGCTTCGTGGAATGCAATCGTTCGTTTTTCCGACTGCGACATTATTTTGTTACGTTTTTCCAAACCGCCAACAATTCTATCAATTGCATCAAGAAAATCCTGCTTTTCAACTTGTTTTTTATCGCGACGGGCGGCAATCAAAGCGGCTTCGTTACAAACATTTGCAATGTCGGCTCCCGAAAAGCCTGGCGTTTGTTTTGCCAAGAACGATGATTTTATATCCGCTGCTAATTTTAATGGTCGAAGATGAACGTCAAAAATAGCTTCACGTTCAGGTAATTCTGGTAATTCAACATTTATCTGACGGTCGAAACGGCCGGCGCGCAACAATGCTTTGTCAAGAATCTCAGCACGGTTTGTTGCGGCAAGTACAATTACACCCGAATCGGTGCCAAAGCCATCCATCTCTGTTAATAATTGGTTCAATGTACTTTCGCGTTCGTCGTTCGTATTGAAACCATTTTTACCGCGGGCACGACCAATAGCATCAATTTCATCTATGAAAATAATACAAGGAGCCTTAGATTTTGCTTCTTTGAACAAATCGCGTACACGTGCTGCACCAACACCAACGAACATTTCAACGAAATCGGAACCTGCAAGCGAGAAGAATGGAACGCCAGCTTCGCCTGCTACGGCTTTTGCCAACAATGTTTTTCCCGTTCCTGGAGGGCCCACCAACAAGGCTCCTTTGGGAATTTTACCACCAAGTTCGGTGTATTTCTTTGGATTTTTAAGGAAATCCACAATTTCGCGAATTTCAACTTTCGCCTCTTCCAAGCCTGCCACATCTTTAAATGTGGTTTTTACTTTGTCTTCGTTTTCAAATAGTTTTGCCCGTGATTTTCCTATGTTGAAAATTCCGCCGCCCATTCCGCCGCCACCGCCGGAACCTCCTCCGTTCATTTTCTTCATAAAGAACATCCAAACAGCAAACAGCAAAACCAATGGAAGAATCCAACCAATGATTTCTCCTACGTAATTGTGTTTTGTTTGATATTCAATATTGACATTGGTGTTTTCCAACTTTTTCTCAAACGATTCTATAGAACCGATTGTCATCGTGTAGTCAGGAGCAACATTCCCACGTCCGGTGTTACTTGCTGTCAGATAAATATCGACGTATTCGCGGTTTACAACAACAACTTTTTCGATTTCGCCATTTTTCAAACGAGCGTCAAATTCCGTTGAAGATATTTTTTTTGCTCCACCGCTAAAATCCATAAAACTGATGATAGCGAAAACTGCCAGAATCACAAGATAAATCCAAGAGTTGCTTCCTCCGTTTTTCTTGTTTTTGGGAGTCTTAAAATTTTTAAAATCTGGACGACCAAACGGTGGTTGTTGTTCGTCCTTTCTTTGATTCTCTTTTTGAGTTTTTGTATCTTTTTTTTCTTCTGCCATAATTTTATTCTTCGTCGTTCGGATAATCTTTTCTTGTACAATCAGCCCATAAATCTTCTATCTTGTAGTATTGACGAATGTGTGGCTGGAATATGTGAACGATAACATCGCCATAATCGAGGAAAATCCATTCTGCATTTTCTTGTCCCGCACTTCCCCAAATTTTTTCTCCAGTTTTCTTTCGTACATAATCTTCAACTTCATCGGCAATTGCTAACACCTGAGTGTTGGAATCGCCTTCGCAAATAACAAAATAGCGACAGATTGCATTGTCAATTTTTTTGAAGTCAAGCGAGACAATATTTTTGCCTTTCTTCTCGCGCATACCTTCTATAATCGCCTTTACTAACTGTGTAACTGTTATTTTTGCCATTTGTGACCAATTGTAATTTCTATGCAAATATAACGAAAAAAAGAAAGATAATTTTTTTTAAATGCTAATAAGATTGTGTTGATTTTATTTATTCCTGAATTGAACAATTGTATTTCTTTTACGTATTTGCCACAATTCAATAAACATAATCAATAGGCAAATTATTGTGTAAGATAGTAATGATTGTTGCAGAGAGGTCTGAATAAGTAGTTGAGGATGTGGAAATGTGTTGATGTCGCTAATAGCATCGCGCATATACGATGTAGCGAAATTTAGCAACTGTGTTGCAATATGTGGCAATGCTGGTAACCATGCTGTCGCCAGAGCAATAATAGTGCTAATAAGTAAGATAAAAGACAACGGGATTACGACAATATTGGTGATGAGACTATAAGTAGGAATTGCCCCGAAGTAATATAATGTAATGGGTGTCGTGCCAAGTTGTACAGATATTGATACCGCTATAATTCCCCAGAGATATTCTCCGATTGTGGTTTCGGGCTGTACAATATTTTGTATGTATTTGCAGAAGTAAACGATGCTGAGCACAGCAAGGTACGAAAGTTGAAAACTCACCGAGAATAAATCGTTAGGAGAAAGCAATAAAGAGATGAATGCAGCCACGGCGAGAGAGTTATATGTACTAGAATTTCGTTTGAGAATAATGGAAATAGATATGATACTACACATTATTGATGCCCTTTGTACGGAAGGACTCATACCTGTGAGGCAGGCGTATAACCAAATGCCAAGCACGCAACAGATTATTTTTATCCATTGATATTCTCTCTTGCGGATGAAACCAAACAAAAAGAATAAAATACCGTTGATGATGCCAACGTGTAATCCTGATACTGCTAATATGTGCATTGCTCCAGCTGTTTGAAATTCGTTTTTTGTTTCATCGTCAAGTAATGTTTTATCACCAAATGCAAGAGCAGCAATTAGATGAAGGTTTGACTCTTCTAATCCTAAATCGTCTAATTTTTGTAGAGCTTTGTTTCTGATAGAAGCGCAAAAAGAAAATATATCTTCTTCGTGTCCGATTTTTTCCCACTGATTCGTACGAATATATGTTTGTGTGTATATGTATTGATTTGCTAAATAATTTTTATAGTCGAAATTGCTATTGGGTTGATTTTCTATAGTTTGCAAACTATTAGGAATGATAATAATGTCTCCGTATCTTAAACAAACTGATGTGCTGTCTTTTTGAATGTACACGATTGCATTGCAAACTCCGCTTGTGTGCTCGATGGAAACTTTAGTTTTGTAGGTTTTGGCTTTTTCTTCAAGATTGCTAGTGATTTTTGCTGTCAAAATAGTCTCTGAAGGTATGGCATTGTGCGCACGTTCGTGAAATGTTGCAGTACAATAGCCAGCAAATATAAACCATAAAAATAATAAGGGCAGGCAAGTTTTTTTTAGGACGTTAGGAATAATGATAGCTGCAAGACTATACATCCCTAATAGATATAGTAAATTATGGCTGGTCCATGCTGTTATAGGATAGAAACGATGAATGATAATTCCCGTGATAAATGCTGTGGTGATGCATACACAAGGATTTTTGGCGAATAGGAATTTTCCTATGTCGTCAAAAGCGGCTTTATAAAATGTCATTGTTGCGTGTGGCTATGCTTTATAGAATTTAATTTTATATGTTGCGTGTGCTTTTCCTTTTAAAATGTTGTTTAGTTTTCCGTTAATCATTCTTTTTTTGAGTGGGCTTAGATGGTCAATAAAACATTTCCCTTGTAGATGGTCGTATTCGTGTTGAACGACACGGGCACAAATGCCAGAATATGTTTCTATATGTTCCGTGAAATTTTCGTCCATATATTTAATTTTCACCGTCGATTTTCGTGATACGTCTTCAAAAATACCAGGGAAACTAAGACATCCTTCGTTGAAAGCCCATTCTTCGCCAGTTTCTTCAAGAATTTCTGGATTTATGAATGTTTTTATGAAACCTTTTGCTTCAGGATAATCTTCTGCGAAAGAATTCGCGTCAATTACAAATAATCGAATTGATAAACCAACTTGTGGCGCTGCTAGTCCAACACCGTTTGATGAGGCAAGTGTCTCATACATTGATTTGATGAAGTCCTGAAGTTCTGGATAGTCAGGATTGATTTCAGTGGCAACTTTTCGTAATACAGGGTTTCCGTATGCAACAATAGGTTTAATCATAATAAATCGACTTGTTTGTAAATGTTATGCAAATATACGTTTTTCGTTGGAACGTGCTACTTTCATGCAATTAAATGTCATTAGGCATAAGTAAAGAACTATCACCGTAACTTAGGAAACGATAATTGTTGAGAAGCGCATGTTCGTATATGTCCTTCCACACAGGTCCGATGAAAGAACTGATTAGCAATAATAATGTACTTTGTGGTTGGTGGAAATTAGTAAACATTGAATGTACTAATTTGAATTTATATGTTGGCGTTATCATTATTTGGGTGTAATACTCAATGTCTTGAATATCTTTTGCATTCATATATTGTATAATGGCGTTGAGAGAGTCTCTTACGGAAATATTCTGTGGAAGTTCATATGCTTCCCATTGGGAAAGGTGATAAATCTTCGCTTGTGGGTCAACGCATAGTTTAACGCCTAACCAATACAGAGATTCTATTGTTCTTACCGATGTTGTTCCAACGGCTGTGATTAGAGGAAGATGGCTGATAATGCATTCGATGAGTTCCTTCTTTACTATACAAAGTTCTTGATGCATAATATGTTCTGTGTAGAGCTCTGTTTTAACAGGCTTGAATGTTCCAGCGCCAACATGTAGTGTAACATAGCCAGTTTCAAATTTGTGTTCTTTGAACTTTTCCATCATTCGGTCGGTGAAGTGTAATCCGGCGGTTGGCGCAGCAACGGATCCGTTAAGACGTGCGTATATGGTTTGATAGCGGTCGTTGTCGATTTCTTCACTTTCTCGATTGAGGTATGGTGGAATAGGAATTTTGCCTATAAGTTCAAGAATCTCACTAAATGTATGGACGCTATCCCAACGGAAAGTCACGACAAATCCATCGTTTGTCGTTTCTTCCTTTGTCGCTGAAAAGTGAATGTCGCTGGTATCTCCTTGAATTGTTAATTGTAATGGTTCGTCTTTCCATTTTTTTGCGTTGCCGACTACACACTTCCATGAGCATTTTCCGATTTGTGCAAACGATTGTTCGTAGTTTTTCGGCTCGTGAGGCTCCAAACAGAGAATCTCAATTTTTGCACCCGTCGGTTTTGATAAAATAATACGTGCGTGTATAACTCGGGTGTTATTAAATATAATGAATGAGTGTTCTGGAAGATAATTCGCACAGTTGACAAACGATTCGTCAATTATTTTCCCGTTTTTGTAAACAAGAAGTTTTGACGCATCACGTTGCTCAAGAGGATGCTTGGCAATTTTTTCATCAGGCAGGTCGTATGAGAAGTCTGTAATTTTAGGTAACTTATCATTCACGTTCATTTTTCTGAAAAATTTTGCCAAAAGTACGTACTTTTGATTTTCAAAAAAACAAGAAAGTATGAAATTCCAAGTTGGTGATATTGTTCGTTATTTAAATGACGTCGGTGGAGGTGTGATTCAAAGAATTATAAATGCTACCACGGTAGAGATTTCCGATGATTCAGGGTTTGTGTTGCCTATTCAGGAAAATCAGTTGGTGCTGGTTGAACGTCCCGAGCGAAAACAAAAAGTTGTGCAAAATGTCATAATGGAAGAGGAAATGGCGACCGAGGAACTTGAAGAAATAGAAGGAAACGATAGTCCTCATCTGTATGTTGCATTCGTAAGAAATACCAAGCACTCAAGTGCTTTTGATGCATATTTGATAAATGATTCCAACTATAATATATTGTACGTTTTTTCAAAGATAAAAGATGAAGAACATCAGAAGTTAGCTGCGGGACAAATAGATGCAAACTCAAAAATATATGTTTGTTCCATAGAAACTGATGCATTGGCTTCGTATTCTTTGCTTCATTTTTCTGGTGTTTTTTATAAGAATAAATCTTTTGCATTTCAGAAAAATATAGATGTGGATATTCATTTGCACACAGTGAAATTTTATAAACCAGGGGTGTTTGTGGTTAACGATTTCTTTGATGAAGATGCGTATGTTATAGATTTTTATAATGCAGAAAACACGGAAAAAGAAAAACTGCGATTGAAAAATGTTAGTGGAGAAGAAATTAGTGCCGCGATGCAAGAAAAAAATGATTTGCCTGTTCCAGAGAAAAGAGAGCAAAAATCTACGGAAAAAGTGAGAGAAGTAGATTTACATATCTTAGAATTGGTAGAAGATGATTCCGCTCTGTCTCCCCAAGAGAAATTAGATTTGCAATTGAAAACATTTGAAAAAGAGTTGGCACAGGCAATCCAGGACGGTTGCGAAAAAATTGTTTTTATCCACGGAGTAGGTCAAGGAGTTTTAAAAGCAAAAATACGGGGGCGTTTGGATAGAGATTATCCTCAATACTTTTATCAAGACGCCTCATTTCAGAAATATAAATTTGGTGCTACGTTGGTCTATTTGAAAAAGGTTTATAAATAGTCGGTAGTGTAGAATCAGTAAAAAAACAAAAATCAAGGTAAAAGTGTTTCTTTATAGTTCGGTCATGTTCTTTTCTGTATGAAAATGAGATACTTAGCAAAAAGCTGTTCTTTATTTAGAATTTTAGTATATAAATACGCAAAAAACTTTTGAAAGAAATAATCTTTTCATAAATTTGTGCGTTCATTCTCGTAGTGTAAAAATTAACGAAGGAATAAAATAATTTATTGTTTAACTAAAAAAAATATTCATGAAAAAACTCTTCAAACTAAAAAAATGCTTAGTCGTTTTTTTGATCGCGTTTTTTTCTGCGGGGTATGTTAGTGCACAGATTTCAGTGTCTGGTAAGTTGACAGATCAAAAGGGGGCTCCTTTGATCGCTGCTTCAGTTGCTGAATTAGGAACAACTAATGGTACTTTTACAGAATTGGACGGAACATGGACATTGTCTGTAAAGAGTGCAGACGCTGTTCTGGAATTTTCTTATGTGGGTTTTGCAACTCAAACAATGAAAGTTGGAAGTAAAAGATCTTTTAATGTTTCATTGAAACCAGATGCAATCCAAATGGAAACAGTCGTAAAGATTGGTTATGCCAGCGTTAAGTTGGAAGATGCAACAGGTTCTCCTGCAGTTGTCGCAGGTAAAGACCTTGCAAAGGCTCCAGTGCTAGCAGTTGACCAAGCATTGCAAGGAAAGGCTGCTGGTGTGAGTGTGACTTCAAACTCTGGTACTCCAGGTGCAGCAATGGATATCGTTATCCGTGGTCGTGGTACTACAGGTGATGCTCGTCCTTTGTATGTTGTTGATGGTGTTCCACAAGGTTATGAGTATCGTGGTGATCCAGGAAATATTGAATCTTTGTCAATTTTGAAAGATGCTTCATCTTGTGCTATTTACGGTGCACGTGGTGCTAATGGTGTCGTTCTTATCACGACGAAAGGTGGTAACGCTGCTGCAGACTACGAATATGTTGACATAAACTTCGATGGTTATCGTGGTGTACAACAAGCATGGAAGAAAATTGACGTGTTATCGGGTGATCAATATGCCGATTATATGGGAACAATTTCTAAGAATGCAAATTCAAATTGGCAAGATGAAATCTTACAAACAGCCACAATTGAAAAATATAGGGTATCTGCAGAAGGTGGTTCTTCCAAGAGTTCTTGGAGTATCAATGCAGGATACCAAAATCAAGATGGTATTGTTAAAACAACAAATTACAATCGCTATGATTTTGGTTTGAAATCTATGTATTCGGTTAATAAACGTTTGGATATTGGTGCTAATTTGGGTTACAGCCAAGCCTCTCAGGATCTTGTAGATGAAGGTGGTGTTGCATATTCTGTACTTGGTCAAGCTTTGATATTTGACCCAACAACTCCAGCGAGCGAGAATTTTGATGCTACAATGCATGGTGAAGGCATGAAACCATCTGCAGCTCAATCATATACTAACCCATTGGTTACACTACAAACCAAAGATGATAATAAAAAGAACTATGGTATTGGCGGTGGTGCGTGGTTGAATTACAAATTAAATTTCTTGCCTTGTCTAGAAGGTTTAGAATTTAAATCGCAATTTAACTATGGTAAATGGGGAACTAACGAAGAAGTATATGTACCATTCTATTTCGTAACGGGTTCAGTTCAAAATAAAACGCCATATCTTCAAAATACAGTGAATGAAGGTTATAACTGGAGTATATCAAATACGTTGACATATACATTCAATATATATGACAAAATAGATACGACAAAAGTTAATCACGGATTCCGTTTCTTGTTGGGTCATGAAGCTATATATGATGCTCAAGAGGCATATATGACAAAAGTAAATGACGTACCTGCAGATGAAGATTTACGTTATATTATTGCAGGAACAAGTGATACAAAAGGTGTTTGGTCAGAAGCTTGGCAAGCACCAAGTGAACACTCTATGTTGTCATATATCGGACGTATGGAATATTCTTTCAAAGATAAATACTTGATGAACTTTACTATTCGTCGTGATGGTTCATCTCGTTTCGGTTCACAACATAAATATGGTTATTTCCCTTCTATTGGTTTAGCTTGGAAAATCAATAAAGAACCATTCTTCTATAACAATGAGTTCTTGGCTAAGAATGTTAATTTGTTTAAAATTCGTGCTGGTTGGGGTAAGATTGGTAACGAAAACATCGCAAACTACTTGTATGTATCAAGTATGACCGCAGATAATAAATCTCGTTATTCATTCGGTGGTAAAGAACCATACAACGGTGTTGTTTCTAAAGGTGTTGCAAATGAGGATCTACACTGGGAAGAAGCAACAAGTTGGGATTTAGGTACTGATATTAGTTTCTGGAAAAATAAATTGATGTTCAACTTCGACTACTTCGTAAAGAACAATGTTGACAACTTGGTACAAATTTCAGTTCCTGCAGTTGTCGGTTCGGATAGTGAAGGTGCGAGTGAAGCTCCAACGGTAAATGCTGGTAAGATTTTGAACCGCGGTTATGAAATGAGCCTTGTTTATAGAAACAATGTTAAATTTAGCGAAGAAGCAAAACACACATTTACCTACAGCTTAGGTGCTAACTTGTCTCATACTTATAACGAAGTTCTTGAACTTGGTGGTTCTGAATTAGTTGGAGGTAACGTAGGACGTTCTTCAAACATTTATGCTTGTAAAACATAAATGATAACCACCAAAAATTAAGGGAAGTAGCTTTCTAGTAAGTAAGAAACTCTTCCAAAAAAGAAGGGAAGTAGCACTAATGGAAAAATTGTCTCTTCCAAACTACGACATCAT
>CALAUG010000005.1 GCA_937892155.1 uncultured Bacteroidales bacterium | reverse complement strand
GTTGAAGGTATGCAATTCGACCGTGGTTACATTTCTCCATATTTCGTAACTAATACCGAAAAAATGGAGACAGTTCTTGACAATCCTTACATTTTAATTTACGACAAGAAGATTTCTTCAATGAAGGAAATTATGCCAATCCTTGAAGCTACTCTTCAAACAAATCGTCCTCTTTTGTTGATTGCCGAAGATGTTGACGGCGAGGCTCTTACAGGTTTAGTATTGAATAAACTTCGTGGCTCTTTGAGAATTGCTGCTGTAAAAGCTCCTGGTTTCGGCGACAGAAGAAAAGAAATGTTGCAGGATATCGCAATTTTAACAAATGGAACTGTTATTAGCGAAGAAACAGGTTTGAAACTTGATACAGCAACTATCGATCAACTTGGCCAATGCGAAAAAGTTACTATCAACAAAGAAAACACTACAATTGTTGGTGGTAAAGGTACCAAAGCTGACATTGATGCTCGTGCTACTCAAATTAAAGCACAAATCGCAGCAAGCACATCTGATTACGATAAAGAAAAATTACAAGAACGTTTGGCTAAATTGGCAGGCGGTGTTGCAGTTCTTTACGTTGGTGCTACTACCGAAGTTGAAATGAAAGAAAAGAAAGACCGTGTTGAAGATGCTTTGAGTGCAACTCGTGCAGCTGTTGAAGAAGGTATCATCCCTGGTGGTGGTGTTGCTTTGGTTCGTGCACAGGCTGCTCTTGAAGGCTTGACAGGTGCAAACGAAGACGAAAATACTGGTATTGAAATTATCAAACGTGCTATTGAAGAACCACTTCGTCAAATTGTTGCAAATGCAGGTGGCGAAGGTTCTGTTGTTGTAAACAAAGTTCGTGAAGGTAAAGGTGATTTTGGTTACAATGCTCGCACAGAACAATACGAAGATTTGAAGAAAGCAGGTATCATCGATCCTAAGAAAGTAACTCGTATTGCTCTTGAAAATGCTGCTTCTGTTGCAGGAATGTTGTTGACAACTGAATGTGTTTTAGCAGAAGAGAAGAAAGATGAGCCAGCTGCTCCAATGGGTGCTCCAGGAATGGGCGGCATGGGTGGAATGATGTAATAAATCTCCAGAATTTGATTTTGAAAGGCGAAAGTTAACTCAATGACTTTCGCCTTTTTGTTATAGTTTATTTTGCCAAGTGAACCAATATGTAAATATTCCTAGATTTTTTGTAAGAGTTGGTAATGATTTTCAGTAATTGTTAAACAAGTTATTTCATAATTGGTAGACTTATTTTATATTTGTTGTTGAAACTAAAAAATATATAATTATGAAAAAATTAATTTATGCTTGTTTTTGTGCTTTGCTATGCTCTTTGAGTGCTATGGCAGAAGAAATTACTGTAAAATTGATTGATAATAAATGGGATGGTGGTGAAAATGCTCAGGGATATACTGCTATTACACCGGACAAGGAAATTTTGGCTGGAGATCAGGTGACTATTTCTTTCGAAGGTACTACTGCTGCTCCTGATGGTTCGCTGTCGTTTATTATTGTTGATACGGTTTCTGATGATTTTGGAGAAACCCAGTGGCTTGTACTTACAGGATATAACAATAGTGCTACGGTACAAGGTGGGAAAATAGCCGGTAACTTAAAATTTACAGCAGCTAATAAAGTTGAAAAACCTTGTATTTGCTTCTTCACTGCGTCAGAAGGTTATGAAAGTTATTTTGATGTTGAATTGGCATTATCAGTTACTTGTAATGCAGTAACACCAAAAGCGCCAGAAGCTGGCGATGTATTGGAGCTAAACATGGATGAGATTTCTATCTTGTGGCATAATACGGGTTGCGGTGATTATGAATATAATAAGGAGACACAAGAAGCTACATTGTGTGCTTGGGAAGCTGCTGCAGGATGGGCTTTTTGGACGTGGTCTTTAACATCTGGCAACTTAAATTTAGCGTGGGCTGATGAGTTGGGCGAAACTATCTATGGCGGTTTTACTATTGAGTTTGAAGAGCCACTCCCTTGTCAGGTTGGTTTAGTCGTTCAAACTGATGATGGTACTGACAACGGCGAAAATAATCAAATTTTTGCAGACGCAGGTGCAACATTTATTTCTATGAACTTTGAGGAAGAATTTATAGGTACACCAGATATTCGTGGTATGTGGTTGCAATTTGGAGAAACTACAACGATTAAACTTAAAAGGGCATATTTAACGTATGGTTCTATGTCAACTGCTGCTGAAACAATTTCTGCAAATGTTCAATTTGAAAATGGTGTGGTATATTCTGAAGGTCAGATTTTTGTGTACGATGTAGATGGAAAGAAAGTTGCAGAAAGCTATAATCAATACAACACAAATTATCTTTCTGCAGGTTTTTACTTTGTTCAAACAGCAGAAGGTTCTATGAAATTCTTTAAGAAATAAAATCTGTTGAGGTTTAAATAAAAAGGGGCAATCCTATGGATTGCCCCTTTTTATTTCTTGCTTTTATACAAATCTTTTAGTTTCTTTTTTCCTTAGCGGTAATTATGTTATTAACAACCGAAATAATGATATAGCAA
Source organism: uncultured Bacteroidales bacterium (assembly GCA_937892155.1). Taxonomy (GTDB): domain Bacteria; phylum Bacteroidota; class Bacteroidia; order Bacteroidales; family UBA1715; genus UBA1715. Next base: position 50,991 of record CALAUG010000005.1, on the reverse strand, counting down.
AGGATAATGTAAGTTAATGCTTGCAATTGCAGGCAAAGCAATAATATAACGGCACAAATCAAGAAAATGTACCGTATTTTATTTTCTGCCCAGTCGTAATTCTTAAACTTTAATGAAAACATTGGGATTTCAGAAATAAGCAGAATAGAGAAGACTAAAACAAGTCCTTCTATTAACCAAACTGGAATGTAATCAAGGTCTGGTATTAGTGCAAACGATGCAAAAAATATTGCGTTGGCTGGAGTCGGCAATCCTATGAAAGAACAAGTTTGTCTTTCGTCAATGTTGAATTTTGCTAGTCGTAATGCAGAAAATGCGACAATAATATATGGGAAAAATACGATAGCATAATTTGCTAATGTTAATTCTTCATTTTCTGGTAATGTACCCACATAGAGAAGGTGTTGTATAATACCAGAAGTTATTGCTGCCGGCGCAAATCCAAAAGTTACTAAATCAGCTAAAGAATCTAATTCCTTGCCAATAGGAGAAGAAACTTTTAGTAATCGGGCAGTAAAGCCATCAAAGAAATCAAAAATTGCTCCACAGAAAATTAACACAACAGACCACTCTAGCGACGCAAATTGCGTTGTTGCAACTATAACTGCGAAGACGCCACACAATAAATTACAAAGTGTGATAATGTTTGGAATATGTCTTTTCATAGCCAGAAAAACTATTTAAATTTCCTCTTGTCGTTTACACGTTTTGCTTTCCCTTGACTGCGTTCTATTGAACCAGGAGCAACCGGTTTAATGTTTGGTTGAATACCAACAACATTTTGTATTGCGTGGCCAATCTTCCTACGAAGTCGTTCCATTTCTCCCATCACATCAGAATAATATTGTTCTTTCACTTCAACATCAATATCAAATGTGTCGGTATTGTTAACTCTGTCAACAGTGATAAAGAATTGAGGTTCAACTTCTTCCAAGGTACAAAGAACTGCTTCGACTTGCGATGGAAATACGTTAACACCACGAATAATCATCATATCGTCGGTTCTACCCAAAATTCTTCCCATTTTTACCAACGTACGACCACATTCACAAGTTCCGTGAGTTAAATGAGTCAAATCGTGCGTACGGAAACGAATCATTGGCATACCTTCCTTCGACAACGTTGTGAATACCAATTCGCCTTCTTGTCCATCAGGAAGCACTTCGCCAGTTTTTGGATCGACAATTTCAGGATAGAATAAATCTTCGCTTAAATGCGTACCGTTTTGACATTCACATTCAAAACCGACACCCGGTCCTGAAATTTCCGTAAGTCCGTAAATATCGTATGCCTTAATGCCAAGACGATATTCAATTTCGCGGCGCATTTCCTCTGTCCACGGTTCTGCACCAAAAATGCCAACCTTTAATTTTATTTCGTTTCTTGGAATTCCCGATTTTTCCAAAGCTTCTGCCAAATATAATGCGTATGATGGTGTACAAGCCAATGCAGTAGTGCCTAAATCACGCATCATAAGTAATTGTTTTTCGGTATTTCCTGCCGACATTGGAACGACAGTCGCCCCAAGATTTATTGCAGCGTCGTGTGCCCCAAGACCGCCAGTGAAAAGTCCATATCCGTATGAAATTTGGATAACATCATCTTTGCTCAATCCGTATGCTGAATAACAACGCGCACCTGCTTCGGCCCAGTTTGCTATATCGTTTCTGGTGTAGCCCATAACGATAGGTTTTCCCGTTGTTCCCGACGAAGCGTGGATTTTTACAATTTCAGAACGAGGAACTGCAAGTAATCCCCAAGGATAGTAATCGCGCAAATCCTGTTTTGACGAAAAAGGTAATTTTACTATATCGTCAATCGATTGAATGTCTGTCGGAACAACGCCTGCTTGTTGCATTCTCTCGCGATATGGAGCACAATTGTGATACATACGTTCCACAACTTTGCGCAAACGTTCGCTTTGCAACTTCCGCATTGATTCGCGGTCCAAACATTCTATTGATTTATTCCAAATCATACTAAAGTTTTTTATTGTATTCTACGCCGGTTTCGAATGCTTTTACGTTCATTGCAACAACATCCTCTCCTTTGGCTGCGAACAATTCCTTTACGCTTTCTTTCATCACGTTTGAATCAATACCGATGATTGGAGCAACCGCACCAGCAATCACAACGTTCAATGCACGTTCATTAAGATTCTTTGCAATTTCTTCCGAATCAATAATGATATATTTGAAACCACTATTTTTAATTGCGTCAATCACTTGGCTTTCATCGGGATAGTTTGGAATATTTTTGAAAAATCCCGAAGCTGTGATGATGATTCCGTCTTTTTGCAAATACGAAACATAACGTAGTGCTTCAAGTGGTTCCATAGAAAGAATAATGTCGGCTTTGCCTTTAGGAATCAAATCGGAATAAATTTCCTCGTCAGAAATACGAAGATTTGATTGAACATCACCGCCTCGTTGACTCATTCCGTGAACTTCAGCTTGTTTAACGTTCAAACCTGAATGCATTGCTGCAAGGTCGATAATTGAGGCAATGGTCAAAATTCCTTGACCGCCAACGCCCGAAAGTATTATATTCTTAATCATTTGCTTTGTTTCTTTTTGTTTCTAATTGCTGTCTGAACACATTCTCTTTGTGCAAGAATGACAGAAACACCGTTGTATTCAATTTCCTCCTGTAAAATTTGCATGTTCTTTTCAAGGTTCGCCTTTAAAGGAACAATCACACGAATGTGGTTTTCGTCAACTCCCAAACCTTTGCAGATTAAATGAAGTTTGCTTGTTCCTGCAGAATCTTGGCCGCCAGTCATTGCAGTTGTTGAGTTGTCTGAAATGATGACTGTCATTTTTGAGTTTTCATTTACAGCATCAAGCAAACCAGGCATTCCCGAATGAGTGAAAGTTGAGTCTCCGATAACGGCAACAGCAGGATGTAAACCTGCATCGGCAGCACCTTTCGCCATAGTTATAGAAGCACCCATATCGATAGTAGCTGTAATTGCTTCGAATGGTTTTAAAGCACCAAGAGTGTAGCAACCAATATCACCGAATACGTGACGTTCAGTGTAATTTGCCATCACATTGTTCAATGCTTCGTACATATCGCGGTGACTGCAACCTTTACAAAGAGCAGGTGGACGATTTACCATCAATGATGGAACATCAGCCGTCTTTATTGGCGTAACACCAAGAGCTGTAGCCATAAAGTCAGGATTCAATTCGCCGGTACGATTCAACGCGCCGTCTAATTTCCCACGAAGTTTTTTGTTATTTGAAAAACCACGAAGATATTCTTCCACAATAGGATAACCTTCTTCTGCGATTAAAATGTCGTCATATTTATCAAGAAATTCAGCGATTTGTTTGTTTGGCAATGGATATTGCGAAATTTTCAAAACCGAGAAATCCAAATTATTGTTTTGACGGACTTCCATCACATAGTTGAATGCCAAACCACAAGCGATAACAGCTTTTTTGCTCTTTCCTTCAACAACCTTCAAGAATGGAGATTGTTCCGATTCTGCCGTCAAAGCTGGCTGTTTTTCAACAAGCGTTTTGTATTGCAAACGTGCGTAAGCAGGAAGTGTCACCCATTTTTTAGGATTGAATTCTGGATTGAAAGCATTTTGTTCGTGGAATTTTCTTTTTGAAATAATCGAACGAGAGTGCGACAAACGAGTTGTTAAACGCAAAATGCAAGGAAGTTGGAATTTTTCCGAAAGTTCCAAGCCGTAATGTACGCAATCGTATGCTTCTTGTTGTGTTGAAGGTTCCAACAAAGGAAGCATAGAAAATTTAGCGTAGTAACGGCTATCTTGTTCATTTTGTGAAGAATGTTGCGAAGGATCGTCGGCAACAACAAGTACCAATCCGCCGTGAACGCCAGTAATAGCTGAGTTCATAAAAGCATCGGCACACGCATTCAAACCAACGTGTTTCATACAAACTATAGCACGTTTCCCTGCGTACGACATGCCAAGGGCACCTTCGTAAGCAGTTTTTTCGTTACAGCACCATTTTGAGCGAATGCCTTTTTCGCGGGCTTCCTTTGATTTCTGGATGAATTCGGTGATTTCGGTTGACGGCGTGCCAGGGTACGCATATACGCCCGAAATACCTGCGTCAATAGCGCCAAGGGCAACAGCTTCAGCCCCGAGCAATAAAGATTCTTTCATATTAAATATTACGTAATAATTCTTGCGTAAAAATACTCTTTTAATAGGAATTTCACAATAAATCGAGGATTTTTGAGGAAGAGGGGGTTGTTTTAAAATTAATCCTTCCAAAAAGAAAGTTATGTTCCCCACGAGCATATCTTCTTTAAGGAAGGATTGATTTACATTTCATTTTACGCTTGCAAAGATATAGGATTATATTTTATAACAAAATGTTTTTATGATTATTGTTTTAAAAAAATAAAATCTTTATAGTGTAAAAAAGACACTAAGAAGGAAGTAATTTTATTTAAATCAGTTAATTATGTGTTAAAATAGGGTGATTAAGTAAATGTTCGAATCAGTACTATTTTTCTACATTAATAAATAGTGTTTTGACTACACTAACTAAAATTCTCACATTTTATAATAAAAATATCAAAATTTGTTTGAGAAAAGGAATTTGTTTGTATATTTGCAGCACCAAAAAACCAAAATGATGAACCAATTAAATAATATACATGAAAAAATCAATTTTAAAGTTCGTATTTGGTGCATTAGTATGCATCAGTACAAGTAATGTAAATGCAGAGAATTATTCTCAGGAAAGTGTTTATAAAAAAGGTGATGAAGTAACCATTACACTTAATGGTCAGGAGGTATTGCTTGTATATCTCAATGATGCGCCGTCATCATCGTTTAATCCGTCAAATCCATACGATGCAAACAATAGTTGGTTGTGGAGTGTTTCTTCAAATTATGACGGAGAATGGGTACCATACCATTATGCGATGTTTGCCGGAAAACAAACAAAAGTGCAGTATTCAGGTCATACCTACCAATTACTTCAAGAAATGTGGCCAACCTCATCGTCTCCATCAGTGGCATCAGGAGAAGGATGGGGTTGGCAATGTTTGGATTGTACAAAATCATCTGTAGAAACTTGTCAAAGTCCGTACGCAACAGATTATTATCCAATTTCGTTAGCTCAATTAAATAACGGTAACGATAACACTACACCGCCGAATGCTAGTGGTAATGCTGAAATAATAGCAGGTCAGGGAGGAGATTTTATTAATATCAATCAGGAACGTTCTTGTAACACACCATTTTCATTGTACAATAACGATTTGTATTTCCGTGATGGTTGTGATCCTCATTCTGGTATTGGATATTATGGAATTTGTGACAATACCAATGTGCCAGCGCCGGCAAAACGTCTTTTTGCAGATACCGATACAGATGGACCTGTATTATATGGATGGAATGGAGGTGCTCTTGGAATTCGACAGCGAAACAATTTAAGTGCTGTAAATGGTCCTCATATAGAAAAAATAGCTTTACAGTGGACTCCTAACGAAGTTCGTATTGGACAAGAGAAATTGCCTATGGAATTAAATAGCTATGCTACTATTTCAATTAGTGGAATGAAAGATTTAAAGAATGGCTTTTCTTTTTCTGGAACAGAACACTCACGTGCCTTTATTGTGAAAAACGAAACGAACAACAAAACGTCGTTTGTCGTCTTTGGGAATGGGACTGTTAATGCTGGGAAAATATATGCAGAAGCTATAGAAGTTTTGCCATCCTCAGTATATAATTGGCCTGATTATGTTTTTGAAAAAGATTATCATCTTCGCAGCCTAGGAGAATTGAGCTCGTTTATTAACGAAAACAAGCATTTGCCAGATATGCCATCTGCACAGGAAATGGAGGAATCTTCTATCAATGTGGCAGAAATGAATATGTCATTATTGAAAAAAGTTGAAGAATTAACTTTATATATTCTTGACTTGCAAGAACAGATAAATTCCTTGAATAAGGGTATAAAGGATTTAAAATAACGAACAAGTAAAAGTTATGAAAAGAATTTTAAAAACCCTTGCAATACTATTGTTCTCAGCCTCATTATATGCACAGGAAGATGAGGTTTGGCAAAAGTATAAGGAAGCAATTAATGGTATTTTTTCAGAAATCCCTAAAAATCAAATAACAACAGGTTTATTGATAGAAAAAGCCATACCATTTGTCAATGTCAATCAATTTGCGGGTAGTCAATATAGTGATACGTGTGATTTCACGTCTTTGAAAAAAATATACAAGCAATTTTGTATGGCTCATTATGATTATGCTGAGGTATCGTTAAATAAAGATTTTTTGGAAAATAGATTTTCTGAAGGTTCGGATGAAATTCCAATAGGAATAATGGCATTTGCATATAATCAAATAAATGCGGCCGCAATAAATTCTCAACAAATTCAATTAGATAGCATAAAAGGAAAAATTGTTGTGAAGTCGGGCATGTCCACAAAAATATTAGACGAAAAGGTTTGCTTTTCAGTGTCTCCATTGGTAAAAAGTATACCTGTTGGAACATACAATTTTTCCTTTTCTAAGGAGTTTCTAATGGGGAATTTATGTAATGAATTACAGGATATTTCTGTTGACTTTGGTGATGGTAAGGGTTCTCATGTTCTAAGGATTAATGAGCAAAGTATGGTAATGTATGATGTTCCGGGCAAGAAAACCATACAGGTTAAAGCAAAAATCAACGGCAAGTTATACTATGCTTTCGGAGAAGTACATGTTGTGGGTGAAGAGACTAATCTATTAAAAAGTTTTTCTTTTGGCATTGAACCAGATTATGGTCCAATAGAATTTACAAGCGATGGCATAACAGCAGAATATGCAATTTATTCACGCTGTAATGGCGATGGTACGATTAGGAAACCGTATATGATTGTTTCCGGTTTTGACCCAATGGACAAAAATCGATTAGTGGATGAAAATGGGAAAGTCAATTTATATCGTGTGTCAAATAAAAACAATTATTTAGATAAATTACGTAATGACGGATTTGATATAGTTATTTATCGCTCTAAAAACAGTGGAGAATCTATTATAGATAATGGTTTAAATCTTGTTTCCTTCATACAAAAAATTAATGCTGAAAAAACATCTAATAACCAATTAATTATTGCGGGTGCAAGTATGGGAGGTTTGGTTGTTCGTTATGCATTAACATATATGGAATATAAACACATAGATCACCAAACTGCTTTATTTGTTTCCGTTGATTCTCCCCAAGAAGGCGCAAATGTTCCTTTAGGAATACAATATATGGTTAAATATCTAAATAAAGATGCATTCGACCTTATTGAAGGTTTGGAAGAAGCTGAAGATAAAATGCTAAATAGTGTGGCAGCTAAAGAAATGTTATTGTATCATCATTCTGGGACAAGTGGAAATACAGCGGGGTGTGCAACTGAAAGGAATACTTTTAAGAAGGAAATGGCTCGAATTGGTAATTTCCCAAAACAATGTAGAACCATAGGACTTTCCATGGGAAGTGGTGTAGGTGAATCACAAGGTTTCAATGCAGGAGATTTATTGTTGCGAAAAAAGCCGAGTATTTCGTGGTTAGTTGCATCGGGGACATTATTACCACGTGTTACGTGGGAATTTTCTGTGTATGCAGTTCCTAATCAAACAAGTAAAAAAATATACACCGAATCTGTGGAATTGCAATCTTGTATGAGAATCCTGAATGAAACATTCTGTACATCTGGATATGAATTAACATCAAGAGGGATTACAGTAAACAATACGGCTCCAATTGATAATGCACCTGGCAGTATTCAGAATCTCCATAACACCAAGTCATTCCGTGGTCAAGGTGAATTTTTAGGATTGGATTATATAGATTTAGTCAGTTATTTGACAGATTTCAGTTATGATTCTCATCCAGACAATTTTATACCAGCATATAGTTCCCTTGGATTGCAAAATGTTTCTGATAAGCCACAGTTACATATAAAAAATGATTTAAAAAACAATGCTGGAATTTTAAAAATAACTGACAATCAATACATTAACACAATTGGTGATTCGTATAGTTTATTTGACGTATTGTATATTGAGGATAAAAATCTTGATCACATATACGATGAAGATAAAGTTGGCGTATTTTCAGATGAAATGACTTCCTTTATGTCTTCGGAAACCTCTCCGTCAAACCTATTTGTTGAAAATGAAGTTGTCGCCGAGGGGAAATCAAAAGATTATGAAGCAAGAAATTCAGTAATTATAGGGGAGGATGTTGATGCTTTGCAATACAACAATGGAGCAGTTTCTGTACACACAGGATCTAATGTAACGGTTCGTGCTGGTAGTAATATTAGTTTGAAGCCAGGTTTATTAGTAGAGAAAGGCAGTCATTTTAAAACTGAAATAAATCCTAATCAATATTGTGATGAAGAGAACACAAATTATGTAAAATCATGGGATTCTCAAAGTGAAGTATTGCTTATCAATGATTTGCAAGAGGAATCAGAAGATGATATGCCTTCTCTTATTCAAAAATACGCTGAGCCTGTCATACTATATCCAAATCCTGTTGACGACAGATTAACGATATCATCAAATAAAACAGATAACATCGTAACTATTTATACTGTTTCAGGGAAGAAGCTTTTGCAAGAAAAGTTTTGTAAAAACACAGAACTTGATGTAGCACGATTGCAGAAAGGAATGTATATAGTTAAGGTAAAACAAGGAGATGGTACTGTTGTAACGAAACAAATAATAAAACAATAATAACAATGAAAAAAATCCTTTATCTCTTTCCATTGCTGTTAACGGGGTGTGCTTCAATTTATATCCCGCCGATGGCATCGGCTCCTTTGTTCGACGAAAAAGGAGAAACGCAGATAGAATTGTCTGCTAGTACGAATAGTTTGAGTCTCAACGCAGCCTGTGCTTTTTCTGAAAAGTTTGGGGTAATGATAGATGGAAGTTCTTCGTATGGGAATTACTCGGAGTATAATGATCTGTTTAATAAGAAAGGGGATATCCATCCGACATCAGTAACAGACCCTATTGAGCAAGGGATATACAATCACAATTATGCGGAAGTCGGTTTCGCTCGCTTCGATATGTTGAATCATTCGGTGTTGAAATTGGAAACTTTTGTGGGCGGAGGATATGGAAGGGCTAAAGATTGTTATGAAGGTTCCTACGAGTCATATAAAAACAGCTACGGGACAGCATTTGCACAAGTTAATTTTGGAGCTAAACTCACTAATTTTTCGGCGGGAGCGTCAACAAGACTTTCTTCTTCGTTCCACGATTACGAATGGAATTATAGCACTCCAGATTTAAAGAGAAACGATTTTGTTATGTTTCATGTAGAGCCAATGTTGTTTGTACGTGCAGGAGGGAAACATTTGAAAGTTGTGACAAAATTGGGTCTGTCATTTCCAATAAAAACAGAATCGTTTAGCGATTTGGCTTCGCTGGTTCCTTCCGCTGAAACCAATACGACTCAGGCACACATATCATTAGGTATTCATTATACTTTCTAGTATTTGAAATAAAATCCTTTTTTCTTTTTAATTTTCCTTGTTCCCCGTTGTCATTATGGCAGCGGGGTTTTTATGAAAAAGTCGCAACATTTATTTGTAACCATTTTGTGGTTATGTATATCTTTTTCTGCTTCATGTCAGGAGTGGTCTGATATTGTCTCTCAATTCGTTGATGATGACTTGGAAGATTATTCAGAAGATGAGTTAAACAGTTTAGAAGAACTTTTTTATAACAAAATCAACTTAAATGATTTACAAGAAGAAGATGTTGCTCCGTTATTTTTCTTAACCGATTTTGAAAAACAGAGTTTGTGTTATTATGTTTCTCACGTTGCGCCACTATATAGTGTGTATGAGTTGCAATTTGTTTTAGGTCTTCCTATAGAAAAAGCAAAATTACTTGCTCAGTTTTGCTATGCATCTCCTGTTTCTCGTAAAAAAACAATAAATGAATTATTAACTCAAGGAAAACATGCATTTGCTTCAAATGTTTCTATAGCCAATGTAAAAAGTCGAGAATATAAAGACTTTTATAATTACGAAGGTGGTGCGCAGAAACAGATTATTCGCTATCGTTTCCAATCATTCAACACATTGTTTTTCGGGTGTACTTTTAAAAAAGACATGGGGGAATCTTTTACTATAAAAAAAGGTTTTGACTCCCAATCGGCGTATCTTCAAATAAAAGACCGTGGTTTGTTCTCCAATATAATACTAGGAGATTATCGTCTTTCAATTGCTCAAGGATTGGTTGTATCGCAAGGAGGGATGTTTGGAAGTTCTATGGAGCCTACAGGCAGTGCGCCGTTATTACAGCTTTCAAAACATAGCTCCACGTCAGAATATTTATTTTCACGTGGTGCTGCTGCGACTGTGAAGATTGGGAAAATAAAAATAACTCCATTTGTGTCTATAAGAAAATTAGATGGTGCCTATAAAAATGATAGTATATTCCCTTTTTCAATTTCAAAAACTGGTTATCATCGTACTCATTCAGAAATAGCTAACAAAAAGCAAATTTCTTATTCTTTGATAGGAATTCATTCTCAATTCGATTTAGGAAGAATGCGTTTTGGATCGGCTTTAGTACGGCATACATTTCTAAAAGATACTGTCCATACGGTAATACAAAATGCTAGTTTGTTTTATAATTATTTTAGACGTCATATAAGACTATACGGAGAAGTAGCTATAGATAATAATGGGAAATTGGCGGCGATACAAGGAATGCAATTTGCTCTATCCGACGAGGTTATGTTATCACATAGTTTACGAATGTATCAATCAAAATACTCCAGTTTTATGTCATCTGCTGTTGGAAAGCAAAGCAATATAGAAAATGAAATTGGCTTTTCCACTAATTTGAAAATAGTCGTCAATAGGACGAAAACAATATTGTTATCGCATGATTTGTTTTGCATGCCTCACGAACACACAAATATCAAAGTACCTTCTAAAGGCAACGCGTTGAAATGTAAAATCATGTACACTCCATGTAAAAATATCACAACATATTATCAGTGTTCGTTTGCGGGCCAAACAGAAAAAGGTGATGATGGTTTTGAAATGTCTTCAAAGCGGAATCACAAACTATATGCATCGTTGTCATTAAACGATAAATGGCGGTTAAAAGTTTGTATGCAGTTGTCGAGAAACATAGATACTGGAATTTTATTGTACGAGGATATTGTATGGGAAACATCGCAGAAGGTACAATGTAGTTTTCGTTTCGCTCAATTTGATGCTCCGTATGATAATCGTTTGTATGCCTGGGAAGATGATGTGGGTTATTTCTTTTCCAGTTCTCAATATTTTTATGCTGGTAAAGAATGCTATGCCGTTGTAAAATGGGACATAACATCAAATATCGCTTTACAGGCAAAGGTTTCGAACGTGTCATATAATGACAAATATTCCTTGCCCGACTCCTACGAACTTTATCCATCCATGCGAAAAATGAGATACAATGTGATGTTTCAAATTTCTTTGTAGTAAATTTTTATAAAATCTATTGCTTTTATAAAAAATACATTTACTTTTGCAACGTCAAATCGGGGTATAGTACAGTCCGGTTAGTATGCTTGGTTTGGGACCAAGAGGTCACAGGTTCGAATCCTGTTACCCCGACAAAGAGAGAGTTCACTAGAGCTCTCTTTTTTTATGCGTGTAGTATCAAGTAGTAAATGGGCAACCTTTATAAGTCAATAATAGAAATCTCCGATGTAACTATCGGCTATCAACATAAGGACAGCCATTATGTTGTAAATGAGCATCTTAACGCGCAGGTGTACAAAGGAGAAATGGTTTGTTTGTTAGGACCAAATGGTAGTGGAAAATCTACGTTAATACGCACATTGGCGGGAATGCAACCATTGCTGGCAGGGACGATTTTCATTGAGCAGGAGGATATTACTACACTCAGTTTGGATATGCTTGCTAGAAAAATGAGTGTTGTCCTTACCGATTCGGTAAACGTTCCCAATATGACTGTTTTTGATGTTGTTGCACTGGGACGTTTCCCTTATACAAATTGGTTCGGGACAATAACGGAATCTGATAAAGCAATAATTACAGATTCTTTACAAAAAGTTGGATTACAGGATTATGCAACACGAAAAGTTGAGCAGTTAAGCGATGGCGAAAAACAACGGACAATGATAGCAAAAGCACTGGCTCAGGATACGCCATTCGTCATACTTGATGAACCGACAGCACATCTTGATTTGCCGAATCGCATAGAAGTGATGAAATTGTTAAGAGAACTTGCTCACTCTACATCAAAATCTATTTTACTTTCAACGCACGAATTGGATTTGGCTCTGCAGGTTTCTGATAGAATTTGGCTGATGCAAAAAGACAAACCGATGCTATGCGGTACGCCTGAAGATTTAGTGCTGAACGGCTCGTTTGAGCAGGCTTTCAAAAAGCATTCTTTCGACTTTGATATTTCCAATGGATTGTTTAAAATATGCTATGATTACAGAAAAACAGTATCTGTTTCTGGCGATGCTATAAAAACTTTTTGGACTATTCGTGCGCTCCATCGTCATGGTATAGACGTAAGTCAAACACAGCAAGAAACGCATATAGAAATTACCGATACTATATGGACAATAAAAAAAGCCGAAAATGAATTTACGTGCAATTCAATTTTCGACCTTCTGCGGAAATTAAGTACGCTTGATTAGAATTGTTCTGTGTGGATTTTATCTTTTTGTAGACGGTTTAAATCAAAAGGTTTGCGTTCTTCATCTTTATAACCTATTGCTACGACAGAAGTTACTTCGTAATTCTCAGGAATGTTCAGCAAATTTTTAATGTTGTCTGATGCAAAATTCCCTGATTCATCTTTTCGTAAACGCATCTGAATCCAACAACTTCCTAAACCCAAATCTTCGGCTGCAAGTTGAAGATAAATAGATGCAATAGAAGTGTCTTCAATCCACACATCACTTTTTTGTGTATCTGCAACAACGACAACTGCGAGTGGAGCATCTTTCAAAAATGCACCTCCCATCTGTTTGCAAGTAGAAAGTTTTGTTAGGGTTTCTTTGTTTTCTACGAATATAAATTCCCAAGGATTACTTCGTTTACTTGCAGGAGCCATCAATACAATCTCCTTCAGTTTGTCTTGAATTTCCTGTGGCACTGCGTCTGATTTGAATTTTCTCGTGCTTCGACGAGTTTGAACTAATGAGTAAAAATTTTCCATATTATTTTTTCTTCAATACTCGATAAAACAAATACGCTGTGATAAGAGTAATTGACCCTTGTACAAAAAGCATTATTATCAAAGCGGATGTCGTCATAATAAAAATGATAAATTAAAAATGTACAATTTCTCGTTTTTTAGCAAAATGAACTAAAAGACATAATGCTATAAAGAATAGCAGTAATCCTATTCTGCATGCATCAATGTAAAATACTCTGTTGACTACGTTCCCTTTATATAGGGTGTTTCCGTATGAAACTGTCTCGTCAACCGAAACTAATACTTCTGCGTTGTCAGGTAGTTTATAGGTTTTCCCTTCAACAACGATAGTGGAATTTGTGATTTCTTTTACAACTCCTTCGTTTTCCGCATAGAATTCGTCTGCGAACCAGTCGCAATTAGGCCCAATATTTTGGTGGCTTAGTTCGCCAATGATGCTTGAATTATCTAACTCCCATCCTTTAAAACTAAGTAAAGACCAGTCGTCGTCTTTCGGTTTTACCAGTGCTGCTAAAAATATAACAATCAATAAGGTAGGTGTTATGTATTTTAAGGCAAATCGGAAAAGTTTCGGCAAGTGTATGTCGGCGTGGTCTGTAATCATTGCCCAACCTTTGTCAATACCTAATATCCATGAAAATCCTACAGCCTCTATTGATGCGTATATGAACAGTGAAATTGTGGCTCCCCAATAATCATATTCATCGAAGACTCCTTCGGAAAAGAAGAATATACAGGGAAGTGCCATAATGAGTAAAATAACAAAAAGAATGTTGGATGATTTTTTTTGCGACCAATCGTAGTTGTTTGACAGGAATGCAACAAATGGTTGCGCAATGGAAAGAGATGATGTTATTGATGCGAAAAACAACAATCCGAAAAAGGCAAATCCTGCTAAAGCAGAAAGTACTGTTCCCCATTGTTCAAATAAAAACGGCATTGTTCTAAATCCTAATCCAAATCCTCCAAAACTAGTAAGTTCTATTACTTTGTCAATGCCAAAATATCCAATGGCTATAGGAATAATAATCGATCCTCCCAAAACAATCTCTGTAAATTCGTTGGTAAAAGCCGTCGTTACCGAGTTCAAAGCGATGTCGTCAGTTTCTTTCAAATAAGAGGCATACGTTTGCAAAGCTCCCATACCGAGTGACAATGTGAAAAATACTTGTCCAGCCGCGGCAAGCCATACTTTTGGATTGAGCAATGAATCAAAGTCTGGTGACCATAAAAAGTTAAATGCAACGGAGCTATCAAATGAAACTCCATCAACACCTGCTTCCAGGGTAAATGCTTTTATTACAAGAAAAATTCCAAATATTAAAAGTAGTGGCATCGAAATTTTTGCCACACGTTCTATACCCTTGGAAATACCATTACGAAGTATGTATATGTTCAATGCTAAACACAGCAAAAACGATATGAGTGTGTCGTATGGAATGAGTGTATTAGAAGTTTTCCAATCCAAATATGTATCAAAAAATGCTGATATTTCACTTTCCGACATTCCATCAAATGTTCCTATAATGGAATGGATGGTATAGGAAAGTATCCAGCTCTCTATAAAACAATAATAAGAGCAAATGATAATGCTTGAGAACAAGGCCATGGTTCCGGCGTATTTCCAAAAACGATGCTTGTTTAAATGTTGCATAATGAGTGGAGGAGTATGGAATCCTCGTAATCCACCAAATTTTCCTGTCGACCATTCTATCATTGCCAACGGAATTCCTAATAAAACAAATGACACAAGATAAGGGATTATAAAGGCTCCACCGCCATTTTGTACTGCTTGAATAGGAAATCGCAAAAAGTTCCCCAAGCCAACAGCACTACCTGCCATTGCCAAGATAAGTCCCAAACGGGAACCCCAAGATTGTTGTCTTTCTGCCATCAGTTTAAAGAAGTCGCACAAAAATACAAAAATATCCCATTCTACAAAAGTGTAAAATGTTTGTTTTGAGATAATTGCGAATAAAATGGAATATTTTTCGAAAAAAAATCCTTGGGGAGAATGTTCAATTCAAAAAAAGTGTACATTTGCAGCGGAGAAGTGGCAGAGTGGTCGAATGCACCGGTCTTGAAAACCGGCGTACTGTCATGGTACCGGGGGTTCGAATCCCTCCTTCTCCGCTCAAATATTGGAATTGAAGCTCGTACAACACGAGCTTTTTTTGTACCTAATAGTAAACCCCAAAACATGAATATAGAAACATTTCGGGAATATTGTCTTTCATTGCCGTTGGTTTCGGAAGATATGCCTTTTGATGACAATCTTTTGGCTTTTCGCTTGAAGGGGAAAATATTTGCCTGCGTTTCTATGAATCATCCAGATATTGTGGTCTTAAAATGTGATCCTGAACGTGCGGTGGAACTGCGTGAGCAATTCGTCGCTGTTGAGGGGGCCTTCCATTGGAATAAGAAATACTGGAATCAAATATCGATGCAAAGCGATGTAAAAGACAATTTGTTGTGCGAATTGATACAACATGCTTGGAACGAAGTAAACAAAAAATTGCCTAAAAAAGATAGACTACCTTTCTTAGAATAGTTTGTTGCTTGAAAAACAAAAAAGGCAGGTGTTTATCGCCTGCCTTTATTTTATTTCTGTCATAAATTTTTTTAGACTTATGGACTCGTGTGTGACATAACGCGTGTCCAAAGTAATCTATCTCCGCTTCTCGGCTTGCTTTGCGGTTCGCCCGGAGATAATCCTCTCGTGTGATTTTTCTCTTCGGTCTCATAGTGCGTTATTTTAATGATGAATATTGATTTTGCCAATCTGGATCTTGTGAATCTTTTACTAATCTCCACATATCTTCGCCATACAAAAATTGTTCAAAATTAGAGTAATGATAATTTCGTTTCAAGAAACTCCATTGTGCGTCGCTTGGTGCAAAATCACGACCGGCCCAACCTTTTTCCAAACTACCGTCATACGGATATTCGGAATAGCGAAGTTTCCATAAATTCTCAAATGATTCAAACAATATTTCTTTGTCTTCCAAAAAATTCTTTTTCTCTGGATTTACTTTCGAAACTGTCTGTCCTGTTGCTTGTTGCAGGAATTGATCACGCGAAAGCCATGTGATTTGTTGTTCTCCGGTAGATTTAATCTGAATAAATCCATATCGTACAAATCCAGAATATGAAGTCGCCAAACTAATGCCGAAATATCCAGTCACAGTAACTTTTAGAGCAGGATTGTTCTCTTTGCGGACAAAGATGTTGTTGTCTTGTGCTAATCCTGTGAATGTTAGCATCGCCAAAATCAATACTGATATAATCTTCTTCCAGAACATCTCAAAAATTTTTACGAAAATAACTAAAAATCAGTGTATTCCAAACATAATGCCATTTTTTACTTGAAGTCTTTTCTAGATCACAAAGTCTCCATTATTGATTTTGTCAATGTTTCCTACCATCTTTCAGATTGAAAATGTCGGTATCCTAGAGAATCTTTGCCGTACAAAATCATTCGAATGAGATGTTAGTATTAATTAAAATGTAAAAAGATGAAAACAAAATTTTATCGCTGCACAGTGTGCGGCAACGTCATTGTAAAATTGACTGATTCAGGAGTTACACCATATTGCTGTGATGCTGAAATGGAGGAATTAGTTCCAAAAGTAGAAGAAGTTGGTATGGAAAAACATTTGCCGGTGGTAACACGTGTGGATGACTGTACATTAAAGGTCGAAATTGGAAGCGAACCACATCCTATGATTCCAGAACATTACATTCAATGGATTTATCTAGAAACCAAACATGGAGGACAATTCATCCATTTATCGCCTACGTGTAAACCGTGTACTCATTTTTGCGCGTGCAAGGACGATCCGATAGCTGTTTATGAATACTGTAATATTCATGGTTTGTGGAAAACCGTTTTGTCTGCCGATTGCAAACGGAACATGACTTCCTGTTGTACGACAAAAAGTAATAATCAATAAAACTTACGGTTATGATAACGGAAAAAATGCAAGAAGCAATAAATGCTCAAATTAATGCAGAAATGTGGTCGGCATATCTGTATCTTGCAATGTCGGTTGACGCTGCAAATTATGGAATGAAAGGAATGGCCCATTGGTTTAGAAAACAAAACGCCGAGGAAATGGAACATGCCTATCGCTTTATGGCATATTTGGAAAGCCAGTTCGCCGAAGTTGAATTACGGCCTATTGCCGAATTCCCTACGCGTTGGGGCTCTCCAATGTCAATGTTTGAATCGGCTTTGAGACATGAAAAGAAAGTAACGGGTATGATTAATAATTTGTATTCACTTGCCACAAGCGAAAATGATTATGCAACATCCGTATTTCTTCAATGGTATGTGACAGAACAAGTCGAAGAAGAGGAAAGTGTCCAAACAATTATTGATCGTTTAAAGCAAGTGGAAGATAATCCTGCGGCTTTATTCAATTATGATAATGAACTGGGTGAGAGATAAAATTCTTTCTGTCTATTATGTAAAAAAGGCAATCATTTGATTGCCTTTTTTTGTTAGTAACTTGTTGTGTATTAAACTTATAGCATGTTATAAATTCCACCCTTGTGCTTTTAAATGAACATAATCGCCCGAGCGTGAAATCATTCCTAAACCTTCGCCTGCATCGACAATATTACCTATAACAGAAACATCAGGTACTTTTTTGATTGCTTCATATTGCGACAATGGGATGGTGAACAATAATTCATAATCATCACCTCCGTGAAGTGCCGAAATAATTGGTTCCATAGAAAATTCCTTGCAGGCGTTCGCCGTATTTTCGTTAATAGGAATCTTTTCTTCGTAAATCTTGCAGCCAACGTGGGATTCTATGCACAAATGCAACAAATCAGACGAAAGTCCGTCAGAAACATCTATCATCGAAGTTGGCGTAATTTGCTGTTTCGCCAATTCTTCCAATATATCGCGACGACCCTCTGGTTTTAATGTTCTTCCCACAACATATTCATATCCTTCAAGTTTTGGTTGTGCGCCTTTCCCTTGGTTAAATACTGCTTTTTCTCTCTGAAGAATTTGTTGACCAGCGTACGCGCCACCTAAGTCACCCGAAACACAGATAAGGTCGGTTGCCTTTGCATGATCTCTATACACAATGCTTTCTTTTGCAACAGTACCAATCATAGTAATGCTGATGGTTAATCCTGTCAATGATGCCGAAGTGTCTCCTCCAATCAATTCAATATTGTACCTCTCACAGGCTAATAGTATACCTTCGTACAATTGTTCCAAGGCATTGACGGAAAATTTTGCAGAAACTCCTATGGAAACCGTCATTTTTTGTGGCGTACCGTTCATCGCATAAATGTCGGATGCATTTGCAATAACTGCTTTATAACCAAGATGTTTTAATGGAGAATAGACTAAATCAAAGTGAATACCTTCAAGCAGCAAATCTGTTGTAATTAATTGATATTCTTTTTTGTTTAATTCCAATACGGCACAGTCATCGCCTACGCCTTTTATAGTTGATTTTGTTGTCTTGAATTTTTTTGTGAGTATATCTATCAGTCCAAATTCTCCAACTTCGTCTAATGTTTTTTGTTGTTCCATTGCGTTGATTTTTGGCAAAGTTACATTTTAATTGAAAAATACACACGACTAAATTCAATTGATTGCTATCTTTACCGCCGAAATATTAAAAAAACTAAAGCAATGAATAAGAACGAGTTAATCAATCAAATACAAAAGAAACAAAGCTTTTTGTGCGTAGGATTAGACACTGACATCAATAAAATTCCCGAACATCTTAAATCGTGCGACGATCCAATTTTCACTTTCAACAAGGAAATTATTGATGCAACTGCACCATTTGCTGTTGCTTACAAGCCCAATATTGCATTCTACGAATGTTACGGTATTTCTGGTTGGAAAAGTCTTGAAAAAACAGTCAATTACATCAAAAATAAATATCCGGAAATTTTCCTTATAGCCGACGCAAAACGTGGCGACATTGGAAACACATCAAAAATGTATGCTCAGGCTTTTTTGGAAAATCTACCTTTCGATGCTGTTACAATTGCTCCATACATGGGCGAAGATTCTGTTTCTCCGTTCCTTACATACGAAGGCAAATGGGCGATTTTGCTAGCATTAACATCGAATAAAGGTGCTTTTGATTTCCAATTTGCAGAAAGCGATGGAAAATGTTTGTACGAACACGTTCTTGAAACTTCTCAAAAATGGGGGGACGACCAAAACATGATGTACGTTGTTGGTGCCACAAAAGCCGAAATGCTTGGAAATGTCCGTGCAATTGCTCCAAATCATTTCTTGTTGGTTCCAGGTGTTGGCGCACAAGGCGGAAGTTTGGAAGCCGTTGCTCAATACGGAATGAACAAAGATTGCGGATTGCTTGTCAATTCTTCTCGAGGAATTATTTATGCTGATTCCACAGAAAAATTCGCCGAAGTTGCTGCCGATAAATCTAAAGAATTGCAACTACAAATGGCAGAATTGATGAAACAATATATGAAATAGAGGTTAATGATTAAAAATGTTAGAATAATTATTGCTTTGCTTGTCGGAATTTCGTTATTGTCGTGCAATAATCGAAGCGACAATCAGAATGATTCCCGAAAAGGGCTTTTCCAATATGCAAAGAATATTTATTCCAATTTCAATGGCGACAGTGTTACCATATATTTCCCGTGGAATAATTCCTGCGACAGTATTGTCTATCAATTAAGCCAAATTCAGGCCGAACGCATTGCTGTTCTTTCTACAACCGACATTGCAATGTTGGCTGAAATGGGAGAAATTAACAGAATAGCAGGCGTGTGCGATCCGTTTAGAATTTCCAACAAGGAAGTACAAAAACGCATTGCGAAAGGGAAAATAAAAAATGTAGGAACAAGTATGGAAATCAATGCTGAAGCATTGGCGGCACTTAATCCCGATCTCATAATCACTTCAGCATATAGTCAACAAGACATTCAGAATTTCGAAAAATTAAGAGAAAAATTGGGGGACATTCCTGTCATTTTCACTATGGGCTGGCAAGAAAACACGCCGTTCGCACGATGTGAATGGATAAAATTATATGGTTTGCTGACACACAATATCAAAAAAGCTGACAGTATTTTTTCAGCTATTGAACAAAACTATTCCACCATCAAGAATTTAACCGACAGCGTTGAACACAAACCTCTTGTTTTAGCAGGAGCTGCGAGCAACGACATTTGGTATATGCCCGGCGGGAAAAGTTATGTGGCGCAATTCATTGCCGATGCTGGAGGTAACTATATTTGGAAAGACGACCAAAATACAGGAAGTGTTGTAGTCAATTTTGAGCAAGTTCTGCAAGCATCGCAAAAAGTCGACTTATGGATTGGCTGCGACGAAAAAACTTTGTCGGACTTATATGCGACAAATAAAAATTACACTTTGCTCAATGTGTTCAAAAAAGGAGAAATTTACCACCGTTCCAAACGGCTCAACGAAAACGGCGGAAACGATTATTGGGAATATGGCTACGTCCGCCCCGACATTGTTCTTTCCGACTATATGAAGGCTATACATCCTGAATTGCTACCCGACTACGAAACAGTTTTTTTAGAAAAAGTGCGTGAATAAACTCTTCTCTTTCATATTGCTTATTTTCATTCCAATTTGTTTCGTAGCGGACATTTTGTTTGGCAGCGTGAATATTCCATTCGATGGTTTTTGCGATGTATTGAAAGGGAATGCCGATTCGTTGTGGTACAACATTATCGTAAATCTCCGTCTGCCACGCGCCTGTACAGCGTTATTAGTAGGAATGGCTTTGCCGATTTCTGGTTTGTTGATGCAGACATTGTTCAGAAATCCGCTTGCCGATCCGTACGTGCTTGGTGTAAGCACCGGAGCGAGTCTAGGCGTTGCGTTGTTTACGCTTGCTGGAGGAACGACCGTAGGTTTTTTGTCGGCATGTAATGGAACTATCGGGACAGCAATTTTTGCTTTAATTGGTTCTACGATAGTTATTTTGTTGATTTTAGCAATTGCACCGAAAGTTAAAGATACGGCTTCGTTGCTTATCATTGGAATTATGTTTGGAAGCATTACTGCTGCGATTGTAAACGTGTTGCAGTATTTTTCGAATCCAAACGAAGTACACGATTTCATTTTGTGGACAATGGGAAGTTTTGCAAACATTGACAGCACCGAACTAATTCTTATGGCAAGTTGTATTGTTCCCGCAACGATTGCTACCATATTGATTCACAAACCATTAGACGCAATACTTTTAGGAGATAATTATGCCCACGGATTGGGCGTACAAACGGCACGACTACGAATAATAGTGATTATTATATCGGCAATTCTGGCGAGTATTGTTACAGCATTTGCTGGCCCAATCGGTTTTGTGGGAATGACGGTTCCACATATCGCACGATTTACATTCAAGACAAGTTCGCATAAAAAACTCATTATCAACTCATTACTTATAGGAGTTAATCTAATGCTTTTGTGCGATTTGATTTCGCAACTACCTGGAATGCAGTCAATGTTGCCAATAAACACAGTGACTGCAATTTTCGGCGCGCCAATTGTTATCTTGGTGATTTACAAAGGAAGACGAAATTCTTAAAATTTGTAGTAAAAAACAGTCGAAAACGTTGTAAATCAACTTAATAAAAAGAGCCAGGAGTCAAGAATATAGCTCTGATAACTAACAACCGAAAACTCATAATACTGAAAGTACTGTCAACTAGTAAACCAATCTCCCAATTTATAGTATCTTTGTCCATATAGTTTTGAATTTAACAAGTATGATATATTTAACTCCAACACACTGGCACGACTATCGTTTGATAGATTCTGGAAATTTTGAGAAATTGGAACAGTTTGGTCCCGTTGTTACCCGTCGTCCAGAGCCACAAGCTGTTTGGGATAAATCTTTGTCAGAATCGGAATGGCAAAAGCGTGCAACTATTGATTTTATTGCTCGTTCAAGCAATAATGGTGATTGGATAAAACATAAAAATATTCCAGATTCGTGGCAGATATCGTATGATTATTTAAATCTTACGTGTAATCTTAAATTCACCGCCTTTAAGCATGTGGGAATTTTTCCAGAGCAGGCTGTCAATTGGGATTATATTTCTTCAATTTGTAAATCAAATTCAGGTTTAAAAGTTTTAAATCTATTCGGATATACTGGAATTGCGTCTGTTGCCGCGCGGGCTGCCGGTGCCGATGTAACGCATTTGGATTCCGTTAAGCAGGTCGTGTCGTGGACAAAACAAAATATGGAAAGTTCTGGGCAAGATAATATTCGGTGGATTGTAGAAGATGCGCGAAAATTCGTCGCAAAGGAAGTAAAACGTGGTAATACGTACAATGGTATTATTATGGACCCGCCAGCTTTTGGTCGCGGTGCAAATGGAGAGGATTGGAAACTTGAACGCGATCTGAATGCGTTGTTGAAAGATGTGGAAAAGATTCTTGATAAAAATCGATATTTTTTTATTTTGAACACTTATTCATTGGGATTTTCAGCCTTTATTCTTGAAAATCTCGTCAATGAAATATTCAAAAACCATAAGGCAGAAAAAGAATATGGGGAGATATATTTAGAGGACGATTTCAAGAAAAAACTGCCCCTTGGAGTTATTGCACGATTCACGAATTTAAAGTGAGTCAGGAATCAAGACACGATTCAGGAGTTTGCAAACTGACAACGAAAAGGAGCATTTAACTCCACCCAACTTGTTAATAAATTGTGAAATGTTTGCTAATTGTAAAGTTTTTTCTATTTTTGCGTGCTAATTTTCTTGTATGAGTCGAACGAAGGATTTACATACGATTCCGTTGCAGACAATGAAGGAGGGGATTTTCGACGAGGTACTGAAAATTGACAAAAAGTTCATTGAAGCACAAGAAATGGAAGGAGTTTTCGACGCTGATATTTGCGTAGACGTCCATTTCGTTAAGCAACCAAGCCTCCACACACTTTCGTTACGAATGAAAGGAACTGTGTTGGTTGAGTGTGACAGGTGTTTAGACATCTTTGCACTGCCAATTGAAATGAATCAGGAAATGGTTGTCAAAGTTGGTGAGAAAGATGATGAATTAGCCGATGCGGATAACGTCATTATAATATCTCCAGAAGAAACGGAGTTGGGACTTTCGCCGATAATTTACGAAATGATAATGCTTTCGATTCCATTGAAAAAGGTGCATCCGAACGAAAAAGACTGTAATTCCGATGTGGTTTCATATTTGGAGCAGTCGGAAAAAAGAAAAGAAGAAAAAACGGATCCTCGTTGGGATTCATTAAAAAATATGTTTAAAAACTAAAATAATAATAAGATGGCACATCCAAAACGAAAAGTCTCTAAAACAAGAAGAGACAAAAGACGTACACATGACGTAGCTGTAGCTCCAACATTGAGTAAATGTCCTACAACTGGAACAGTACATCGTCGTCACACAGCTTACGAAGTAGAAGGTAATTTATATTACAACGGCAAATTGCTTGTAGAAAAACAACAACAAGCAGCTGAATAATATCTTTTCTCTCTATGAGAATAGGAATTGACGGTATGGGTGGCGATTTTGCCCCCGAAAACGTAGTCTTGGGAACGATACAGGCAAGTAAAGTACTTCAAGAAAGAAGTACTATTGTCTTGTACGGCGATCAGGGAAAAATCAATGCCATTCTTGAGCGAGAGAAATTTTCGGGTAATAATGTTGAGGTTGTCGATGCTCCATCCATTATAGAAATGGGTGAACATCCAGCGCGTGCTTTCCAGCAGAAGCAGAACTCAAGTATTACAGTAGGATTTAAACATTTGTATGCTGGAAAGATTGATGCGTTTGCAAGTGCCGGAAGTACGGGCGCAATGATGGTTGGAGCTGTTTCCGTCATCAAAGTAATACCAGGTATTATCCGTCCTTGCTTAACTACGTCAATTCCAAAACTCGTTGCTGAGAAATACACTACCATTCTTGATATTGGGCTGAATTCTGATTGTCGACCAGATGTTCTCTGCCAATATGGAATATTGGGTAGTTTGTTCTCTCAGTATTACCATTGTGTGGAAAATCCGCGTGTACACCTGCTGAACATTGGCTCGGAGCCAAAGAAAGGTAATTTGTTGACACAAGCAGCCTACGAGTTGATGAAAGATTGTGGCGAGTTCAATTTCTGCGGAAATATAGAGGGCAATGAATTGTACGACGACAAATCAGATGTAATTGTAAGTGATGGTTTCACAGGCAATATAATTCTGAAACAGATAGAAGCAATGTACAAGATTGCCAAAAAATTGCAGATTGACAATCCATTCTTTGAGTATTTCAACTACGAAAATCACGGTGGAACGCCTGTCTTAGGTGTGGAAGCTCCTATCATCATTGGTCATGGAGCATCATCGGCAAAAGCCATAAAAAATATGGTTTTGCAAACGGAGAAACTTGCTTCTTCCAATCTTACTGAAAAGATTAAAAAGGCTTTTCAGTAGCAATTCGTTTTTATTTTTTACGACTTTGGGAATTCTTTTGGACGTTTCAAAAGAATTTTATTACATTTGGACCTCGTTAACCTTACAGTAGTGGGTATAGTGTGCCCGTATGAAGATAAATATAGGACTATGAAAGAATCTACAGAATGTTTAATATTCCAAAAATTGCGTTTTATGAAAGCAATACTTCGTTTATTGTTGACTACAAGCATATTGTTGTTGTCTAATATTGGTTCATACGCCAGCGATGTTATTTCGAGTGTAACAGCATCGGGCAACACGTTTACCATTACTCGTTCCGACAGTAAAGGACCTTGTAGGGTATATTACAGTACGCAGGACGGTTCCGCAGTGGGCGGCATACATTATCTTGATGCTTCGGGAACATTGGAATTTGTTGATGGTGAACTAAGCAAAACGGTAAATGTAATACTGTTAAGCCCAACAGATATGAATAAATTTTCAACGGTTAACAGTCGTGACTTTTGGTTTTATGCTTGGAACGATCAATCTTCAAAATCTGTGCAAGCATTCATATCGGTTTCTAGTTCAAACATAATAGAAAAATCTTCGGTCTATGATTCGGAAATAGCTAATACTAACATTACAGGTGGAGGTTCTCCATACATGTATTGTTATGACAAAAAGGATACTTTCGTGTCAACATATCGACAATATGCAGTACCAGTAGCAGATTTTACGAGATTGTTTTCTGCAATTCGGAAAAATTACTTGGCTGCATTAAATCAAGACTATAAATATATTTTTAGAATGACTTTTGGGGCAAAAGTAAACGAAGAAAGTTCTGTCTTAACTTCTGGTCGCTATGGTTATTCTTCTATTGCGGTATATGAGGGTTCTGTTGGACCAAAAGATTATGCTATAGATGCACCAGGTGGTGAAATTATTCCGTGGCAAGACGGAGATATTCCCAAAATATTATATGATGTAACTTTTCAAACAAATGTAACAAGTTCTGGTTCGTCTGGCACATACTCTATACCAGTTGAAGGGACAAATAGTAGTTTTGCTGATGGTTCATATAAAGATATATGGTCTTCCACTTCTGCTGTCGCTAGACATCGTAGGGTGTTAGGGTCATGCACAAGTGATGGAAAATATTTAATAATACCTAATAGCACCGAACATATTGGTTTTAGTTTAGGTGCGGCTGGCACAACAAGATATGATGATTTAACATGGAGTAAATATTCATGGTGTTTTTTGAATTCAAAAATGTATTTGGCCATATATGACAATGTGGGTCCGAAAGTTGTAAATGCTCATGTAAATACACTTCAGCCATACCATGCAGGACAGGAGCTTCGTGTTTCTTTGGAATTTGATGAGGTTGTGACAAATGCCACAAGTTCTTCTTTATATGTTATGTACGGAGGTACTAATACTAATTATATTTTAAGCTATAAAAGTGGAGATGGCACAAATGTATTGACATATAGTCGTACACTTAGTGAACCTACCAGTAAAGTTTCTGATCTAACTATTAATTCGTTGTCATCGTACGCAATATCAGATATTTGCGGGAATACAATAACATCTACCAGCATAAATAAAGATATTGCGAATTTTTCTTTGCTAAAAACGTATGAAGTAATATTAAATACAAATAGTGGAACGATAAATGGTTGTAATGTAACTAAATATTATGCGGGAGCCGAAAAAATTCTTCCTACGGAGGTAACGCGTCCTGGTTATACTTTTGGTGGTTGGTATCTCAATTCAGATTTTAGTGGTTCGCGGCAATATAGTATTAGTGCTACGGCAACTGGTGCTAAAACATATTATGCAATGTGGATTCCAAATGCATATACTGTGTCACTGCATACAAATGGTGGAAATATCACTTCGGGAGAAGTAACTAATTATTCTACTGGTACGTCAGTGACATTACCAACTGCTACGGAGATTGTCCGCACTGGTTATACCTTTGCAGGATGGTATCAAAAAGCAGATTTTTCCGACACAAGAATGTATTCTATAGCAGCTACCGCCTATGGAAATAAAGAATATTATGCCAAATGGACTCCGAAAAGTTTTTATATCACTTTGGACAATCAAGATGCAACCACTACTGGTACTACATCTGTTTATGCTACATACGATGCTGCTTTGAGTAGTATTACAGTACCAACTAAACAAGGTTATTCCTTTGGAGGATATTACACTGCAGCAAATGGACTTGGCACTCAATACTATACCGCAACGGGTGCATCAACGAAATCACTATGCGACCTTACCGTAGCAACTACACTCTATGCCAAATGGACTCCTAACACATACGTGCTTACTCTTGATAATCAATCCGCTACAGTTTCGGGTAGTTCTAATGTAATTGTAACGTATGGGTTGCCATTACCAAGTATTTCTGCTCCAAGCAAAATTGGTTGTTCTTTTAATGGATATTATAGTGAAACTAATGGTGGTGGAACTAAATATTACACGGAATTTGGTGTAGATAATGGAAATGCTTGGACAACTGATAGCGATGGAACACTTTATGCCAAGTGGACACCTAACACATATAATATTACATTGGAAACTAATGGCGGGAATATAGAAAGTGGCAATGTAACACAATACACCTATACCATCGGTGAATCGTTACCAACCACGTTGAACAAAAAAGGCTATGAATTTGTTGGTTGGTACGCAAATTCAAATTTTGAAGGCGAATTAGTCAACGAGGTGACTGCAACAGATTATGGTGACAAAACTTTTTATGCCAAATGGACACCAAAAGAATATAATGTTGTATTAGATCCTGTGGGCGGAAAAATTAATATTGGTGATGTGAACCATTATACCTATGGAACGTATACGATGTTGCCTACAGATGTAACTAAAGCTGGTTGTACATTTAAAGGATGGTTTCCAATGAGTCAGGTTTCGTTGTACTTGAATTCTTTTGACCCAGCAAATCGTATATCAATCGTAAAAACTGTAAAAACTTTAACAGGATTAAGTTTATCAGATGCTTTATCATTAGTCAATTCCGCGCCAGTAATGTTAAAAGAGGGCGTTGAGTATTACAAAGCATTGACGTATCAAGAAGAATTAGAATCTTCGGGAGCCTCGGTAACTATTATTGGAGGGCAGGTATCCGATGGACTGTCAGTTACAGATGTTGTCTTGGAATCGTATCCTACAGAATATAAATTGAATATTCTAAAAGTTGTACGCGAATATACTGGTCTTGGTTTAAAGGAAGCAAAAGATTTGGTGGATGAAGCTGCTATTTCTCCAACAATTATAATGGTTCAAACGGAACAAAATATTGCAAATAATTTAAAATCAGATCTGGAAGCATTGGGAGCTACCATTTCATTTGCAAATCAGTCGGGAAATCAATCAAAAACAACTATTTATCCTACCGATGAAGGAGATATTTATTTAACTGCACAATGGGAAAATAATACGTACGCTGTTCGCCTAGAAGTAAATGGTGGTACAACTACACAAAATCTCTCTGAATATGTGTATGGTATTGGTGCTACATTGCCAACTATTTCTGAAATTTCCCGTGAGGGTTACACTTTTGGAGGTTGGTATCAAAATTCAAATTTCGATGGTAACCCAATTACGGAAATTTCTTTACAAGAATATGGTGATAAGACATTTTATGCGAAATGGATAATTAATTCGTATGCAATCATTTTGGATCCAAATGGTGGTACTATTAACAGTGGGAATGTTACAAATTATACGTACAACACCATGACAATTTTGCCAACAGACATTACTCGTACGGGGTATAATTTTGCTGGATGGAAAAGTATTGCGAATAGTGATTTCGTTGGTACATATTTAAAAAATCCTGTCTTGGCAGCAAACAAATTGATGGAACTTTCAGATATCTCAATTCAAGACGCCATTATGTTGTTGGGTCCAATGGAAAGTAAGCTGCCAGTTACATTGGCGGAAAATGCTACTGTGGATGAGCTTGCTTTGTATAGAAGTGTGATAGATGCTGGTGAAGGAACTTTTGAATTGCAAAACCACACTCTATCTACCGATGGTACAATATATAATGTTGTTTTGAACGATCTTGGTTCGTGTACAACACTTAGTATGGTTCAACTTATTCGTGAGAAAGATTCAGATATTGGAGTTGAAGAAGCCAAAGCAATGACAGAAAATTTGCCATCAATTATTAAGTCCGAAATGACGTCATTGGAGAATGCGACGCAGTGGTTAGAGGCAATGGAAGCTATAGGCGCTGATGTTTCAATACAAACAATTTATAAAAGCATAACAAGTATATCGAACACAGAAATTGGTGCTAAAGCATATTTAGCGATGTGGTCAAAAATAGATTACAACATCACCTACAATGCCAACGATGGTTCATTTACTTCTGATCCAGTGACGACATATAATTATGGTGATGAACTAACTCTTCCTGTTCCAACACGTGAGGGCTATACTTTTGGTGGCTGGTACAATAATTCAAACTTAGTGGGAATGGCATTTACAACTATTTCTTCTGATGATTATGGAAATAAAGAATTTTGGGCTAAATGGGAAGTTAATACGTATGATGTTACTTTAAATACCAACGGTGGTG
Organism: uncultured Bacteroidales bacterium; assembly: GCA_937892155.1. Classification (GTDB taxonomy): domain Bacteria; phylum Bacteroidota; class Bacteroidia; order Bacteroidales; family UBA1715; genus UBA1715. Next base: position 21,748 of record CALAUG010000005.1, on the reverse strand, counting down.
AAATAAATAGTGGTAACATCACAACATACATATACGACGTTCTTGCAATTCTTCCTGTCGATGTAACAAAAGCAGGTTTCAATTTTGGCGGTTGGTTCAACAATGAGGCTTGTGAAGGTACGCCTGTTACACAAATTAGTAAGGGAACTATAGATGACCAGGAATTTTGGGCAAAATGGACAGCAAAGACCTACACTGTCGTGCTACAAACAAATAATGGCGTTATCAACAGCGGAAATATTACTTCCTATACGTATGGCGTTGGTGCAACTCTTCCTACAGATGTAACGAAGACAGGCTACGAGTTCGTTGGCTGGTTTGATAATTCAAGTTATGATGGCGGTGTAGTAACTGAAATTGCAAATAATGAGGTTGGGAATAAAAATTTCTGGGCAAAATGGACGGCTGCAACATACGATGTCGTGTTAAATGCCAACGGTGGAATTATCAACGATAATGATATAACAAAATATACGTATGGCGTTGGCGCAATTCTTCCTACTAATGTAACGAGAGTTGGATATACTTTTAAAGGTTGGAAAGATGCAGATGGAAATGCTGTGTTGGAAATCACAACGGCGGACAAAGGTGATAAATCGTATACTGCTCAATGGGAATTGACTCAATATGCTATTGGTTACAATGCCAACGGTGGAACAATTAACGAATCATACGAATCAATATATACGTTAGGATCAGAAATTACATTGCCTACAGATGTCAGCAGAGTTGGTAGTGAATTTATTGGTTGGTACGACAATGTTAATATGGAAGGTTCTGTTGTAACAAATATTACAGCAAATGAATATGGCGACAAGAATTTTTATGCTGCTTGGAGTTCCAATGAATATACTGTGACATTTGAAACAAATGGTGGAACAATAACTGTTGGCATAATAGAAAATTACACGTATGGCGTTACGGCTGTACTTCCGACTAAGGTTTCTAAATCGGGCTACACTTTTATGGGTTGGTACGATAATCCAGAATTGACGGGTGACGTCGTAAGCATAATTGCATCAACGGAATTTGGCCCAAAAACGTATTATGCAAAATGGTCAACTGATTCTTATGCAGTAACATTGAATACAAATAATGGTGTTATTGCTGCAGGGAATGTTAGTGGATATGTGTTCGGAGTAGGTGCTACGTTGCCAACTGCCGAGCAAATCTCAAAAACAGGTAACACATTTAAAGGTTGGTACGATAATTCAAGTTGCGAAGGAGAAATACAGACAACTATTGCAGCTGATGCCATAGGCGACAAAGAATTTTGGGCTAAGTGGAGTGTTAATTCGTACGCGATTTCGTTGAATGTAAATGGTGGAACAATTAACAGCGGTAATGTGGCAACGTATGTTTACGGTAACGGAGCAACGCTTCCTGCTGATGTTACAAAGACAGGAAATACCTTTGCTGGTTGGTATGCAACGGAGGATTTGAGCGGAGATAGAATGGTGAAGGTTGACGAATCTTCTATTGGCGACAAGACATTCTATGCAAAATGGACACCTAAACTATATAATGTAATATTGGTTGTAAACGAAGGGACAATAAATGAAGGTAATATCGAAACCTATACGTATGGAGCAGGTGCTATATTGCCAACAAATGTTACGAAAGAAGGCTACACGTTCGAGGGTTGGTATAGCAATTCAAGTTATATTGGTGGTGCAATAACGTCAATTGCCGACAATGATTGTGGTGATAAACAATTCTGGGCAAAATGGTCAATAAACAACTATGCCGTTTCTGCCGACTACGACAAGTTGATGGGAACAATTAGCGGTGAAGGTTTATATGAATACAAGTCAACTGCGACGTTGAAAGCTGTTGCAAATGATGGATATGAATTTGTTGGTTGGAACGAGGGAATAAAAGAAGGTGCTATCTCGTTTGTTGTAACAAAAGATTCAACGGTAGTTGCCAACTTTAAGGAAAAAGAAAAAGTTGAGGTGGCAGGAACTCTCGTAATCCCAACCTTAAAGACCGAAAGAGAAGCCGAAGCAATCGATTTGACTGGTTTGTTCATAACAACAGAAGGTAGCGAAGTGAACTATAGTGCGACAAGTTCACAACCAAACGTGGTTGCAGCAACAGTAAATGACGGGAAATTGTATTTGACGGTTTACGAATACGAAGGTGAGGCAGAAATCACAGTAACGGGAACTCTTGCAAATGGTGAGAAGAATTTTGTGAAGGCAACTGCCACAGTTATTCTTGCTTGTAATATTCAGGTTTCGGACTCAATCAAGAATGTGAGTTGTTTTGGCGAAAACGATGGTGAGATTGCCTTGAAAATCTCAAATGCGACAGAACCATACACAATTCAGTGGATAGGCGAAACATTTGTTGAAGATACTATTTCAAATTTGGTTGCGAACAATTACACAATTAACATTGTCGATGCTGAAGCATGTACGTTCCAAAAAACATACACGGTGACACAACCAGAAGAAATGACGATGAAGGCTACAATCAAGAATCCTACGTGTTCGAATGCCGACGGAGCAATCACAATTACAACATCAGGTGTTGCATCTGCAACATATAGTTGGAGTAACGAAGCAACAACGCAAAACATTGCAAATCTTGCAAAAGGTGAGTACGCGTTGACGATTACAAATGTTGAAACTGGCTGTCAAATCAGTGAAAACTACACGTTGATGGAACCAACCGCACCAATTATCTCTGTTGCAAATGTTGTGGCAACAGCTTGTAACGAGGCAAACGGAGCGGTAACAATCAGTGCAAACGAAGACAATTTGATTTATTCTTGGTCAAACAACAAGACTACGAAGAATTTGACTAATGTTCGAGCAGGCGATTATACATTGAATGTTGTAAATCAAGAAACAAATTGTACTGCATCTTTAGATGTGACTGTTCCAAGCATTGCATTGAAACAACCAGAGATAGCATTGGTTACCGTAAGTCAGGAAACAGATAACAATTTAGTCGTATGGTTGAAAGAGAATACTGATTTGATAGATTTTTATACAGTATATCGTCAGAGTGAAGAACTTGGACGATACGAGGCGATAGCACAAGTACCATTCAGCGAGTTGAGTGTGTATGAAGATACAGAGGTTAATCCAAAAGAAATGCCTTGGTCATATAGAATTTCAGCGACAGACGTATGTGGTACAGAAACGGCGATGAGTGAAACACATAAAACGATGCAATTGATTCGTACTCAAGATCCATTCAACAAGAGTCAATACGATTTGAATTGGACAGCATACGAAGGATTAGATTTCTCAAGTTACATAGTAATGCGTGAACGAAAATTAAACAACAGAATAGTCATTGATACCTTGAAGGTTGTTTCATCGGATATTACAACATATTCCGATACAGAATCAGAAGAAGGAACAATAGGATACTATGTGGGAATTAAATTACCTTCTGAAATCAATCCAAAAACACAGTTTTTGAAGGCAGAATCGGGACCATTTTCACTTGCCTTGAGTAATATTGCAGAAGCAGAAAACGAAGAAGAAACTGCAGTTGAAGATGTTGAAGTATCTACTGTTGAGGTGTATGCTGTTGGACACACCATTTATGTGAAGAATGCAGAAGGACAAGATGTTGCAATTTACGATAATAGTGGCCACTACGTACTAGGCAATACGACACAGACGATTGAAACACAGCAATATGCTGTTCGTCTGGATGGAGTTTATTTTGTGAAAGTAGGGGCAGAATCATTTGCAGTGGTAATTCGATAAGCTGAGTCTCATAAATTATCCCCGTGAAGAATACACCTTCTCCACGGGGATAATTTCGTATAGTACCAAAAGGATCGTTCATTTTGAAAAAAAAACTGAAATGTTGACTCGTTTTGAAAAATAATCTATATTTGTAAGATGTAAATTTGTACGTAGTATAAAATTTTAGATTATGTTTTTTAAAATGTCAAAAAGGAAAATTTTAACAGTTTGTTTTGCTTTTCTTTTTTCTTGTATATCATTCGCAAATGAGGAGTCTTCTTCATCGGCAGAAAAACCAGAATTTAACATCAACGAAACTATATTTGGCCATATTGGCGACAACCATGATTGGCACATGTGGGATTGGAACGGACACCCAGTAGGATTTTCTCTTCCAGTCATTTTGGTAAACACTAATCCTTTTTCTATAGATGTATTTATGTCAAGTGAATTTGAACACGGACATAAAACTGTAACAAAAGGCGACCACACATATAAAATGGTTCCGCAAGAAATGGGTGGACAAAAGATTTTCTATGTTGACGGAAGCGGTCAAGCAACGGAGAATGGACCATTAGATTTTTCTATTACGAAAAACGTTTTTACACTTTTCTTAGTTGCAATCATTATGTTGATAATGTTCGTTGGTTGCGCAAGAGCTTACAAACGTCGCCCTGGACAAGCACCGAAAGGATTTCAAGCTTGGTTGGAACCAGTTATCTTGTTCATTAAGGATGATGTTGTTGAACCAAACTTAGGAAAACATACTGAAAAATATCTTCCTTATTTATTGACTGTATTCTTCTTCATTTGGATTTCAAACATGATGGGATTGATTCCTTTCTTCCCAGGTGGAGCAAACTTAACTGGTAATATTGCCGTGACATGCGTTTTGGCTGTATTAACATTGTTAATCACAAATTTCAGTGGCAACAAAGAATATTGGAAAGATATTTTCGCAATGCCAGGTTTGCCTTGGCCATTACTTCCAATTATGGCAATAGTTGAAGTAATCGGTATCTTCACAAAGCCATTTGCATTGATGATACGTTTGTTCGCAAATATTACTGCAGGTCACATTATTGTATTGAGTTTGACCTCATTGATATTTATTTTTGGAACATTGGCAATCGCACCAGTTTCGGTGTTCTTTGTAATGTTTATGGATGTACTTGAATTGTTCGTGGCTGCTTTGCAGGCATATATATTCACAATGTTGTCAGCGTTGTTTATCGGATTGGCTATGCCAGAAGGACACGAAGCAAAATAAAAAAAGAAAGATTGTTTAACTTAAATAAATAAAATTATGGAAGCTATATCTTTAGCAGGAATTGGAGCCGGATTAGCAGCTATTGGTGCTGGTATCGGTATTGGTAAAATTGGTGGTTCAGCAATGGAAGCAATCGCTCGCCAACCAGAAGCTTACAGCAAGATTCAAACAGCTATGTTGATTGCTGCAGCTCTTGTAGAAGGTGTTGCATTGTTCGGCGTTGTTGTAGCATTGATCGCCTAACAAACAATGGCAGCTTTGGGAACGGTTGGTTTCTAAAGCTGCTTTTTAAACAGAATCAATAAAAAGTATAATAATATGGATTTAGTAACTCCGGGTATAGGTTTAGTTTTTTGGACAACACTTACATTCTTACTTGTTGTTTTTCTATTGATTAAGTTTGCGTGGAAGCCAGTTCTTGGTATGATTAACGAACGCAACAAATCAATTGAAGATGCCTTGAAACTTGCCGAAACAACAAAAGCGGAAATGAAGATGCTTCAAGCTGACAATGAAAGAATTGTTGCAGAAGCTCGCCAAGAACGCGATACCTTGTTGAAGGAAGCTCGCGAAATGAGAGAACAAATGATTGCTCAAGCAAAAGTAGAAGCTCAAGAAGAAGCAAACAAACTTATGGCTTCGGCTAAAGCTGCTATTGAAAGCGAGAAAAACCAGGCTATGCAAGAGTTGAAGAACCAAGTAGCTGCTCTTTCTTTCGAAATTGCAGAAAAAGTTATCGGGAAAGAATTGGAAAACAAAAAAGTTTCCGAAGACATCATTTCCGAATCACTCAATAAACTAAATTTAAATTAGTCGATTCAAATTTGTATCAATATGAATCAAAGTAAAATTTCGGTCCGTTACGCAAAAGCATTCTTTGAATTTGCTTCCGATAAAAGCATTTTGGAGAAAGCTATAGCCGACGTGAAAATGCTTACAAAAAGCTTGAACGAAATTCCTGAATTAGCAGAGGTTTTCCAAAACCCTATTGTTAAGCCAAGTCAGAAAAAGGCGTTCGTTTCGGCTTTGTTGTCCGATAAAATCACGAAAGAAACGTTAGCGTTTCTTGATATGGTTATTTCGAACAGCCGTGAGATGTTCATCCAGGATATTTTGCGAAACGTGTTGGATATTTATCGTAAGGAAAAAGGAATCACAGCAGTCACATTGACCTCGGCTATTCCTCTTTCAAAAGAACAAGAAGCTGCCGTAATTGACTTCGTTAAGAAAAAAGAGAACAAAGAAGTTGAATTACAGACAAAAGTTGATCCTTCCCTAATGGGCGGATTCATACTTCGTGTGGAAGACCAACAGTACGATGCAAGTATCAGCACAAGACTGAAACAGATTAAGAAAGAAATGATTGCAAATAATTAAGTGTAAAATATTTAACTATGGCAGATATAAAACCAGCAGAAGTTTCGGAAGTATTAAAAAAGCAGCTTGAAGGCTACAAAACCGAAGCAGAACTTGAAGAAGTCGGAACAGTACTTTCAGTAGGTGATAGTATTGCCCGTATTCACGGTTTGACAAATGTACAAGCCAACGAAATGATTGAGTTTGCCAATGGAACGAAAGGTATCGTTCTTAACCTTGAGGAAGACAACGTAGGGGCCGTGCTTCTTGGTAATTCCGATGGTATTAGCGAAGGCGACACTGTGAAGAGAACACAGAAAATCGCATCAATCATGGTTGGTGAAGGACTTCTTGGCCGTGTTGTAAACACCTTAGGTGAACCAATTGATGGTAAAGGAGAAATTTCAGGAGAATTGGTAGAAATGCCAATCGAACGTAAAGCTCCTGGTATTTTGTTCCGTCAACCAGTAAACGAACCATTACAGACGGGTATCAAACCTATCGATGCGATGATTCCAATCGGTCGTGGACAACGTGAGTTGATTATTGGTGACCGTCAAACAGGTAAGACAGCTATCGCAATCGATACTATCATCAACCAAAAAGAATTCTACGAAAAAGGACAACCAGTTTACTGTATTTACGTAGCAATCGGACAAAAAGGTTCTACCGTTGCAAGTATTGCAAAAACATTGGAAGAACATGGAGCAATGGCTTATACGACAATCGTATCGTCAACAGCTTCCGACCCAGCAGCTTTGCAATATTACGCACCATTTGCAGGTTGTGCCATCGGTGAATATTTCCGTGATACTGGCCGTCCAGCATTGATTGTTTACGATGATTTGTCAAAACAAGCAGTTTCTTATCGTGAAGTGTCTTTGCTTCTTCGTCGTCCACCAGGGCGTGAAGCTTATCCAGGTGATGTGTTCTATTTGCACTCTCGTTTGCTAGAACGTGCTGCAAAAATTATTGCAAACGACGAAGTTGCTAAAAACATGAACGACGTACCAGCTTCATTGAAAGGTAAAATTAAAGGTGGCGGTTCTTTGACAGCATTACCTATCATCGAAACTCAAGAAGGTGACGTTTCTGCATACATTCCAACCAATGTGATTTCAATTACAGATGGTCAGATTTACCTTGAATCAAGTTTGTTCCACGCAGGTATTCGTCCTGCAATCAACGTAGGTATTTCGGTATCTCGTGTAGGTGGTAACGCTCAAATCAAGGCTATGAAGAAAGTTGCCGGAACATTGCGTGTGGATCAAGCTCAATTCCGCGAATTGGAAGCATTCTCTAAATTCGGTTCTGACTTGGATGCCGCTACAATGGCAGTTCTTGACAAAGGACGTAGAAACGTTCAGATTTTGAAACAAGGACAGTACTCTCCAATGAAGGTTCAACACCAAGTTGCAATCATTTACTGCGGTACTCAAGGTTTACTTTCTGATGTTCCTATTGACAAAGTTCTTGAATTCGAAAAAGAATATTTGGAATATCTTGATTTGAAACATAAAGATACTCTTGATAAAATTGCTGGCGGTGCTATCGACGACGAAATTAAAGGCGTATTGGCAGCGGCAGCAAAAGAAGTTTCAGCAAAATACAAAAAATAGTATAATCAGGTATCAGTTGTCAGTTGTAGTAACTTCTGACAACTGAAATCTGACAACTGAAAACAAAAAATTATGGCAGGAATAAAAGAAATACGCATTAGAATTGCTTCTGTAAGCAGTACGCAAAAAATCACCAGTGCTATGAAAATGGTATCTGCTGCTAAATTGCGCAAGGCACAGCAGGCAGTGGTACAAATGCGTCCATATTCCGAAAAATTGCAGGAAATTCTGCAGAATGTAAGCAGTGGTTTGGAATCGAGCGAAGGCAATGCCTACGCAACAGTCCGTCCAGAGAACAAAATTTTGATTGTCGCAGTGGCTTCTAATAGTGGCCTTTGCGGTGGTTTCAACTCTGGTATAGGAAAAACGGTTGCTGCACTTGTTAAATCGGAATATGCAAACCAATATGCAGCATCGAACGTTGATGTATATGCAATTGGTAAAAAAGTTTGTGATTCTTTAAAAAGTAAAGGGTTAGCACCTAAAAAATCGTTTGCGGAAATTTTCGATCACCTTACCTACGAGGAGTCTGTGAAGATTTCGTCTGAAATTATGAATGATTTTGCTACCGGAGTTTACGACAAAGTTGTGATTGTGTACAACAAATTTAAAAATGCGGCGACACAAATCATTACGACTTCACAATATCTGCCAATTGTGCAAGACGAAACAACTTCTGCAAAAGCAAGTTTCAACTACGATTATATATTCGAACCAAACAAAGAATATATAGTTAACGAATTGATACCAAAATCGTTACGTACACAGTTCTTCAGCATTCTTCTTGATTCATTTGCTTCGGAACACGGAGCCAGAATGACCGCAATGCACAAAGCAACTGATAACGCAGGCGAATTATTGAAATCATTGAGAATTGAATACAACAAAGCCCGTCAAGCAGCTATCACAAACGAATTGAATGAAATCGTGAGTGGTGCAAACGCATTGAAAGGATAAGAGTTATCAGTAGTCAGTTATTAGAATTGTAACTAATGATAATAAAAAAGTCCGAAGGTTTTCCTTCGGACTTTTTTGTATGTATTGATTTGATTATTAGCATATAAACGCCTTTTTTATTTTGTCAACGTAGTCTAATAATTCCCAACCAAAGAATTGAACTTTCTTCTTTTTACCGTTTATCTCCACTTCTTTCATTTCTGGTGTTCTACCGAAATGTCCGTATGAAGCGGTTGCTTGGAAAATAGGATTAGTTAATCCAAAACGTTTAACAATTGCGTTTGGTCGCATATCAAATAATTTTGCAACGATATCTGCAATTTCTTCATCGGTGTATTTTTTCCCATCTTCTTTTTTAATACGGCACGTTCCGTATGTGTTAACGTAAATGTTTACTGGTTCTGCAACACCAATAGCGTACGATACTTGCACCAAACATTCGTGTGCCACGCCTGCAGCAACCAAATTCTTCGCAATGTGCCGAGTTGCGTATGCGGCACTTCTATCAACTTTTGAAGAATCTTTGCCCGAGAATGCCCCGCCACCGTGAGCACCGCGACCACCATAGGTATCAACGATGATTTTTCTACCAGTTAAACCTGTATCTCCGTGAGGGCCGCCAATGACGAATTTGCCTGTTGGGTTTACCAATAATTTGAAATCTTGATCAAATAGTTTGTGAAGACGTTTTGGATAGCTCAAGCGCACAGGTTTTATTACATATTTACGTAAGTCCTCTCCAATCTTCTTTTGTGTTTCTTCATCAGAAATACCAAAATCGTCGTGTTGCGTAGAAATTACGATTGTATCAATTCGTATTGCTTTATTGTTGCGAGGATCGTATTCAATTGTAACCTGAGATTTTGAATCTGGGCGAAGATATTTCATTACTTTGCCATTTTTGCGGATTTGCGCAAGTTTCTCTAGCAAACGGTGAGCAATATCAAGCGTAAGAGGCATATAATTTTCGGTTTCGTCGATTGCGTAGCCGAACATCATTCCTTGGTCGCCAGCTCCTTGTTCTTCTGGTTTTTCACGTTCAACACCCTGATTAATATCGGATGATTGTGCGTGTAGTGACGAAATAACGCCACACGAATCACTGTCGAATTTGTATTCGGCTTTGTTGTAACCAATTTGGTTGATAACTTTTCGTGCGATTTCCTGTACGTCAACAATTCCTTTACTTTTGATTTCGCCGCTCAAAACTGTTAAGCCAGTTGTAACCAATGTTTCGCACGCAACTTTTGAGGTTGGGTCCTGACTTAAATAAGCATCAAGGACAGCATCGGAAATTTGGTCGGCAACTTTATCCGGATGACCTTCTGAAACCGACTCTGAAGTAAATAAATAACCCATTTTAATTAAGAATTAAAAATTTAAAATTAAGAATTAAAAGGGAAGAATGGGAAAATGCAGCACTTGCTGTTTTAGCATTTTTTTGTGTGGTTGCAATCAACTCAAATCTTTCCACTTATCAAATGCAAATATACCATCTTATTTGAAAAAAAAAAGCCCTTGCTGAATTTTCAACAAGGGCTTGCAGGATTTGATTCGATTCCGCAATTATTCTTCTGCGTCTTCTTCAATTTGTTCTTGTTCGTCTGCCGGGTAAGGTTTGTTTCCGTGATGTTTGCCATCTTTGAAACATGGCTTTTCAGCTTTCATTTTTTCTAATTGAGCTTTTTGTTCGTCAGTAAGAATTGATTGGAAAGCAGCATCAAATTTTTCTCTTTCTGCTTTCATTGCATCTTTTTGAGATTGCTTCAATTCTTTGATTTTTGCCATTTGTTCATCCGACAAATTAAGATCTTTGGCAAATTTCATCATAAAGTTTTTATGATCTGGTTTGTGGCATTTACCATGTTGTGGGCCATCGTGACGTTGACATTGTTGTTCCATTGGACAAGAAGGCATTTGTTTGTCACATTTTTTACAGCATACTGTACAGCAGATTACTGCACCAAGAGCTATGCCGACTAGCATCGTGCCTGCTCCTACTAAAAATTCTTTTACGTTCATAGTTGTAAGATTTAAATTAAACATTTGTTAAAACAATATTCTCTATGAAAATATTGTGCCAAAATTAGGAATTTAATAAATAAGTTCTCTAAATTCTTCAGAGTATCATAAGCCCCACTTGCTTCTTGAATCTCCATACCATTATATCTATTGCATTGTTATGTATATTCCCAATAATATGTGTAACTTTGCGCATTATAGGCTGAATCATAGTGGTATATATACTTGTCTACAAGTTTTTAATGTTGAAATTCAAAGAATTTTGTTCAGGCGAGAGAATATATCGTGGGTGCCTTTAACAAAAAATAAAGATTGTCCTTTTAATCTCAGCTGGATAGCAGATTAAAAATGATAGATGAGATGGTTGAAATTCCTTCAATAGAACCCTCTGCTTCTGCAGGCGGGTGTCCCCAAGATGTGTCCATATCCGACAGTAGGTGGTATGTCATGCGTGTTACTTACAGTCGCGAGTTGAAGGCAATGCAATTATTGCAAAACTTTGGTGTGGAATGTTATGTGCCTATGCTTTGTGTGAGAGATGACATGGGTAAACACATTGTCCCAGCTGTACACAATCTTATTTTTGTACATACAACACGTGATGTTTTGGATACGTGTAAACGTCGGATGGAGGCGGTATGTCCGTTGCGTTATATGATGGATAAATCTACAAAATTACCGATGGTGGTGCGTAATAAGGAAATGGAAGATTTTATGTGGGTTACGGAACATCATGATGCGGATATCTTTTATTTGGATAATCCATCGGTGGTGTGCGTAAAAGGTACTCCTATAGAAGTGATTGGAGGTACATTCAAAGGATTGCGTGGCAGACTACTTCGCATAAGGCGAAATCGCAAAGTGGTACTACAATTGGTGGGGCTTGTTGCTGTTGCAATTGATGGTATTCCCATTGAATGGTGTAAAATAACAACAGATGATTGATTGTTTATAGAAGAGTTGCAAAGTCAGATAATGAATATCTCTAGACAATGAATACGAAAGAACCAATGAAAGAAATAAAGTTTACTATTCCCGATATCTCAGAAGTTGAAATTGAAAATGTTGTGGAAGTGCTTCGTTCTGGATGGATTACAACAGGATCGAAAACGAAGTTGCTTGAAAAAAAATTGGCGTGCTTTGTTGGTGATAATGCACAAAGATGTGTTTGCCTCGGTTCCGCTACGGCAGCATTAGAACTTTCTTTACGTTTATTAGGAATAGGTTCGCAAGCTGGTGGTAGTGCTGATGATGAAGTTATTACATGTGCTTATACTTATACTGCTTCTGCATCTGTTATAACTCATGTCGGAGCGAAAATTGTGTTGGTAGATTGTGCAGATAAAGATGGTTCTATAGAAATGGACTATGACAAACTCGAAACTGCTATCTCAAAAAATACGAAAGCAATCATACCAATTGATATTGCTGGAGTACCGTGCGACTACGACAGAATATTTGATATTGTAGAGAGAAAGAAAGAACAGTTCAAAGCTGCATCACCATTGCAGGAATCACTTGGCAGGATTGCGGTGATTGCAGATGCAGCCCATTCGTTAGGGGCTGCATATAAGGGTAAAATGGTAGGAAGTATCGCAGACTTCTCAGCATTTTCGTTCCATGCTACAAAAAATTTTTCTACTGCAGAAGGTGGGGCGATTACATGGAATCACATTGCTGGGATTGATGATAGTGAAATGTATCATCAAATCCAATTATTTAGTCTGCATGGACAGAGTAAGGACGCTTTTTCTAAGAATCAATTAGGAGGATGGGAATATGACATTATCGGTCCTTGGTACAAATGCAATATGACAGATATGGCTGCAGCAATCGGTCTCGGTCAGTTCGAGAGGTACTCAGGAATGTTAGCCCGCCGCAGGGAAATCATCGAAAGGTATGATGTCGCATTCAAGCCACTCGGAATTAAGGTTTTAAACCATTATCCATCAACCATCAATCCTCAACCGTCAATCAGCCGTCAGAGTTCTGGGCATCTTTATCTCACCCGTATCCCAGGAATCGGGCGTGAGCAAGCAAATGAAATTATGAAGGAAATGGCATTGGAGGGAATTGCCACAAATGTCCATTTCAAACCCCTTCCGTTGCATACGGCATACAAAAATCTTGGTTTTGACATCAAGGATTTTTCCGTTTCGTACGCCAAATTCGAAAATGAAATTACATTGCCGCTTCACACAAAGATGACGGATGAGGATGTGGAGTATGTAATCGAAACTTATACTAAGATTCTAAATAAATACCTTACAATAAAATGAGTTTAAGGAATAAAATTTATTTTTCTCCATTCGGTTATCTAATACATATAGCACTTGTCGTGTTGGCTGCACTCGGAAAGAGGTGCATTGTCTATGGATACAGAAATAGTGAAGGGAAGTATTTGCCACGTTGCAGAATGGCATCAACTGCCTGGATATCAGATAAGAAGAAATTGATGATTGATGATAATGTCTGGATCAGCCATAATGTAAGGCTTGATACGACAGGAGGGGTGGAAATAGGTGAAGGATGTCAGATAGGATATGGTGCCAGCATATTGTCACATAGCAGCCATATTTCAATTAGGCTATTGGGATATCACTATATGGAAACGGACGGCATACGTCCTGGATATGTTTTGAAACCAGTGAAGATAGGGAAATATACGTTTATAGCAGGTGGTTCGTACATATTGCCAGGGGTGACCATAGGGAAAGGTTGTGTGATAGGTGTCAATTCTGTGGTTACTCGCGATATCCCTGATTATTCCATAGCGTATGGCAGTCCCGCAAAAGTGGTGGGCTCTACATTGGAACTGGATAGGAAATTTCTAGATGAAAATCCAACTTTGAAAGAAACCTATTACGATGTTGAAAAGACTATTTGACATAGTGATATCTGGCTGTGGTATTATTGTCTTGAGTCCTTTATTTCTGGTCATTGCTATCTGGATAAAATTGGACTCAAAAGGCCCTGTGTTCTACCGACAAGTGCGTGTGGGAAAGGAAAATAAAGATTTTCGTATCTTCAAATTCCGTTCCATGAAGGAGGGGTCTGATAATGGTTCGTTGGTCACGATAGGTGAACGTGATTCGCGCATCACCCGTTCGGGACATTTTATCAGGAAATTCAAATTGGATGAATTGCCACAGTTGATAAATGTCTTCATGGGCGATATGAGTCTTGTCGGTCCCCGTCCTGAAGTGCGCCACTATGTTGATTACTGGACTCCTAAGCAGATGCATGTGTTGGATGTGCGTCCAGGGATTACCGATCCCGCATCTATCAAGTTCAGAAACGAGAATGAACTGTTGGATAAGGCGGATAATCCGGAAGAGTATTATATAAACATAATCATGCAAGAAAAAATTAGATTGTATTTGGAATATGTGGAGAATAACAGTATGTGGTACGATATCAAACTCATATTCCAGACAATCAAGGTTGTCTTTACAGATTGACGATTGAAAGAAACGGAAATATGGCTGTAAATAAAAAAGCAAGAGCATTGTATTTCAAGTTTTTTGACGGCATTGAAACAATGGCGGCAAATGCAATCCTGACCTTTCAGGAAAGGCGTACATTGAAAAAGTATGTCAGACATATGCCTAAACTCACTTCCGAACAGAAGAAAGCCGTAAGGGAGTTCTGGAAACCGTATTGCAGGGTTGATACAGACTGGATACGTTATTATACCTATATTACCGGGAAATTTGATCCCCGATATATTCCAGATGTCTTGCAGCACACAAAGATTGACCAGTATTTCAATAATAGGAAATTGGGATACGGGTTCAATGACAAAAATTATTATTCCCTGATATTCCCGACCATAAAGCAACCAAAAACTGTTGTCAGGAAGATAGGCGGACTGCTTTTTGATGGAGAATATAACCAGGTAGATTTGACAAAAGCGAAATCACTTCTGTCAATGAGGAATGAAGTGATAGTAAAGCCTTCGCAGGAAAGCGGTGGCGGGAGAGATATTGTTTTTTACAATACTAGAACTGATGCTGATGAATTGAAAAGGATTCTGACGGATAAGGAATACGGCAATTATATCATTCAGGACATTGTACGTCAACATAATGAATTGGGGAAGATGCATCCAGAATCATTGAATACAGTTAGAATATACACTCTAATGTTGGATGATGGAGTGCACGTCCTTTCCGCTTCTTTGAAAATGGGGGCAGGTTGCAGTCGTCTTGATAATGTGGAGCGCAATTCGGGCATCATTGCTGGAGTGAAAGATAATGGGGAATTGATGGATACTGCATATTTTGATTTGTATTCTGGAAAGACTACCGACAGGCACCCTGGGGGCATGCTGCTCAGCGAAATAAAAGTACCTGAGTTCGACAAAATGATAAAAATCGTGAAGAGGCTAGCGCAATATGCTGGAAATTTTCAGATGATAGGCTGGGATATGTCGATTGACGAAGATGGTGATATTGTTTTGATTGAGGCCAATATGCGTAAGGCTGGAATTGGACCCATACAATGTTTGCACGGCCCGTTCTTCGGAGAACTGACGGAAAAAGTATTGAATGAAGTTTTTGGGAGGAAACAAAGATGAGTCCATATTCATTAGGTATCACTCTGTATAATTGGTTTGAAACCTTTGCACACGATGCTTTCAGAAAGAAATATGCAAGAATCTATTCCATGGGTCAGCTGAACGCCGCAAAGTGCAATTATCCAGTCTGGAAAACGCTCACAAAAGAACAGAAGAAGGAGATTGCTGCATATTGGGGTCTTCGTCATCCCATAAAGAGCGATTTCATGACGCACGAAATCATGCTGAATGTCAAAGGCAAATTTGACGTAAAATATGTTCCTGAAAAAATCTTTAGATTGTACTTGGATCCGGGACTTGCTGACCGGAAACTGATTCTGGCTTGGGATGACAAGAATTATTTTGAGCGTCATCAACCAGGCCTTCCGTTTCCCCATACATACGTCAGGAATGTGAACGGATGGTTTCTTGATCATGACTATCGCCACATCAGTCAGGAAGATGCAAGAAGAATTGTGGCAGAACATCTTCCTCTTATAATTAAACCCTCCCTGATATCGGGAGAAGGAAAAAATCTCCGAATGATTTCTGACGTGAAGGAGGTGGATGAAGTGCTTTCAACGTACCCCAAGAATTATCTGGCTCAGGAAGTTATCGCCCAATGCGATGAATTTAATAGCATGAATTCCCATAGCGTAGCTGCTATGAGGGTCGTTACCGCCATTGTGAACGGCAAAGCGGAACTGATGTCCAGTATGTTGCTGACCAATACGACGGATGCGGTTGCATGCAACAGGAATACGGCTCCTGGTGTGGGGGTAGTTCTTATCGGAATTGATGATGAGGGAAGACTAGCCGATACTGGATATTTTGAGAATGCAAAGCCTATACAGACACTCCCGAATGGTTTCACATTCGGTGGCGTACAAGTGCCTTCATACAAAGATGCGGTGACTTCGGCGTTAGAAGCGCATGAAACTATGCCGATGCTTGGGATAATAGGCTGGGATATTACCATTGATAAAAATAACAAGCCCGTTTTCATCGAGTGGAACCTCAGGGGAATAGGAATGTATCACTCACAGCTGACTATGGGTCCTCTGTTCGGAAAGTTTAGCGATTATTTTGCTGAGATAGCGAAAGATCTAATTAAGGTCAAATGAAACATATTCTTTTTGTTACAGACACATATTATCCTGATTCTAGTGCAACGACCACACTGGGACGTAGGACGGCAGAAGCGCTCGCACGGCTTGGATATAGCGTAGATGTTTACCCTGCAGAAATTTCGGGCAACCATTTCACGTATCCAGGTGAATACAATGGTGTGAAAATCATCAGTCCAGAGGTCGTGGCAGAATTGAATTATACTCCCGTGAATCCCTCAGAGCCTCATACAATCACGGAGAATCATTTGTCGGGACTGAAGAAGGTGCTTGATGCAACGGATTATGACTGTATCTTTTCCGTAGCTCTTGCGTTCGAAGTCAATTTCCTGGCTCATCATGTCCTCAAAGGAAGACAATGCAAGTGGTTCCCGATGTCGTATGACCCGTATGCGTTCAATCCGCATATTACGGAAGAACAGAAGCAGGAGTATATCTGCCGTGAGGTGGATACGCTGCGGGATGCGACAAAAATATTCTTCCTTACGGAATTCAGCGATGACTACACAGGTTCGCCAATAGAGGACAAGATTGTGTATTTTAATCTTCCGTGTATCAGACCTATCGATCCTGACAGGAGTAAAAGGGTGATAGAGTTTGACGATTCCTATATCAACTGTGTCTTCTTGGGCGATTTTTATTTCGGCAATGAAAATACAGATTTCATATTCAGACTGTTTGAAAAGGTTGAAGGTCTGTCATCGAAGGACGAAGGACGAGCAAAGATTCGTTTTTATACCATAGGAAGCGTATGTGATTATTGGGAGACCGTGAATCTGTGGAAGGAAAAGCTAGGCGACGGTTATATATGCCACGAGCGCATCAGTCAGGAGGAGGCGCACAATGCGATGCTGGATTGTGATGTGCTGGTCAGTATGGGACACGACTCTGCCAATATGTGCCCGAGCAAGGCTATTGACTTTGCTTCCAGCGGCAAACCGATACTGCATATTCAGAAAATAAAGAACTGCTGTGCAAAGAAATATCTTGAACGCTATCCAGACAAATACTTCATTTATCAGAACGACGAGTTGACTGATGAACGAGTAAAAGAAGTGGCGCAATTCATTCTCAAAGCCAAAGTTAAGGAGAGAATTCCATTTGACGCAGTAAGGGATTTATACAGTGACTTCACGATGGAAGCATTGATAGAGAAGATTTTGAAAGAATCCTAAGAACTTCTAAGAGAGAGATAATAATGAATCAAAGGGAGTATATCTTTTATCGTATTAAGATGGCATTGAAACTGAATTTTTTTCAGTTTGTAAAGTACAATTTTCTATTAAAACAAGTTCATCGTGCAAAGGGAGCATATATCATTCCGTTCAGACCAGGGAAAATATATCTTGGCAAAGAAGCTGAGATAATACTAAATGATATGCTGATTCTAAATAAGCCATTGCTGGAAAATGTGCTCGTTAGGGGCAATTTGTATATGCCTGACAAATCAAAACTCATCATCAACGGTGAAGTTACTTTCTGTGCTGGTTACTGTGTTCAAATCGCAGGCGTACTGAAATTTGACGGGTCTAATAAAATCAGTGAAGGAGCCCGTATCATTTGCCGCAATAGCATATCCATAGGCGAAGGCAGCGGTATCAGCGTATATTCGACTGTCAGGGATTCTACGGCACATCCGTCTGGGACAAATCCCAATCATATGACGGTTTCCTCCGCTCCTGTGGTTATCGGAAAGCATGTGTGGATTGGAGAGAAAGCAAATATTTTTCAGGGAACCGTAATCGGTGATGGGGCAATCATCGGAAATAGTACTGTGGTAAGCGGAGAAGTTTCTCCCAGAGCGATGGTTGCACCAGTGATTGATAAAGAAATCCTTTCCAATGTGTACTGGTTTTATTCCGAGGAAACCAAAGCAGCCGAACTTGAAAAATATTATGGTGATATAAAAACCGCATCTAAAGGCAGAGAAGTAACCGCATCTAAAGAAATATTCGATAAAGTGTGTACAGTATTTTCCGCTCTTGGCTATGATGACAGTATTTCTGAGGGTGAAGACCTGATAGGACGCAAGGCAATCGATTCGCTTTCGCTTCTTTCACTAATTGCGGAATTGGAGGAGAAATTCTCGGTAAAGATTCCGATAAAAGAAGTTAACGGACGGAATTTTTATAGTGTAGGAACCATTGCAACATTGATGGATCAGCTTGCAAAAGAAAGCATGCCTACAAATATGGTGAAAACAGCGGGAAAGCAAGGGGATAACTCCGTCAAAGACAGAAAACCGTTGGAGTTTCACATTGAAGATACAGAGAAAACGGTTATTCAGCGGATATTTGAAAATTCGGTAAAGAGCCCCGATAAAGTCGCTGTTATTACGGAGAACTCGGAAACAACATATTATGAGTTGTGCAGACTAATCTATTCATACAGCGAAACTTACAGACAACTCGGAGTAAAGAGAGGAGATAACGTTGTTTTGCAGGCGATACGGGATGTAAGATATATTGCGGCATTTTATGCCTGTCATTTGCTATCTGCCGTTCCCGTACCTGTTGAAGATGAAATCGGCAAGGAAAGAATCCTCGGAATATCAGCGGAAACAAGAGCTCCGCTGATAATATGCAACAACATAGACGGCAGGAATGGGATAATCAGCTATGATCAGTTGCACTGTAAAACAAATATTGTAACCGATATACCACTCTTTTCCTTAAAATTTCCCGAACTGAACGAACCGTCACAAATTCTATTTACGACGGGGACTACAGGGAAGTCCAAAGGCGTTGTTCAAAGTCAGAAATGTATCTCATTAGTAGCTTATCTATGTGCAAGGGAATTTAGAGTTAAAAACAATGAAGTGGAATTATTGCTTTCTCCGTTGAATCATACTATGGGGATAAGAAATATACATACTTTACTTATGTTAGGACAGACGTTGATCATTGGAAGTTTGAATAATGATATGTCCGTACTTGTTGATTTACTCAAAAACAAAAATGCAACAGCGGTATGCACACCGCCTGTATTCCTTCGTGTGCTGATAAAGTACAAAGAAGATATTAACCTTTCCGAACTGAATTATATATTTATCGCTGGAGCGCCTCTATCGGGAACTGATTTGGAAATGTTTTTATCAACATTCACGAAAACAAGACTTGTAAGTCTTTATGGTGCAACGGAGAGTTCACCTGTTTGCAGTGCCATATACAGCGAGGATAAAGAAGTTACTCTCGGGCACCCAGTTCAATACTTGGATGTAAAGCTGAAACTTGAAAACGGAGACTATACTCAAAAGCCTAATACGACAGGTCTTATTTGTGTAAAAAGTCCGATGAATATGATAGGCTACTACAATGAGCCCAAGCTGACTCAAAGCATTTATGATGGTGAGTATTTAAAGCTGAATGATTTGGCGTTTTTTGATGAAAAAGGCCGTTTGCATTTTGCCGGAAGAGCCGATGACGTAATCAACATTGGCGGGCATAAAATATCTCCAATCGAAATTGAAGCGGTTGCCGATGAAAGTGGCTTGGTGCAGGAGTGCATCCTAATAAAATCTTTTGATAAGCATAACAATGAGTATCTTGAGTTGCTTGTTGTACCGAAAAACCTCGAGTTTTCGGCCGAAGCTTTGATGAACTATATCAAGGACATGGTCGAAGCATACCGTGTTCCGAAGAAAATCACTGTTGTTGGTGAACTGAAGAAAACCTATAACGGAAAACTGGACAGAAAGGCGTATCGTTCGTGAATTAAAATATAAACAACCATATACAATGAAAAATATCCTTATTATCGGAGCGCATTTCGACGATGCGGAACTGGGAGCCGGTGGCTCCGCAGCAAAATGGGTCAGCCAGGGTAAGAAAGTGTACAAATACACCCTGACGGACAATGAGACCATATTTCCCCAGCGGAATATACACGTTAAATTTGAAGATTCAAAAAGACAAAGCGAACAGGCGGCAAAGGCCATAGGCATGGTGGAGATTGAAAACACCGATCCTGCACCCCACGGCAAGCTGATGTTCAGTCAGGAGCAGATGCAGCGGGTGGAAAGCATCATCTTCGATTACAATATTGATACGGTCATCATCCATTTCAACGGTGATGCACATCAGGACCATGTGGAAGCCTGCAGAATATGTCTTGCTGCTGCACGGCACTGCAAGAATATCCTGCAATATCAGAGTAATGGGTACATTATGGACAATGAATTCCGTCCGACGTACTTTGTTGATATCACTGACTTCGTTGAACAGAAGAAAAAGGCTCTGGCTTGTTATGGAACAGAACACAATAGGATGAACCGCCTTTTCGGAACCAATCTTGAACGGAATCATCTCTGGGGTTATGCCAATGAGGTGGAATATGCCGAAGGATTCAAGGTGATAAAAATGTTGGAGATCTAAATTTTAAAGTTAAATTATACAAACATAAGTTATGAGTAAAATATTAGTTACAGGTGGACTGGGAATCGTAGGAACGGAACTTGTCCGCGAATTGAGAGAAAGAGGTCACGAAGTCTGGGTTTGTGATCTAATGCACAATCATCATCCACAATACATTAGGTGCGATATTGGAGAGTATCGACAACTTGAAAGAATTTTTGAGGCGCATACGTTTGATTACGTCTATAATCTGGCTGCAGAGTTCGGTAGATGGAATGGTGAGGATTATTATGAGAAGGTATGGCACACTAATGGTATTGGAACCAAGAACGTCATCCGTCTGCAGGAAAAATACAAGTTCCGCCTGATTCATTTCTCTAGTTCAGAGGTCTATGGCGACTATGACGGAATCATGTATGAGGATGTACTCGACAAGGTTCCTATCAAGCAGATGAACGATTACGCCATCTCAAAGTGGGTTAACGAATTGCAGATACACAATTCCCAACTGATGTTTGATACTGAAACTGTTCGTGTTAGATTGTTCAACACATACGGTCCAGGAGAGTATTACAGTCCGTATAGAAGTGTGGTTTGCACATTTACATACCGTGCGCTTCACGACATTCCTTTCCCTGTTTATACGGGTCATCACAGAACTAACACATATATTACCGACTGTGTCAACGCACTTGCTACCATTTGTGAAAACTTCAAACCAGGTGAGGTGTATAACATTGCTTCCACAGAGTATTACGATATCAAGACCTTGTC
>CALAUG010000004.1 GCA_937892155.1 uncultured Bacteroidales bacterium | reverse complement strand
ATTATTACTAATATGCATAAAAAAGGACGACAGAAATGCCGTCCTTTTTTTGTGGAAATAAATATATGTAATCACAATAGGGTAGTATGCAATACGACCTGAGGTAGATATCATTTAATAGGTTTATTTGGATTTTGAAACACCATTATGCACAATGAAAAGTGCATTGACTCAATTTTTCATAGTCAACATTCATTTTAATTGACCATTCTTGTAGGTAGGGATTGTTAGCACGGTTACCTATATTTTTAACGAATCCTATAGGTATATTGTGGTATGTTAGATTAATCCACCCTTTTCTTGCATCTGCTAATACGAGAGATTCTTTTTTGAAATATCGAATAGAAGTTTCAAGATTTACATCAATTGTTGGAAAACTTGCTTGGTTGTAGTGTATGGAAAAAGCAAGTCCTGGATGTGGATTACTCTTATTACCTATTATTTCAACAATAGGTGTTCCCGCATGAATTATGTTTAAATGGCTTCCTATTTCGCAGAGAGTATTTTGATATGCGTGTGGGAATGCCCATATAATATTATTCCTATTAAAAAATGATAGGCTATTGTCAAGTACGTATTCTTGATATTGTTGTGAATTTTTAGCAGAAAGATATTGTATGTCTTTCGGTTGCTGTATTCGTTTCGGTGTGGAATAAGTGTTTCCACTTTCTTTTTGTATAACAGAAACAGAAAATCCTTCTCCTTTTGTCTTGTGCGGAAAGAATCTATACGAAATTGCACCGTTCTTTTTTCGTTCTGTAATGTTCCAATCAGGATGTAAAGGAATTGCTTCACAATGAGCATTATTTTCCGAAATAAAGCGTGAAACAACGTCTTCGTTTTCTTTCTCGTTGAAAGTACAAGTACTATAAATTATTGTTCCATTGGGAGCCAAACAATCCCATATATCGTAGAGAATTCTTAGTTGTCGTTTGCTACATAGGTCAACATTTTCGGGCGACCATTCAAAACTTGCATTGTCATCTTTTCTGAACATACCTTCTCCGGAACACGGTGCGTCAACAAGTATAAGATCAAAATAACCACGAAGAAAAGAAAAATCTTTTGGGTCGTTGTTAGTAATAATACAATTCGGATAGCCCCATTTAATAAGGTTTTCAGAAAGTATTTGCGAACGTGATTTAATTACTTCATTTGCAACAATAATGCTGTCAGATGAGAGTATGGAAAGCGTGAGAGTGGTTTTACCTCCTGGTGCGGCACATAGATCAAGTACACGTAAAGGACGTGTTGCAAGTGGTTTAATTATTTGTTCTAGGAACATTGACGATGCTTCCTGAACGTAATACGTTCCAGCATGAAACAAAGGATCCAATGTAAAGATTGGACGTGGATAGATATAGTATCCATTTTCGCACCAGGGAACCTGTGGAAGATTGATGTTAATATTTTTATATGGATTTTTTCTAATGCTCGTTAATCGTTCTGTCTGCAAAGATGCAATAAGAGCGTCGGCATCTGTGACAGCTGATATTGATTCCTTAAACGTATGTAAAATAGAATTATCCATAATATGTGGAACAAATGTAATCTCTTTTTTTCTTATGTCAAAAACTCATATATTTGCCTGTATTATTTTGAAAAAATGAGGCTAGTTAGAAAATTTATAATTGCTTTTTTTTCAATCATAACGATTGGTTTCTCGCCTTGTTCGGCTCAGTATTTAGCTGACGTTCCCAATGTAATGCCGTTGACAAGAATTTTATTCATTTTTGATGGCTCGTACAGCATGATGGGAATGTGGCAGGAAAGCACGAAGATGGAAATAGCAAAAAGTATTTTAATACCTTTTATAGATTCTGTTTCAAAAATAAAAAATGTCGAAGTTGGACTACGTGTGTATGGAAATAGGAGTCCGTTTCCTCCGCAGGATTGTCGGGATTCTCATTTGGAAGTACCTTTTGGTAGAGATAATGTTCCAGATATTGTTAACAAAATTCTTTCGCTGAATCCGCGTGGTACAACGCCAATTGCTTATTCCATAGAACAAGGAGCGAAAGATTTTCCACCAGATTCAACGGCAAGAAATATTATATTTCTTATTACCGATGGTGTTGAAGCTTGCGAAGGTGATCCTTGTCTTGTTTCCCGAGAATTACAAGCAAAAGGGGCTATTCTCAAACCTTTTATTATTGGCGTAGGTAATGATATTGATTTCAATGAAATTTTTGGTTGCGCAGGCAACGTATTCAGTGCTAAAAACGAAATAGACTTTCTGCCGGTATTGAATTTAGCGATGGAAAAAGCTCTGGCAAGTACGCCATTACAAGTGTATTTGCTTGATGCATATAAAAAGCCGCGTGAAACGGACGTCCCAATGACCTTCTATGACAATTCCACAGGATTTATCCATTACAATTTTGTTCATTCGGTTATAAAACCTGGAGAGCCGGATATCCTATTCTTAGACCCGCTTATCTCATATAAGTTGAAGGTTCATACGTTGCCACCTGTGTATGCCGATAATATTAACCTGGAACCAGGTAAACATACAATTGTGAAAATAGATGCGCCACAAGGATATTTGGTTGTAGAACGTCCATTCGGATTTAATGTCTCTGTTCCAATTCCGACTATTGTACGTCAAAAAGGGGATATGAATACGCTGAATGTACAGCAAACCGGCGAAAAGGTGAAGTACATTGCTGGCAAGTACGATTTAGAGGTTCTGACTATGCCACGTACGTATTTCTATGATGTTGAAATAAAACCGGATGAAATATTTACGGTAAAAATTCCACAGCCAGGTTACGTTACGTTTACTCGTCCGCAATTAGGCGTTGGAGCGGTCTATATGGATAGAAATACCGATTTGGAGTTTGTGACGAATTTAAGTCCTGATAATAGAAAGAATGATATATTGACCTTGCAACCTGGTAAATACGTTGTAATATGGCGTGATAAATTTGAAACAGATACAGAAAAATCTCTATCAAAAACATTCGAAGTAACTTCAGGTTGCAATTTGTATATACAGTTGAACGACAAAAAATAGAAGATATGAAAAAAATAGTAATGGTATTTGCCAGTATTTGTGTTGGTTTGCTCGCAGTTGCACAACGTCCGACGGCAACATTGGCACAGGTAAATGATATGGTTCAAAATGCGACATTGTATGTCGTGCTGGAAGAAAGTCCAATTAACGATTACAATGCTTCGATACGAAAGGCGGTAGAAAAAAACTGGACACTTACGTCGTTCAAATTTATCCATTTGAGCGATTTGGATAGTACGAAATTACAGAATCCTGCCAATGCGTTTCTAACGCCAGTGACAATGCAATTCGGAGAAGACAAAGATTCTGTAAAATATACGTTTTTAAGCCTATTGATTGGTGATAACTACGAAACAATCAATGATTTGCCAGAAGTATGCACGTTCCCTCTTTGCTACGAATCTGCTGATGAAGACGAAATGACTTACAAATTACCTGCAATTGTGGCTTTTTTTAATAAACACGTACAAAATATTCTGTCAAATCCAAAATTACTGAAAGACAAGAAATACGCTACGTACAACAAACAAAAGAAAAACATTTACGACAAAATTCTCTACCTTATTAAGTATGAGCAAAATCCTTCATTTGACGAGGTTTCGGAAATAAAGTCTATAAATCCAAATGTAAAAGTTTCTGTTGTGGAGTCGCAGTCTGCAGTTGAGAAAGTTTTGTCAACTTCACAGCGTAAAAAAAGTGCGGGTGTTCTATTTTTGCATTGTGTTTGGCCATCAGATAATGATATGGTTCAAGCGGGTGAAATGCTTCCTGGCCGTTGCTATAAAGTCATAATGGATATGGAAGGAAATCTTTATTATTTCTCATATCATAAAATGAACGGAAATGCTTCCTTGTCGGGAATGACCGCAAAAGATTGGAAAGCACTCGTTGGCTTTACAAAATAGTTTCTAAGATTTTCGACAAAAAGTCTTTTGGAGAGATTGCAAAAGAATGGCCAGAGAAATGTTCCAAATTATCAATTATTAAAATTGTGTTTGGCAATTCTTTGTTGGTAGTAATGCAAGTAAAAAATTACCATCTAAAAGGATTCCATCGTAGTAGGAAGTAGAGCGCAAAATTGCGGTATTGTTCGTTAATTTTGAGTATAGAATATGTACATCGTACGTCTAGTTTAAAACTCTCTAAAAGTGCGTATTCCAAACCGCCACAAAGTTGCAAATCAAATCTGCCGAAATTTTTTGTCTTTTGGGTTAAGTCATTTACGATTAAATTCTCGTATGCTTTAACAGATAGAAGCGGCCCAGCATAGAGTCCAAGAGAATGTAATTTTGAGCCTGGATTTTTTAGATTTGTCGGGTACATTTTAAGCAACAAGGCAGCATCGACATAGCCGGTTGTTATTTTAAAAGAGTGATTTTTATCTGCGGAGCCTTTTTGTGAAAAACCCAATTCAAAAGTCGGTTTGTATGCGTTTGCGACCGTTGTCTCGACGAAAATGCCGCCAGTTCCACCAATCCTATGAAATCCGTCAGTTTCGTCGCCATTAATCTGGCTTGTTGTAAAACCGCCATACAATCCACCGTCAAATGGTAGCCTTTGACCCTGTGTTGCTACGCAGAAACACGTAAGAATAGATACTACGATAATTTTAATTAACGGTACTTTGGATTGTTCCATCGGAAAAATGTGTGGTTATGATAGAATGTTTCTTCACTTGTTTTGTAGAACGGAGAATACTTCCATTTGAATCGGTTGAAAGTGTAAAACCTTGTTTTAAGATTGTCTGTGGATCCTTTGCAGAAATTGTTGCATTAAGCAGATTTAATTTCGCTTGTTCATTTGCTATTCTAAATTCTATCTTGTGTGATAATCGTTGTTGAAAATTCTCAAGTTCGTTGTTTGTTTTTATATGAGCGATTTGAAATGCCTGTAAAAGAGCTTTCGACATCTCTTTAAGTTTTGATTGCTCTCCTTCAAGAAAATCTTCGTATAAATTGGCAAGTTGCTCTTCAATATTTTCTATGTCCGCGACAAAATCTCCACAAATGTCAATAATAAATTCTGCAACGGCAGTTGGTGTTTTGAGAGATGTGTTTGCCACAATGTCCGCGATAGATTGATCCTTGTCGTGGCCTATCCCAGTAATAACAGGTATGGGAAATTGCGCAATATTTGCGGCAATATTGTAATTGTCGAACCATCGCAAATCTGCACGTGAACCACCACCTCGTATAATTACAACTACGTCAAAGTTGTTTATCTCTTTGTAGATCTTTTCCAATTGCTCCACAATTGATGCTTCTGTTTGTTCGCCTTGCATTGAAGCTTGGAACAATTTAGTGTGAAATGCAATGCCATATTGGTTAAAAGTAAGTTGCTGCATAAAATCTTGATATCCAGCAGCTGTTAAGGATGAAATTATTGCAATTCTTTGAATCACCGTTGGTAATCCAATCTCCTTGTTCATATCAATCATCCCTTCCTCTTCCAATTGTCTTAGAATTTTTAAGCGATGTTGCTCATCTTCTCCTATTGTGTACGTTGGATTAATGTCGGATATATTTAGGCTAATACCATACACATCGTGAAATTCCACTGTAACTAGAACCATAATTTTCATGCCTGGTTCCAGCTGACAACCTGTTTCTTCTTCAAAATATTTTGAAATGAGTTTATATTGGTTCGACCATATTGTGGCACGCATTTCTGCCGTTGGATTTTTTTCTTCCTCTGGCTTTTCTATCAAATTGAGATAGCAGTGACCATTACGGTTAACTTGAATCTCACTTATTTCGGCGACAATCCAATAGTCTTGAGGTAAAGTACGTTTTATGCTTTGCCCAATTTTTGCTGTTAATTCCGATAATGAGATGCTTTCTTCCATATATACAAATGTATGAAAAGACTTTGTATGAAAAAAATTTCTTATTTCTCTTGCATATTACTTGTAATTATTACAAATTTGTAATAGATATAGATTTAATGAAAACGAATTATACAGAAACGGAAGTAATTTCACGGTTGCAGCAATGTAACGTAAAGCCTTCGTTACAAAGAATTGCGATTTTGAAATATGTACTGGAACATCGGGAACATCCTTCTGTCGATACGGTATATGACGCATTAGTTTCTGCAATGCCAACTTTGTCGAAAACTACAGTATATAATACTCTGTCGCTTTTAGAAAAGGAAGGAGCAATTCAGTCCGTTGCAATTGACGACAAAATGATTCGTTTTGATGGTGATACAACGTCACATGCTCATTTTTTCTGTGAAAAGTGTAGAAAAATTTTTGATATTGCGGTACAGGTGGAAATACCAACGAATGTAATTGGAAAAGATTTTCTTATTATGGGATCTCAAATTTACTACAAAGGTTTGTGTCCAAATTGTAAAAACATTTAAATTTAAAATATTATGGAATTAAAAGGATCAAAAACAGAAAAGAACTTGCAAACGGCCTTTGCTGGTGAATCACAAGCGCGAAATAAATATTCGTATTACGCATCACAGGCAAAGAAGGATGGTTATGTTCAAATTGCAAATCTATTTGAAGAAACTGCTGCCAACGAAAAAGAACATGCTAAGATTTGGTTTAAATTGTTGAAAGGTGGAGAAATGCCAGATACAATTGCAAATCTTAAAGACGCAGCAGCAGGAGAAAACTATGAATGGACAGAAATGTACGCACAGTTTGCGAAAGAAGCACGAGAAGAAGGTTTTACAAGAATAGCTGCATTATTCGAAGGCGTGGCAAAAATTGAAAAAGAACACGAAGAACGTTATTTAAAATTATTGGCTAATGTTGAAGGTGGTCTAGTGTTCTCAAAAGATAACGATATGATTTGGCAGTGTTCAAACTGTGGACATATAGTGATAGGCAAAAACGCGCCAAAAGCCTGCCCTGTATGTGCTCACCCACAAGCATATTTCCAAGTAAAAGCAGAAAATTATTAAATGTTTGTTTTCAGAAACTAATCTCTGAAGACTTATAATTTTTACGATACAAAAAAGAGGAAATCTAAATGGATTTTCTCTTTTGTTTTTATTTTGTTTCTAAACACCTATATTTGTGGAAAATGGTTTGATAATGGCGATTCTTTTACGTGACGGCTTAATTGTAAACGAAGGTGAGCAATTTTACGGCAGTATTTTAATTGAAAATGACCGTATTGCTGAAATTTTTCGTGGCGATTTTCCTGAAAATTTTTCATTGGTCAATGTTGAGGTTGTTCCGTGCGAGGGAAAGCTTATCATACCTGGAATCATTGACGACCAGGTGCATTTCCGCGAACCTGGATTGACACACAAGGCCACGATGGCAACTGAATCACGGGCGGCTTTGGCTGGTGGCGTTACTACTTTTATGGATATGCCGAATGTTGCTCCACAAACCACTACAATCGCCAATCTTGAACAAAAATTGCAGATTGCGTCAGATACGGCTTTTGCAAACTATGCGTTTTATTTTGGTGCAACAAACACAAACATAGATGAACTCCGTGCGTTAGACAAAAATCTTGTATGCGGTGTGAAAGTGTTTATGGGTTCTAGTACGGGCAATATGCTTGTTGACGACGAAGAGACATTGCGTAAAATCTTTTCCGAGGCAAACATACCTGTAGCTGTCCATTGCGAAGATGAAGCGACTATAAAAGCAAATCTTGCGGAATATGGTGCCAAATATGGTGATGACATTCCTTTTGATTGTCATCCGAAAATTCGTTCAAACGAAGCATGCTTCAAATCAACAAAAAAAGCGATAGACTTGGCACAGCAATGCGGAACCCGTTTACACGTGTTGCATTTATCAACGGCAGAGGAAATGGATTTGTTTTCATCGACAGCTTTTGCGGAAAAACGAATAACAGCTGAGGTTTGCGTGCATCATATATGGTTTACCGATGCCGATTATGCCGAAAAAGGCTCGCTTATTAAATGTAATCCTGCAATAAAATCGGAACAAGATAGAAATGCGTTGCGTAAAGCATTGATAGACGGTAAAATAGATGTGGTTGCCACCGATCATGCTCCGCACACACTTGGTGAAAAATTTCGTCCTTATACAAAATCGGCTTCGGGAATGCCGTTGGTTCAACATTCGCTGCTTGTTATGTTGGAGTTGTATAAACAAGGCGTCGTTTCGCTTCCGTTGATTGTCCAAAAAATGTGTCATAATCCTGCCGATTTGTTTGGAATAAAACAACGTGGATATATCCGCAAGAATTATTTTGCAGATTTGGCAATCGTTGACTTGCAAGGAACAACACCGGTAACGAAAGATACAATCCTTTATAAATGTGGCTGGTCGCCGCTCGAAGGAACAACATTTTCCGCAAAAGTGGAGAAAACGTTTCTTAATGGAATCTGCGTATATTCCGATGGAAAAATTTCGGACATACGAAATGTTAAACAAATAACGTTCAATCACTAAAAATTACAATATGAAAAAACTCTTGCTTGCTATCGGATTCGCATGCTGTATGAATCCAATTTTTGCTGACGAAGGAATGTGGTTACTTAATATGCTCGATAAGTTAAACATTGAGCAAAAAGGTTGTAAACTGACTCCAGAACAGATATACAGTATCAATCATTCTTCGTTGAAAGATGCAATTTTGGGTTTGTCAGAATCTGACCGTCCGTATAATTTCTTCTGTACGTCGGAATTGGTTTCGCCGAAAGGTTTGGTTTTCACCAACTATCATTGTGGATTTGATATGATTCAGAAGCATACGAGCTTGACGAATAATTACATAGAGAATGGCTTTTGGGCAATGAACCAAGATGAGGAATTGTCGAATGATGGTGTCTGGGCTACACGTGTGGTTGCGATGTACGATGTCACCGACCGTGTGTTTGCTGGTTTGAATTCTCAAAAAGACACTGTTGAAGCAGAATATGACGATGATGCCGATAAGGAAATTACTCCGTCGTTAAAATCTGTTTTTGAAGAAATAAAGAAAAGTGTTACCGATACGTGTTCGTACGGTGCGTCGATAAAATCGTTCTTCGAGGATAATCAATATTTCTTATTCGTGTATGAAACCTATAAAGATGTCCGTTTGGTTGGCGCTCCTCCAAGAACAATAGGAAAATTTGGCGATGAAACCGACAATTGGATTTGGCCTCGTCAGACTGGCGATTTTTGTGTGCTTCGTGTTTACACCGACGAATCGGGAATGCCTGCTGAATATTCTGCGAAAAATAAACCATTGTCTCCAAAACACTTCTTGCCAGTTTCAATTAAAGGCGTTGAAGAAGGTGATTACGCAATGATTATTGGTTTCCCAGGTTCAACAGACCGCTATCGCTCCGCCGATGATATTAAATATTTCCAGCAAATTAATAATGCAACAGTAAAATTAGTAGGCGACTTATCATTGTCATCATATAAAAAATATATGAATATTGATAGTTTGATTCGTATTAAATATGCGGCAAAGTATGATTCAATGAGTAATTATTGGAAATATAGTATTGGTCAGAACAAAGGCATAAAAGATTTGGATGTAGTTGCAAAAAAAATGAAACAGGAAGAGGATTTAACAAAATGGATTCATGCCGATTCTGCGAGGATTGCCAAATACGGGTGGATTCTCGATACATTGTCAAATTTCTATTCAAATAATGCTGTACTACATTCACGCTATGTGTTCTTGAATATAGGATTGCTAAATACCGTTGAATCTATGATGTTTGCATACGAATGTATTGACATTCTTGATGCACTTGAAGCACGTGATCCAGTTGCAGTAAAAGAAGTTCAAGTTGCATTAAAGGATAAAGCAAAGAAATTCTTCAAAGATTTTGACATGCGAGTTGATATGGAACAATTTGCAACTTTGGTGTATGGTGCTTGGTATAATATGGACTATAAGGTATATGTTTCACCAGATTTCGCTTTAAATAAAAAATATAAAGGTAATATCGATAAGTATAGCCAATATGTATTTTCAAAATCAATCTTTACTGACGAAAACCGTTTCAATACATATATAGATAATCCAAACTATAAGAAGTTTGTAGAAGATCCAATGTTTGATTTGTTGCGTAATACTATAAAATCATATTTCTATTATGCTTCACAATTGCAGAAAAATACTGTCGATACAGCTAATAAATTGTATGTTGATGCGATTATGAAAATGAATACGGATTCTCTTTTCTATCCAGATGCCAATTCCACTCAACGTTTGACATACGGGACGGTTTGCAGCTATGAGCCCAAGGACGGCGTTACATATCACTATTACACAACCTTAAAAGGGGTGATGGAAAAGAGGGATGACAAAAACCGTGAATTTCAGGTTCCTGCCAAGTTGGAAGATCTATACAATGCGAAGGATTACGGTCAGTATGCTGATAAAAATGGAGAATTACCAGTTTGTTTCATTACTAACAATGATATAACGGGAGGAAATTCCGGAAGTCCAGTAATGAATGCAAATGGAGAATTAATCGGTCTTGCGTTCGATGGAAACTGGGAGGCTATGAGTGGCGATATTATTTTTGAACCGAGTGTTCAACGTACAATAGCCGTAGATGCTCGTTATGTCTTGTTTGTGATAGACAAATTCGCAGGCGCAGGCTATTTACTCGACGAAATGACAATAGTAAAATAGTTTTCTATTGACAAATCAAATGTGTCTATTTACGTACATTAAGGAATATAGCAAGGTAAAATCTTTGTTATTCATTGAATTTACATACATTTGCAATAGATTAAAGTAAGTTTGGTATGGAAGTAACGCGTATTTTCGACCTTTTGGATCGCTACAAAGAAGAATTGCCACGTGCGATGGCAATAGAAAATACTACAGTGAATCCTAATGTTGCTTTGGCTCATAAGGTTGATGGAAAGTGGATTACATATAGCATAGATGAATATATTGAGAATGCAAACAACGTAAGTTATGGCTTACTTGCATTAGGTTTAAAGCCTGGCGATAAAATTGGTATTGTCAGTGGGAACCGTCCAGAGTGGAATTTCCTTGATATGGGTGCTATGCAGGTGGGAATTGTTCCTATTCCTATTTATCCTACAATTAGTCAGGAGGATTATAGATACATTCTTAATCACGCCGAAATGAAGGTACTCTTTATTGAGGGTAAGGAATTGCGTAAAAAGATAGAACCTATTCTTCCAGAACTGGAATATTTGCAGGAAGTGTTCACTTTTGTTGATCAAAAGAACGACTATCGCTTTTTCCAAAATTTGATTGATTTTGGAAAAGAAAATGCACAGCCAGAAAAACTGCAGGAATTGAAGTCTTCTATTCAACCAAATGATTTAGCAACAATTATTTATACATCGGGAACAACTGGTAACCCTAAAGGTGTTATGTTGTCTCATAATAACATTGTTAAACAAGTTAAAGGTGTACACGATTTAATGCATCCGTGGAGTCACACTGCATTAAGTTTCTTGCCGTTGTGCCACGCCTACGAACGCATGATGATGTATGTATATCATTACAATGCTTGCTCAATATATTATTCAAACATTGCTTTGATAAATGATAATATGAAAGAAATTCAGCCAACAATTATGTGCGTTGTGCCACGTTTGTTGGAGAAGATTTACGACAAATTGTTCTCTGCGGGTAAAAAACTTTCTGGGCCGAAGAAACAGTTGTACTATTGGGCTATAGACTTGGCTAAGGAGTATAAGCTTGATCCGAATGAGCGTACGTGGTGGTACAATATCCGATATAAAATTGCAGATAAATTTATTTATTCTCAGTTTAGAGAAGCTCTTGGTGCGCAAAGAATTGCAGAGGTTGTTTCTGGTGGTTCTGCATTGCAGGCAAAAATGTCTGCATTCTTCCAAGCAATCGGTATGTTGATTTTTGAAGGCTATGGATTGTCGGAAACATCACCAGTGATTGCAGTTGCAAGCTATGAGCCATTTACTCACGAACCAGGAACTGTTGGCTTACCATTGCCCGGCGTTGAGGTTAAAATAGGCGATAATGACGAACTTATGTGCAGGGGTCACAATGTTATGCTTGGATATTATCGTGACGAAGCTAAAACAAAAGAAGTTATTGATGACGATGGTTGGTTCCATACTGGCGATACAGCAATTATAACAGATAAAGGTTTGGTGAAAATCACTGGCCGCTTGAAAAGTTTATTTAAAACTTCATTTGGAAAATATGTTAATCCAGAACTGATAGAAGCAAAGTTTGTTACATCAACATTCATCAATACAATAGTTGTGTTTGGCGAAAATCATCAGTATCCAGTAGCATTAATAATACCAGATTTTTCAGTGTTGAGAACGTGGTGCGCTTCACACAAAGTACCTTATATTTCAGATCAAGAAGTCATTAAACACCCTGATGTGATTGCCAGAATACAAAAAGAGGTGCAAAAAATGAATGAAAATTTTGCGGATTATGAACAAGTAAAGCGTTATGCTTTGCTCGCAGACGAATGGACACCGCAAAACGGTTTACTTTCTCCGACATTGAAGGTTAAACGTAAAGCAGTTCTCATTAAATATGCAGAACGCTTAGAAAGATTGTGGAACTAATGGAAGTTGGCAAAAAATATTCTTTGCCTATGCAGGCATTGATAGGTGTGATGCTCTTGGCAGAAGCATTCATGCTTTTTATTTTGTTATATCTACGTAAGAATTTTCATTTCGACTTTTCCGATGCGAAAAATCTGTTCGGTTGGATAATGCTTATTTCAACAATAATTCTTTCTGTGTGGAATGTCATTTTGTTGATTGGCAGGAAAAGGCGTTTGAACAAAAATATGGAAGAAGATGTTCGTAAACAAATTTTTCAATCTTCTACCTATGGGCGCTATTTTACATTGATAGGTATCGCATTGATAGGCATTGCTCTGACTTTTGTGAGAGGGAATATGTATTTCTTAGTATTTGTAGCTCTTTCGTTTATTTGGCAAATTGCAATATTCCCATCGCGTAGTACCATTTATGACGTGCTGAATGACGGATTGACACAAGAAGCTAAAGTTGAAACATCCGAGACTCCAGTGAATCAGTCTGATGAGACAAATCAACCAGGACCGATAAAAACCGACAACGCAGATTTATGAGAATAGGTTTTGACAACGAAAAATATTTGAAAATTCAATCGGAGCATATTAAAGAACGAATAGCTCAGTTTGGTAATAAATTGTATTTGGAGTTTGGTGGGAAATTGTTTGATGATTACCACGCTAGCCGTGTTTTGCCGGGTTTTCAGCCAGATAGTAAACTGCGTATGTTAATGCAGTTGAGCGATTGTGCCGAAATCGTTATTGTAATTAGTGCTGTTGATATCGAAAAAAATAGGGTACGTGCCGATCTTGGTATTACGTACGATGAAGATGTTCTTCGTTTGAAAGGCGAATTTGAACAGCGGGGATTAAAGGTTGGATCTGTCGTTATTACTCATTTCAAAGGGCAGGAAAGTGCGAAATCTTTTCGAAATAGACTTAAACGCTTGAATATAAAAACATACTATCATTACACCATTGAAGGATATCCGTCAAATGTCGCGCTGATAGATTCAGACGAAGGTTTCGGTAAGAATGATTATGTTGAAACATCGCGCCCATTAGTGGTTGTAACAGCACCAGGACCAGGAAGTGGGAAAATGGCGGTATGTTTGAGCCAGTTGTATCAGGACAATAAAAAAGGGATAAAGGCTGGCTATGCTAAATTTGAAACATTCCCAATCTGGAACCTTCCATTAAAACATCCTGTTAATATCGCATACGAGGCAGCTACGGCCGATTTGAACGATGTTAATATGATTGATCCGTTTCATTTGGAAGCATACGGTAAAACTACGGTAAATTATAATCGTGATATAGAAATATTTCCTGTTTTAAATGCAATTTTCGAAGGCATATATGGCGAAAATCCATATAAATCACCTACCGATATGGGCGTGAATATGGCTGGGAATTGCATTATTGATGATGCAGTGTGTAGAGCCTCATCAAATCAAGAAATTATCCGTCGCTATTATAAAGCCTTGAATAATCTTGCCGATGGTAAATCGGAAGAAAATGAAATCAACAAAATTGCGTTGTTGATGCAGCAGGCAAAAATATCGACCACGGACCGGAAAACGACTGTTGCGGCGAAAATAAAAGGAGACAAGGCAAAATGTCCGGCTGCAGCTATTGAGCTGCAGGACGGCACGATAATCACATCTAAAACAAGTGATTTGCTAGGTGCAAGCGCAGCTTTGATATTAAATGCAACAAAATACCTCGCAGGTATTGACCACAAGGTCAAGTTAATTCCTGCCGAGATGATTGAACCAATCCAAAATATGAAAGTCTCATATTTACACGGCAAAAATCCTCGGTTGCATACCGATGAGGTTCTGGTTGCATTGGCAATGTTGAGTCTTCATAATGAAAATTGCAAAAAGGCACTTGCACAATTGTCAAACTTTAAAGGTTGCCAAGTTCATACAACAGTAATGCTCAGCGAAGTAGATAGAAAAATCTTCCAAAAATTGGGCGTTGATTTTACTTGCGATCCAGTGAAGAAGAAATAAAAAGCACATCGTTGTCTTCATTGTCTCAATTGATTTTGTTTACAAAATAGCACCTAAAAGTTAGGTTTACTGATGTTGTCAATCGTTGCAATGCGCAGTACATTGTGTCAATATTGCCGTTTTTCCGAAAAACTTTCTCAAAGGGGATTCCTAATTCAATTAAATCACTACATTTGTTCTACAATTGGGTGTTTTTACATTCTTACAAGAGGTGTTAGATAAATAGAATAGTATGGAAAACTTTTATATTGCAGGTACCGAAGATACTCCAAAAATTGAGTTCAATACAGAGAATCATACATTTACTATTTCTGGTCGTTCGTTACCTGAGAATGCAATAGACTTTTATGCACCAGTTTTGGAATGGGTTGACAAAACCTTGAACGAAAACGAAAGAAATTCATTCATATTTGAAGTAAAAATTGAATATTTCAACACATCGTCGTCAAAACAGTTGGCGAAGTTGTTCCTTACAATAGAACAATATGTTGAAAAACACGATTTGCTCATAAAATGGTTCTACGAAAAAGAAGATTTGGATATGTTGATGTCTGGTAATCAATACTCTAAATTCTTAAAATTGAACTTTAAATTTATAGAATACTAATCTGATGCTGAATTATATCATTTGGAATGTAAATCCGGAAATCATTGCGGGGTTTCATGTTCGGTGGTATGGTTTGTTTTTCGGAATTGGCTTTTTCTTGTCGTATTGGTGTTTGCGTAAAATTTTCGTTAACGAAAAACTAACTACCAACGATGCTGATACACTTACGTTTACTACATTTTTCTTATTGCTTATCGGACTTCGTTTGGGGCATTGCTTATTCTACGAACCAGAAGTTTATTTGGCTCCATATTTACATCCAATAATAACGTGCGCCGATGGAACAAGACATATTGATTGGTCTGGCATGTTTCGTATTTTTAAAGTATGGGAAGGCGGATTGGCAAGTCATGGAGGCGCAATAGGACTCGTTATTGCATTCTTATGGTTTGCAAAAAAATCTGGAAAATCATTTATATGGGTTATGTCGCGTTCAGCTGTAGTAATTCCTATTACAGCATTTTTCGTCAGAATGGGAAATCTTATGAATTCTGAAATTTATGGAGTTGCAACAAATTTACCGTGGGGTGTCATTTTCGTACGCGATGCAATGATGCAGACTAATGGTGCGGATATAAGTACTATAATGGCTCAGGCAGGCCTCGTCTCCGCCGATGCAGTACAAACATTGCAGTCATTTTTATCACATTGCCTTCCGACTACATCTGTCTTTTCTTTTGAAAGTCTTTGGGAACTGTTGCTGAAATATCAGTTTTTGGACGAGAATCAACTTCGTCCGTTTGTTGATGCGTGCGTAAATGCAGGGATACTTGCTCCTAATCATCCGACACAAATCTATGAGGCACTCACGTATTTAATTACTGGAGGTATTTTAATCGCATATTACCAATTGCGTTGTAAACACGATAAACCGATTTCAAGCTATGTAATCCTTGCAATAGCATTTCTTATGATTTTTGCCACAAGGTTTTGTTTTGAATTTATTA
Organism: uncultured Bacteroidales bacterium; assembly: GCA_937892155.1. GTDB lineage: Bacteria > Bacteroidota > Bacteroidia > Bacteroidales > UBA1715 > UBA1715. The sequence continues at coordinate 1,046 of CALAUG010000004.1, read as the reverse complement.
AGAATAATCAAGTTGATTTTGAGAAGAATATGACACTTGATATGGGACAGTGGCTGAGTGTTCCTTTTATTGTCTGTGGTTTGTTTTTTGTCGTGATGGCAATTCGCGACAAGGGTAAGGAGAATCCTGCGTAGTATGGATTTGCTTGCCGTTGTTTGGAATGTCTCTCCATACATTCATCAATTTTCCAGTACGTATGCGTTTCGTTGGTATGGCGTATTGTTTGCTTTGGCATTTGTTTCTGCCTATTATGTTTCGTATTTTTTACTTCGTAAGGAAAATTTTCCAGATTCATTATTGAATAAAATGGCAATTGCCGTCGTCGTTGGTGGTATTTTGGGCGCTAGAATAGGGCATTGTTTATTTTATGAACCTACATATTATTTACATAATCCTTTAAAAATATTTTGTATTTGGGAGGGTGGAATGGCGAGCCACGGAGGTGCCATGGGAGTACTTGTTGCATATTTGTTTGTGGCAAGAAATGGAATATCATACAGGAAAATACTTTCTCGTACCATGTTGGTAACACCACTTGCCGCAGTGTTTTTTAGGATGGGTAATTTAATGAATTCGGAAATTTACGGTGTCCCCACTAATCTTCCTTGGGGATTTGTTTTTATACAAAGTCAGGAAGTTCTGTCAGGGGTAGAGGTTGCTGTTCCACGGCATCCTACGCAGATATATGAAATGTTATGCTATTTATCTTTGTTTATCTTTTTTATGATTTATTGTCATAAATCGTATAAAAGGCATAAAGAACTTTCTGATTGGTTTATAATTGGAATCTTTTTTATCGGAATTTTCGGTACACGTTTTTGTATAGAATTCCTCAAGGTTCCTCAAGTTTCATTTGAAAAAAGTTTATTACTTAATATGGGACAAATACTAAGTATTCCGTTTATTGTGTTTGGCTCTTGGTCATTATATAAGGCAAAGGCAGGTAATAATACTGTTCACAATGTGTAATTTTTAATCTTTTTCTTCCCAAATACAAAAAAAGGACGGCATTTCTGTCGTCCTTTTTTATGCATATTAGTAATAAC
>CALAUG010000003.1 GCA_937892155.1 uncultured Bacteroidales bacterium | reverse complement strand
CGCACAGCGGCAACCCGTTGACGAACAGCAGCACGTCTGGACGGCGGTTTTCCTTCTGGCCGTTGTTGGTGTATTCCACCACAAATTGGTTAACTACACGGAAAATGTTGTTTTCTGGATGTTCAAAGTCGATTAGGGGCACCATCTGCGCCAGACTGTTTTGTGGCGTAAACTGCACACCATCCACCATCCAGCCATACACTTTGTGCAGCGTGGCGAAGTCGTTTTCGGCACCGGCCAAACGCACGTTGTCGTAGATTTGCGTAACCTCCTCGTTCGTCAGTTGGGGATTGGTTTCCGCAATAAACTGCTTGAAATCCTCGGCGATGAGCACTTCGCTTTTGCTGCGGTGAATATCGTTGCCGGCGGTATATTGCCAGCCCGCGTTCTCCAGGAACCCGACGAAGGCATCCTCGAACTCCGATTCGCAATAACGGCCGTTATAATTGGTGAGCGTAGTCATCATTCCAAAGTATTGTTAACATTTTTTCTTGATGTTGCTTCATATCATCAATAGTCCACTCAAAGCCTTTTTCCCGATCAAGTTTACCTGCTTGCATTTTAAAATCATTATCAGCACAGGTCTGCATCATGATTTTAAATTTCAAAGAAGCTACCCCGACAGGGTCAGATTTTCCATCTGTATAATGATCCAATTTAGTTTTCGGATCCCAATTTGATCCAGAACTATTGGCATCAGCGCTAATCATCGCAAAATTTCCGAAACGGTTGATTTCAATATCAGATAGTTTCTCTTCTTCTCCGGCTTTTGCTTGAGGATAGAAATGTTCAAGACTTTTTCTTGTTCTCGAAAAATAAAAACTTATGAATGGGTCCAAATCAAAATCAGAGCAACCTAATTCTTCAAAGAACTTAACTCGCTTTTCATCCCCTTTTTTAGTTTTATTACCTCTCAATTCATTTGCATATTTCATCCAAAGTTTGTAATCTGTATAATTGAACACAAACAAAGGTATATTCATTGAACCATCTTTATAAATGCTTGAAAAATCAGGATTTTTATTTATAATTTCAAGATTCAAATTTTGACCATTGAGGATTTCTTTATCAAAAGCATTTGGCTTTGGAAGATTGTTTGCTTCATTCAAGTTATTTGGATTCAAATAAACGTCATAGAACATCTTATGAACGAGTTTTCGGACAAAATCCAAATAGTTAGGTATATTGTTGTAACCGTTCTTGAACAAATACAACAAACAATAGAAAAGATAATTTTTTCTTTGTTTGGCAGTAAATGTAACTTCAAGCAATGAAAGCAAATGAACTAATTCATCTTGAGTTTTGGGGTCATCGCTTAAATTCTTAGGTTGTCGATTATTTCCATCAACATGATAATATTCAAGTTCCCAAGGATTATCTCCAGAATGTTCCTTTTCTGAATTCACATGATGGACAATATAATTATCAAGAAAATATTTTGCTTTTACCAGATTATGAATAAAGAGGTTTGCGTTTTCTTCTGTTGTTGGCAATAGATTGAACTCTTCGATAAGCTCTTTATCATCAAGTGTGAATTTATCTCTATCAAAGTCGTCATTTCTAAGAACAAGAGTTAATTTCAAAACAATAAGCAGAAAGTTTGGAAAATCGATAATTGATTGAAAACTATCTTGCTTTTCTTTTTTAGCATCTCCAGGTTGCTTTAGAGTTTTTTCACTAAGCAAATCCATGATTGGAATGTAATTGTTTTCAGGAGTTTCGTATTTAACGTTGAAAGCATCAATGTTTTTAAATTCACTTAAATCGTCCCCAAATAATGCTTTATTCGGATATTTCTGCTGAATATAGCGGTTCATATCACTACAAGCTTCCCATATCATACTGAATGTAGTAAGTTCATCACCATTTAATTCTTCTGCTAAACGAGCCTTTACAATCTCATGCTTTTCGAGCTGTTCACCGCGCGAGTTCATTACTTCAAAGTAATGATTCAAATCTACATCTTTAGGAACTTTGTAATGAATAATTCTTACATTATTCAAAAAGTAATGCTTAAAAGTTTCTATTTTGTCTTTCCCTACAATAAGATCAATCGCATTTTGCGCATAAGAAAAACCATTCTTAATACCTTCATCGTAGATTTCAGGGAGATTTGGAAGTTTCTCAATTGTGTTTTTTGAGATAGGTCGTGACGAATACGTAAGTTTGTTTGTAGGATAAATTCCCAATGCTTTTAAAATCAAATTGATTGTTGTAAGACGTTGCTGACCATCTATTACTTCAAAAAGATTCTCGTTTCGTTTGTACGTAACCAGAGTACCAATGTAATAAACAGATTTTGGATTCTTTTCATAGGAGTCCCAGACATCTTTTATCAAAGCATTGATTTCAGTATCTTCCCAAGCGTAATTTCTTTGATAAATAGGAATTTGATACGTAAAATTTCCTTTAAAATAGATATGGTCAATCGAAACCTCTTCGAGAGGTAAACTTGTATCCTTCATATTATTTCTATCTAAAAATTGTTAACTTTAAAAAAATGACGGTAATCCGTATAAGCCCAGTCTTCAGGACCATACTTTTTCTCATCGGTAGCATCAATATCATCAGTGGTATCGAGGATTGGAATGATTTTATCCGCCATAGTACTTAGTAATGCTAAAGGTGTGTCAGATTCAATTATTTGACGATAAATATTCATAGAATTTATCTTTGAAGATATTCCAGTGCCAAGTATATAGTTTTGCGCTGAGTTCCAGCCAAGCTTTTCATATTGAAGTCTTAATGAATATGCCCATACAAAAGCAAATACCACAAATTGTTCAAATAGTTCGATGTCAGTTTTGTCAGGATATGTCGCAGAACAAAAACGGTCTACATAAAGGAGTAACGCAGTATCGAAAAGCAATCTGGCAATTCTATTACCAGTTCCGTTTTTATAATATCGATCTAATGTTCTTACAATTTGATTGCCTTTGATATAAAAACCTTCATATTTGCTGTTGTCCTGAATATCTTTCAGAATCGCATAATAATGTTTGGTGTAATCAAAGAATGGTTTTCCTGCAATAATGGGGGTGTTCAATTGAAATGCATTCACTTCCCTTGTTCCTGATACAAAGGGCATTGCAGAATTATTTACCATTTCGGCATAGGAAAATGCACTTTTGTAAAATTGTGCATAGGGCGAACGTGTTGCTTTAGTAATTCCTTTGAACTTATAGATATTGTATTCATTCAAAGAATCCGCCCAATTTCCATTAATCCATTCTTTTATTCTGTATATGTAATTTCCAAAGAAACCTGCCAGATCTTTCTGCGAAATTGCTTCCCATTCTTTAACTGTTTTTTCGGTAACAAGTTCATCCATATCTGCCATTTCGCGAAGATGGTATGCTTTAAGAAGGTCATGAGGATAAAGAGATTTTCCTCTGGCATTTTGTGAATCAAAAAATTGAAAAGCTTCTGATATATTATCTGTAATAACAACAATTAGTTCACACTGTTCTTCAATGTATTTGCGAAGCTGTTTCATTCCACGGTTGAAATCGGTATTTGAATCGTCTTGTACGTTTCGAGTCCCTACTCTGCGACGAAAAGCATTCAAATTATTTGGAATATTGAACTTTGTATATTCGTTATCAAAGACTTGTTGTGACAAAAAACCGATTTTTTTCTTTTCCAATTCTTGTTCATTTTCATAAAGGGCATAAAGCAAAAGGGAAAAAGTGATGGTTCTCTGCTGGCCATCTACAATGTTGTATTTGATTGTATCTTTTCCATTTTCGTCTTTCTCTATGTCTTTATGAAGAATCAAAGTTCCTACACGATAGATTTCTTTATTGGCATTCTTCGCTTCTATGATATCATCCAAAAGTTGGATGGCATTTCTGGCAGTCCATTTATAGGGACGCTGATAATCCGGAACACAAAGATTGATGTCCTCGATTTTGCTATTATCGTGAGTCCTTGATATTTTTTTATTCAATAACAAATCACCGATTGTAGTGACAGCTAAAGTTAGATTATTTTTTGTCATAATTTTAATTTCCTTTCTTTTTCTTTCACTTCGCCCGCCACACCAGCACCGGACAAACTATTCTCTTTTCACTTTCTCCCTTCCTCAATACTCCCTTTTACCAATATCGGACAAATGTCCTTAATCTGCGCTTTCAACTGCTCGTTGATGCGTTTGCGCTCGATGTAGCAGTTGTAAATGTTTACGATGGATTTCTGAATTTCAATGTCGGGAATGGGGATTTCGTAATTTGCTAAATTTTCATAGGTTAGGAATTCATACGATGTTCCCTGAGAAGCCCAATAAACGAAACGTCCGAATTCAGAACGGACGAGCCATAACATCAGGTATTCGGGCATAAGATTACATTTGTCGTTTAATTCTATTACATCATAGACTCCCGAAACAATGCAATCTGGTCCGGTTCTTAATGCGACAGCAACATTGTTATTGTTCAATTGTGTGCAATAAGCTATATGTCCTGTCCTAACGATTTTTCTTCCGTAAAAATTATCATTTGATCTTTGTGGAGTAATAAATTTCTTCTCAATATTTATTCCTTGCTCCAATGTAATTTCGCCTTCTGTATTTTTAACGTTGTACGGATGCACATACCCTCCAATCTTCTCACAAGGCATTTTCCTTCTCAAATCCTCGATATACCCGTCGCACACGAGTTTCAAATCCTCCAGGCCGCGCTCGTAAGTCTGCTGGTTGGCCAACATCGCGTTATATACGTCCACGTACTTCTGCTGGATGTCGAGCGAAGGAAGGTCGATTTCAATGTCGCAAAAATCTTCCCAACTGAAAGTCTCACGAGCAGAACCCCACGAATTGAACCTCGAATACCTGTCAAATTCCGGACGATTGAAGTACATGAACAAATAATCAGAAAGAAGCAGGTCGTTTCTTTTGATACTGAAAACCACATAGGATGACGAAACAATATACGTGTTTTCAGTTGTGTTATGAGCCAATGTTATTTTTTCACCATTTCTTGAAGTGACAGTAACATAGGCGAAGAAATCAGGTTTTACGAGGATATACGGAGTGAGCGATACACCTTGCATATCTGCCCTTGTTTCAATAAATATCTTCTGGATAGAAATTCCTTTCACATCATCTATGGAATAAAGGCCTGGGGAATTTCTTTCGTCTTCGAGTTGTATCAGCTCGCCCAATTTGTATTTCTTCAATGTCATAGTTCTGAAGTGTTAATCTTGTTCGTCGTCTATCAGGTCTGCCAATTCCTGCATTTTGCGTTGCAGCAAGGCCTTGTCAGGCAGTTTCAGTTCGTATTCGGCCACCAAGGTTGGCGAAAGGCTGCGGCTAAGTGCATACTCCACCACTTCGTCGTCTTTGCTCTTGCAAAGCAGCACCCCAATACTGGGATTTTCATGGGGCTTCTTCACATCGCGGTCGAGTGCTTCGAGATAGAAGTTGAGCTGTCCCAAATGTTCGGGCTTAAACTTCTCTGTTTTCAGTTCAAAAGCCACCAAACATTGCAGTTCCCTATGGTAGAAAAGCAAGTCGATGCGAAAATCGCTGTTCCCCACCTGCAAATGAAATTCGTCTTTAATATGGATGAAATCCTTTCCGAGTTCGAGAATGAAATCACGCATCCTGGCTATCAAAGTTTTGCGGAACGTGTTTTCAGGCTTGCCGTTTTGTTCGCCCACAAACTCCATCACGTAGTGGTCGCGGAAAATGCTTTCTGCCTTTGGTTCAATTTCTCTCAGCAGTGGTGAGAGTTTTGGCCGCGAAAGTTGACTACGTTCAAATAAAGCACTGTCAATCTGCCGTTCCAACTGTCGCGATGACAATCTCTCTCTCTTGCATAAATTCATATAGAACACCCTCTCGGGCAACGATTTAGCACAGCTCATTATCATTAAATTATTGGTCCAGCTAATTTCTCTCAGCAGTGCTGAGAGTTTTTCATCGGCATCTTTATAGGTCTCGTAAAACTGTTTCATACGCCATAGGTTTTGTTTGGAGAAACCTTCGGAACTTGGCTCCTGAGTACGTATGTAATCGGCCAGTTCCTCCACCACCGACTTGCCCCAGCCAGATTTTTCTACTTGCTGGCTTATGTAGCAACCTATTTGCCAATAGAGGTCTATCAATGACGTGTTGACGGCAGCAAAAACCTTTTGCTTCGCTGCCTTAATCATTTCCAGCACTTCGTTGAACTGATGCGAGGGAATATTGCTGTCTGTTTTTACAATTTCGTTATTCGGTTCCATAGTCGTTTTTGTCATTAATGAATTTGCAAAGATACCAAATTACTCAATGCCATAGCCAATTCCCCTGAATGCCTCTTCGAGCATTTTCTGTGACTGTTTTTCGGCAGCCATAATCTGTTTCATTTCGTTCTGTATGCGTGCCATCTCTGCCGGATAGTCAATGTCCAAGTCGTGGTCGATGAACTCGATATACTTGCTGGGCGTGAGCGTCCAGTTCTTGCTTTCAATTTCGCTGATGCCCACGCTGCGGTAGAGTTCCGGCACAGCGTAAGCCGCGCCATCGGTACCTTCGCCTTGCCAAGTGTGGTAAATGTCGGCGGCACGCTCTATCTGCTCGGGCAGCAAACGCACCTTCTTCTTCTGTTCGTTCTTCACCGGGTTTTCGTTCCACTGGCGCAAGTCCATAAAGAGAATCTCGTGTTCGCGGTTGCGGAGCTTCGTGCCGTGGTAGTCGCCGCCTTTCTTGTTCTGGTTCA
>CALAUG010000002.1 GCA_937892155.1 uncultured Bacteroidales bacterium | reverse complement strand
TGATAGACCAATCAGAATTGGGACTGAACCCAAGAAAGTTGACTCCTGTTGAAGCTGGTCGTCTTCAAGGTTATAACATTGAAGGAAATGGATGGGAAAATTCTGAAACCAAATCAACGGTTCATGAACAGACACCATTTAATATTGTGGTTTCAAAAAAGGAAGCCTATCATCAATTTGGTAATAGTGTTGCCGTACCAGTAATTAAAAGATTAGCACAAGAGATAAATAAACAATTATTAAAGAATTAGGGTTATGGATTTAATTGACTATTTGGCAAATTTCAATGGAGAGTTTAACGCCTCACTCGGTGAAACTGGTGGATATATTACTTTTTCCAATTCTGGGAGACGAGGAAATGTTAAATGTTTTCAAATTAGTTTAGATTCATTAAAAAAAACCATAGAGGACATTCTTAATAATCTTCATGTATTTGAAAACATTCAAGACTATGTTGAAAAAAATTGGCGAGATAATGGTTCGGCATATTTTACCGATGAAGTTGCTAATGCCATGATCACAGTGCAAACCAAACCGCTTTTTTCTACATTAAGTAAACTCATTAAGTGGGGAAATGAACCAATCTTGAACTCTGTAGATGATACTCAAAAGATAATTATCTCTCAAGAAGCATTGAAAAACACATTAGCAAAACTTGCAGATACTATTCTGCAATATAGTCCACAAAAGACGAAACGTTCTGTGCCATTCAATTTTCCTCTCCAACAAATCTTCTACGGCGCCCCCGGCACAGGGAAATCACACAAAGTAAAAAGCGAAAAATTGGCAGGTGTGCCCGAGGAAAACATCTTCCGCACCACATTTCATCCCGATTACGATTATGCAAGTTTTGTGGGGTGTTACAAACCAACGAAAGAGAAAACTGCAGTTGCAAAACAGCCAATTCTGGACTACGACACATTGGTGGATAAGCTTAAAGAGTATCTTAATGTTGCTAATGTGAATATTACAAAAGCGTGTACATTATTTGGATATGATTATCACGACAGTATTATAGAAATCCAAAATAATGGCAAAAAAGTTTTGGACTTGGTTAACGATGCATATAAGAGCAATACATCCTATGATTCTGTTGTGCGTGGCGGTATGTCTTGCTATGAATCGCATCCTGCTACGAATAATACGAATTCCATCACTTATCAATTCATCCCCCAAGTCTTCACCAAAGCATACATCGAGGCGTGGAAAATTATTGCAAAAGATGAAAAGGTGACGGTCAAAGTGAAAAAAGAAGATGGAACTGAGACGGAACAAGAAATATTCAAACCTGTTTACCTCGTCATCGAGGAAATCAACCGTGGCAACTGCGCCCAGATTTTCGGAGACTTGTTCCAACTGCTTGACAGAAAAGAGAACGGTTATTCGGAATATCCCATAGACATTGACGAGGATTTGAAGAACTATCTGGTTCAAAATCTTGGCACAGACAGCAAAGGCATCAAAGACGGCAAACTCTGCCTGCCTCCCAACCTCAACCTCCTCGCCACCATGAACACCTCCGACCAGTCTCTCTTCCCGATGGACAGCGCCTTCAAGCGGAGATGGGACTGGGAGTATGTGTCTATTCGCTATGAGAAAACCAAAAAGGAAAAGGAGAAGAACGATCCTAAAGATAATTTTGACACGTTCACAATCACTATTGATGACAAGCATCACTATTTGTGGACTGATTTTCTGAAAAATGTCAACGCAAAGATTCTGTCCGTTACCGATTCCGAAGACAAGCAGATGGGCGAGTATTTCATCAGGAAGAGCGTTGACGAAAAGACGTTCATCAACAAGGTGATGTACTACCTCTGGAGCGAAGTGGGCAAGGATATGTATGGTTCAACAAATCCATTCTTCGTGCAAAAGACGAAAAATGGAAACGAGCAAGATATTGAGAATCAGTTTTCTTTCAACGAACTCTTCAAGGAAAACGCAACAGAACTGTTGATTGGTTTTATGAAGAAACTGGAAGTGAAGAGTGAAGAAGAAAAGAAAAAGGCGGAGGCGGCTGAAACAGAAAAAGAATAACAGTTCGTTAATTCATTTAAAAATGAATAAGCATGACGAAAAAACAGGAAATACAACTTTTTGAGGAGAAAAAAGTCCGCACCGTTTGGGACTCTGAGACTGAACAATGGTACTTCTGTGTGGTTGATGTATGCCATATCCTTACCGATCAACCTGATTATGATCATGCAAAGAACTATTGGAAAGTCCTAAAGCATAGGTTGATAAAAGAAGGAAACGAGTCGGTTACAAATTGTAACCAACTGAAAATGGTTTCACCGAAAGACGGGAAAAAATATAATACGGATGTCGCTGATCAAGAACAACTTTTCCGCCTTATCCAGTCCATTCCGTCACCAAAGGCTGAACCGTTCAAAATCTGGATGGCACAGGTGGCGGCAGCGTTGCAAAAGCTGCACGAAAACAGTTGGAGAGCAAAACCGGGAAATCGGCCATTTCCTCGTCCAAGGCAAGCGATTATCTGTTGCCGACGGAGGAAGAGAAAGAATAAAATGTTACTTGTATTGCTGAATAATGATTGAAAAAAAGAATGTGATTATGGCAAACGATTTTTACGCAACAATGGCCATCCGCGGCACTTGGAGTGTGCGGGAACTGCAACGCCAGACAAGAACAAGATGATGGAATTTTTGCGCCGACAAAACCAATAAAAGGATTTATGGACAAAGAAAACAAACTGATACTCTATAAGGATGATGAAGGCAATGTGAATGTGACCGTTCGCTTCGCCGAAGACGATGTGTGGCTGACCCAAACTCAGTTGGCCGCGATTTATAATACAACTCAACAGAATATCAGCCTTCACCAAAAAGGAATATATGCTGATGGAGAACTTGAAGATATTTCAACTCACAAGAAATTCTTGTTAGTTCGACAAGAAGGAAATCGTCAGGTGCAAAGAGAAATCGACCATTACAACTTGGATATGATTATCGCACTTGGCTATCGTGTGCAATCGCCTGTGGCAGTGCGTTTCCGCCGCTGGGCAACACAACGTCTGCATGAATATATCCAAAAAGGGTTCACGATGGACGATGAACGGCTGAAGCAAGGTGGAAACCGATATTTCAAGGAACTGCTTCAACGCATTCGAGACATTCGCAGCAGCGAACGGAACTTCTACCAGCAGGTGACGGACATCTATGCCACATCAACCGATTACGACCCACGTGCTGATGTGACGAAACGATTTTTTGCCACAGTCCAAAACAAAATGCATTACGCCGTGCACGAACATACAGCGGCGGAACTCATCTACGAACGAGTTGATAATGAGAAACCCTTTGTCGGGATGACGAACTTCAAAGGAAACTATGTCACTCGTGATGATGTGAAAATTGCGAAGAACTATCTTTCCGAACTGGAACTCCAACGACTTAATTTGCTTACGTCACAATTTTTGGATTATGCTGAATTTCAAGCATTAGAACAAAATCCAATGACTATGGCCGATTGGATCGCTGCACTCGATGAACAGATTTTGCGGTTGCGCAAGAACATCCTCGAAGGCAATGGAAGTATTTCTCATCAAGAAGCCATAGAAAAAGCCGAGCGTGAATTTGAAATCTATCGTGAACGTGAAATGCGTCTATTGGAAAGCGATTTCGATAAAGCCGTGAAACAACTGAAAGAGATACAGATGGGTAACGAAAAAAATGATTAGTTCATTATGATCCTCCTCTTTGAAGAATACCAATATGCAAATGCCGACAACATCGCGCTGGTAAAGCAGTGTGTGAGTCAGGCCTATCTCACCGAAACCGCCAACGGCGTGAAGGTGGGCTGCGTGGGTTATTTCTACTGCACGAATCTGAAAGTGAATGACGTGGTTTTCGTGCTGCCCAAGGTTTTCATCACACAAGTTGAGGATAAGAACAATCC
>CALAUG010000001.1 GCA_937892155.1 uncultured Bacteroidales bacterium | reverse complement strand
GTTTTTGAACCATACCCCCGGAATAATGCCATGCACATCCCTGGGACCATCCCCATCGGCCCGTGACCCCCACGTTGTCAAGCAGTGGAACATCAATGCTGTAAGCGCGGCCGTATTCATCGGTCACATCGGCCACACACGGATCAAACGGACACCTGAGTTCAAACACGAAACGCAATTGGTGAGAAGAATTTGAGCCGGGCGGCTCTGCCCATGTAAGTTTCATGGCTGCGACAGATTATGCTTATATGGTGGAATTTGCATGAAATTATTTGGCCGTTAATGCCAAATCTGATATATTCGCGGCTGAATAATTATTTAGATATGAAATCACTTATCATAGCTAGAGAAAAAGAGCAGGCGATGCTCGACCGGCTTTTAATGGAACCTACGTCTCAACTCTTAACCGTTTATGGAAGAAGGAGAATAGGAAAGACTTTTCTCATTTGTGAGTATTTTGATGACAACTTTGCTTTTAAGCATACAGCCGTATCACCATTGGAGTTCAAGGAAAGAGACGAGAAACTCCTTTATAGGATACAGCTGGATGAATTTGCTCATTCCATGGAGAAATATGGTGCCAGGTTGGATGGACCACTTAAGGACTGGTTTGATGCATTTCACAAGTTGGAGGATTTCCTAAGTAAGAAACGTTTCAAGAAGAAGATGGTGGTCTTCATTGATGAAATGCCATGGCTAGATACTCCCAGGTCCGGCTTTATGTCAGCATTTGAACACTTCTGGAATGATTGGGGTTGTGGAAAGCATAATCTGTTGCTGATTGTCTGTGGTAGTGCTACAACCTGGATGTTGGATAAGCTTATTAATAACAATGGTGGCTTGTACGGCAGAACAAACCGTGAAATGCATATGCATCCATTCACTTTGAGTGAGACACAGCGTTATCTTGAGTCCAGAAATGTTACCATGGACCGTTACGATATCGTGCAGACTTATATGATGATGGGAGGCGTGGCATATTATATGTCCTTCTTTGAGCCAGGGAGGTCGCTTGCTGAAAATATTGATGCTGTTTTCTTCAGTGAAGGTGGCTTCCTGGGTTCCGAATATGACCGTTTATTCACTTCTCTTTTTGCTGACAACAAGAACTACAGGAAGATTGTAGAATACCTGTCGTCATTAAGATATGGCGCTACAAGGCCTCAGATCTCGGAGAAAACCGGAATAACGGAAGGTGGGACTCTCAGCGATATGCTGAAGGCTCTTGTAAAAAGTGACTTAGTGACGACGTACTACAACTTTGGGGAGACTAAGAGGAATTTGTATTATAAGCTTACAGATATGTTCTGTTTGTTTTATCTGGGCTTTGTAAGCAGGAATCCTACTAATAATCCTCACTACTGGTATGATAATCAAAACTCGCCCAAGTTGAACAGTTGGAGGGGAATTGCGTTTGAGGATGTATGTTTTGTGCATCAGGACCAGATACGTGCCGCACTCGGTATTTCCGGAGTTCAATCAGAGATATACCCGTGGAAGACTTTAGGGGAGAATGAATCCTCAGGAGCACAGATTGATATGCTCATCGATAGGGCAGATCGTGTCGTGAACCTTTGTGAGATGAAGTTTACAAGGGATGAATTCATGATTGATAAAGACTATGATGCAAAACTGAGGGCTAAGATAGAAGCACTGACGCGTGCCACGAAAAACAAAAAGAATATTCAAACTACTATTGTGACGACTTATGGTTTGAAAACCAACATGTATAGCGGAAAGGTCCAGCGGGTAATTACCATGGATGACCTTTTTGGGAAGGTGTAAAGAATTCGCTAAGAATGTAAGTTTTGTATAACTTATGAGGCCGACAACTAATAAATAATGTGCCCTAATTTTGCCGATAACGGCAAGATTGATTATCTTTGCATAAGAACAATCAATATTTCTAGCCGATATGGACTTTATCTCAGTAAGTGAATTTGCAGCAAAACATAATGTGTCCGAGAGGACGGCCAGGAACTGGTGTGCCTCCGGGAAGATTGCAGGAGCTTTCCTCACAGGGAAGACCTGGAATGTTCCTGATGATGCAAATATTCCCCCACGAATCAATGCCAGGGCGCTGAAATGTTCCCCCCTTCTGTCAAGGCTGAGGGAAGAGAAGTCGTCAGGAATGAAAGGAGGAATCTATCACAGGACGCAGATTGATCTGACATACAATTCCAACCATATTGAAGGCAGCCGGCTGTCCCACGACCAGACGAGATATATCTTTGAAACCAACACCATCGGTATTTCAGACGAGTCGGTAAATGTGGATGATATAGTGGAGACAGTGAATCATTTCCGGTGCATAGACCTCATTATCGACAAGGCTCAGGACAAGTTGACAGAAGGTCTGGTCAAGGAGATTCACAGAACCCTGAAAACAGGCACATCAGACAGCACGAAACCGTGGTTCAATGTAGGAGAGTATAAGAAATTGCCGAACGAGGTAGGTGGCAATGAGACCTGCCTGCCGGAGAATGTTCACAGGGAAATGTCCGCATTGATCAAGGAGTACAACTCCAGGAGGGAGA